>CAZSSM010000120.1:0-16187 GCA_964609385.1 uncultured Planctomycetia bacterium
GCGGTCCCGCTCGACGCCATAACGCCAAGCTCGTTGGCGGACCGTCCGGATCGCCCAGAACCGGATCCTCGAGAAGCGGTTCCTCGATCGACTTGGACTCCCCTTGCCCGCCTGGGCCGCAGTCCGCTCGACCGAAGATCTCGAACGCGCCGTCCGTCGGATCGGTGTTCCTCTGATCCTTAAGACAGCCGACAGTGGTTACGATGGAAAAGGGCAAATTCGCGTCGAGCAATCGGATCAGGTCCACGATGCCTGGTCGAGTCTGGGCCGACCCGAATGCGTCGCCGAGGCCGTCGTCCGATTCGCCGCCGAGGTCTCGGTCGTGGTAGCGCGGAGCCAGGACGGCCAAACGGTTACTTATCCGGTCTGCCTGAACGACCACCGCAATCACATCCTCGATACCACCGTGATTCCAGCACCTATTGGGCCGATCCTGATCCAGGAGGCGCAGAGGATCGCCTTGGAGGTTGCCCAGGGGCTGGAGACGGTCGGAGTCCTGACCGTGGAGATGTTCTTGGACGACGGAGGGACCTTGCGGGTCAACGAAATCGCGCCGAGACCGCACAACTCGGGGCACGCTACCATCGAGGCAGCCACGACCAGTCAGTTCGAACAGCAGGTTCGCGCCCTGGCGGGGCTACCTTTGGGGCCGACTCGCTTGGTCTCGCCGGCGGCGATGGTCAACCTGCTCGGCGACCTCTGGGAAAGGGGCGAACCGCGATGGACCGAGGCGCTCCGAGTCGAGCCGGCCGCGATGCTGCACCTGTATGGTAAGCGGGAGCCGCGACCGGGCCGCAAGATGGGTCACCTGACCGTGCTCGACGTCGATCCCGAACAGGCCCTGCTCCGCGCCCTGGCCGCCCGAGACGCGCTGCGACCGGAACGGACCTCGACCCGTTGACGCGATCGATCTCCGGGAAGGAACTCTAACGTTGAACCCGATCGATGCCTCGGAAATCCGCTGGGCCGAACCGTTCTGGTTCGTCTTGCTGGCTTTGATCCCGCTCCCTTGGCTGTTGGATTGGCTCCGGAGCCCTCGTCGACTCCGCTGGCCGGCCCTGGACGGCCTTCCACCCCGGCTCCGCGCCCGCTGGCGTTGGGCGCTGCCTTGGCTGATCCGAGCCTTGATGATCGCCGCCATCGCCACGGCCATGGCACGTCCTCAAGGGGTCGCCGGCATCACGCGGATCCGATCGCGCGGTGTGTCGATCGTGGTGGCCTTGGACCGGAGCCGTAGCATGGCGACGCCGGACTTCGCGGGTTTCGACTCCGACGCGCCGACAACGAGGCTCGAGGCCGCCCAGCAAACCTTGATCCAGTTCATTGAGGGACGCCCTGACGACCTGCTCGGCTTGATCGCCTTCGCCGACTTGCCCGAGATCCGCTGGCCGCCGACGCTCGACCACGACCTGCTCATCGAGGTCGCCGGGGTGATCGAGCCAGCCGGCGCCGACGAGTCGGGGACCGACTTGGGCGCCGCGATCGTCTCCGGACTCCGTGCCCTGCGTGACGTCGAGACCGACCAGCGGGTCCTCGTCCTGCTCACCGATGGCCGTCACGAACCGCCGGGGGGTCGCGAGGTCATCGCTCCGACCGACGCGGCACGACTGGCCCGACAGCTCGACGTCGTCCTTCATACCATCGCCCTGGGTCGGCCCGGTCCGATCCGACAAACCTTGCCCGGTTCCGAAGGGCTCGAGGTCGTCCTCGATGATCAAGGGGGTCCCGATGTCGGTCTGCTCGACCGCTTGGCCCGGCTTGGCGGCGGTCAAGCTTTCCGCGCTGAGGATCGCGATGCGCTCCGCGATGTCTTCGACGCATTGGACGTCCTTCAGCGCAGTCAGATCGAGGACATCGTCCGGACCCGCTACGACGAGCGATTCCACTCCTGGGTCCTCCTTGCGCTGGCCTTGCTGACGCTCGACCGGATCCTCGCCGCAACAATCCTTCGTAAAATCCCGTAAATTGGTCACATTTAATGTTCGCTCATCCGGAATGGCTCTGGTTGTTCGCGGCGTCGCCAGTCCTGATCGTTGTGTTGATCGTCTCGGAGCGTCGTCGACGGTCCGACTGGTCGTCGTTGGGTCGTTGGGGACGTCCACCGAGCGTGGGCCTGGTCTGGTACGGTCTGGTCTGGGCGTTGCTGGTACTCGGCCTGGCCCAGCCACGCTGGGGACGCTTCGACGAAGACCAACCTTCGTTAGGGCGTGATGTCGTGCTGGCCATCGACGTGAGCCGGAGCATGTCGGCGCGCGACATGGTCCCCGATCGGCTCGGCCGTGCCAAGTCCCTGGCGTCCGACCTCATCCTCAGATTGGGGCGTGATCCGGCCACTCGGATCGGCCTGGTCGCCTTCGCCGGCTCGGCGCGGGTCCGTTGCCCATTGACCACGAACCTCGGCGCCGCCCTGGAGATCCTCGAGCGGCTCCAAGCCGGCGAGATCGAGCCGGGCGGCACCAATCTCGACACAGCCATCGAACGGGCCGACCGCCTCTTCGGCGTCGAGGACGATCCCGATGCTGATAACCCGGATGATGACGTCGCCGGTCGGCGGACCATCCTCGTGCTCTCCGATGGCGAAGCGCACGCCGGACGCGTTGCCGATCCAGAGCGCCGAGCGCAACTGAACCGGCGAGGGGTGATTATTCATGCCATCGGGATCGGCGATCTCGACGCGGGCCGACCGATCCCGTTACCGACAGAGGACCCTCCCACGTTGCGATATCAGGGCGAGGAGGTGCTCACGCGCCGGGTCGATCGCTGGCTCCGAACATGGGCCGAGGCGACCGACGGGACCTACATCCCACTCGGCCTGGCCACGACCGACCTGGGAGCCCTGTTCGTCGACCGAATCGAGCCTGAGGCCGAGCGTCGACGTGCGTCGCGTCGGCCGACTCGACAGATCGAGCGGTTCGGTGTCCCACTCCTGCTTGCTTTGTTCTGCCTCATCCTCGGAACGCTCCGGTTCCGGATCGTCGCCCCGAGCCTGACGATCCTCTTCGTCATCGTCCTGCCCGGATCGTCCCTCCCCCCGACTCCGGATGAGCCGGGCGATCGGTCATCGTTCGATCCCCGCGCGTCGACGATCAAGGCCCGATCGGCATTTGAAGCCGGCGACTTCGAGGCGGCAAGGCGCCGGTTCGCCACAATCCTCGAGGGGCATCCCGATCACCCGACGGCACGCTACAACCTCGCAGCCACCTTGTTCCAACTCGGTCGCTTCGAGGAAACCGACGCGCTCTACCGAGAGGCCCTCGATCAAACCGATCCGAACGACTTTGCGCTACGGATCCGGATCGCATACGCCCTAGGCAACACCCTAGCCGCGCTCGGACGCGATCCCGATGCGCTCGATTGGTACGACCGCTGCCTCCTCTGGGCCGAAGAGCGACCGGATCTCGAACCGATCCGCCGGGACGCCCGGATCAACCGCGACTTCGTCCTCCAACGGATGAACGCGCAACCGTTACCGCCTGATGACAAATCCGGAAGTGACCTACCCAGCAACGATCCGAATTTTGCCGATCCTTCCGACGAACCGGGAGACGAGTCGACCAACGAGGACCAGACCCCAGGTGCTGGCGACCTCGAACCGACCGACTCGACACCGCCCTCCAATCCGAACCGCGACGACCCGACCGACCCCGATCTTAACAGCGACCTGAGCCCCGACCAACAACTCGATCGCGCCCTCGAAGCCATCGACCAGGCCCGACGCACACGCGACGCCGCCCGACCACCGGCCGATCTCCCCCCTGATGATGACCGCAAGGCCTGGTGATCGGACCAAGAGTCTAACTGCTTGGGAATCATGCGATCGCGGTTTCTCAGCCCTCGGTTCCGTCCGAAAGGGTTGCTGGTTAACTTAGTCGGCTTGCGCCAGGACGGCCATCGTGAGCTCATCGGCAACTCGCCGCAATCGGGCACCGAAATGAAGACTCAGACGATAGGATGTCCACACAATCCACGGTCCGAACGTCCGGTTCATCCTGATCGGCATCGGAAACGGCAGGGACGGGATCGTCGTCATCGAGTTCGACCTGCCCCATCGCGTGCTGGATCGCCACGAATCCGCTTCTCCCCATTCAAGGCTGGTCTCTGGGTCGATCGTACGGCGTCCTGAGGCTCCTGACCGCATCCCTCCGTCCTTGTCCCAGCCATCCCGAGAGCTGGCCGAGGGTCAGGCCTGGGAAATGGACAACGATAATGATCGGGAACTTGGCTGGGATGGTCGGCTCTTTCCACCTGGTGGTCTCGGTTGATCCCCGGGCGTGTCGCCCGGAGATCGATGGGAGCGCCGTGACGATCAGGATCCTCGGAGGGGCTAGCCATGGCGGATGGACACGACGATAATCGCTCCGCTGCCTCGGATCGCACGTCACCGGTTCCTCCCGAGGGCCGGATCGTCTCGCTCGACGTCCTTCGCGGCTTCGCTCTGTTGGGAATCCTCATCGCCAACATGCCGGCGTTCAGCCAGCCCTGGGCGGCGGTGAGCGCTGGGCTGGATCTCTTCCCGGGCGGGTATGACCGGGCGACGGACTGGCTGATCCAATCCCTCGTTGTGGGCAAGTTCAACGCAATCTTCTCGTTCCTTTTCGGCGTCGGCTTCGCCATCCAGATGGAACGGGCCGGCACCCTTGGTGGCGGGCTCGTGGTCTACTCTCGCCGGATCGCCTCGCTGTTCCTCTTTGGGATCGCCCACTACATTCTCCTCTGGACCGGCGACATCCTGCACTCCTACGCGATCCTCGGCCTCGTTTTGCTCCTGGTCCGGTGGTCCCGCCTCCCAGACCCGGTCCTCCTCGTCGGCGCGTGCCTCCTGCTGACCGGGGAGCTGGCCCACCGCTACCTCGCCTTGATGTTCGAACTGATGCCCGCCCTGGCGGACATCGACCCCGCCACCCGGGCTGCCGAGCAGGCGCGGCTCTTCGAGCAGGGGAGCTACGGGGAGCAGGTCGCCTACCGATGGCAGGAGCTGATCCGGACCCACCTTGAGGAGTCGGCCTACTGGTGGAGCCTCTGCACCTACGGCGGGACGATGCTCCTTGGGTATGTCGCCAGCCGACGCGGCCTGTTCCAGAACGCTGGCCGACACGCTGCCACCTTTCGTCGCCTGGTCATCGGCGGCCTGCTGTTGGGAGTCGCCTGCGGCGTGATCTTCGCGACCGGCATCGGGTCCATCGACCGCTCGATCGTCACGCCCTTCCGCGTCCTTGTCGGACTGGCCTTTATCCTCAACCGGTTAGGTCTCGCTGCAGCCTATGTCGGCGGTATCGCGCTGCTCTGCCAGGGCGAGGCCGGACATCGACGACTCCGCCCCCTGGCGGCCGTCGGGCGGATGCCGCTGACCAACTACATCCTGCAGACCGTCGTCTGCACAACGATCTTCTACAGTTACGGCCTCGGCCTCCATGGCCGGGTTGGTCCGCTTGCCGCGACGGTCTTAGCCCTCGTCATTTACGCCGTGCAGGTGGCACTCAGCACTTTGTGGATGATTCACTATCGATACGGGCCGCTCGAATACGCCTGGCGAGTCGTCTCATACGGTCGGCCGATCAACGTTCGCGAAATGGGATCGACAGATCGCCAGCCCCCTTCTCAGGACGAGCCGGGCAACCGGTCATCGTTCCATCCCCGTACATCGACGACCAAGGCCCGATCGGCCTTCGAGGCTGGCGACCTCGAGCCAACCGACTCGACACCGCCCTCCGATCCGAACCGCGACGACCCGACCAATCTCCCTCTCGATGACGACCGCAAAGCCAGGTGATCGGCGACGACCCCACACGCGGGATACCGATCCGTAGCCATCGTCGGACTTCTCGAACGATCGGTTTCCACGCAGGCTTGGGCTTGGTAGCCTCGACAGCTCGCTTGATCGCACCTTTGGGTTGGCCACACGAGAGGGTTGGGTGATGGGCACCAGGAACACTCGAAGAATTACCGTGCGCGCGATCGCTGCGGTCGCCTTGTTTCTCACGATGTGGGGTGCTCGATCGGAGGTGTATGGCTCGGATCGGACGTCGGAGTCCGGAGCGCCGAACGTGCTGATCATCATGGCCGATGATTGCACGTATAACGATCTGCCGCTCTACGGCGGGGCCAACGCGAGGACGCCGCACATCGACCGGCTGGCCTCGGAAGGCTTGACGTTCGACCGGGCCTATCTGGGCGAGGCGATCTGCCAACCGTGTCGCGCTGAGCTGTTCACCGGGCTCTACCCGTTGAGCAACGGTTGCACCTGGAACCACTCCGCCAGCCGACCCGACGTCCGGAGCCTGCCTCATCACCTGGGGGCGCTCGGCTATCGTGTGGGTCTGGCCGGCAAGGTGCACGTCAAGCCCGACTCGGCGTTCCCGTTCGAGCCGGTCGGCGGATTCGAGCCCTACTGCACGCGCGATCCCACCCGCCCCCATGACCTCGAACCGACCCGGCAGTTCCTAACCGACAACGATGATCAGCCCTTCTGCCTCGTCGTCGCGTTGGTCGAGCCGCATGTGCCCTGGGTCATGGGTGACGCCTCGGCCTATCCGATCGAATCGCTCCGGTTGCCCGCCAACATCGCCGACAACAAACGGACCCGGAGCGACTTCGCCCACTACCTGGCCGAGATTACCTACATGGACGCCCAAGTTGGCGTCATTCTGGAAGCGCTCGAACAGTCCGGGCAAGCGGACCGGACGCTCGTGTTGTTCACCTCCGAGCAGGGCTCGCAGTTCCCCGGCAACAAGTGGACCTGCTTCGACACCGGCCTGCACACCGCGCTGATCGCCCGATGGCCCGGGCGGATCGAGTCGGGTCGACGGACCGACGCTTTTGTCCAATACGCCGACATCGCCCCCACGCTTGTCGACCTGGCCGGCGGCGATCCCAATGCCCTCAGCTTCGATGGCCGGAGCATGCTTGACGTGTTGGAAGGCCGCACTAACGATCATTGCGACTACGTCTACGGGATGCTGAACAACCTGCCCGAAGGTCCCGCGTATCCGATTCGGACCATCTCCGACGGGCGGTTCCGCTATATCCGGAACCTGACCCCCGACGAACTCTACATCGAAAAGCACTTGATGGGCTGGAACGACGAGGGTCGCCTGAACAACCCCTACTGGGCCACCTGGGTCCGCGATTCCTGGAACAACCCACGAACCTACCGCTTGGTCAAGCGCTACATGAGCCGGCCCGCCGAGCAGCTCTTCGAGACGTCGGTCGATCCCTATGAGATGAACAACCTTGCCGACGATCCGGACCACGCCGAAGTGAAAGCACGCCTGGCCGACGAACTCGAGCGCTGGATGGACGAGCAAGGGGATCCCGGAACCGCCCTCGACACCCACGAGGCGCTCCGCGCCGCCCGCAACGGACGGCATCGATTCCCCTGACAGCTCGTCGCAGAACAGTCGACAGTTACTGAGTCGTCCCAGTCGTGGGTTCGAGCTGGTACCGAACCACGCCGGGCTCGGACGATTCGGGGGTAGTTCGAAAGCCGAGTTTTTCGAGGACGCGGATCGACGCGTGGAGGTGGGGTAGTGTCTCGGCGATGATCCGGCAGACGCGATAATCGCGTTGGGCGAACCCGATGAGTGCGCGGATGGCCTCCGTGGCCAAGCCACGATCACGCGCTTCGGGCACGATCGAATAACCCACCTCGACCGTGCCAGACGCGTCGGGATATCCTTTGAATCCGACCATCCCAACGGCCTGTCGCTTTCGGGAGTCGCGCTTGCCACCGCTCCGAATCTCGATGGCATAATATGAGAACCAAGCGACCTCATGAGGGTCGTCGGCCAGCCGATCGCGGACGAAGCCGATGGCGCGATCGTCATACAATTCCGGGGGCCAACTGTCTGGGATCTCGGCGTTCAGAATCCGTCCCAGGTTGGGGTATCCTCCCTGATGCCCCTGAGCTTTGTAGTCGGCCAACTCGGCGTCAAGCATCACGAGGTCGGCGGGGGATCAGTTCCAAGCGGTCCGTGACGAGGGGGGACATCCGAGGCTCCCGTCGCTCTGGAAATGGCTCGAGATTAATCGGCGATTCTGGGGAACCGATCGCCTCGCAACGCCCATCTACTCCGGGTCCGAGCATCGAAGGCTCGGACACCGCTGCTCGGCGGTCGGTTCGCCCGTCTTCGTGTCAACCGGCTCGGCCTCCCCTTTGTTCCCCTGCGCGCGTTTGTCCCGAGAGGCTCGTCGACAATGGTCAACGCGACAACGGGCTCGGTCTTGGACGGGCTCGACGTCATCTTCAACCACCAAGGGCTCATCGGGTTGGCCGACGACCAGCTCTTGGAGCGGGTCCGGGCCCAAGACGCGACGGCCTCCCGGGCCTTCGGTCTCCTCCTGCGCCGGCATGGAGCGATGGTCTGGCAGACATGTCGGGGTGTGCTGGGCGACGCCCACGAGGCCGACGATGCGTTCCAGGCGGCCTTTCTGATCCTGGCTCGACGCGCGGGGAGCATCCGGGTCGGCGAATCAGGCTCGCTGGGCCCTTGGCTGCACGGCGTCGCGCGCCGGGTCGCCTCCGATGCGCACCGACGTCGGATCCGCCGTCAGCGCCGAGAGACTTCGCGGTCCGAGCGGGCTCGAGCCGAGGGAGGGCACGCGTGCTCCGACGATCCGGCGACTGACCTGGCCCGCGACGAGTCGACCCGGATCATCCACGAGGAGGTCGCACGCCTGCCCGATCGGCTCCGCGATGTGGTCGTCCTCTGCGACCTGCAGGGGCTCAGCCATCGCGAGGCCTCCGGCCGGCTCAAGGTCTCGCTCGGGACCGTCAAGAGTCGGCAGGCCCGCGCCCGTGATCGGCTCCGCGATCGCCTCGTCCGACGCGGCCTGGGACCCGCCCTGGCCGCCCTCGAAACCATCCGCGCCACGACCCTCTCCAAGGCCGTCCCCGCATCACTGATCGCGAGGACCGCTCAGATCACCTGGCACTCGTTGTCCACCACCAACACCCTGGTCACTGTCCCGGCGACCGTGGCCGTCCTCGCAGACCAAGGATCGATCATGACCCCCTGGACGATCAAGACCTTCGTCACCTGCACGCTCTTGATGTCGACCACCCTGGCCGGGAGCACGTCCCGCGATCCTGCTGGCAGCCCCGTCGTCACGATGGTGGTCACCGAGCCCGTTGACGAACGCCCCGTGACTGCCTCAGCGTCGGTGCTCCCCGAACCGACCCAAGACACCGTACCTTCACGCCGGGAGCTTGCCGAGCAGAACCGCCAGCTTCGCCAGGAGATCGCTGACCTCCGTTCGCTCGTCGAATCGCTCGAGCAGTCCATGAAAGCTCAGAGCCGGCCCCCCGGAGGTCTAGGTGGAGGTGGCTTCGCCGGGGATGGAGGCGAAGGTGGCTTCGCCGGGGACCTGGGTGGCGGACCCACTGGCGGCCAATTCGGTATGTCCGGAGCGCCTGGCGGATCGGGGTTCGCTTTCCCCGAAGCCGGAGGGAGGTTCGGGCTTGGCACAGATGTCTCCAACACGACGAAGACGATGACGACCCTCGAGGCGACCTCGGACGATGGTCGCTTGAAATTGACCCTGACCAACGACTTGGGACCACAGTATCCCCGGATGTCCTGGGCGATTTTCGTCCTGAACAATGGTGAGGAGACTCTGGAAGATGTGGTGTTGACGATTCGCTCGCCGATGGGTCCTGTTTTTTCACTGGTTCAGCCGGGTTCAGCCGGACTGATTGGGTGGGAGTACGATCAAGACTTGCACACCTACTCGCTCATGAATTCGCTCCGGATTCCATCCGGTGAGTCGCGCGTGCAACTGATCGAGCTTAAGACGGTGCATGATGGAGGCTACATATCGTTCAACCCCGAGTCCGTCGGGTTCGAAGTCCGCGGCTATGGTGTGATTGGCGAGACCTTGGAGACGGTGGCGACCCCTCCCCTCACGATCAACGGTCGTGACGTCGCGCCCGACCTGAAAATCAGATTGAGTCGCGGCATCTCCGATCGGGCCATGGAATTCCCTAACGACGAGGGAGGGCCGGTCGAATATTCCACGGCCACCATGATGGGTTCGGGAGGGCCTCCCAGGGCGGCGCGACTCGCTGTTGAGGGTGGGGAGGCGACACTCAAGATCGAGGTGCAGAACCGCGCTTCTACGCCGAAGCGGCGACTCCGAGTCGTCACGACCGTCGTTGGGGGCCTGACGCCGTTGGAGGTCGAGTCGAACGTCAAGTCTTTCAGGACCAAGTTCGATTACGGCTCGGGAATGATGGGGATGGGCGGGTATGGTCGTATGGGTGGAGGATCTGGGGGGGCATTTGGGGGAGGTTCCGGAGCTGTTTCTGCGAATCGTAAGCCCGTCGAGTCCGATGCCGCTGTCAACCTGGAGACGTTGGCGGCGACCGTTTCGGAGTTGAAGAGCGGTCAGGTCTGGTCGAGCGTCGTCCGTTTCCGGGTCAGCGAACCGGGGCCGGCGGTGGTCCGTTGCGTCCTGACCTATGAGGATCAGCCCGAGGGTGAGCCGATCCGCGACCTCGCGCAGATCATCGTCGTTCCTAAGCTCGAGGACCGCTGATTCCTTTGATTCTTTGTTCTCCTGGTATCCAAAGAGCGATCGCGTTTTTTCAGGAAAGTGGGGAACCGATCGACCCATAACTGGCATCTTGGGGGCACCATGGCCGAGTGGCCCGCCGACGTTCGGCGGATCGGCCATGGTGCCGTGTCGGGATCCCCGGCACGCGCGATCCCGGGTGATCTGCGTGGTCGGCGATGATCGGTTCCTCGAGCAACTCGGTGATGCGGGATCTGGCCGCGATCTTCGGACCGGCCAGCGCGGTGGGCTTGCCCGACGACCAGCTCCTGCAGCGGTTCCGCGACCGCAAGGCAGGGTTGGAGGAGGCGTTCCGGCTCCTTGTGACCCGTCACGGGAACCTGGTCTGGCACACGTGTCGGGGCGTGCTGGGTGAGGCCGACACGGCCGAGGACGCCTTCCAGGCGACCTTTGCTGTGCTAGCCCGCCGGGCGGGGTCGATCCGCCTGAGCGAGTCGGGCTCGCTGGGCCCCTGGCTGCACGGCGTGGCCCGTCGGGTCGCGCTGGCCGCCCGTCGGCGTCGCGATCAGCGCCGACGTCGCGAGCGGACGCGGGGCGACCATCACGAGGGTGTCGACAGGACTTCGGACCCGTCGACGATCGCCGGCCGAGCCGAGGCGATCGGCCTGCTCCGTGAGGAGTTGGGCCGACTCCCTGAGCCGCTCCGGTCGGTGGTCGTGCTCTGCGACTTGGAGGGCTTCAGCCACGCGCGGGCCTCGGAGCAGCTCGGTGTCCCGGTCGGGACGGTCAAGAGCCGTCAGGCCCGGGCTCGCGAACGGCTCCGCGACCGATTGGCTCGACGCGGCTTGGCGTCCGGCCTGGTCGGCTTGGGATCCGTCCGCGCCTCGATGCTGGCCGAAGCCGTGCCGGCCTCGGTGGTCGCCCGGACCACCTCGTGGATCACCACGCACCCCGACGTTTCTCTCGGAATCGCCTCCTCGTTGACGGCGACGCTCCCCCACGGAGGATCCCTGATGACCCCCTGGCTACTCAAGACGACCACGACGCTGACTTTCCTTGCGACAACCACCCTGGCCGGCAGCACGCTCCAGGATGATGTTCCCCGTGTCACCGACCCGGCCATCCTCCCCCAAACGATCGTTCGAGCCGAATCTCAAGAGGGACGTCCCGAGAGCGATCCGCCACTCCCATCAGCTCCATCGAACGACGACGAACTCGCTGAGGAAAGCCGCAAGCTCGTCCAAGCGAAAAACGAACTCGAAGCGAAGATTCAGCTCTTAGAGGAGCAGATCGATACAGCCAATAATGAAGTCCTACAGCTTCGTTCGCAACAAATCAGGCTGGAGCGCGACGAGTCTCAGGAGACCGACGATCGGAACGCGGAGTCGGCCGACGTCGGCGAATCGGACGAGACAACATTGTCAAATGAAGAAGCAACTCGTGAAACGAAGCACGAATTGATTTCCAATCAATTTATCCAAGCAAGCTCGGACGACGGACGACTCGTAATCTCGGCCAGGAGGCTGGCGCAGGATGGCCGCCAGGATCGTCGTTTCCAGCTCTGGTCGCAGAATAAGGGCGATGTTCCATTGGAGAACATGCTGATTACGATCCGCTCAACTGGCTCGGACACTCTGGAGGCGTCGGAAACCCAACTGTTCTTCCTCGAATCCGGCCGAAGTCGGAGAGCCGGAGTGAAAGGACGCGAACTATGGACTTATGACAAAGACGTCGATCTATTTGTCACGATGAATCCGATCCGTCTTGAACCAGGGCAGTTGAGCTTCACTAAGTTCACTTTCAGCCCCCGAAGCCGGTCCCACTCCCGTGATGCCCAGGACATCTCACTCGAAGTGCGCGGCTATGCCCGGATCGCCGAGACGCTCAATCGCGTTGCGACCCCATCGGCTATCTTGACCGGGGCCAATTCGATGCTGGAACTCAAGACATCGCTGATTTGGACCGAAGCATCGGACCGGTCCTCAACTTCTCAGGTCGTCGAGACGGGCCGTGTCGGCAATTTGGTGGTCGTCGTGAAGAATCCCGAGCTGAGCCTGATGCCTCGCAGCAACCTCCGGGTCGCGATTGATGTCGCCGGCAATCTTCAGTTGCTCGATATGAAACGGCCCAATACGGAGCCCGAACGCGATCGAATCGACCGGGAGATCTCTCGAAGCGCCGACGACGAGAAGGAACGGGTCTTGAAGAAACCGAGACTCGTGGCGGGAGAGTCTTGGGACACTGTCATCGATTTCGTCACGACCGAACCCGGCTCGGCGGCGATCCGCTGCGTGTTGACATACGACGACCAGCCCGAAAACGTCTCGATCGAGAAGTTCGCCCATATCGTCGTGGTTCCGGCATCCGAGTCGATCGGGGACGATGAGTCGTCGGAGCGCTGACGATCGGCCTCGCGGTTCGGCATTCGATGCTCGAGGCCCAGTTGGCTCATAGGGCGCAATCGTTGGCTCTGCCCTTTTTGGGACCGACCGCGGGTTGGGATGGCTGGGGACTGGGCCGCTTTGGGGCCAGCCCCTGGGGCCGAGCCGAGTGAGGGAGCCAACCGTTGGGACGAGGAGTTGGCCGACTCGAGCCATCGATCCCGGGGTCTGCTCGCTAAGCATCGCAGTCCCCAACCACTCCTGCTCAGTGTGGTTGGGGCCAACTAAGCACAACACCAAAACAGCCTCATGAGTTGGCCCAGTTCATATCGAATGGTGCATCACGGCTTGTCGTTGGGCGGCTCGGGCTCGTCAGGGCGCTCGGCGTCCCAGAAGATGTTGACGATCGCCCAACGCTTGCCATTCCAGAACAGTTGGATGCTGTTGATCCCTCGAGCGATCGGTTCCTGGTCGGGGTCGAGCCGGGTCTCGTAGGTGCTGAAGACCTGGGCGATGCCGCCGAACCGATCGACCTTGCGCTCGTCTTTGACCTCGGACTCGTAGAAGGCCTGGTTCTCGAAGGCGCGGATGGCCGAGGTGATGTAGTCCTCGACGGTGAGGAACCGGAGCTGGTCGTCGGCCAGTTCGAGTCGACGCACAACGGGGATGAGCCGCGCCTCGGGGACAAAGAGACTTCGGAACCGGTCCCAATCGCGTGGCTGACCCTTGGGGCCGGAGATGACCTGGTAGAGCGCACCCAAGATCGCGTCGATCGACCCGGTGTCGCGATCGTTGGGGGCGGCCAGCTCGTCGTCAGGGCCGGAGCGGGGCTCGGGCGGTTCGAGGGCCATGGCCCGTCCTCCGATGGCACCTAGACCCAGCCCGAGCCCGAACCCGGCAACGCCTTCGATCCATCGTCGTCGGCTCTGCGAAATGTTAGACATCACGGCATCCTTTGCGGGTGTGTGGTCGAGCGGAACAATCGACACGTCTCGCTCAATCGACGGTCCGGAACTGGTCGATCTTGACTTCGTAGAGTACGGCGAGGGCCTCATCGGCCAGTAAGAGCGTCTCATCGTCGAGGAAGCAGAGGGCCTCGACCTGCTGGGACTCGTAGTCGAATCGGCGGATCCGTCCGCCGAAGATATCTTCGGTGGGCGCATCGTTCTCGAAGAGCCAGATCGTCTGATAGGTGGCGATGGCGACCCGCCGTCGATCGGCGGACGCAT
Organism: uncultured Planctomycetia bacterium; assembly: GCA_964609385.1. Taxonomy (GTDB): domain Bacteria; phylum Planctomycetota; class Planctomycetia; order Isosphaerales; family Isosphaeraceae; genus CAZSSM01. Next base: position 14,120 of record CAZSSM010000120.1, read on the forward strand.
CGGCAGCGGTGACCTGCCCCTGGATGTCGAAGGTATCGAGCAGGGTCAGGGTCCGGATCGCCTCGGGGTTTTCCCCGTCGTCATCAAGCCGATAAAGCTTGGTCTTGGTGTCGCTCCGATGCTTGGTGAGGACGTAGACCCGTTCGCCGAGGGTGAAGAGGGCCTCGGCATCGTAGTTGAAGTCGTCGCGCGGGGCGGGGAACGCGGTCTGGTCGGGGTAGCGGTACCGGACGATCCGCGACGGGGTCGCCTGGGCGGCGTCGGGCTTGGGCTCGTCAACATAGTAGAGAGTGAGGAACGGACGGCTGTTGAGGTTGTTGCCGAAGTCCGCAATGATGATGCGTCCCGCCGAGTCGAGGGCAATGTCCTCCCAATCGATGTTGAAGGCGCCAACGATGAGGACTCCGGGCGTCTCGGGCGCGATCCGGCTGGGCACGACCGAACCGTCGCGGCGGACCGGGTAGATCCGAGGCGCGTCGCCGGAGTCGTTCTGCATCCAGAAGTGGTTCGGATCGCGTCGGCTCCGGACGATTCCCGAGTTCTCGCGGGCCGGCCCCTCGCCCAAGCGCGCCGTCGGCTCCAAGGCGACCGATTCGGCTTTGTCCTGGACCGAGGCCGATCCGAGCAGGGTTCCCACTCCAAGGAAGATCAGTACGGTGGGCCAGAGTCGGTGGGCCAAGGTCGGCTTAGCTTCGCAGTCGATCATGGGAGAGGGTCCTCAAAAGGATTCGGTGGTTCGAGATACCTTAACGTTTAGGAATAATCTCGATCTGAGATCGGTAACTAGAGGGGCCTCAGTCGAGGTCGAAGGTGCGAGTCAGGGCCTTGAGCCCGTCGTCTCCGCGATCGCGTTGGGTGGCGATGTTAATACGGACTTCGCTCGTGTTGATCATCGCGATATTGATTTGGTGGTCGGCCAGAGTCTGGAAAGCCCGGGTGGCGACTCCCGTGTGGGACCGCATACCGATACCGAGCACGGAGAGCTTGGCGAGATCGGCGATCAGGTCGATCCGTCCGCCGAGGCCAACAGCTTTGGCAGCGCGAAGGGCCTGCTCCGACTCGACACGCGGGACGGTGAAGGAGAGGTGGGTCGAGCCGTCGGTCGAGACGTCCTGGACAATCATGTCGACGAGGATGCCGTCGGCCCCAATTGCCTCGAAGACGTGCGATGCGACGCCGGGCCGGTCGGGGACGTCGCGGATGATAATCAGCGACTGGTCACCGTCGAGGTCAACGCCGGAGATGACCAGGTCCTCCATCCCACCGGTCTCGACGGCGTCGGTGATCGGGTCGCCGCCGAATCCCGGTCCGGGATGATTCGCCCGTGTCTCGTTCAGCTCGGGGGAAGGCCGATCGGGCACGGGCTCGTGGAGGGCGAAGGCCTGGTGAACGAGTCGGAGGGCGTCACGTGCCTTGGAACGTTCGACGAGAACACTGATTTTGATCTCGCTAGTTGTGATCATTTGAATATTGATATCGGCTTGGGCCAAAGCGCGAAACATAGTGGTAGCCACGCCGGTGGCGGTAGCCATGCCTTGACCAACGACGGAGACTTTGGCGACATCGTCGTCGGACTCAACACCGGTGGCCCCAACCTCCTGGGCTCCGGCTTCGGCAGCGCGGAGGGTGGCGTCGAGGTCATCGCGACCGACGGTGAAGCTGACCTCGGTGGTGCCATCGGTGGCGAGGTTCTGGACGATCATATCGACGACGACGCGGGCCTCGGCGATCCGTCTGAAGAGACCGTGGACGACACCGGGCCGGTCGGGCATGCCGGTGACGGTGATCCGCGCTTCATGTTGGGCCAAGGCCGCGCCGATGACCGTTGCGCCATCGCGGTGGGCCAGCCGGTCGTCGAGGATCCAGGTGCCCTCAGCGTCGGAGAACGAGCTGCGCACGTGGATCGGGACCCCATATTTCTTGGCGAACTCGATGGATCGCGAGTGCATTACGCCGGCGCCGAGGCTGGCCAACTCGAGCATCTCGTCATAGCTGATCCGGTCGACCTTACGGGCCTCCGGCGCGACGCGATCCTGCTGAAGGACGCCCGCTGGGACTACGCGATCCT
>CAZSSM010000121.1:0-15430 GCA_964609385.1 uncultured Planctomycetia bacterium
CCGTCCCGTGCCCGATCCGGGAAGGAGCTTGGGAGCGGTCATGCTGCGCCGTCGGCCCGGGAGACTGGGGGAGTATTCGGCCCGTCCGCCCTCGACCCGACGGATTGATGAAACTTCTCGGTTCAGGAATACGCGGCGAGCAGGAGGGAGTCGAGCTGTTGGCCGGCCTGGAGGATCCGTTCCAACAGGGCGCGGCATTCCGGATCATCGAGGCGTTGGTGGAGTTCGTCGACCTCGACGCGGACCGAGTCGAGTTCGACGATCAGTGCCCGGCAACCGCTCCGAAGCGAGAGCGACGATCCGGCTGGATCGTTTGGCTCGCGGAAGTGCTGGCAGACGATGGTGACCATGGTGCGTCCATGATCGATGACCGACTCAATGAGCCGTCCGGTGAGGTGATCGCTGAGTCCGGCGTCGGCCATCTCCTCCTGGAGGATCTCGCCATAGCCGATGACCTGGCCGATCGGCGTCTGGAGATCGTGTCGGAGATCGGCCAAGGACCGGCCATCGTGCGACGCCGGAGCGTCGAGTGCCGATCCCGACTCATCCTGGCGCGGCCAAGGAGTCGTGGGGGTCGTCATCAGGAGGCCGCCTGCGTCTCGGGGTTCAGAGCAGCATCGATTTTCTCAAGCAGCCGGGGCAGTTCGATCGGCTTGGTGTCGTAGTCGTCGCAACCGGCTTCGAAGGCCCGTGCGCGGTCGCCGGTCATGGCATGCGCCGTCAGGGCGATGACCGGCACGGTGCGAGTCGAATCATCCTCCTTAAGGATCCGCGTGGCCTCCCAACCATCGAGGACCGGCAAGCTCATGTCCATCAGGATCAGGTCGAACGACTCGGCCCGGGCGCGATCGACCCCCTGCTGGCCGTCGATGGCGATGACCACGTCATACCCGCGGCGCGAGAGTCGTCGCGACAGCATATCCCGATTCATCTCGTTGTCTTCGACCAACAGGATCCGGGCCATCGTCCCCTCCTCGAGCTCAGGATCATCGCGGCGCCTCCCCGATCCCACGCGATCGCGACGATGCCGATCACGATGGAGTTGGGGCGATCCGGTCGTCCCACCACGGGGGCGGAATACCGGTCCCTCACGAGCCACGGCCCTTCCAAAGGTCGGCGCTCGGACGCAACGGGTCTCCCGACAACCCTAGAATCTGACCCGGAGTCCCACCCGATCATCGATCCGAGACAGCGCACTTTGTTGCCCGGGGACAACGACGCCGGCCTTCACGATGCAGGGACGGTCCCTAGCTCGATCCCAAAGGCTAAATCCACCCCAGATCTCGGAGTGATGAGATATGCTTGCAGCTTGAATTTGGCATCGTCGGTGTCGAGGATTCGGGCACGTTGACCTCCTCTCGAAACCACCACGCCGCGCAATCGCATTGATATTCGCCATCGCTCAATCGGCATACGTAGTACGGGCCGTCCTCGTGATCCGGCAAACGGCGCAATCGCCAGATCACTGGGGCCAGGGGGCTACCGGCCACGTTCTGCACGGCATATGTCCGTCCGCCGATGATGATGGTCAACAGGGGTTCGCGATTCTCGAGGTCAGCACGCCGCGCCGAATTGCTCGGATCGAGGCGAAGAATCGTCGACGGCCGATCCAACAATGCCTCCCGCAAGGCCCGGCTCCCGAGCGTCGCCTCAAGACGGTCCCAGGCCTGACTCGCCTCGGCCAACGCGTGTCGAAAATGCCAGGTCGACGGGTCGAACGGGCCGAGCACCTCGGTAGCGACCTGGAGGTCGGTCGCCGTCACATCCAGGATCATCCGCCCCCGCTGCACCAACGCGACACGTCGGCGATGGGTGTCGGTCGATCCCGAGGCCGGGGACGCAACACCCATTGGCCCGACGTCGGTGATCGTCGTGGCTTCCATCACCAGGGCTCCGCATCAATCCCGACCGTGGACGACGACCGGCGTCGCGCTGGTCTGCTGCTTGAACTCGGTCTCGACCGCATCCAGGTACTGATAATGCGCACCGTCCTCAGCCGGATCGGCCCCGAGTCGTGGCCGGCTGGGCGTCGCCCAGTAGACCCGACCATCCAACCAGAGCCACCCGGCCTCCGCCGAGTCGGACCGCGAAATCAAGCTCACCTGACGCAACGACCCACCCGGATGATCACGGTTGCTCGACTCAACCTTTCGGCCGGTCATCACTTGCGTTCGCTCCATCTCACGATCCTCCGCGCTGCGTCTCCGCTGATGTCCGGATGAATATCATACGCAAACCCACACCACGGAACAAGCGTTTCAAGCCCGATAATCCGAACAGCCTCTCTGCGGGCCGATCACGTTGGATTTCGGAAATCCAAGCCCGAGGCGGTGTGGCCTCGGGGGTGACTGGAGGTTTAGGCTGGCCACGACCAGCGAGCCGAACCGTCGTCGAGGCTTCGCGATCATCGCGCAGGAATATTGGGAGGAGTTGATGACTGTGGACCCGAACGATCTCATCCTCGAAACCTCTCCTGATCACCGAAGCGTCTCCGACGATTCAGCGCCCTGGGCTCAACACGGTTGGATTGTGCTGACCCAAATCCTGCTCGATTCCTATCGCCGGTGGCTGGATCGGGACCTGATCCCGAGGTCCGGCGACCCCCGCGATCAGGCCCGCGCGCTCTATGATGCCCCGTTCGTGGTCGTGGCCCACGGCACCGAGCCCGACCCAATCCTCTGCTATGGCAACGCCGAGGCGCTTCGGCTCTGGGAGACCGATGCCGAGACGCTCCGGCAGACCCCTTCGAGGCTGACCGCCGAGCCGGTCCACCGCGACGAGCGTGCTGCGATGCTGGCCCGCACCGCGCGTGACGGCTACGTCGACGACTACCGAGGCGTCCGGATCAGCCGGACCGGCCGACGCTTCCGGATCGAACGCGCCATCGTCTGGAACCTCGTCGACCCCGACGGTCACCCTCGAGGCCAGGCCGCCACCTTTTCCGAATGGACGATGCTGGAACTTCAAACAGGTTGAAACAGGATCGTCAACCTGTGGTCTTGGCATCCTCGATCCCATAGAGATCCCGATACCAATCGAGGAATTTTGAGCCACTTCCACGTCATCGAGGAAATATTTCGCCTTGATCGCCGTGCCGAACGGAAGGCCCGGCTCGGCCTGCCAGGCGAGCCAAGCGTGAACGACCGCCTTGATCCGATCCGGCTCGGAGAACGAAGCGTCATGGGCTTGCTTGGCAGCATCGGTGCTCCACTCGGCATGGGAGATCAACGCGTCCCCTTCGTCGACCAATTCCCTCAGGAAGTCCTCGAGCTTTCCTGCACGTTTGTTGTTGGGCATGATCCAGACGCCGACCTCGACATGGAATTCCTCGACCCTTGCGTGGAATCCGCTCTCCGGAAGCGTCAGAGGATCCTTCAAACCCACCCTTCGGAGCCGCTCATGCACGGCTTTCCAACGATCTTCCACGCTTTGGTCAGCGTCCAGAACGAAGCCAACTCGACCACCGACGTTGGCCTGAATCGCCGTGTCGATGACTCCAATGAGTTTTTCAACGGATCCGGCTTTGACGATTTCAGCAACTCGTTCGTCCTCTCGGAACTCGATTTCGGATCTCGCGAGGAGGTTGGCGATCGCGTGCTGATCATCGTTGCCCTCGACAAACAGCTTGGCCGAGCGTCCTTTGGCGCTCATCCCCGGACCTCGATCTGTTGCTCGACGGCCACTTGGATCTGATCGGGTTCGTAGGCGACGGCCTTATCAAGCCGGCGGTCGAGCGATTGGAGCGAAACGTCCTCGGCCAGGTCAGGTCGGTTTCGATGAAGCCAGGACAATCCATTGATGCAGTCGAGGCTGTGGGTGGTAGCAAAGACTTGGATATCGAATTGTCGCGCCGCCTCGACGAGGGACCTCCAAAGATCGCCCATCACCGAGTAATGGAGCCCCGTGTCGACCTCATCGATCAATAGGATCCCGCCCGGGACTTGGTTCACCGCCAACGCGAGGGCGAGGATCCGCCTCATCCCCTCTCCCATGCTGCCAAGGCCGATGAGTCGACGACCCGTCGTGCCTTGTCTGAGACCGATCAGGATCCCTCCGTGGCCGGTCTTCAGCCACTCCTCGCCGGCCAGAAAATCAATGCTTTCTACGTCCGGCTCCAGGATCCGAAGCGCTTGAACGACGTCCTCCTTGCGGTCTTGTTCGACGATACGGTTCCACATCGGGGCCATTGTCATTCCATCGAGGGAGTTGGACGCAACCATTTTCACGCGATGGGCTTGAATCGACCTTGCGGAATCCTCTTCTCTCATGAAATTAGAAATTATTTCATCGTATTCTCGGCTATTTGAAAAATCATGAAAAGGCTTTACTACACTCCTAACTATCGCCCCTCCTGTAGACAGGACGAATAATTGGACTGGCGATTCGTTATCCGTCGGCTTCACGACCAGAAAAAGCTGTTGTTCGTCTCGTGATTTTTCGTAGAATGAAATAAGACTTGAGGACTTGAACTCAGATTCTATCATTAACGATAACTGAAGATATACATACTTATCTGAGTTTGAACTAATGAAGTATCTGGATTTGGTTTTCCAGTGTAGGAGAATAAGGCAATGGAAGGGAGGCTTTTCTCACTCCTATCGATCCAGACCTGCTCGCCGCGTCTGCGCGTGATCTCGCTGAAGACGGCCCGATCGCCCCGCGTGGCGAGCAGTTGGATCGCCTCAAGCGCGGCGGTCTTGCCGCTGTTGTTCCTGCCGACGAGCAGGTTGACGCGGGCCAAATTCTCGAACCGATAATCCTCGAAGCCCCGATAGTTGCGGAGCGTCAGGGTCCCGATCATGATGGTCCTCGCCAGTTCGGAGTACGGGTCGACGCGATCGACTGTCTCAACCAACTCTGGCGGGGTCTCGGAGCCAGGTCAAGGGACGCCGGGTAGCACTGGCATTCTTCCAACGTGCCGAAAATCACCCCGATCGACACAGACCAATGCAGCGGTTTCATGTTCATAATTTCCGATCTTGAATCTCTCCGGAGGCTCGACCGTGGCGGCGGGCCGATTGGTGATCACATCGCACGACTTTCTCGAGACGTCCCGGGACTTGAGGATCCGGTCCTTGTCGATCCAGTCGATTCCGGAGACGCTTTTGCTGTTTCTTCAGTCAAATTTGAGTGATCCCTTTGTTCGAGCAAAGATCGTAGGACTCGAGACCTGTCATCTATCGCACGGGCGAGGCTCGTCGAAATGGGGTCGTTGACATCACTCGGCTGGAAAAACTGCGGTCCAATGCACAAGATGGTCAGCGACGGCCTCCCCGACCCCCGAGTCGGTCGGGATGTTCATCCGTGCTGCGGACATTAACTATGAACGAACGGTCAATAACCAACGACTGTTCCGCGTCGGAGCCTCGACGACGTGATCAGACTCTCGAGGAAACCCTCGAGACGGTCGAGGATTCCGATCACAACTCCAGCACGGTCGAGGATTCCGATCACGACTCCAAGACGGTCGAGGATTCCGATCACGAAACCGCAGTCGACCCATCGACCATCGAGACGATCAAGCAACTCGAAGATGAGGAGACGGTGGGCTCCGAGGCGGCCACCCAGATCAATCTCGATCAGACCAGCGCCGACCTCAGCCCCCGATCGGGATCGATCGCGATGCCCGCGCCTCGGTTGAGCGGGGCCTCCAGCAATCTGCATCTCTTCGGCCAACTGGGCAGCGGCGGCATGGGGGCGGTGCTCAAAGGGCGTGACGAGCACCTCCGTCGCGATCTGGCCGTCAAGATCCTGCTGGAGCGGCACCGCAACAAGCCGCTCATGGTCCGGCGCTTCATCGAGGAGGCCCAGATCGCCGGCCAGCTCCAGCACCCTGGAATCGTCCCGGTCCACGAGCTGGGCCTCCTGGATGACGACCGGCCCTACTTCACCATGAAGTTGGTCAAGGGGCACACCCTGGCCCAATTGTTGGGCCGTCGCGAGACACCCCGAGACGACTTGCCCCGGTTCTTAGGGATCTTCGAGCAGGTCTGCCAGACGGTGGCTTATGCCCACTCGAGGGGCGTGATCCACCGCGATCTGAAGCCCTCCAACGTGATGGTCGGGGCCTTCGGTGAGGTTCAGGTGATGGACTGGGGCCTGGCCAAAGTCCTGGCGCGTGATGAGACGCCGGAGCCCCGACCCGACCTGCCGGTGGGCGAGATGGAGACTACCGTTCTGACGATCCGCTCGGAAGACGACTCCGACACGACCCGGACCCACGCCGTGCTCGGCACACCCTCCTACATGGCACCCGAGCAAGCCCGCGGTGAGGTCAACTCCCTCGATGAGCAGGTCGACGTCTTCTCCCTGGGCGCGATCCTCTGCGAGATCCTGACCCGCAAACCCGTCTTCGTTGGCGACGCGATCCACGAGATTCACTATCAGGCCAGCCGTGGCGAGACCGGACCAGCCCTGGAACGGTTGGCCGCCGCTGGCGTCGAGGCCGAGCTGATCCAACTGGCCCGGGACTGCCTGGCCGTCGAGCGTGAGGACCGGCTCCGCGACGCCGGGGTGGTCGCCGACCGGATCGCGGCCTACCGCGCCGGCGTCGAGCAACGGCTCCGGGTCGCCGAGTTGGACCGCGCCGCCGCCGAAGCCCGTGCCGGCGAGGAGAACAAACGGCGCAAGTGGCAGCTCGGACTGGCCGCCGCCCTGCTGGTCCTCACCCTGCTTGGGGGCCTGTTCGCCAGTTCGGTCCAGCGACGGATCCAGAGCCGTGCCGCGCGGATCGACCTGGCCTCCAACGAGATCGCTCTGCTGCGCAATCAGGCCCTCGAAGACCCAAGTTCCGTGCCGCCTTGGCGCGAAGCCGACCGGACGGCACGACGGATCTCCAACGAGCTGCGGAACGTCCACGGGGCCCGGACCCAGCTCCGACCGCTCCGAGACGAGATCGCCAATGGCCTGGCCGAAGCCCTCCGCGACCAGCGGCTCTTAACAGTCCTCCCCCTGATCCGATCGGACCGGCAGGACGCTGGCGATCTCGAGTCCGACCGGGCCTACGCCGAGGCCTTCGCCGACGCGGGGATCGACCTGGTTGCCGAGGATCCCCAGCCCGCCGTCGATCACCTGATGACGCGGACCCCGAAGATCCGGCGAATCTTGGCCGGTTACCTCGATGACTGGGCCGGGCTCCGGGAGCGGGCTGGGGCCGGTCCCCGGGGCCGAAGCCGGATCCTCCGTGCCGCTGCGGCGGCCGACCCCGACGCCGATCGCAACCGACTCCGCAAGCTCCTCGAAACCAACAACCTGGAACAGCACCGTGAGGCGCTCGAGGCCCTGGCCGAAGACCAAAGGTCCCGACCAGCCACCGCCGCACTATTGCTGGCCGCCGCACTAGATCGCCTCGAAGAGCCCGAGCAGATCGTCGAGGTGCTCCAACACGCTGTCATGGATCATCCCGAGGACATCTGGGTCAACTTCGAATTGGCCATCGCGCTGACCGAGGTGTCGCCGCCTCGGTTCCAGGAGGCGATGCGCTATTTCACTGCCGCCCGTACCATCCGGCCCGAGACAGCCCATGCCATGGGACATGTCCTGGAACGGCTCGGCCGGGAGGACGAGGCCGAGATCATTTTTGAGGACCTCACCCAACGCCTCGGTGAACAGGATCGGGCCGCCGTCCGCGCACGGCACCTCGGCTGCTTCGGTAGCCTGCTCGTGCGTCGATACGGGCTGACTGGCGAGTCTTCGGCGATTCTCGAGCAGGCCATCGAGGCCTGGCGTCAGGCCATCAAACACCATCCCGACGACTCACAGGCCCACAACAATCTCGGGCTCGCCCTGGCCAACATCGGTCGACGCGACGAGGCTGTCGAGGCCTTCCAGACGGCCATCCGGCTCGAGCCCGACCTGGCCGAGGCCCGAATCAATCTGGGCCAGGCCTTGGCTAACCCCCAACAACCCGTCAAGACCCTCGAATCCTTCCGGGACCAGGTTCGAGACCAACCCGAAGATCCCTGGGCCCACTACAACTTGGGACGAGCCTTGGCCCGCGATGGACAACACGAACAGGCCATCGAATCCTTCGACGAGGCGATCCGGCTCCGCCCTGACTTCGCCGCGGCCCACACCAACCGCGGACTGACTTTGGTCCAGCTCGGCCGCATCGATGAGGCCATCCAAGCCCACCGCGAGGCGGTCAAGAGCCAGCCTAACTTCGCTAAAGCGCACTCCAATCTCGGCTTCGCTCTCGAAATAGCCGGCCGGCTCGAGGAGGCCATCGAGGCGCACCGGATGTCGGTCCAGATCCGGCCCGACGATCCCACCGTCCACACCAACCTCGGCAACGTCCTGGCCAACGCTGGACGACGCGATGAAGCCATCCAGGCTTTCCAAGAAGCCATCCGGCTGCAGCCTGACCTCATCGAAGCCCAAGCCGGTCTCGAGCAAACCATCAGCCAGATCGACCAACTCGAAGAAACCCTCCGGAGCTACCGCGAGATCGTCCGGGGCCAGCCCGATGACCCCACAGCCCAGATCAATCTGGCCAAGACGTTGGCCAAGATGGGCCGACTCGGCGAAGCCATCCCGGCCTACCAAAGGGCGATTCAGCTCCAGCCCGACGACGCCCTGATCCACTATCAACTGGCCCGCCTGCTCAACGATGCCGGCCGAAACGAGGAAGCCGTCGAATCCTTCGACGAGGCGATCCGGCTCCGCCCTGACTTCGCCGCGGCCCACACCAACCGCGGACTGACTTTGGTCCAGCTCGGCCGCATCGATGAGGCTATCCAAGCCCACCGCGAGGCGGTCAAGAGCCAGCCCAGCTTCGCCAAGGCACACTCCAATCTCGGCAACGCCTTGGTTCTGGCCGAACGATTCGACGAAGCCCTCCAAGCGCATCAGGAAGCGATCCGGATCCGGCCCGAATCCGCCGAGTTGCACTATCACCATGGCAACGCTCTGGGCCAGGCCGGTCGGCTCGACGAGGCCCTCCAAGCGTATCGTGAAGCGGTCGAACTCGAGCCCGACGACAAGACCTATCAGAGCGCCCTCAAGCAAGCCGAAGTTCGCACCGAGGAGCCCCGGAACTGATGGAACGGCCCCGCCGAAGGGTCCATCGCCGGTCAGTTGCTCGCGGAGTGACCTTCTAGATGTGGTTTCGATGAGGTATCCTGTTCAACATCGGAAGAACATGGGATCGCTCAATGATTGCCGCCCCGAGGCGGACGCGTGCGACCAACCGCCGACGGTTGGTTGAGCGCACCGAACCCCATTCCCCCCCGCTTGCATGCGCACCTCGAACAGACCGCGAAGGAGGAGCCCGATGACGTCCCCGATCGGACTGTCGACGCGCCAATGGAGGTCTTCGGCCTCGACGCACAGCGCCCGCGCCATGATCGCCGCATTGGTCGGGGTCGGGATGATCCTGATCGGATCGGTAACAGTTTCGGTCGCCAGGGGTTCGGACGATCGCGAGGGCGCAGCGTTCTTCGAGTCGCGAATCCGTCCGGTGCTCGTCGAGCAGTGCTACAAGTGCCACTCGGCCGGGAGCCAATCGGCCAAAGGGGGGCTCCGACTCGACTCGATGGCCGCGATGCTCGAAGGCGGGTTCACCGGTCCGGCCATCGTCCCAGGCGCCCCCGAGGAGAGCGTGCTTATCGAAGCGATCCGGTACGACTTCTATGAAATGCCGCCCAGCGGACCGCTCCCCGATGCGATCGTGGCCGACTTCGAACGATGGGTCCGCATGGGTGCTCCGGGGCCAATCGCGCCCGCGGCCCTGGTGCCCGCATCCAACGCCGAGACTGAGGACAAGGCGGTCACGGACAGCGACGGCGAATCGAACTGGGAGGGCGAACCGCTCTGGTCGCTCCAGCCGCTTCAGGACTCGGCCTTACCTGAGGTCTCCGACCCGACTTGGCCCCGCGATCCGGTCGACCACCACATCCTGGCCGGGCTCGATCGCGACGGCCTCGCGCCCGCGCCAGAGGTCGACCGACAGACTTTGATCCGTCGCCTAAGCTTCGATCTGACCGGCCTGCCGCCGACGCCCGAGCAGATCGAGGCGTTCGTCGAGGACCCCGGATCGACCGACGATGCCCTGGCTCGTGCCGTCGACCAGTTCCTGGAATCCCCAGGCTTCGGCGAGCATTGGGGCCGACGCTGGCTCGACGTGGCCCGCTACGCCGACACCAACGGCGGCGACCTCAACCTGACCTATCACAACGCCTGGCGCTACCGCGACTGGGTCATCGACGCGATCAACGCGGACCTGCCCTTCGACCAATTCCTCCGAGACCAGATCGCCGGCGACCTCGTCCCGACCGAAAACCCGCAAGAGCAGGCCGATCGGATCGTCGCCACCGGCTTCCTGATGCTCGGCCCCAAGATGCTCTCGGAGCGCGACCTCGAGAAGCAGAAGATGGACGTCGTCGACGAGCAGCTCGACACGATCGGCCGGACCTTCCTCGGCCTGACCCTCGGCTGCGCCCGGTGCCACGACCACAAGTTCGACCCGATCCCGACCCGAGACTATTACGCGATGGCCGGGATCCTCGCCAGCACCCGGACCATCGACGGCAACAAGCTCAACAACGAGTTCGTCAAGGGGTGGACGACCCGTGAACTCCCGCCCAACCCCGACGACGAGGTCGCCCAGGCCGCCCATCGCGTCGAGGGCGATCGGCTCCGTGACCAACGCGCTAAGGCCGAAACGAAGCGCGAGGGCCTCGAACGTCAGATCGCCGAGCAACCACTGGCCGGTATCGTCGTCGACGACCTCGACGCCGAACTCGTCGGCGATTGGTTCCGCTCCGCCTACTCGCCGAAATATCTCGGCGAAGGCTACATCCATGACGAGGCGACCTCCAAAGGGGAACGGATCGCCACGTTTCGGCCCAACCTGCCCGAGCCGGGTCTCTACGAGGTCCGAATCGCCTACGTCGCGGGCGGGAGCCGGTCCGATGCCGTCCCAGTCACCATCGAGACCGCCGACGGCCCCGTCCTGTTGACCGTTGACCAGCAGCAAACGCCCGAGATCGGCGGCCTCTTCCGATCGCTGGGTCGGTTCCGGTTCGAAGCGGGCACCGCCGGCTCGTTGACGATCCGCAATGAGGGGACGACCGGCCACGTGCTCGCCGACGCTGTGCAGTGGGTCCGAGCCGACCAACTCGATTCCGGGGAGGTCGCTCCCGATACCGGACTCGCCCCGAGGCTCGAACGGCTCAAGGTCGACAAGCAGATCGCGACCCTGACCAAGCGGATCGCGGAGCACGACAATGGCCCGATGCCCAACCCCCGCGCCATGGCCGTCCGCGAAGAGGAATCCGACGCCCTGGGCGACTGCCATCTCCGCGTCCGTGGCGACGCCTCACGATACGGCGACCTCGTCCCGCGCGGGTTCCTGGAAGCGGCCACTTTCGACGACGCCCCGACGATCCCCGAGGGCCACAGCGGTCGGCTCGAACTGGCCGGCTGGATGACCCGACCGGACCACCCCTTGACCTCCAGGGTGATCGTCAACCGGGTCTGGCTCCACCTGTTCGGCCACGGCCTGGTCCGGAGCGTCGACAACTTCGGCCGGCTCGGCGAGCGGCCCAGTCATCCCAAACTGCTCGACGCCCTGGCCCTCGGGTTCGTCAACGACGGCTGGTCGCTCAAGCGCTTGGTTCGTCGCCTGGTGTTGAGCCGATCCTATCGAATGAGCACCGCCTTTAACTCTCAATTCGACACGATCGATCCGGAGAACCGTCTGCTCTGGCGCCAGAACCGTCGACGGCTGCCAGCCGAGGCGATCCGCGATGCGATGCTCCACGTCGGCGATCGGCTCGACCCAGCGCGTGGAGGCTCGCCGGTGCTCGGTGCGCCCGAAGAGGTCAACGGCAATGCCGCGGCCAAGCTCCGAGCCCCCTTGGACCGTCGACGGAGCGTCTACCTGCCGGTTGTCCGAGGCGCGATCGACCCGATGCTCGAGGTCTTCGACGCGGCCAATCCCGACCTCGTCACCGGTCGTCGAGGACAAACCACCGTGCCCGCCCAGGCGTTGGCGTTGCTCAACGGGCCGTTCGCCATTCAGTCCGCCGAGGCCGTTGCCGACCGCGTCCTCGATGAGTCCGAGACCCGCGACAACCGGATCGATCGGCTCTATCGCCTCTGCCTGGGTCGACGCCCCGGTCCCGAGGAACGTGCGCTGTTGGACGCCTTCCTCGACGACCGTTGCGGGTCACCCACACCCGGGGACGATGATTCGGAACATCGCGATGCCTGGGCCGAACTCGCCCAGATCCTCTTCGCCTCGACCGAGTTCCGGTTCCTCGACTGATCACCTCCACGACCTTCGCGATTCAGGACGCCTCCACGATTTCGCTCAGCGCGACCCAACTCACCTCTTCGATACAGGACCGCGACCGATGAGCGACCGCCCAGCCCTCCTCCGGACCTTCCTGAGCCGTCGACAGCTCCTCCAAGGAGCCGCCTGCGGGTTCGGATCCCTGGCCCTGGCCGACCTCTGCCACCGGACGGCTGCTTCAGAAACAGGCCTCCCGCCGCTGCACCACGCAGCGCGGGCCAAGCGGATCATTTTTTTGTTCATGTATGGTGGGCCTAGCCAGGTCGACACGTTCGATCCCAAGCCTCGGCTCCAGCGCGACGACGGCCTCGATGCGCCCTTCGAGTTGCCGCCGCGGATCTCGGCCAAGCCGAAGCTGCTCGGCTCTCCTTGGAAGTTCGCGCGCCACGGGCAAAGCGGGCTTTGGGTCAGCGACCTGCTGCCGCACACCGCCAAGCTCGTCGACGACCTCTGTGTGATCCGCTCGTTGCACTCGCGGGGTCAGTCGCACGGCCAGGCCGTCTCCATGCTGCACACCGGTAGCGACAACCTCGTACGGCCCTCTCTGGGCTCGTGGATCAGCTATGGGCTCGGGCCCGAGAACGCCGACCTGCCCGCCTTCGTCTCGATCAACCCTCCGCGCAAGCACGGCGGGACCCGCAACTTCGGACCGGCCTTCCTGCCGGCCAAGCATCAAGGGACGCCCGTCGAAGGGCGCACGCCGACCATCGCCTACCTGGAGCCCCCCGCCTCACGCGCTGGCGGTCGGCAACGGGGTCAACTCGATCTGCTCCAGCAGCTCAACCGTCGACACCTCGAACGGTCCGGCCCCGATGCGCGGATCGAAGGGGTCATCGAGTCGTTCGAGCTGGCCTACCGGATGCAAGCCGTCGCCCCCGAGGTACTCGACCTCCAACGCGAGAGCCCGGCCACCCGCGACCTCTATGGGATCGACCAGGAACCGACCGATCCCTTCGGCCGCCAGTGTCTGCTGGCACGTCGGATGGCTGAGGCAGGTGTCCGATTCATCCAGGTCTCCACTGGATACACTTGGGATCAACATAGCAACCTGAAGAAGGGTCACGAGAAGAACGCCTTGGAGACCGACAAGCCGGTCGCGGGTCTGCTGGTCGATCTTAAGCAGCGCGGACTCCTAGAGGACACATTGGTGCTCTGGGGCGGCGAGTTCGGCCGGACCCCAATGGTTCAGGGCAAAGATGGGCGCGACCACAACCCGCAGGGCTTCACCATGTGGCTGGCCGGCGGTGGTGTCCAAGGCGGGGTGGTCTACGGCCAGACCGACGACTACGGCCATCGCGCCGTCGAGGGACGCGTCCACATGCACGACCTGCACGCGACCTTGCTCCACCTGCTCGGCCTCGACCACGAACGCTTGACCTACCGCTACGCCGGCCGCGACTTCCGACTCACCGACGTCCACGGTCACGTCGTTCAAGACATCTTCGCCTGATTCCCAATGGGTCGGCTCACCGGTCTGGATCGGACTCGCGATGAACCCTCCCAAACGTCCCGGCGAGATCGGCTGGGTCGACCTCACCGGCCCGACGCCGGCCCGATCCGCGACTTCGATAAGGCGGCCTGCGGCTGGCGTCCGGAACCGGTCTCCATGGGCGACGACGACATGATGAACGCGTCGACGGGCGCGCCGGTCGCCGGTGTCTGCTACACGAAAGGCAGCAACGCCGGATTGCCCCCGGTCTGGTTGATCTATGTGGTGGTTGAAGACATCGAGGCCAGTCTAACAACCTGCCAAGAGCAGGGGGGCACCGTCCTCCATCACCAAGCTGGCCCCGACGGTACGACGAGTTACGCCGTTATCCGCGATCCGGCCGGCGTCTGTCTCGCCCTGCATCGCCGGACCGATAAGGAGACGTCCGCAACCGACGCCTCGACCTGACCTCAAGCGACTCGACCAGCTTCGACGCCCCTTTGCGGACCATTCACAACGAACCCGAACGCCTCGCCCGACGAGACGTTGCGCGTCCGCAATGCTGGAGGCTTCGAGGAATTCGTCTGCCAAGAGTCGCAAACTCTGGGATCCGGAGCCGTCACGGTCCCCATCATCTATGGTCTGATGGGACACCGGTCACGATCCCCCGGGCGGCTCCGAACCATTGAGGGGAACGGGACATCCTCCGTGTCATCGCGCGTGGGGTCCGACGTCGGGCCGTCGCGGGCACCGGGTTGTTGCATGACATCCATGTGTGCCATGGGCTGCCATTTCCGAGCCTCGCTTGCCTCCGGCTCGGTCGATTCGATCGGCCGGGCTGGACCGTCGAAGTCCGGGGAGCCACTGGTTGGGCCGTTCGAGGGAGCGCCGGGGAAAGACCGGCTCGGACCATCGCACTGTCCCGAGGAGACCACCGATGCGCCATCGAGATCGGGACCCGGTTCGATGAAGCAATCCAGCGCGACACGCGCCCTCCAAAGACCGGCGATGACACCGAGGCCGGGGCCGATCGGTCGACTGCGCATGGCCTACCTGATCGCCCTGACCGCCGTGGCCGTGCTCAGCTTGAGCGTCCAGCTGGTCATCCATCGCACCATCGCCCTCCAAGAATCGGACGCGCCGGTGATCACCATCGCCGGCCGGCAACGGATGCTCTGCCAACAGATCGCCAAGGACGCCCTGGCCATCCAACGGGCGCTCAGTCATCCCGACCAACGTTCCGAACTCGCCTCGTATCGCAACCAACTGGCCGAGGCCCTCACCCTCTTGGTGGCCAGCCACGAGGGGTTGATCCACAGCGATCCATCGCAGAACCTGCCCGGCACCAACTCCAAGGCTGTCCACGACCTCTTCGATCGTCTGCAACCGTATTACCAGCAGGTCCGTCAAGCTGCTGGTCAGCTCCTGGCCGAGACCGATCGAGCCGAGACCGCCCCGGAGAGCCTCGATGTCCCACGGATCGATGCGCAGGTCGACATCATCCTCGAGCAGACCGACACGTTCCTCCCCATGATGACCCAGATCGTCTTCCAGTACGGCGCCGAGGCCCAGGAGGGGGTTGAGGGACTCAGACGGTTCGTGCAGGGCATTGGCCTGGTAACGCTCCTGGGCCTGCTGGCCGAGGCCACCCGCGTCTTCGAGCCGGCCGTCTGGATGATTCGACGCGCCCTCCATGAGGCCGAGGA
>CAZSSM010000122.1:0-1124 GCA_964609385.1 uncultured Planctomycetia bacterium
TGGCTGGGGACTGCCCCGTTCGGGTGGCTGGGGACTGCGACGCGCAGCGGAGCAGACCCCGGGCCTGAGGGCTTCCGGATGTCCAACCCAAGTCATCTCGAGAGGACCACTCACCGAGGTGTCCCCGGGGTCTGCTGCGCAGTCCCCAGCCACCCAATGACACCGAACGACTCGAACGAAGACCAGCCACCCAATGTCACCTTCTTGGAAGGAACCCATGCGACCCGTCACGGCTCAGGTAGACCTAGGCGCCGGGCTCGGGTGGCTGGGGACTGCGACGCAACGCGGAGCAGACCCCGGGCCTGAGGGCTTCCGGATGTCCAACCCAAGGTCATCCCAAGAGGCAAACTCTTCGGGGATAACCTCGGGTCTGCTCCGCAGTCCCCCGTCACCCGAGGACGACGGACGACTGGAACGAAGCCTGACAATCAGCTCCCCTATTGCTGATGATCTCGTTGGGATCGGAATCGAGTCTCGATAGGAAGAAGATCAAGGAATCAGGGAGAGAAGCTTTTCCACGAGCGGTTTAAGCACCGAGAGATCCGTCGGCTTGACCTCGATGGACCATGTGAGGTTGCCTTGCTTATCGCGTTGGATCTTGGCTCGGGTCTGGAGGGCGATGAGGGCGGCGGTGATTACGGCGGTCGCGCCGGCGAACTCGAGAAGGGCCATTCGGGTCGGGGTGGCCGAGGGATTCTGCACGAAGGCTTCGAGGGCCGGACGTTGCTGGGGGTCGGCGGCGAGGACGACCAGGGCCTCGCGGGCCAGATCGCCCCGCCCGGCGGTCGCGGATTCCTCCGATGCCACGACGAACGCGTCGCGGAGGGCCTGGGCCAGTTCCGGGGTCAGTTCGGTCTGATACGCCTCCACCTCGGCATGCCACCGCGCTCCGGCGGCCGTCTCCAGAATGCGCACGGCCGTGTCGTCGTCGAGCCGGCGAATCTGATCTTCGAGCATGGCACACACCTATCCCATCAGGGAGGGTCCATCAATCGGTCCAAATCATTCCGAACCCGACTTGCCTTGAATCTCGTCCAACAACCGTTGGGTCTTCTGCCGGTTCGCTTCGTTCTGCGTCTTGATCCAGATCGGCATGGCTTTGTTGTACCAACGCTCCGCCGAAG
>CAZSSM010000122.1:1224-15283 GCA_964609385.1 uncultured Planctomycetia bacterium
AAAGCTCGCCCCGGGCCGCAGCCACATTCCCCAACTGGTGGTAGGACCCGGCGGCACCCGGCTCGTTGCCAAGACGCTCGTTGATCTCCCGAGAGCGACTGTACCAACGCTCCGCCGAAGAAAGCTCGCCCCGGGCCGCAGCCACATTCCCCAACTGGTGGTAGGACCCGGCGGCCAATTCTTCGTGCTCTTTGGCGCGTGGAGACTCCGCCAATTGGAGCCATAGTTCTTCGGTCCGCTGGAAATTCCAGGAATTCTGAGCGTAGTCTGCGAGCGACGCTGTCAGGCCCATCGCGCTGCGAGGCAGTTCCAAACGTTCGGCCTGTTCCCGAGCGTGTTCGAAATTGGCTCCATGGATCGTGAACGGACCACGTTGTTCGTGCAGGGGACGAGCCATGAATTGAAGAGCGATTTGCCCCATTGTCATCGCAAAAATCTGGCACCAAGGGTCACGGATGGACACATCGGGGGCTTGTGCCTTTGATCGAAGGAAGCCGGTCAGGACGGGATGGATCTCATAGATCGCCTGTCCGCGATCGCGGAGCAGCCCGGCGGTCGCGAGGATGGTGACGAACGCCTCGATGCGGTCGCGGGTCCAGGAGGCATCGATCTGTTGGGCCATCACTTCAAGATCATCCGCATCGATGTAGTGCTCGTGGAGGCCGAGGGGGATCAGCAGCGGTTGGAGGTCGGCGGGGACGGACTCGGTGGCGAAGCGGAGGGTGGCGAAGAGCTTGTCCTGGACCTTGTCGAGACCGGAACCATCGGCCTCGAGGTTGGTCCGGAGCGCGAGGCCCAATGCACCCGCCGACTGATCCTCAAGCTTCGGTAGGATCACCCGCATGGCCAGCGGGTGGCCGGAGAGCAGGTCCATGAGTGCTTTGAGGTCGGGATCGTCCCGGTCGATCGAGATCTTCAGCTCGCGAAGGATCGTCTCGCAGTACTCCCAGCGCTCCTCGCCCACCAGGCCACCGAGGTCGACCTTGAGCCGGGCATCACCCAGCCATTCCTCGGTGCTCCGGCTGGTGATCAAGACCTTGCTCCGGCCGCCCCTCAACCGCTTGAGCAGCGTCCGGAGAACCTCCTGGTCGTCGCTCGAGAGGTTCGCCGTGACCGACGTGCCCGGAATGCCGCGGACCGACTCGAAGTTGTCCCAGACGATGAGGACGCGCTCGGCCTTTAAGATCGCGACGAGGCGGTCGAGCTTCGTCTCCATCGGCAGCGACATGGCGTCGGTACCGATCAACGCCTCGACCATCCGGTTGACGACATACTCCGCGCTCTGGATCCCCTGGAACACGAACCAGAGGCACCCCTTGCCGAGACCGCCGGTGTCCTTGAGCCAGCGAACGAACCCGCGGGCCAGCGTCGTCTTGCCGACCCCGCCGAGCCCCTGGATCAACAGACCCGGCCGAGGCAGGTGCATCGCCCGTTCCAGTTCCAAGATCGGGCCGTCGCGGCCGACGAAACCGTGCGGGTTCTCGTCGTCGCGGGCCTCCGGGGGCAAGGGGATCTCCTCGGTCTTCGGACGACTGGCTCGAGCCTGCGCGGCGAAGGAGAGGTCGAGCGGCTCCTGCTGATAGGCCACCGGCACGAGCCAGTCGTCGAGGTCGTGGCGACCCCGGACGCAGACCCGCCCACGCTCGGAGAGCATCTGCTGCCGACCCGCACGCGTCGCCTGGGCGATGTCCCCGGTCCGGAACAACGCGCGATAGAAGCCCGGCAGAAACTGCTGCGCCCCGCTGACGTAGAGCGAATAGGCCATCGCCACCACACTGCGGATCCCCGAGCGCAGCATCGCCGCGGCGACCGACGCGAACGGATCGTCGGCCTGCTCGTCGACCATGCCCGACTGGCACGCGTTCAGCACCACCGCGGGGATCCGGCAGTCGCGCAACAGGCCGGCGAGCTGCCCAGCATCCTTGAGGTCCGGCTTGCCGTCGATCGTCTCGAAGGCCAGCTTGCCGATCGGACCTTTCAGCTTGTGCGGGTCGAAGTCATCCGGCTTGATGGGACCGACCGGTTCGGGTCGGTAAGCCCCATGGCCATCGAAGTGGACGATGTGATAGTAGTCCGGTCGCTCGTCTTGAAGGTGTTCGCGCAGTCGGTCGAACGTCGGTGGTCGGAGCAGCGTCACCTCCGCGGGCAGATTCTGGTCGACGACCATTTCGACCAGCGGTCGGGAGAGCGACCGGAACCGGATGTCCTGCTCGAACGGCCGACAGGTGACGAGGAGGATGTTGACCCGGTCCTTCGGCAGCGAACCCGGTAGGTCATACGGGTCATGCATTTGATTGAGCTGCCGCTCGATCTGACAGGTCGGCGCCAGGAACCCCGATTGCGGGTCGTGCAACGCCTCCCAAGGCCAGCCGAGCACGACCGGATCGTCGCTCGAGATCCGCAAGTGCAATTGGTTCAGCCCCTGCCTCACCGCGTCATGGAAGAACTGGTTCCCCAGCCCCGACCCGAACAGGGCGTTGAATGCCCGCTCACCCCATCGCTTCAGCGCTTTCCGAACGAGGTCGGCGCTGTCGGTCTGGGGCGGGAACGGATAGTCGAGGTACTGCTCCAAATACCAGCGCAGGTCCCGCATCAATTCGGTGTTCGTGCGCCCCTCGACCGGAAAGCCGATGGGCGACGGAACCTCGACCGACCCGCTGTTCTTGAGGGTCATCCCCTGGAGTCGGATGACCTGGAAGCGGTCCCCATTCCCGTCGGCCACATGACGGATCGTCAAAACGTTCATCATAGAGTTCACCAATCCGCCAACGACATCGGGGCGATCCGCAGATACGTCACGGAGGGTCATCCTAAAGGGTCGCTCTCAAGTTCGACAATCCATCCACAAGGACGTGAGTGTCCCGCGCGGTTCTCGATTGGTCCGGACGGGCCTCGTCGCGACTCGAAGCAGGAGATCGCGATGCCGACCCGGCGGGTCGTACGGCTTAGTCGTGGACGGGACAAAAAAGCGCCCCAATCGCCTTGAGGACTTTTGACAGGTCTCCACGCGGTTCTAGGGTTGCAGAGACATCGGGAGGCTCGGTGAACAACCGGTCGCCCGCACACAAGTTCGGAACCCTCGGCCGATCGGCCCGCAACACGGCCCGCAATCATCGCGGGGCGCTGGGGTGCGTTCGGCCCGAATCAGAATCAGACCCGCGGCCCCTCCGACATGGAGGGTCGAGGACGGTCCGCCGGTCCACGAGCATCAACGCCTTGGGGAGGGGCGTTGGTGCGAGGGGGCGGGGGGAGAAGTGTTGCATAACACTTCGAGGGGCCCCCCCGTCCTCTCTTTAACCATTGAGAATCTCGACTTCGAAAAACCGATCGATTCACGATATGCCCTGCATCCGTGGACTCAACAGCGGGTCGATGACGGTGATCACCGATGTGCGTACGGCCTGTGACGTGTACCACCGCGCGGGTTCGTCCGATTCTCCGGATGCGAACCCTTGACAACGAATTTTCAAGGATCATGCTGTAACTGGTCGTCCAAGGATGGTGGTCGCCTCCCGAATCGCCCCCCAGGATCACCCCATGAGGCCGCATCAGATCCCGACCAATTCCTTGGGACAACCTCGAGGGTGGGCTCGGGTTTCCTCCGTATCCCTCCGATGGACCGGATTGGTCATCGCGATCGTTTGGGGATCGGTCTGCGTCGACGGGTCCCCGGCGGGCATTGAACCCCCTCCGGCCTCAAGGCGCCCCGACGTGCCCGAACGATTTCAGGCCCCCCTGCTGCTCGAATACTACGACGAGTTCCTCGAGACACGCGACTACGACACATTCCGGACTCAGGTCAATCAGCGTTACACCGAGTCGACGCTGGCCCGCCTGCTCGAAGACACGCCGAGGCGGGTCCGCCTGGCCGCCCTGCTGGGTCTCCGCGAACTCGGGTCGATGGAGAGCAACCAGGCCGTCGCCAGTTGCTTGGCCGATGAGGATCCGGGCGTCCGCGAGTTTGCGCGCGAGACCGCCTGGACGATCTGGTTCCGAGGCGATTCGCCCGAGGACGCCGAAGCCCTGGAGGGCATCCGCGAACAGATCGCGCGGGGGCAGCTCCGCGAGGCGATCGGTGACGCCTCCGCGCTGATCGAGGCGTCCCCCGAGTTCGCCGAAGCCTACAATCAGCGCGCCATCGCCCACTTCGTACTGGGCGACCTCGAGGCCAGCGTGACCGATTGTCAGCGCGTCCTGGAACTCAACCCGGTCCACTTCGGCGCCCTCGACGGCCTGGGTCAGTGCTACCTTCGACTCGAGCGCTTCGTCGACGCCCTCGGCACGTTCCGCCGTGGGCTCCGCCTCTCGCCCTACAACGACCGTTACCGTCAGATCATCGAGATCCTCGAAGCTCAGATCGGTTAGGCTCCGACCGAAGAAATTCATGGTTGCGTGATGACGCGATCACGTGCCCGTGTCACAGGTCCGTCTGGCGCATCGACAACATCCTCCACAATCGATCCGACCCGCACATTCGAGACACCCCGAACTTTGGGGTTGACAGGATCCTTCGACGACATGCTGTCGTCTGGATCGCGGCTCATGTTCGACCTTGTTCCGGGGCGATAAGGTACTGTCACCGGCTCGCGACGCGATCCTGCCGGGCGGGTGCCCATGCGGCACGCCATTCACTCCCCTTCCTCCCCAAAGCGCTGAATGACCATGACCGTGGATCGAATGCCCCGCGAACGGAATCGCGCTTCAGTCTCACGAAGGGCTCGGCTGGCCTCGGCTCCGCCACAGGCGTCCCCTGCGTCGCGGCCGAGCCAACAGCTTCAACCGGGAACCGCCCCCGGGTCGTCGGGAGGAACGGTTGTCGAGGACCGGGACGCACGCTGGGTCGATCATCCGTGGTCGTTCCAGGCCAAGCGGATCGTCGACTTCGTCGGCGCGTCGGTCGGCTTGGTCCTTCTGCTGCCGGTCCTCCTGCTGATCGCCGCCTTGATTCGACTCGACTCACCCGGCCCGATCTTCTTCCGGCAACAACGGCTGGGCTTGGGCGGTCGCCCGTTCCGGATCTGGAAGTTCCGCTCGATGTACCGCGACGCCGAGGCGCGTCTGAAGGAACTGCAAGCCCAGTCCGACGACCCGATCATGTTCAAGATGCGGAACGATCCCCGGGTCACCCGCGTGGGGCGGTTCCTGCGCCAGACCAGCCTCGACGAACTGCCGCAGTTGCTCAACGTGATCACCGGAACCATGAGCCTGGTCGGCCCGCGCCCGCTTCCCATTAAAGATTGCGATCGGCTCCGTGAGGCTTACCCCGAGTCGTTCACCCTGCGCCACGCGGTCCTACCGGGCATGACCGGCGCCTGGCAAGTCGTCCGCCACGACGTCAGCGCTGAGGAGATGGTCGAATTGGACCGCGACTACCTGGCCGACTGGAACTTCTGGCTCGACCTCTGGTTGATCGCGCGAACGGCCATCACCGTCGTCATCGGTCGTGGCGCCTACGCTTGACCGAATGGTGTTTCACTTGACACGCAGCGTCAGGCGAATGCGACCAAAATCTGTTTTCACAAAAACCTGTTGATCTGGCAACAGCCTCGTCGGTTCGGTTTCTCTGAGATTTGGCAGATGGTCGGATGACGACATTCACGCATCAACACCGACCAAGCAGCCTCGGCCGATGATCCCACTGCCGATCGACTCCCACCTTGAGGAACTGACCGCGACGCTCATGCGGTCGTCGAGCATCGTCCTGGTCGCGCCGCCGGGCTCGGGCAAGACGACGCGGGTCCCCCCAGCGATCCTGGAGGCGGGCCTGCTCGGGTCGGAGCACCCCGCGCTGGTGATGCTGCAACCGCGACGGGTGGCCGCGCGGAGCGTGGCCGGCCGGATTGCCGAGGAGCGAGGTTGGACCCTCGGCGTTGAGGTCGGCTACCAGATCCGTCGCGAGAAACGCCTGCGGGCCGGGACCCGGCTCCGCGTCCTCACCGAGGGGATTCTGACCCGGCAACTGCTGGCCGACCCGTTCTTGGAGGGCGTCGGGGCGGTCGTGCTCGACGAGTTCCACGAGCGCAGTATCCACACCGACCTGGCCCTGGCCCTGCTCCGCGAGGTCCGGACGACCGTCCGCGACGACCTGCGGATCGTGGTGATGTCGGCCACCTTGGACGCCGAGCCCATCGCCAACTACCTCGACAACGGCCCGATCCTCCGCGTGCCGGGCCGGACCCATCCGGTCTCGATCTCCTACCGACCGCCGCCCGAACCGCGCACCCCGCTGCCCGATCGGGTCGTCGATGCGCTTCGCGACCACGCGCCTCAGGAGCCTGGCGAGATCCTGGTCTTCCTGCCCGGCGTCGGCGAGATCACACGGACCGCCGAGCGGCTGAGCGTCGAGGCCGAGCGCTGGGACCGCGATGTGCTCCCGCTCCATGGTCAGCTCCCCGCTAGCGCCCAGGACCGCGCCATCCGACCCGGTCCGCGCCGCAAGATCGTGCTGGCCACCAACGTGGCCGAGACCTCCTTGACGATCGAAGGGGTCAGCCTGGTGATCGATGGGGGACTGGCGCGGATCGCCAGTCAAGATCCCGCGACCGGCCTGGATCGGCTCAGCCTGTCGAGGATCAGCCGCGCCTCGGCCGACCAACGCGCCGGTCGCGCTGGCCGAACTGGACCAGGACGCTGCATCCGGCTCTGGGACGAACGCGAGACAGCCGCCCTGTCCCCGTTCGAACCCCCCGAGATCGACCGGGTCGACCTGACGCCGACGGCCTTGACGATCGCCGCCTGGGCACATCGTGATCTGACCTCCTTCGCCTGGTTCGCCCCACCGTCGGTCGAACGTCTCGAGCAGGCGCGTCGGCTCCTGGAACGACTCGGAGCGCTCGATCCAAAGACCGGCCACGTCAACGATCTCGGCCATGCCCTGCTCGCGTTCCCGATCCATCCACGACTGGCTCGGATGCTGTTGGCACTCGTCGACGACGACGCCGTCGACGAGGCGACCTGGATCGCCGCCTGGCTCTCGGAGCGCGGATCGTCGCAACCGAACGCCCCCCGACGCGGTTCCGG
Source organism: uncultured Planctomycetia bacterium (assembly GCA_964609385.1). Classification (GTDB taxonomy): domain Bacteria; phylum Planctomycetota; class Planctomycetia; order Isosphaerales; family Isosphaeraceae; genus CAZSSM01. The sequence continues at coordinate 8,245 of CAZSSM010000122.1, forward strand.
ACCGGTCACACCGACGCGGTCCGACCTCCTGGTCCTGCTCGATCGGATCCGTTCGGACGGATCACCCGCCAGCGTAGACGATCCAAATGGGCCGCTCGACCGCGACGTCCGTCGACGGATCGCCCAGACCCACGACGACCTTATGCGCCTGCTCGAATCGACTCGAAAGGACGTCGACGCTCCACAAGGCTCGAACGAGATCGCCGCAATGGCCAACGTCGAGGACCAGCTCTGCGCGGCCGTCCTGCTCGGCTTCCCCGACCGCGTCGTCAAGCGTCGCGACCATGACCCCGAGCGCGGTCGGATGGTCGGCGGACGCGGGATTCGGCAACACCCCCAGAGCACAGTCCGCCAAGGTTCGTGGTACGTGGCGATCGACCCCCGCGAGACGACCGCCAACAGTCCGCCAGGCATGACGGGTCCATCCGAGGCGACCGTCCGAATCGCCTCAGCGATCGAGCCGGATTGGCTGGGGATCCTGCTGCCGGATCGGGTCACCACCAACGACCACGTCCAGTTCGATCCGGACCGCGAGCGGGTCGTCGGGACGCGGCGGACCCTCTATGAGGACCTCCTGCTCCGCGAAGTCCCGGCCCGGTCGGTCGACCCCGAGCAGGCTCGGGCCCTGCTGGCCGAGGTTGTCCTTGAGCGCTGGGATGATTGGCTGGAGGCCGACGAGGCAGCGCGTGATCTGCTCCGACGACTCGAGGTGGTCCGGACCTGGATGCCCGAAGGCGATTGGCCGGTATGGGACGACCCCACGCGCACGGAGATCGTCCACGAAGCCTGCCAGGGCTGCCAAGGCCTCGACGAAGTCCGTCGACGTTCGTTGGCCCCGTTGCTGCAAGCGCGATGGAACTACCCACAGCAACAAGCCCTGGATCGGCACGCTCCTCGGACCTGGACGATCCCAACCGGCCGCGCCGTCCGACTCCAGTATGGCGCGGCCGACCAGCCCCCGGTCCTGGCCGCGCGGGTCCAAGAACTCTTCGGCCTGGCCCAAACGCCTCGGATCGCCGGTGGGCGCCTGACCGTCCGGGTCCATCTGCTGGCGCCGAACAACCGGCCCGTCCAGATTACCGACGACCTGGAGAACTTTTGGAAGACCACCTACTTCCAGGTTCGCAAGGATCTCCGGGGCCGATACCCCAAACATGCCTGGCCCGAGGATCCGACCGGCGCCGTGGCACAGGCGCGTCCCACCCGACGTCCACGACCCGAATCGTGAGACTGAACCTCACACGTCGCAAACTTTTCTCGAAGCCACGGCGTTGCTTCGCCCGGGTCTCGACCAAATCGTTCGAGATCGACAAGATTCTCGTCCTTGGTGGGTCGGCAACCGGTCCGATCGACGCCTACAACAGCCTGAGCGGACCAATGGGTCGCGGTCGAGGTCACGGCGGGCTTCGGCTTGATTCCGAGCCATCGGTCTGTCAAGATATTTTCGCCATTTCCGCATCATTTCGCTTCGGGTCCTGACTCTCTCGGCGCCTTCCGCGCGTCGTCTCGTCATCCCAGACTGGAAGGGCCTCCCATGTCGGAACCCCTCGTGCGCGGTGCCGCGCCGACGCCTCGGCTGCTGGACAATCGACCGAGCCGAACCCGATCGGCGATTCCCTGGTTGCTTGGGATCGGCTTGCTCGTGGCGAGCGTCCTGGGATACCGGGCGCTGCCGACCGATACGTCCCCGACCGATTCGGTCGCGTCATCGGAGTTCGTCGAACCGGATGTCGGCGACGTCAGCCTCTACGTCTATGAAAGCGGGACCCTGGAGAGCGCGCGGAACACGCTGGTCCTCTGTGAGGTCGAAGCGCTGCTGGGCATCGTGACCGAGGGAGAGACCGGGGGCCCCAGCGGTTCAGGGGGTTCGAGCGGGTCCTCGTCCGGGACCACCGGTGCGGGAAGCACCGCGGCAGCCAGCACCGCAGCGGCCAGCACGGTCAATCCGACTCAGGCGCGTCTGGGAACCACCGAGACATCCACGGCCTCGGCCTCGTTGGGTATCGCGCGGCCGACGATCCGCAGCTTCACCTACATTGTCCCGGCCTACACGCCGATGCGGACCGGCGCCCGATCGACCTCTGGCGGAAGCAGCCAGCAATCCCAGGCCGCGACGCCGCAGCAATCCCGAGGCCGTAGCGACATGATGGCCGACCAGGCCGTCTCCGGCTCGACGCGGATCCTCTCAATCCTCCCCGAAGGAACACAGGTCAAAGCCAGTCAGGTCGTCTGCGAGCTGGACAGCGCCGCGCTCCGCGACGAACTGGAGATCCAGGCGATCCGCGTCGACCAGGCGCGAAGCTGGACCGAGCAGGCCGAGCGGATCCTGGAGGTGGCCCAGATCGACCTCCGCGAGTATCGCGACGGGCTCCTGCCTCAGGACGCGATGGCCATCGCCAACTACATCACCCAGTGCCGGACCCAGCTCACCCAGACATCCCGCAACCTTGAATGGGCCCGCAATGCGTTTGAAAACGGCCTGCTCAACGAGGCTCAGTTCCGCGCTGAGCGGATCAACCACACCCGCGCCCAGTTGGCCCTCGACGAAGGGTTCAAGATGCGCCAGCGGCTCGACGCGCACACCACACCGAAGCTGATCAAGGCCTTGGAATCGCGGATCGCCGCCGCCGAGGCCGATCTGCTCACCCAAAAGCAAGCCCTCCAGAGCGAGCTGGATCGCCTGGAACGGATCGAGACCAACATCGATCGCTGCATCATCCGCGCCCCGCACGAGGGGGTCGTGATCTACTACAAGAAGACCAGTTGGTCGGGCCGGCTCGACTTCATCATCGAGGAGGGCCAGTACCTCTACGAGCGGCAGCCGATCTTCTTCCTGCCCGACTTCAGCCAGTTCCGCGTCGAGGTCCGCGTCAACGAGTCGCAGATCAAGCATGTCCAGATGGGACAGACCGCCTGGGTCCGCCTTGACGCCTTCCCCAACCGCGCCTTGACCGGGCAAATCACCAAGATCAACCCGATCGCCACCGAGGTCGGTACGACCTCCAGCGTCCAGTTCTTCGAGGTCGAGGTCGAGGTCCAGATGGGCGACTACTCCGACCTCAAGCCTGGCCTCAGCGCTCAGGTGGCCATCCACGTCGAGACCCGTCGCGACGTGCCCCGGATCCCCTTGACGGCGATCCGTTGGGCCGACCGCCGGCCGTTCGTGGCCGTGCCGGAGACCGAGGGCTACCGCTGGCAGGAGCTCACCCTGGGTCTCCGGAGCCAGACCCACGCCGAGATCCTCAGCGGACTCGAGCCCGGGACCCGCGTTCTCCCGCACCCGGAAGATCTGCCCCGACGGCCCGATACCGGGACCGAAACCGAGCCGTTGCGCGTCGCGAAACGCTGAACAGGCTCCCGACTCGAAGACGGTCAGGGTCGACCTGAGGGCTCTGGTTGGCTCATAGGGCGATATCGGTGGCTCTGCCCTTTTCTCGAGCAGACAACGGGGCCGGGTGGCTGGGAACGGGGCCGCTTTGGACCAGACCCCGGGGCCGAGCCGGGAGAGTGAGTCGACCGTTTGGATGATGAGTGGGCCGACTCGATCCATCCATTTCAGGGTCGGCTCGCTACGCCCGCAGTCTCCGGGGTCATCCCCAAAGAGTTTGCCATCTGGGATGACCTTGGGTTGGACAGCCTGATGCCATCCGCCCCGGGGTCTGCTCCGCGTTGCGTCGCAGTCCCCAGCCATCCCAGGCGCGGCGCCTAGCGCGACCTGAACCGTGACAAGTCGCATGGGTTCCTTCAAAGGAAGGAATCGTCAGATGGCTCGTCTTCGTACAGGTCGTTCGGTGTCATTGGGTGGCTGGGGACTGCACAGCAGACCCCGGGGACACCTCGGTGAGTGTGCCTCTCGAGATGACCTTGGGTTGGACAGCCTGATGCCATCCGCCCCGGGGTCTGCTCCGCGTTGCGTCGCAGTCCCCAGCCACCCCAGCACGGCGCCCATTGCGACCCGAACCGCGACCGGTCACAGGTTTTTTAAGCATGCCCTTACCGGGGCCCGCGTTTATCCTTCACCACGCCACTGTACGTCTCCGAGCCCCTGGGGAGCCGGCCGGTCGTCATGGGGGGATCTCTCTTGGGGAGGCCAGGGTCGTCACGAATCATGGTGTCGCGCCGGGGGAGCTCGGTTCCGTCGATTTGGGATAAGCGGACGGACCGTTTACTCGATCGATATGTGCCGGTTTCGAGTAGCATCGATTGCCCACGTTCCCCGGCTTTTCCACACCGACGCCGACGTTCTTCCAAGGGCTTGGGAGCGTCCTGCCCGTCCCGAAAAGCCGTGGTCCGGCGAAATCCCTGAGGGATCGCCGCGAATGATCTCTCGAAAACGGCGGAAGTCGAGCCTAGGGTATCTTCAGGATCTTCCGACTCGCCCTCGAAGGCCCCGTTGTGCTCAGGACAGCCAGCGACGGGGTCGGGTGATTCACCGCTTCCAACTCGGTTGGACCGTCTCGGTTCGGGCGACAATTGCGCTCGACCCGCTCGTCCGACCGGGTATGCTGATCGGCTCGTCGTTGTTCACATCCATCCCCCATCTCCTGAGGCCGCAATGCCAATGAAGATTCGTTCCTTAGCCCTGATCCTGTGGGCCGTTTGCTCGACCGTTGTTGCCGGTCCGGTGATGGCCTCCGACACGACTGATTCCCGTGAGACGCGTGGTCTGCCGCTGGATCGCGGCCTGGGCCAACGGGTCGATAACGTCGCCTTGACCGCGCTGGACGGCGGAACCACCTCGCTCTACAGCTTGGCCAACACGTCCGACCTGCTGGTCGTCGTCTTCACCGGGATCGACTGCCCGGTCGGCAACCTCTACCTGCAGACGCTCAACGAGATCGCCGAGACCTACGCCGAGCGCAACGTTACGGTGATCGGCATCAACAGCAACGCCTCGGAAAGCCTGGACCAGCTCGCCGCGCACGCCGAGGAATACGACGTCCGGTTCCCGATCTATCGCGACGACGACGCCCTGGCCGCCGACCTCTTGCTGGCCGAGAAGACCTGCGAGGTCGTCATCCTCCAGAACCAGCCGGAGTCGCGGCCGATCCCCAGGCGTCGCGGCGGTCCCGGCGAGGAGCTGCAGATCCGCTACCGAGGCGCCATCGACGACCAGTTCGTGCTCTCGGACCGGACCGCCCGCAAGGCTGAGCCGACCGTCACTTACCTGAAGGACGCCCTGAACGACCTGCTGACCGGTGTCGAACCGCGACGCGCCTCCACGCCGGTCTCGGGCTGCCCGATCGAGCGCGGTGAGGCCACCCGCGTGCTCAAGATCCTCGGTCAACGCGTCCGTGGCTTGCCCGATGAATACCTGGCCGAACTCGACGAGTCTGAGCCGGAGATCCAGGTCGGCGACGTGACCTACTACCGCGATGTCACCCCGATCGTCCAAGCCAAGTGTCAGAACTGCCACCGGCCCAACGCCGTCGCGCCGTTCACCCTAACCAGCCTCAAGGACATGCAGCGCTGGTCGGCGGTCGTCGAGGAGGTGCTCTTGGATCGGCGGATGCCCCCCTGGCACGCCGCGCCCAGCCACCTGGAGTTCGCCAACGACCGCAGCCTCTCGCCGACCGAGCGCGCGACCCTGCTGAGCTGGCTCGAGAACGGCATGGAGCCCGGTGACCCGGCCCACCAGGTCGTCAACGCGCCCCGGACCCGCAACGACTGGACCATCGGCCAGCCGGACATCGTCATCCCGATCCCACGCGACTACACCGTCTCGCGCCAAGGGACCCTCGACTACGTCCACTTCTGGGTCCCGCTCAACTTCGACCAGGACGTCTGGGTCCAGGCCGCCGAGTGCCGGCCCACCGAGCCGACCGTCGTCCACCACATCATCGCCTACCTCTACTACCAGAATGAGGAAGGCCAGTGGCGCCGCGAGCACTTCTCTGGATTCGCGCCTGGAGAGATGCCCACGGTCCTGCCCAAGGGTACGGCCAAGAAGATCCCGGCCAATTCCCTGCTCCAGTTCGAGCTGCACTACACGCCGACCGGCAAGTCAGTGGTCGATCGCTCGGAGCTGGGCCTGGTCCTGGCCCGCGACCCGATCACCCGCCAGGCCTTCACCGACGGCATCGCCAACCCGCGGTTCCGGATCCCGCCCGGCGACGACAACTATGAGGTCGTCTCCGAGTTCACCGCTCCGCGCGACCTGAAGCTGCTCAGCTTCATGCCCCACATGCACCTGCGCGGCAAGGACTTCACCTACTTCTTGATCTCGCCCGAAGGTGATCGCGAGACCCTGCTCTACGTCCCGCGCTACGACTTCGCCTGGCAGAGCTACTACACCCTCAAGACGCCGCTGGATCTGCCCGCCGGTTCGACCATCGAGTGCATCGCCCACTTCGATAACTCGACGGCCAACCCGTACCTCACCGAAGAGCAGACCGAACGCTACGTCACGTGGGGCGAGCAGACCAGTGACGAGATGATGATCGGGTACATCGATTACCTGGTCGATATCCCCGAGGTCGTCCCGCAACGGCCCGACCTCTCCAAGCCGGTCACCCGACCCTTGGAGGATCTCAAGCTGCCCAACCGCGCCGGCGAATGATTTCCTCCCGGAGGCCGGCAGCCCTGTCGGCCTCGCCCCTCGACCGAGCGGGGCGCCCGTTCGACCGACAACCCCAGGATCCCCGTCGCCCCGATCATCCCGGTGGCGGCGGGGATCTTTATATTTTGATTACGACACAAGTCTTGGCCTCTTCTTATTAGCCATCATTACCCTCCCCCAACGGGTGGCTGGGGACTGAGACGCGAAGCGGAGCAGACCCCGGGATTGAGGTCTCGACTCGGACAACCCGGCTCTATGTTGGTCGGACCACTCAAACCAAACGGCCAAACTTGCTCCACAACGGTCAGCCCACTCACCACGATTGGCACCGGGGTCTGCTCGCTCTGCTCGCAGTCCCCAGCCACCCATGACGACTGACGACCGAAGGCAGTACGACGGATTGAATATCACATCCGTCTCTCTTATTCTCGCTTGGCCGACGGATCGGGTGGCTGGGGACTGAGACGCGAAGCGGAGCAG
>CAZSSM010000123.1:0-15024 GCA_964609385.1 uncultured Planctomycetia bacterium
TCACGTTGATCCCGCTCAAGCCGCTGCCACGTACGAGATTTCCTCGGACTCCGGCCATCATCCCTGTTCCGCCTGCGTTGACGATCTGAATCCCGTGACCACCATTGCCCAGGTCTTCCGCTGGATCATCGTCCAGGTTGGTTCCGACGAAGTTGTTCTGGACAGCATTACTGCTCAGCGGCGTTAGTTCCGGGTTCGGATCGATGACGACGATCCCCGCAAGACCGCTGCCGATCACGATGTTCCGCTCTCCAAGGGATCCATCATCCCTCGTCTGGCCGCCGACCTGGTTGCCATCGGCATCGAAGATCTCGATCCCGTTCCCGCTGTTTCCGAGGAGAACGATCTGGCCACTCGAATCGATCGTCTGGATACCGACACGATTCCCAACAATGCGGTTCTCGGTCGAACCGGGACCGTTGACCAAGATGCCCGTCAGGCTGTTACCAGCCACGATATTACCCTGCCCCCCATCTCCGACTGTATTGTCTGGCGCGTTGGTCAGAATGATACCGAAGGCTTGATTGGCCTGCGCGACCAAATCCAGGACGAGGGTATCCGAGTCCGACCCGATTCCACTCGTTCCGTTGACATCGGCCACTCCGATCAGATTGCCTTCGATCCGGGTGCCCGTGCCGAAGAAGAAGGAACCGTCAACCAGATTGTCTGTCGACGGTCCGAAGACCTCGATCCCGGATTGGCCGTTCCCAGAGATCGTGTTGTCCTCGATGACTGTCTCGCTGGCGCGGATCAGAGCGATACCCGACGATCCATTGGGCACGAGATTAGCGACCAGATCGACTCCGATCAAATTATGGCCGATCACGTTCGCCGTCGCCCGACGATTCCCCAATGCGTTTCCTAGAGCCCCCGCTGACGTTGCCGACTCAAGGATCCGGATCCCGGCCCCACCATTGCCCGAGATAACGTTGGGTTCGCCCGGGCGCCCGACCACGTTGGACGAGGCGTCGACGATGAGGATCCCGTCTCCCCCATTGGCGATGGGCTCGCCCAGGGAATTCAACCCGACAAGATTATTATGGATAATATTCTCGTTCGAATTATCAGACAACAAAATTCCACTGATATTATTGCCGGAGATTAAATTGTTGGCGATCGTGTTATTCGTGGAATTATTGACAGCCAATCCTGCCAGCAAGTTTCCAAACTCGACGTCTAAACCATCAACATTGGTCCCGAGCACGTTGCCACGGATCTCGTGCTGGCCAGAGTTATTCACGCCGGAGTTGACGATCCGGATCCCTGAGGACCGATTCGATCCGATCCTATTGCGGCCGCCAATCACATCGCCGCTCGTGCCCCCACCGACGAGGATGCCGAAAGAGCGATCGAGCAGGATCCCGTCCAAGCCGTTGCCGAAGGCAATCATCCCGCTCGAGTTGGGGCTTGGCACGGTCCCGATATCATTGCGGTCGATGACGATACCACCCGAACCGATGATCCGCAGGCCGTTCGAGGTGTTCCCTACAACCTGATTCTCGATAATCTCCAAGTCAAATATGGAATCGATGCCGTTCGACAAAGACGAGCGATCCTGGACCAGGATCCCATCAACGCCGTTGAAAGCAACACGATTTCCCGCAATCTGAATATCAAACGGGTTGATGTCAACATCGAGTTCCGGCAGGCTCCCGAAGTTACCCGCATCGAACTGCTCGGTCCGGAGCAAGACGACTCCGTTCGATTGGTTACCGAAAGCGCGGGTTTCCGAATCAAGCACTGCCCCCAGGTCGATACCCACGAAATTACTCGTGAGCACGACGGCACGCACATCCTCGAGACGGATCCCGTCCCCTTGGTTCGATGCAACAGCATTATTGTCAAGGGTGATGCCGCGCACGTCGCGAACTTCTATCCCATTCCCCAAGTTATCACGGCCGATAGTATCCGCCCCCTGGAGCCCGAGACCCACCCGATTCTGCTCCAACGTGACATCTGCATCGACAGACTGTCCCGCGTCCGGAGCGACGCCGATCGCGATGTACTCGACATCGAACCCGACTCGGAAGATTGTCCCATCGTCCTGAGCGAATTGATCGCTCACGATCACTGTGAACACAGCACCGGTCAGATCCAAGCCATTAAGTCGCCGAAGGTCACCCTCGGGCAGGAACGTCCCTGAGAACGGGACAGCCCCATCACGAATCGTCAAGCTCGCCTGTTGGTCGAAAGTTGGCTCGAAATCCCCCGAATCAAAGACGTCCAACCCGCCGGTGAACAACGGAATCTCGATGACTCCTGACTGACCATCAAATCGGACTTGTAAGACGATGATCAAATCACCGACATAATTATGATTTGCTTCAAATTCAACGTTCACATCGGTGATGAATCGGAAGCCGGAAGCCGGATCAATGCCCGCGAACACCGACTCTTCGAAGGTGAATTCGAATGATTCAGTCCCCTCGTCGGGGAGCAGGACGTTGTTCGGTATCGCCTCCTGAATCTCGAGGTTCTGGACGAAGGTAATATCCTCCTCATCGACGATTTCCTGATCGGGCAAGGTCGGGGCCTCGATGGTGACGCCGTCGGTGGAGTTGCCCGAGATCGTGTTTCCGCTCAAGGTAATCCGCTGGCCGTTGAGGGAAACGCCGCCGTTGGCGTTAGGCGTCACGATGACCGCATCACTCGTCGAATCGAGATTGGCAACCACCGTCATCGCGCTCGAGATCCCATCGTTGGGGGCTTCGTCCGTATCGAATTCGAAGGAGGCGACCCCGATCTGGTTGTTGTCGGCCAATGCATTGTTGCCGTCCAATCTGAGCCCCACGCCGCCGCTGTAGCCCACGATATTGTCTTGCACGGTCAAAAGCACGTCGGGTTCGTCGCCCGAATTCATAACCTCATCGATAAATCGCACGAAGGATGCGAAGGCGATCCCGTCGCCGCCATTGCTCAACTCATCGACCTGCGACGTCAGCGTCTCCTGGAGCGCCTGCGCGAGTTCGAGGTTCGAGGGCGTTCCGTTGGGAGTTTCGAACTCGATCTCTGATCGGAGCCCAATCCTATTGTCTCGGATCACGATCGGATCGAGCTTCTGCTCCAAGATAATGGACGGACCTCCGATGACTTCGGGAGGAGTCAGGTTGATCGAGAATCCGAGCGGCTCAGCCTGCCCACCCTTCACCACCAGCTCATACGTCCCGAAGATCGACTCGATCCCGTCATCGGCGAAGAGACCGCTCAGGGCTTCCTCAGGGCGGAAAGATCGACCAATGACCTCCCCGCCGAAATCCATGCCGAAGTTCGAGTCGACGATCGAGATGTCGGCGTCATCGGAGAAGGCGACGTCGCTGATCTGTTGGACCGATTCGGCGAGCCTGTCGACGGCGAAGAGCACCACCTCTCGGGCCAGCCCCGCGTCCCCCTCAGGGACGAATCGCAACGCCAGTTCGACATCGGAGAGATTCCGGCCCGATGGCGCGGCCAACGACACGTCGACGCTGAAACCCAGGGCCTCGAACGGGGCCTGCCCGATCGGGCCCACATCGGCAGGAGCGATCTGGATCACCGGTGCCAGATCGTCCAGGCCCTCGATCGGATCGACCGGTTGTGCCGTGACCTCGAACCCCTCGAGCAAACCTCCATTCCCATCTATGGGCTGCTCGTCGAAAATGCGGATCTCATAGACACCCGCCAGGCTTGCCGATGGACCGTCGAACAACCCTTCCAAGGCTGTCCCGTCGAACGTCAATGTGCGCGAGCCCGAACCCGACTCCCCACCCAAGGGGACCAGGACCACCTCATCGACGACCGAGCCGCCGGGGGAATCGAGCCGCACCAGGCGAATCTGAAGCTGATCGAACGCGTCATGTGTCAGATCGAGCGACGCCTGGAGATCGATCGCCAGATCACCTGGTCCGAAGCCATAGAGCTGGGCGAGCGGGCCGTTGAGATCGATCGCGGCGGTCGTCGGCGCGAGGTCGGGGATCTCCAAATCCAGACCGGACGATCCGACACCCAGATTCAACGAGTCCGGTGGATCGAGCTGTGTTGACGGGGAGATCGCTGCGCGGAGCTGGAATCCCGAAAGGATGCCTCCAATGTCGTTGTTGACGTCGTCCGAGATCAGGAGCCGATACGAACCTCCGACCGAAGCGTCCGCGTCACCCCCGAAGAGTCCGCTGAGGATCGATCCGCCCTCGGGGACGAATCGACCGTCGTAAGGCGCCGAGGCCGAGGTGATCGAGTCGGACGCGTCCGAGCTGAAGACGATGCTCGCCGGTGCGTCGGGATCATCCGGGTCGTTCAGCGTCCCTCGATCGGCCAAGAGCAGAGGCGATCCGATCGGGTTGTTGTTTTGGTCGAGGCGGACCAGCCGGATCCGCAAGTCTTCCAAGCTCTCGTGATCCAAGTCGACGAGCGCTTCGAAGGCGTCGAGGTCACCGAAGGTCGCATCGTCGAGCGTTGCGTCGAAGGCGACCTCAACCACCGTGACGGGCCGATCGGGGATCGGGCCGCCGGCAACCTCGAGCCCGACATCCGACGGTTCGATCGCGACCGAGAACGCTTCGAGCGTTCCTACATTATCGGCGACCGTATCGGTCACCTCCAGGAGGTATGAACCATCGAAGTTCGGGGCAGATCCGGGGAAGAGGTTGGCCAGCGATTCGTTCGAGGCCAATGTTCCGCCAACGCCCGACTCGGTAAACAGAAAAGCATCGCCACCGTCATCAGGCAGCGGGTTCTCGCCAGGATCAACCAACGTCGCGCGGCCGGTTTCCGACCCACCTGCATCCCGACGGATCAAGTCGACCCGTAGTTCGGATCGAACTTCGTGGGCGATCGAGAAGCCGACCGACAGGGCGTCGACGTCGGAGGGCAACCGAGCGGCGAGACCGCCGGTCAAATCGATGGGAGGACTCATCACCGAGGTCGGGTCGGTCGAGTCGAAGTCTGGGATGGATAAGCCCAGGTTGTTCAACGAGCCGCCCAACTCGAACGCGTCGGGTTCCACAGCGACGGCGAAGTCAATAACGGCCCCGGATCGGGTGGACCGCTCATCATTGATGAGCGTTACGAAGACCCCATCCAAGGACGAATCGGCCGAGAAGAGCCCCGCCAATTCGGATTCGTCAAAGGTGAGAGTCTGTTGACCAGAACCGCTAAGTTCACCGGGCACTCGCAATGTCACGATCGGTGTCGACCCGTCGATGGGATCTCCGGGAGAGTCGACGCGAGCCAACCGAACACGCAGATCAGCGGCCGCGGGATGGTCGATCACCAACGTTGCCGTCAACGTCGTGTTGTCAATGGTCAGCCCTGTGGCGTTGAGGTCGGTCAAGTCGACTTCGAAGCGGGCCGGATTCGCATCTTCATCGAAGTCGGCCAACGGCGACGATGCCGAGTTCGACTCGACTCGATTGGGGACCACGTCGATGGCGAAGGCACTTAATGATCCCGACGCGGGCGTAACGCCGAACCGCTCGTCGGTGACGCGGAGGGTGTAGCTCCCGGCGAAGGTCGGGTCGCCGGAGAACAGATCGGCCAATGGGGTGACCGGATCGAATGTGTCATCGCTACCGTCGGCTCCGTCGAGAAACCCGACATCATTGATCGGTTCGCCGAAGCCGGGCTGGATCAGGGTCACCGGCTCAGCGACCCCTTCGCGGAACAGCTCGACCCGGAGATCGGCCGGTCGCGGGTGATCGATCGTCAGACGGGGTCGGAACACGACATCCCCGATGACGAGCCCGGACAGCTCGGTTCCACTGAGGGTCACGGTCGTCGACGCGGCGTCTAGCGGCTGCCCCGTCGGATCGATCGGCTGCGGGGGATCGGTCGAGACCCCACCGATCTCGTCGGGAAGGACGTCGAGCGAGAACTCCTGGATCGAACCAACTTCGCCGTTCAACTCCGTGTCGGTCACCAGGATCGTGTATCGACCGGTCAACGGATCGCCGGGGTCGAACAGGCTCTCGAAGGCCGACCCGAAGGCTGGGTCGGCCGAGGAGAAGATCGATTGGCCCGAGTTCGTCAATTCGCCAGGTGCGACGAGCGTGGCCCGAGCCGGCCCCGAGCCGTCAAGTTCGGAGCGGACGATCTCGACCCGGAGATCGGTCGGGCTGGGATGGTTGATCGTCAATGCGACCCGCAGGACCGCATTGTCGATCGTCAGTGGAATGCGTGGGTCGTTGAGCGGAGCGCCAACGAGGGCGACCGTTGCCCTCGAGGCGACGGCCGGCTCCGACTGGCCTCCGCCCAGATCCTCCGGTTCGGGGATCTCGATCGATCCCCCGGAGCCGATCGCCAACCCGCTCTCGATCACCGTGGGCGCCGTGGTGAATTGCGGATCCACGTCGACCAGGATCCCGTCATCGGGGAAACCGAAGATATCGAACCCCTCGATGACAACTCCATCGGTCCGGACCAGAAAGCCATTTCCCCGACCCTGTAATCCGCCACCATCCAATCCGACACGGATCGGGGGGGACATGGGATCCGTGAATAGTCCATTGATCGTGACGGGACCCGTAATCGGTGGCAACTGACCTAGATTGCTGTCACTCATGCTGCTTTTACCGATCGCAATGACGCCATCGCGTTGCACCTCCACGCCGTTATCCATGAAAAAGAAGGCTTCTCGAAGAAACTCGATCTGGTCTTCCGTCGTTGGGTCCTGGTTCGCCAATTCGATGGCGATCCGGAGCGAATCGACAGGCTGATTGGGTTCTCCACCTATCAATTGCTCACCCGTGCGTTCAATATCATCAAGCGTGCGAACTTGGAAGGTTGTCAGGAGGAGTCGCTTCTCGAACTGCTCAAGGTTGGGCAAGCTGTGGAGGGCGCGGCGGCGGGAGGACTTGACGAGACCCTTGAGGGAGCGGCGCATCGGTTCGATCCTTTGGAGGAATGCATGGAGGGCGAGCCCGGTCCATGATCGCCACGAGACCGAGTACTTCACGTAATCTGCCTAACCGGCCCTGATCGGATCGGCAAATCAAATAAGCTCTCGTAGCGTTCCGCTTGGATCGAATGCGCAAGGCACACCGTCATTATCGATGTAACCCTAATGCCAATCTGAGGGGATATGCGTATTGCGCAGCCCACCCAGACAGGGAATTCCGGGTGAACCGAATCGCCCAATTTTGCCGAGAGCGCCACACACCACAGAACTCACCAATAGACCGACTGGGGCGACATGAGCGATTGCAACACCTTGCGGGGTCCCAGTCTCTCGGCCCGTTGGCTTGCATCCGCTCGGCCTCAGAGGCGGAAAAACTTGGCCCAGCGGAGATCCCCCTTCCCTTCGAGCCGGAACCGGTCCGGAGGCATGACTCAAATTTGACCGATCGATTTCATCCAATCCTTCGAACTTCGGTCCGGTCCTATTATCTCTTTGCCGTCATCGCTATTTGGAATTGATATAAATCCGAACATCCGGGTGCATGGTGAACAGTTCGGGCGTACCGTCTGGGGCGAGGACCAGGACAGCGCTGGAGCGATCCTGGGGAATGACCGGGTTACCGCAATACTTGGTCCAATGGATCAGGTCGGTCGATCGGGCCACGCAGGTCGTCCAAGGACCGCTCCAATCGGGCTCGGCATTGGCGTGATAGAAGCCATAGTAGATCCCGTCGCGGACGACCACCTGGTTGAGGGCCACAGCGTGGCGGTCGTAAGCATCGGGGCCGCACGGGATCACCGGGTCATCTTGAACATGAGTCCAAACCTGCGCGTCGGTCGAACTGGCCAGCCAGATCCCTCGATCTTCGCGCTCGTAGAACAGGTACCAATGATCTTCGTCGGTGATGACTGTCGGCGTTCCGTAGGGTCCGGGCTCGATCGGCTCTCCATCGACCCGACGGATGTCGAGCGGTCCGCGGTCGATCCAACCGATCCGATCGAACGAAGTCAACAGATGCGCGATATCGTTCTTGCCTTCGGCGAACATATAGTAGACGTCTTCAACTTTAATTACGCACATATCTTCGACTCATGACTTGTTGAATATTGGGTTCCCGCCGAAGCGAGTCCAAGTCCGTCCATTGGGGCACGTCGCATAGCCGAGGAACTTGGTTGGCGTACCGTCCGGATTGTAACCGGTATACCAAAGGTGATAGATGCCGTCCTCGATTAGGATCCAGCCTCGCTCGCGGATCCTTTGATCCCAAGCGTCGCCACCAGCTCCTTCGAAGAACGGACCGTCCTCGACCGGCTCCCAACGCACGATTTCGGCTGGGAACGAATCCGAGATATCGCTCGAGCGCCTCGACACCTGCCCCCACGAAATCGATCCACCGACGAGACAAAATACCAGAAAGGTCTGGATTCCGATCGGCATCGTCTTGCTCTCCGCGGTCTTCCGAGAGTTCGAGAATAGTTCACCCGAGCGGGTCGCTCCTGGTGTACGATAGTCTGTTTATCGATCCCAGGATACCAGCAACCCCCGAAGGCCAGAAAACTCATGCTTGTGCAATCGATCCAATTTCGAAACATCCTGTTCATCACGTTGTTGCTCACCTCGTCAACGTCGATGTACAGAGCCGTGGCCGAGGCACCCGGTTTGGTATCGCGGTTCGAACGGATCCCGGGGACACTGCTGATCGTTGGTGGTGGTCGCCTTCCCGATTCGGTTATTGACCGGTTCGTCGAGTTGGCCGGCGGCAATGAATCGCGGTTGGTGGTGATCCCGACGGCGACCGAGCGAGCGGATCGCAACGGATACACTGATGAACTTACGTCATTTTGGAGCGAACACGGGATCGCAGACGTCACTGTGCTGCATACAAGGAATCGCGTACGCTCAAACGACCCAGGATTTCTTGAGCCACTGAATAAGGCGACGGCGATCTGGTTCGGCGGAGGAGACCAGCGCAAGCTCGTCGAGGCGTATGGGGGCACGGCCCTGGTCGAACAGGTTCATCAGGTCTTAGATCGTGGCGGGGTGGTCGGTGGAACATCGGCGGGCGCCGCGGTGATGAGCCGGGTCATGATCACGGGGGGCAACCCCGAGGCTGAGGTCGACTCGGGGCTGGGCTTGATCCAGCAGTTCGTGATCGACCAGCATTTCCTGCATCGAGATCGGGTGGGCCGATTGATCGGAGTGCTGGGCCGATACCCGGGTGCGGTAGGCCTGGGGATCGACGAGCGAACGGCCGTCGAGGTGAGCGGGCGTCTGCTCCGGGTCGTGGGCGAATCGTACGCGACGTTGATCTGGTCGGCAGGGCGCGACCGGCCAATCCGGTTTCAAGTCCTCGACTCGCTGGACATCGCCGATCTGGTCGCCTCGTCCAACGCTGGGTTGGCCCGGGCCGACTCGGAGTTCGATGACGTCGGCTTGGCGTCCCGGGAGGTGGTGGTGCCAACGGGTGCGTTGTTGATCCACGGGGGTGGTCGCCTGCTCGACTCGACCGTTGAGCGGTTCATCGAGTTGGCCGGCGGCCCAGACGCCCCGTTGGTGGTGATCCCCTCAGCGCTTGGCGATCCGATACCGAACCCGGACCAGGCCGGGGAATTCTTCGAGCGATCCGGATTCCGAGACGTGACGGTCCTGCACCGTCGTTATCCGGAGGACGTTCCCGACAAGGAATTCCGCGAAGCTTTGGAGCGGGCCCAAGCGGTCTGGTTCGGCGGCGGGCGTCAATGGCGCCTGGTCGATGCCTACGGCGAGACGGAGGTCGAGGCGATGTTCCGGGGCGTATTGGAACGCGGAGGGGTGATCGGCGGGTCGTCGGCCGGGGCATCGATTCAGGCCGAATACATGGTTCGAGGCAACCCGTTGGGCAACACCGACATGATGGCCGAGGGGTACGAGCGGGGGTTCGGATTCCTGCCGGGCGCGGCGGTCGACCAACACTTCGCGCAGCGCGGTCGGTTCCCGGACCTGGCGGGCGTCGTCGAGCGGTTCCCGGAGCTACTGGGCCTGGGGATCGACGAGAACACGGCGGTGGTGGTCCAGGGGTCGACCCTCGAGGTGATCGGAGGCAACCGGGTGGCGATCTACGACCGGAGCGGACGGAATCCGGGACTCGATCCCAACCCGCGCGGCGACGTCGTGCTGGAGTCAGGCCAGCGGTTCGACCTGTCGACGCGTCGGGTGATCGAACAAGAACCGCATTGAGTGAAAGAGGTGACCCGACCACCGAATCCGGACCTGAGGAGACGAGAGAGGGGTACGGAACGGACTCTCCGTATTGAGAAACGCGACAATCCAGTCCAAAAACTCTCTTCGCAACACACAACAATCAAACAAACCAGTAATTTAAAAATACTCATACAAACTATCAAATAGCTGTCCAGAATCGGGAGTTTCGGGGATCGTCCATGGACGAATCCCGGAACATGCCCGAGACCCAGTGAGAGATTCCGAACCCGAGACAGGCGAGGCGGACGCTTCGATCCATGATCCGCAACATCCCTTGATGGAAGCGACGCCATCGGGCCGAGGGACAGGATCCATGGTCCCGCTGAACTCCGCGGGGGGCCGAAGATCCGGGACGGAGTTCTCGGGCTCCGATCCGACGATCGATCCCGAGGTCGGAATCGCGCCGCTGGCCGTCGCTCGGCGAGTCGTTCCCGAGAAAGTCAGCCTCGACGACGCGCTCATCGCCGGGCAGCGACGCGATGCGGGTCGTGAACAAGATTGCCATCTCGACGCCTCCGCCCTTCTTGGCCGGGAGGGACAGAGAGACGAGGGGGCTGGGCTGTTGGTCGAACGGGTCGCCAGCCGCCTTGATCCGGCCCAGATCACCAGCCGGAATAACGCTGATTAGCTGCCCGGTGTGGTGGTCTGGGCCTTGGCCGCGTCGATGGCGTCGAGTTCGTCCTCGTGGGCGGCGACGATGTCGTCGGCGAGGCGTTGGATGACCTCGAGGGTCAGGTGGCAGGGCGCGGTCTGTCGGGTCCGCTGATCGTCGGCGAAGGTGACGCGATGCAGGGTCAGGGAGCCGTCGGCGCGGAGCAGGGCCTCGTAATAGCTGGAGACGCCGTTGCTGGGCGTGGGCTGCTGGCTGCGGACCTGGACACCCTGGTCGGGGTCGCACTCGACGACGCAGAGCGGCTCCAGCAGGTAGGTGACGCGGTCGGCGAACCGATCGCCCCAGGACCGGAGCTGGTCGATGGTCCAGCCGTCGGGGTCACGATCATCCCCTTGGAAACGGAGGTTGTGGCAGCTCAGACCGTTGGGGCCGAAGCCGAGGACGTCGACTTCCAGGCGGTAGCAGGGCGATGCGGTGGCGGTGAGCAGGCCGGGCTGTGCCCCCTGGGCCTGCCAATCAGCGACCGCGACGGCGATCTCGTGGTTCAGACTCATGTGAGCTTCCCCCCAGGGGACGGATCGCGTGGTCCGATCCGTCGAAAGACAATAAGGTGGTCCGTCCCTCGAGCACGGTCTCCAAGTGCACGGGCCGGGTCCAGAGCCGATGCAGGTGCCGCATGGTGTCTTGTGCGTAGTCGAGACGGAGGTCGACTTCGGTCGGCTCGTGCTTGAGGTACAGTTCCCCGCGGTTCCGGTAGTTGCCGTCGTGCACCCGGATGATCGGCCGCCCGAAGTTGGTCAGGCCGAAGAGGATGCGCTGTTTGATCTGGGCAAACTGACGACTCTCGATCTCGTAGATGTCGCCGTACTGATTGTATCGGTAGCTGAACAGGTTGTGCTTGCGGCAGAAATCGGGGGTCAGGAACGTGTCGACGAAGGTGATGTCGTTATGGATCCGGCGCACCTCGAAGATCTTCTGACGTCCCAGGCCCAGTTGCTTGTCCCAGCGTCGACGCTCCTCCTCGTCCTCGCAGGCGTCATACTCGGGCCCGAACTGACCACGGTCCCAACGTTCCTCGATGTCACGGAACAGCTCGATGCCGAGTTTGTACGGGTTGAGCCGGCCCGGCTGGGTGGCCATGGTCCCGGAGTGATGGTCGGCGTAATCGATCAGCTCCGAGGGGCTCAGCGCCTTCTGGGTCATGATCGTCGAGTGCCAGTAAGAGGCCCAGCCCTCGTTCATGATCTTGGTCTGGCCTTGGGGCGCGAAATAGTAGGCCTCGTCGCGGACAATGGCCAGCACATCGTGCTGCCAGGGCTTCAGCGGCGCGTACTCGAGCAGGAATAGGAGGACGTCGCGCTCGGGCAAATCGGGCATACCGCGCGGCTTCTTGGTCTGCGATTGAGTCTGGGCGCGGAGCTGATCGGCCTTGATCGCCTCGGGCGGGTTGACGAACTGGTCCATGTAGTCCTTGCTGCGGAACCGGGTCGGCCGGTTCTCCTCGTCCTCTTCGCCCGACTCGTCGGCGGGCCGGAAGTGGTAGCGGTCGCGGTCCTCCCGGCGTTTAATGAACGGCGCATGGACGTCGATCAAGTTCTCCAACGAGAGGCAACTGTCGACAAACGACTCGACCTCGTCCTCGCCGAACCGCTCCATGAAGGCGCGGATCCGCGTGCCGTGGTTGGCCATCTCGTCCATCATTTTGCGGTTGGTCTGGCTGAACCAGTGATTGTTCTTGAAGAAGTCGTTGTGGCCGTAGACGTGGGCCATGACGAGTTTCTGATCGACGAGTTGGTTGCAGCGGAGCAGATAGGCGTAGCAGGGGTCGTTGTTGATGACCAGCTCGTAGATCTTCTGGAGCCCGTAGCGATAGCCCTTGCTGAGCTGCTCATATTCCATGCCGAACCGCCAGTGGGGGTAACGGGTGGGGAACCCGCCCAGCGCGGCGATCTCGGAGAGTTCGTCGTAGTCGACGACCTGGAAGATAGTCTCGTAGCAGTCGAGCTGGTACTCGCGGGAGTACCCCTCGATCTCGTCCTGGAGGCTTCGGAGGTCGGGCGTCAGGTCGTGGGCCAGGGACATGAGGAGACCACCTTCAATGCCGGGGGAACCGATCTGATCCATGATACGTCATGCGGCGAGTCTTGGCGTCGCCCGGTCTTCGAGATTCGTTCGGTGGGCGTGCAGGTTTCCCGAGCGATCGCTCACCGCCCGCGGCCGAGGAACTCCTTGATCGAGTCGTAAATGCCGTCCTTGTCGCGGATCTCGGAGAGGGCCAGCTTGGGCTCATCCTCGAAGGCCTCCTCGAGTTCGCGGAGAAATTCGCCAGATCCGTAGGGGCTCTCAACCTGGCCGTAGCAAAAGAGGTTGCAGCGCGGCAGGAGTTGGTCGCGGAGCAGGCCGAGGCAGTGGCGGTTGTCCTCACCCCAGTTGTCACCATCGCTGAAATGGAACAGGTAGACGTTCCAGTCGTCGGCCGGGTGATCCTCCTCGAGGATCTTCAGGGCCAGTCGGTAGGCCGAGCTGATTCGGGTGCCACCGCTCTCCCGGGTGTGATAGAAGGTGTGTTGGTCGACCTCACGAGCCAAGGCATCGTGAATGATGTAGCGGGTCGAGACGCCGTCGTACTGGCTCCGGAGCCAGGTATCGATCCAGAACGACTCGATCCGGACGATCTCCTTTTGATCGTCGGTCATCGAGCCGGAGACATCCATCAAGTAAAGCACGACGGCGTTGGCCTGGGGCAGCGCGATGGTCTTCCAGGAGCGATAGAGCTTATCCTCGCGGATCGGGATAACGCGCGGGTCTCCGCTGTCGTAGGTGTTACTGGCGATCTGGCGGCGGAGGGCGCGTTTGTAGGTGCGCTTGAAGTGGCGAAGGCTCTCCGGGCCGGTCTGGCGGATCCCGGTGTAGCGATCCTTCTCCTCGATAATGTTGGCCTGGCCTTTGGGCTCGATGTGGGGGAGTTCGAGTTCTTCACCGAGGATCTCGGCCAGTTCATCGAGGCTCAGTTCGACCTCCAGGATGTGTTGACCGGGCGCTTCGCCCGCGCCGCCGGGCTGGGTCCCCTGGCCTTGCTGACCGGGTCGACCGATCGGCGTGCCGACCTCACCATCGCCCTGGCCAGCGCCTCCGCTGTTGTTGAGCCCATAGCGGAATTCGGGCAGGTCGATCTGAGGCATCGGGATCGAGACGAACTCACCGCCGGTCTTGCCGATCATCTCGCCTTGGGTGACGTACTTGCGCAGGTCGCTTTGGATCTTGCCGCGGACAATCTGCTTGAACCGGTTGGCGTCCCGTTCGATTTTGCGGACCATCGGCGGCGCCTCCCTCGAGACAATGTCGGTTCGGGAAATGAATGGATGGGATGGGGTCAAGGATCGTTGCGCTCAGGCCATGAACGGTTCGGCTGCGATCGACCGGGGCGCTCTGGATCGTCATCTACGGATAGGGCGCGATGGGCGTTCGTTGGTCTCGGACGGGACCGGAGGTTCGATCCTGTCCAACGGTTCGTCGGGGGAGAGCCGGCGATCGACCATTGGATCAGGGTCTTGGACCTCAACCATCATCGGATCAGCCGGCGCTGCGCTTGACGTCGCCGCGGGCAAAGATGCTGGCCACGTACTGGAGGACGTCGGTGGCGGAGTCTTCATCATAGCCATAGTCGCGGATCAGGCGGCTCTTGACGATGTCGATCTTCTCCTGGGTATCCTTGTCGACCACGCTGGAGACGAGGCTGGTCAGCTTGATGGTGTCCTTCTGGTCTTGGAAGAGCTTCAGTTCCAGGGCCTTCTGGAGCCGCTCGTTGGAGCGGTAGTCGAACTTGCGGCCGTCCAGGGCGAGCACGCCGATGTAGTTCATGATCTCGCGGCGGAAGTCGTCCTTGCGGCTCTCGGGAATGTCGATCTTCTCCTCGATCGACCGCATCAGGCGTTCGTCGGGCTCCTCGGTCTGGCCGGTGTACTTGTTCTTGACCTTCTCGCGCTGGGTGTAGGCCCGGACGTTGTCGATGTAGTTGCCGCAGAGCCGGCTCAGCGCGTCGTCGTCGGCAGCGATGGCCCGCTGCACCTCGTTCTTGACGATGTCCTCGTACTCTTCCTTGACGACGGCCAGCAGGTTCTTGTAGTGCTTGCGCGTCTCTTCGTTGTTGATCAGGCTGTGGTGCTTCAGGCCCGATTCCAACTCGTTGAGGACCATGAACGGGTTGACCGAGCGTTCCTCGGGGTGGGCCACCAGGGCGTTGGAGATCTTGTCCTGGACGTAGCGCGGGCTGATCCCCTGCATCCCCTCAGACTCGGCCTCC
>CAZSSM010000124.1:0-14712 GCA_964609385.1 uncultured Planctomycetia bacterium
CCCCACAAAATCGGGCAGATGAACACGACCCCAGGACCATCGAGTCATCGCTTCACGAATCTCCTCGCGGCCCGCGTTGTGGTCGTGATAACCCCGTCCCTGAAAGGACACAACCTCGAGAATGGAATCTCCCTCGACGATCTCGAACTGACCGGTGACCTGGCAATCGGGCGCCGCGAGCATCCAGAGGTGCGGCGAGCGGTCATGGCCGAAGTCAGTCTCCCAGGAAGGAATGTTGGGACGAGGGTCGAACCGGAGATCGCCCCGAACTCGCCGCCGACCATCGACTAATGGGGTTTCGAATCGGAGCCGGTAGCCACGATCGTCCCGGTCCAGAACCGACGTGTCGATGGTCACTTGGAACGGATCGGCTCGATGTGCGAACTGACCTTCACGGTAGCCGTTTAGTGCATATGCCGCAGTTTTCCCGTCGCGATACCAACTGAAGCCGAAGGCGCAGTGATCGCGTGGGTTTGGCGGTCGATACTTCGATGGAGAACGTTTGGAGCGCGCCATCGCGACGCCGTAGTCGGGATCGAAGGGAAGGCTCGCATACCAGACCAAGACCAGCGCATCACGCTGGTCTTCGCCAATGGCATCAAAATACCACCACTCCTGCGAGCCGGGAGTTGCATCGTCGAGGAAACGGTCCGGATCCGAATCCGACCTATAGGGAAGGTCCTCACGATCGGTTCGAGAAGGTGAGGTCGTAGACGGGTCGGGGTGAGTCATGAGAGGCGTCCAAGGCCAAAGACCGATGATCGGTCGGCGGGAGTATCTGTGATCGTAGTATTCCAGCGGAGCGGTCATCCGAGATGAGACCGCGTTTCGAGAGACCAGTGACCTAGTTGACAACGAACCAGTGTCCCTAGCTTCTCTAAGGTTGGGACATGTGCGCGAAGCGTGAAGATGTCGTAGTTTTGACGCTCGATAACGCTCAAAATGTCCGTGTAAAGCCGGCCCATAACCCGAACGGTTAGGCGGCTTGCGGGTCCTTGGAGCTTCGGAATTCCTGCCAGAGAGCTTTGATACCGCTGACGCGCTCGCTCGATCTGGAACTGCATCAGGGCGACGAACCGGTCATTGACCTGGCCAGCCCGCAACTGTTTCTCATCGACACCGAATTGATTCAGCTCGTCTTGCGGCAGGTAAATTCGTCCCCGTTCGAGGTCTTCGGCGATGTCTCGCAAAATGTTCGTCAATTGCATCGCGTCGCCGAGTGCGATGGCCTTCGGAAAACAGCTTTCATCAGTATATCCGAATATGTGTGTCATCATGAGACCAACAACTCCAGCTACACAATAGCAATATCGCTCCAGATCTGCAAAGTTTGGATATCGCGAGACGATCAGATCCATTCTCATCCCTTCGAGCAGATCTTCGAAGAGGTCGCGGGGGATTCGACGCTCGGCCACCGTGGCGCGGAACGCGTCGAGGCCAGCGGGCAGCGAGGTGTTGGAATAAACTGCGTTCAAGACGCGACGGGCCACGGTCAGCCGACGGATCGCCTCATCAGTACTGCTCGCGTCGTCAATCTGGTTATCGGTCCATCGACAGAATGCGTAGACGTTGTAGGCGTGGATCCTCGACCATCGTGGTAGGCAGAACGAGGCGAAGTAAAAGGTCTTGGCATACGTGCGGGTGATCGACCGACAGATCCTGACCCCTCGTGCAGACATGCCACTGTATGGGGTCGTAGGTAGGATGACTCGAGATGCGTCGGTTCCCGCTCCACAACCAGAGTCGGGGACCGGAGAGCCGAGTGGCTGAGACGTCTCTGCATCGACGTCTCGAAGGTCTTCGACGTGGTCCACGTCCGTGGATGTCAAAGGAACCGCTCCAAGACCTTGGCGCTGGAGATCACGCCGGGCAAGCCCGCGCCGGGGTGCGTGCCGGCACCGACAAAATAAAGGCCGCCCACGTCCTCGCTCTTGTTGTGCGGCCGGAACCAGGCGCTCTGCGTCAAGACCGGCTCGAACTGAAAGGCTGAGCCCATGTAGGCGTCCAAGTCCGTCTCGAAGTCCTTGGGCGTGAAGATCCGTTTGGTGACCAGATGCGCCCGGAGGTCGGGGACCAGATAATCCTTCTCCATCGAAGCAAGGATCCGGTCGGCATACTCCTCCTTGATCGCGTCCCAGTCATGGCCGCTGGCCAGGTTCGGCACTGGGCTGAGCACGTAGAAGCACTCACAACCCTCGGGTGCGAGACTAGGATCAGTCCGCGTCGGAGTGTGGAGGTACAACGAGAAGTCGTCGGCCAAGCGCTTGCGGTCGAAGATGTCGTCGAGCAAGCCGTGGTAGCGCGGACCGAGGATGATCGCGTGATGAGGCAAGTGCTCATATGTGCGATTGGTGCCGAAATAGATGACAAATAGTGACATTGCATAGCGGAGCTTCTCGAGACGACGATCGGTCCATTTTTTGCGGTGTTCGGGCTTGATCAGCTTGCGGTAGGTGTTGGCGACGTCGCCATTGGAAATGACCACGTCAGCGGGGAATCGTCGGCCGTCGGCAGTGCGAACGGCCCGGACGGCACCCTCGCCGACTTCGATCTCCTCAGCTCGACAACCCAGTTCGATCCGGCCGCCTAAATCCTCGAACAGCCGGACCAATCCTCGGACCAACGCCCCGGTCCCGCCCATGGCGAAGTGGACGCCGTACTCCTTCTCAAGGTAGTGAATCATCGCGTAGATCGACGAGGCCCGCAGCGGGTTTCCGCCGATCAGAAGCGGCTCAAATGAGAAGATCATCCGGAGTCGGGGATGGGTGACGAACTCCGAGACCCGCGAGTAGACTGACTTATCGGCCCGGAGTTTGATTAGGTCGGGCGCGACCCGAACCATCTCCCAGATCGAGTCAAAGGAATGGTCAGCTAAGTCAACAAAAGCGCGATCGTAGACCTGCTTCGTGTAGGCCAGGAAACGTCGGTAGCCGGCCACATCATCGGGATTGAACCGAGCGATCTCAGACTCCAACCGCTCCGTTTGGCCTGTGTAATCAAACGTCTGACCGTCGTCGAAGTAAATCCGGTAGTAAGGGTCGCAGGGAACGATCTGCGCATAGTCGTGGATCGACTTGCCGGCCAACTCGGCGAGTTCCTGGAGGATAAACGGGACGGTGATGATCGTCGGGCCGGCGTCGAAAATAAAGCCCTGGTCCTCGTAGACATACGCGCGACCGCCAGGCTTGTCGCGCATCTCAAGGATGGTTGTTTCATAGCCACGGGCCGCGGCGCGGATCGCAGCAGCTAGACCGCCGAAACCGCTGCCGATAACCACCGCACGCCGTCCTAAACCCGATTGGACCCGGCCATTAGACCCGTTGACGCTCTCAGTCGCCGGATCACTCACAGCACTATTCATCAATGCCAAACCTATGCAAAGGAAGAATGTGAGCGGAAAGATGTGATCGAACGCCTCAGGTTAATCAGGGCGTCGGTCAATGGGTGGCGCGGACGTGCATGGGAGCGTTGGCACCCTGAGGTTGGGTCACGGCCCGACTCCGAGAACGGACGACATCGGCCAAGGCGATATAGGCCAGCCGTCGTGGTTCGTCCAAGTCGGCGTGCTGAATTTCAGAGATCGCCTCACGCTCGATGTCGTCGAGCCGCGACCGACACGCGTTCAGAGCACCGCTGGTGACGATTAGGTCCATGAGGCGTCGTCGACGCTTCGGACTCACCGGCGACGCGAGGCTCTGACGTAACGCCTCACGACCGGAGATATCCAGTCGTTGGTGTGCACACCAGAGCAAGTAAGTTCGCTTGCCAGTGTCCAGGTCCGAGTGATCGCCGTGTTCCGGATCTTGCTCCAGTGCTTGAAGGTCGTTCTCGATTTGATAGCCCAATCCAAGCAGGTCGCCGAAGCGGTCTAATGAGCGACAGACCGGCTCCTCAGCCCCGCCCATGATCGCACCCAGGACGAGTGGGCCAGAGATGCTGTACCTCGAGGTTTTCCGGCAATAGGCCTCGACGATCTGGTCCTCGGTCAGATCTTCCAGCGAGCGATCGTCGTAGAGTACGTCGAGCGTCTGGCCTAGGCCGGTCTCCAGCAGCATATCCGAGAGCAACTGACTGGTTCGCGACATGACCGTCGCTTCGAGGCCTGAATGCGACATCAACCGCATGCCAAGTGCGAGTAGCAGGTCGCCGGCCAGAAGCCCCAAATCGTTAGCCTTTTTGGTCGTTGACGCGCTGTTGGGGGCTTGAGAATCAAGCCGGACCGCCTCGTGGAGCGTGGCACGCTGACGACGCTCCACGCTTCCGTCAATCAGATCATCGTGTACAAGCATAAAGGCGTGGAACAGTTCCAGGCTCGCCGCAGTCAACCAGACCGGTTGTGGCGGATCCGTTTCGCTGGTAATGATCCGATAGCTAGAGAGACAAAGCCGGGGCCGGATCCGTTTGCCTCCACCCATGACGAACTGCTGGAGCTTGGCGTAAAGCGATTGATAGTGCGGGTTGGTGGCGAATCGTCGATGGGTGTCGTGGAGGAAAACACGAAGCAATGCGTTGACGCCCTCCAAGTCGTCGGGCAATACCGCATCGCAGGGAGCACTCGAAGCGTGTCCCGGTTGGTGATCGAGCAACTTGGTCATCGTCGCATGCTCTCCAAGACGGGCGTGCGGCCCACGTAGCCCATCCTGGGGCTCGATCGGAGCAACGATCGGCGCCAACGAGGTGGGGTTGACAGGATCGCCTTTCATACCTCCGGCTCCGATATTGTAACCCATCGCGAACCGTGTCAACCGACCACCGCATTCATCCGGAACCGCGACGAACCTCGCAATCCATAGCGACTGAGATGGACCGTCTCGGAGACAACGGTCGTGGCCCTCTAGGACCATACGATCAACTCCGGAGAAATTCCCAAGTGTGCATCGACCCGCTATACTCTGGTCAGGAGCTAGTCCACGGTTCCAGCCGGTGCCGATCGCCTCTGGATCCTCCCCGGTCCGGCTTTCGCCGACACAGCCCCACTCCCCAGCGGGTCTTACCGACCATGGCATCCCGACGCGACGACATCCGCAACGTGGCCATCATCGCCCACGTCGACCACGGAAAAACTACCCTGGTCGACTCACTGCTCAAGCAGAGCGGCCAATTCCGCGACAGCCAGCTCCAGGGCGAACGGATCCTCGACTCCAACGACCTGGAACGCGAGCGCGGTATCACCATCCTAGCCAAGAATATCGCCTTGCCTTACAAAGGCACCAAGATCAACCTCATCGACACGCCCGGCCACGCCGATTTCGGCGGCGAAGTCGAACGCACGCTCCAGATGGCCGACGGTTGTCTGGTGCTGGTGGATGCCTTCGACGGCCCCATGCCGCAGACGAAGTTCGTGCTCCGCAAGGCCTTTGCCCAGGGACTCCGGCCGATCGTCATTATCAATAAGATCGACCGGCCTGATGCTCGACCTCAGGAAGTCCTCGACGAGATCTTCGATACCTTCGTTGAACTCGGTGGGGACGAAGAGCAGTGCGATTTTCCCTATCTCTACGCATCGGGCCGAGACGGCTACGCGTCGGACGACCCGTCGACGCGATCAGGCACCATCGAGCCGATTTTGAAGCTCATCGTCGACCACGTGCCCGGTCCAGAGGTCGCCCTCAACGAGCCGTTCCGAATCCGTTGCACGTCGCTGGATTTCTCCGAATACGTCGGACGGATCGCCGTCGGTCGGATCCACTCGGGCGAGGTTCGTCAGTCGATGCGGATCGGCCTGGTCAAGAAGGACGGGGTCCTCACCGAGCACAACGTTGATCGCCTGCTTGTCTTCGACAACCTGGGCCGCGTCGAGGTCCCGGAGGCGAAGGCCGGCGACATCGTGGCTATCGTCGGCGTGCCCGAGGTCGACATCGGCGATACGATCGCTGAAGCCGGCGTCACCGATGCCCTTCCTCGGATCGAGGTCGGTGAACCGACCTTGAGTATGCTCTTCACTGTCAATGACTCGCCTCTCTCCGGCGAGGGCAAGTTCCTTACCTCGAGACACTTGGAAGAACGGCTCCGTCGTGAGCTTCGGGCCAACGTGGCCTTGAAGGTCGAACCGACCGAGGATCGTGATTCCTTCCGCGTCTCCGGGCGCGGTCTGCTCCACCTGGCCGTACTGATCGAGACCATGCGTCGCGAAGGCTACGAGCTGGCTGTCGGCAAACCCGAGGTCATCCTCAAGAGGGTCGATGGCCAAACAATGGAGCCCTACGAGGAGTTGGTCATTGACGTGCCACAGGCCCACGTCGGCACGGTCATTGCCCAAGTGACCGGCCGTCGTGCCGAACTGCAGGTCCAGGAGAACAAGGGCGTTGAGGTCCATTGCGTTTTCTCGATCCCGGCACGAGGCCTACTCGGCATGCGGAACCGTCTCCTGAGCGCCACCAACGGCGAGGCGAGCATCAGCCATGTCTTCCAAGAGTTCCGACCCCTGCGTGGCGACGTTCCTGGGCGTGCCAACGGCGTAATGATCAGCAATGTTTCCGGGGCCGCGAACACGTACTCGATGGAGGCCCTCCAGCAGCGTGGCGTGATGTTTGTCTCGCCGGGTGACGCGGTCTATGAGGGGATGATCGTCGGAGAAAATGCTCGATCCGAGGACATGGTTGTCAACCCAACCAAGGAGAAGAAGCTCAGTAACGTCCGCTCCAGCGGCTCGGACCGTGCGCTGATCCTGAAGCCTCCTCGACAGCTCAGTCTCGAACTGGCCCTGGAATACATCGAGGCCGACGAACTCGTCGAGGTCACCCCGTCCAGCCTCCGGCTCCGCAAAAAGCTGCTCGCCGAAGAACAACGCAAGCGTGAGGCCCGCAAGTCCGCTGGCAAAGCAGTCAAGGCCTGAGTGAAGAACTCGGGAAGCGTGGCTCCTGCTAAGGCAAGCTGATACAACAAACACTTGAAATCTCGATCATCTTTGCAAGAACTCTGGTTGGGATGACCACGAGTTACTTCGAAAGCAATCTATTCAAGCACAATCGCTTTTGCTGAATTGCGACGTGCAGTTGATTAAGAACGGAGCTTTGGTGACAGCCTGTCAGATTCTCATAGCGACCAGTTCTCAACGATTTTTCAGCTCGATTGCAGCGACCCAAGTGAAAACCGACAGACGATGCGTGAGGTGGCCCTCTACACCGTGAAAGACGGGGCCATCGTCGAGGAACGCTTCTTCCCGCTGATGGCCTTGTAACCAGGCGATGACCGGTTCATTTAGTATTCACAAGCGTCAAAAAAGGCATGTCGAGTACATGCTCTTAAAATCATGATTCAACATGCTTTTTGATATGGGCCAATCCGTCGCGGCAGAGTTGCATTGGGTTGTCGAACTGGTCGCGCCAGACCTTGGTGGCGGCGGCCAGGTCTGGTAGGGCTCGACCGAAAGCCTCGATGGTGTAGTAGCCGTCGTAGCCGGCCTGCTTGAGCCCGCCGAAGTAGCCGTCCCAGTCGACCTGGCCAGCACCGGGGGTCCCGCGATCGTTTTCCGAGACGTGTGCGTGTACGATCCGAGGGGCTGAATGGGCGATCGCTTCGGCTTGCGAACGCTCTTCAATGTGCGCGTGGAAGCTATCGTACATCATCTTGACCGATGGATGGTCAACGGCGTCAACGAATCGTTTGGTTTGGGCGGCAGTCGTAAGGAAATAGATCTCGAAGCGGTTGAGGTATTCGACGGCCAGTTGAACACCGGCCGCCTTCGCCTTCTCACCAGCCCGTTGCATGGTCTCGACGCCGCGTCGGAATTCATCCTCAGTCGGCCCCACACCTGAGAACTCGCCGAGTGCCGAGTGGAGAGGACCACAGAGTAACGTTGCTCCCGAAGCCTGACAGCATTCCAGAACGCGGGACAGGCGTTCGACCGCCGCGTCGCGCACCGATGTCTCAGCCGAGATCGGGTTCGCTTCGGGCGTCATGACCGTGACGGCCGTCGCGCCTAGCCCGATCGCTTTGAGCCGATCGCCCAACCGTTGATAGCCGCTGGGGTCGATGTTGAAGATCGGGATCTCGACCCCGTTGAAGCCGATCGCCTTCAACTCGTCAAGCACCGCATCCTGCTCAGCAGTAACCTCAGACGTCCAGAGCAGCAGGTTCATGCCCGTCTTCATCGGAGTTCTCGCGTTGCTAGGGTCAGGCGGTCAGCGTAATGCACGTCAACGATCTACGTTTACTTTTCTCAGAGTTCAGGAGACCTGTTCGACGTTCTTCCAGGCTCGTTCTTTGGCTGAGTCGAGCACGGCGTCGCAGATCGCCTGGGTCTCCAAGGCGTCGCGGAAGGTCGGCCGGCATGGCTCGCCGGTTTCCAGGCTCTTGAGAAAATCGGCGACGTGATGGATAAAGCTGTGTTCATAACCAATCTGTAATCCCGGAACCCACCAGCGGTCCATATAGGGCTGATCACCGTCGGTGACGTGGATCGATCGCCAGCCGCGGATGATCGAGTCGTCGCGATGGTCAAAGTAATCGAGCCGATGGAGGTCGTGTAAGTCCCACTTGAGCGACGCTTTATCGCCGTTGACTTCCAAGGTATAGAGCGCCTTGTGGCCACGAGCGTAGCGGGTCGACTCGAACAGGCCGAGCGAGCCGTTTGCGAAGTGGCAGAGGAAGGCGCAGGCGTCGTCGATGCCGACTTCCTCAACCTTACCGGTGAGGTTGTGCTTGCGCTGTTTGATAAAGGTCTCGGTCATGGCGCAGACGTCGGTGATCGGTCCGTTGATCCATGTGGCCGTGTCGATGCAGTGGGCCAGCAAGTCTCCGGTGACACCCGAGCCGGCTGCCTTGACATCGAGCCGCCAGAGTGCTGCACCGCCTTGGGGTAGGTCCTCGGAGATCGTCCAGTCTTGGAGGAAGTTGGCCCGATAGTGGAAGATCTGGGAGCCGAGCCGACCTTGATCGACCAAATACTTGGCGAGTGTCACCGCTGGCACGCGTCGGTAGTTGTACCAGACGGTGTTGGCCACGCCCGCCTTCTCAACGGCTGCGACCATGGTCTTGCCCTCGGCAGTGTCCATGGCCAACGGCTTTTCGCAGAGGATCATCTTGCCGGCCTCGGCGGCGGCGATGGCGATCTCGGCGTGGGTGTTGTTGGGCGTGCAGATGTCGACCGCATCGATGTCGTCACGGGCCAACAGCGCCTTCCAGTCGGTCTCGATCGAGGCGTAGCCCCAATTATCGGCGAACTCCTGGATCGACGTCTCGTTCCGCGCGCAGGCTGCCTGCAGGACCGGCCGGTATTGCAGGTCGAAGAACTGGCTGACCTTGCGGTAGGCGTTCGAGTGAGCCCGGCCCATGAAGCCGTAGCCGATCATCCCGATCCGGAGCGGTTTCTTCTTGGACATCGCAGTCTGTCTCCTGCTCGCATGTGCTCGTTGTGAATCCGAAGGCGTGACCTTCTCTGGTGGGAGATCTCAGGCGTCCCAGCCGTGTGCGTTGCGGACGGCGATCATCGCCCGGAGGATGTCGTTCCAGGTCTGCTGATCCATCATGACGGCATTGGGGAACATGCAGCCGTCCCAGCAGATGTGACGGAACGCCTTCGTCGGTTGACCGTCGTCGCCACGCATCCAATAGCCGGCATGCTTGAGGATATTCAAACGGCCGTTGCCGTCGGTGGCAAGGCAGTGTCGGCCCGTTTTATCGTGGCTGCCGGTGCCGTGGACGGTGCCGTCGTTCTGGGCGACGTGGAAGTCGATCGTCCAGGGGCGGAGGGCGTCGGCGACCTGCTTGTAGGCGGCATCGAAGGCGTTGGCGTCGGTGTGATCAAAGTCTTCGGGGAGGATCCGGTCCTCCGGCGCATTGGCGCCGAGCGTGTAGAGCAGCGTGTGCGCCATATCGGCCTGAAACCCGAGGACCTCAGGTTTGTTGACTCGTTCCAACAAGTCGACCATCTTTTTCCAAGAGTGCATGCCGCCCCAGCAGATTTCCCCTTCGGCGGCGAGTCGCTCGCCATGGTCCCCGGCGATTGAAGCGGCCTGCTTGAACGTCTCAGCGATCCGCGTTTGGTTGCCCTCGGGATCCTTGACCCAGTCTTCCGGGCTACTGGCCGAGTCGATCCGGACAACACCGTAGGGCCGCACGCCGATCTCGCGGAGCGTCTTGGCGATTCGGCACCCCTTCTTGACTTGTTCAAGGAACTTGGTGCGTCCCTCGCCCTCATCCAAGGCAGGCCCTCCACCGGTGGGGGGCCAGACCGGGGCGACGACCGAGCCAACGACGAGGTTGTGACTTTGGACCTGCTCGGCAAGCGCCTTCAAGTCGTCATTAGTCGCATCAATGTCGACGTGGGGCGCGAAGAGGAACAGGTCGACGCCGTCGAATTTGACGCCATCGATCTCCGCATCAGCGGTCAACCTCAACATCGTGTCCAATTCGATCGGCGGCTCACCGCCGTCACCTTTGCCGACCACACCCGGCCAGGCCGCGTTGTGGAGTTTCGGGGCGGTATGTGTTTCAACTTCAACAGCGGTGCTCATGTCATGCTCCTCACAGAAGGCTCGGATCACGATTGTGAAACCAACGTACCGTGGGCTTCAACGGCCAGCCGGATGATCGCCTCAGCGCGACGGACCTCTCTTACATCGAGAAGAGTCAGCGCCCCGTAGCTTCCTTTTGTCGACTCCCCCGCGTTGTAGAGCAATACGTCGCCCATACTCTCCTCAGGCTCGACTCGAGCGATCCGGCTGAAGCTTGTTAGGTCATATGAGTCGACCATGATGCCAGCCGGGGAAACAGATCGGGTCCAGGTGATCAGATGCGTTGGGCTGAGTGCATAGTATTCACCGATCGGGAGCCATTCTTTGCGTCTTTTTTTACCGACCGAAAACGAGAGGACAACGAGTGTTATAACACTAGCTACGATTGATATACTAAAATCAGGCACCGCAATAGTGATAAATAATTCGCTCAGGCGATGGTCTTCGATCCAGATGGGAGACGAGAATAGGGCAACCGAACCTCCTCCGATCACAAGACACCATGCGAGCGTTATCAGAGGGCCACGAAGGGAGTTCTGTTCTTTGGGCTCGGGCCCAACGCCCACCCAGAGAATCGGCTCGCCGGGACGTAACTCCTGCTTGAGTCGGATCCGGTAGTCCTCTGGAAGTGCGGCCTCTAAGTCGCCAGGACTCAACGGGCTGGTTGGGTATTCGGAGAATCGTTCATCCATTGCCTGAACCCTCGTCCAACGAGTCCACAGACTTGCTCTTGTCCAGTCGGGGCCGGATCTGCTGGTCAATCCAGGTGGGCAGTTGATCGGTCCATTCCGATCCGGTCATCGTCTCTGAGAGCTTCATCTGGGCGACGATATCTTCAGGCCGTACTGCGGGGAGAGAGCGACTTGGCGTAATCCGTCGGTACGTCCCATCGGCTTGGAGCTCCCAGAATGCGACGGCCCAGATCAATTGTTGGAAGGTCCAGATCTCCGGGACCCCTAGCTGCGACCAGACCTGGAGAGCCCGGGTGAGCGGACTGGTCATCTCTACTTCGATAGCCAGGTCGGGAGGCGGCTGGATACTTAAGTCGATGTCGGTGCCCCCCTGCATCATCCGGGCGTTTTCACCAACATCGTAAGTCTTGTCGCCCTCGATCCCGCATTGGCGGGACCGATCTCGGAACGTGGCTGAGGCCGCATTGTCCCAGAGCAGATCATGTGCTCTGGCAACGGACATAAAGAGTTGGGCGAGTCGCTCGCCGAACCGCTCGTGTCGTCGTGGGGTGACCACAAGTTCCAGGCTCCCCTGGCAATAGATCAAGCGCGGTTGGGGCCGCTCGCCGAGAGTCTCGGAGAGCGCCACGTATCGACCACACGAGATCTGATCCAGGAGCAGTCGCAGGCCGCCATCGACGGCGGGCGTGGCGGTCGTTGTGGCCATCGGGAGGCACCTCTGAAGGATGCGTTCGAGTGCGGTGAGGTGTTCAGATAGGGGCGACTCGGCCGACCTGTCGACGGGTTGCGTGCGGAGCTGAGACGGGTCGACCGAGACTTTATATCAGAACAGCTTCAATCAAGCCGACTTATGGGCACCGACAGCCGGGAGATCGCTGTGGACGTCGGGTCCGAAGTAGCGGAGGCTGACGAACGGCTCGGCGCCGGTGTTGGTGAAGGTGACACCCTCGCCGGCTCGCTTGGCGGTGACGAAGACTTCGTCCTGAGTCACCTCACCAATCCGGATGAAGACCGGACAATCGACGGCCAGCTTGCCGATGGTGCCCGACCCCTGGACGACGATCAAACCGTAAGCGCCGGGATCCTTGATCGTGCACGAGGCTCCCGGTTGGAGCGTCAGTTCGCAGGCGCTGAAGAGCTGCTGACCGTTGACAGTCCCGTAAACGATCCATTTGTCGATGTGTCCGGCCTCATCGCCGCCGGTCCGTCCGAACGGCTCGAGGTAGTGGTTCGCCTTGAAGTTGGGGTCGACGTTCTGGTCCCAATCGAGTTGTTCGACGAGGTAATCCAGATCCTGATGCTTGTCGGCCGGGACGTCCTTAACAAGCAAGTCCCAAGGGACGCGACGTCCTTCGACCATCGACTGATACATCCCGAAGACGTCCGAGCCCCACTGAGGCTCGTAGGTCACCAGCGAGCCTGGCGCATGAAGCACGCAAGGCGGCACCAGCCAGCCGGTGCCGGGCTGAAGTCGGTAGGCTTTGGACAGGTCGAGGATTCCATTGTCGCCATCGTTCCAACGTTCCAGGCAGCCGCGGACCTCCTCCTTGGTCGTGCCCGGCTCCAGGCCGAAGAAGGTGTAGGGGAAGTTGTTTCCGGTCCAGTTGAGCTGCGGCGGGAAATAGTAGCTCTCCGGCTTGCCCTCTTGGTTGACCAGTTTGGCCTGCTCCTGGGACTGGTGCATGTGGTGCGGAATCGGGCCGAGGTTATCGAAGAACTTGCTGTAGACCGGCCAACGTCCGTAGGTGTCCCAGAGCGATGGGCCGATCATCTCCGGCCCGAACGCGGCGATCGCGTCGCGGAGTGTGAACCGATCGCCGTTGGATACGACGTAGCTGAGCCCTTCGTCAGGCGGGGCACCCTCGTTGGCCGCCGGGGTCGTCGAGGCGAACCAACGCTCGTCGATCCCGCCCCGGTGGGTCCCGAGAGCGTAGAGGTCCTGCTTTGCCAGTTTGAGCCGGCCGCCGGGCATCAAGAACGAACGCGGGACCCACGTCGGGGCCAACCGCACGATCCCCTCGCCGGCGTCGAGCGCCGAGCGAATCACCTGGGGCGAAGCGTTCCCATCACTCATCCCAACTCTCTCCAGACTTGCGGGACTCTCGGCCGGGGAGGGACTGTCCGGACCATCTCTCCGCGCCGGACGACCGATCGATCCCTAAGGGAGGATCGCACACAACCTCATCGGTGGCCCGGCATCCCCATGGATGCGCGAAGAATTTATGATCGTTTGTACGTCCGCCCACCCGCCGACGCAAGCAAATTCGGGTCCCGACCCGATGTCCTGGGAACTATCAGATTATAAATGATACGATATATTTGTATTTACTAAAAATATCAATAATCATCGTCGTCAGGCTTGGGAAGTCCTAGCTCGCGTCGCATTTGTAGGAGGATGTCGTCATCGCGGATCAGCTCACGGATCAGGTCGGGGAAGGTCATCTTGCCGAGCGTGACGGCCTTTTCGATGAGGTAGGGGATCGGGCTATGCGGTTCGAGCCGCTTGAGCAGTTGGGCCGCCTCGGCGAGTTGACGATAGGCCTGGTCGCGCGACTCGATCTGTTTCGAACCGCCGGTGGAAGCTTTCCGCTCGCCGCCGTTGGGTGGAGGATCACCATTCACCACATCGGGGTCCGAGTCTCCGAGGACGGTGTTCGCGACGTTCCCGATGACGATCTGAGAATCCTCGAGGGCTTTGCTGACGTTTACAAAGCTCGGCGCATCCGATCCCATCCGATTCCGACAAGCCGAAAACAGGTCATTCAACGAGGCCATTGCCGCATCAGAATCGGCCTTGAGTGTCATGACTGATTCCGATTCGAGTTGACCGACAGCACGGTCGAAGGCGGCGGCCACGTCCGACTCGCCGTCGGTCATCTGTTCCCAGACGAGCCGGCTCACCGGACCCTCGTCGGTCTGGACGATCGGGATCTGCCGGATCGTGACTGGGAACCGAATCCCCTTCGCCGATTCATCGATCCCGCTCAACAGGTCGACCCGGATCGTGTCTTCGTCGTCTTCCAGTTCGGGATGTATCCGATCCCAAGCCTGATCGAGCAGGGCGGCCAGCAGCGTCAGGCCGTCTCGGAGGCCTGCGAATCCATGTAGCTTTGTCAGGGCTTCCGTCAAACTAATGGCCACACGGAGGTCTTTCGAGCGGGTTGTCAACACCTCCTCAGCGAGCTTGATGACTCCCGGCCAATTGGCCCGCTTCTCCTCCTCCCCTGGGAGCGCCTGGATGTCGCGATCCCTTGGGGATGACATGGGCTTCACCTCACGGCGAAGCTCGCGGAGTTCGTCCATGGCCGCGTAAGTGTCGGCGGTCCCGGCCGGATCGTCCCCAGGGATCGGCGCCAGGAGTGCCTCGATATCGATCTGCGACGGCGTGCTCATCTACCCGTCCTCCGACCAAAGACCGTGCGGTCGACGGTCTCGGTCTTGGCGAAAATGGCCGAGACTTGTCAATCAGAGCGAGGTTAATGCCACACCTCTCGTCGTTCAAGACCCGCGCTGATCAGGCCCGGTGTCGTGACATTTGGGTTGCTTTCGCAGATCGTTGTCCC
>CAZSSM010000125.1:0-14552 GCA_964609385.1 uncultured Planctomycetia bacterium
GATCCCCGGTACGGCACGGAGCACCGCCATCCGCTCGCGGAGGACGCGGTGGGGCGTCTCGAACCGGTCCAGCAGGGCGCGGACGGTGTGCGGTCCGATCCCGGGGATGAGGCTGAGGCAGAGCTGGTCGCGCAGGTCCTCGTCGATCGTCGAGTGATCGCGTGCTTGGGGCGCCGGGACGTGCTCGGACTGAGGAGACGCCGAGGGCGTTGTGGGTGCGCGTTCTTCGGGCTCCGGCGGGGTGTCGGTGCTCATGCGGCGGGCTCGTCGAGGCTCCGGAGAATCGGTCCGAGCCGGTCTGGCTCGACGGGTGTCAAGGCCACATGGCCGATCCGGTCGGGAAGGACGAAACGGAGCGTGCCGCCGAGGTTCTTCTTGTCGCGTGCCATCGCTGCACGAAGCGCCTCGTGGTCCAGGCCGGGCGCGGTGGTGGGCAGCTCGAAGGCGACGACCAGTCGGATCAGTCGGTCGAGAGCCTCGCGGTTGAGCAGGCCCAACTCGACGGCCAGTCGGGCTTCGGCGATCATGCCAACGGCCACCGCCTCGCCGTGCAGATAGGTCCCGTAGCCGGCGACGGCCTCAATAGCGTGGGCGATGGTGTGGCCGAAATTGAGGATTGCTCGGAGGCCGGTCTCCTCACGCTCGTCCTGCTCGACGACATCGGCTTTGAGCCGGCAGCAGCGCCGAATGACCGGCACGAGCGGCCCGAGGTCAGCCAGCCGCAACGCGTCAGCGTGGGCCTCGAGATGGGCGAAGAACGCTTGGTCGAGAATGACCCCATACTTGAGCACCTCGGCCAATCCCGACCGGTACTCGCGTGTGGGCAAGGTTTTGAGCGTCTCAACATCGATCCAGACAGCCGACGGCTGATGGAAGGCGCCGATGAGGTTCTTGGCCTGGGGATGATTGACGGCGACCTTGCCACCAACGGAGCTGTCGACCTGGGCCAACAGTGTCGTCGGGACCATCACCAGCGGGAGTCCTCGAGCGTAGATGGCGGCGACGAACCCGGCCAGATCCCCGATCACGCCACCGCCGATGGCCAAGATCGGCCAAGTCCGATCAGCCCGTTCCTCGACCAGCGCATCGATCAAGGCGAGAGCCTGGGCAGGAGATTTGCTGGCTTCTCCGGGCGGGACGATCTCCAGCCGCGTCGAGACCCCGGCCGTCTCGAGCGCCTCGACAAACTGCTGGGCGTGGGCTTTCACGTTCGCATCGGTGATGGCCAGGGCGTGTTGGACGCTCCGTGACGGCGCGACCTGGGCCAGCGCATCGCGGATGAACCGAGGCCACGCTTCGGGTTGGCCGATGCCGATCCGGATCGGGTAGGACCGCGCGTCCAAAGCGACGCGGAGTTCGGCCGGTTCGGGGATGGCCAGAGGATCGTCAACGCGAGGTGTGTGGTCTGGAGCGGACATCGGGTGTGCGAAGCTCCCCGAGGGGCCTTTCAGGTCGAGTTGATCTCGGGCCGGCCTCGCGGGCAAGGCACCTCAAAAACCAGGCGTTCTGGGCCGCGTTGCAGGTCGGCGTCACCCTTTGTTATAACAAATCGCCCGCCCCCGTCCGACTCGTCCGCATCCGTCTCGGGAGGGTCTACCGGAGGTCATATTCATGTCGGATCTGTGCACGTGGTGTCCGATCCCGTTGGGCCGGATCTCGCAGACGCGATACGGGATCCATTGGATCCTGTCCCTGTTCTTCACCTTGGCCCTGTTATACGCAGCAGTCCGTGAGTCGGTCGGCGTCGTCGAGACGCTGAGCTGGCTCGTGATGCTGCTCGTGGCCTTGGTCTGGCACGAACTGGGTCATGGTCTGATCGCAAGCTGGCTGAATCGTCCGACCTCCGCAGTCCGGCTCTGGCCGTTGGGGAGCTTCACCGCACCGCATGAGCAGGACGGTCGGCCCGAGACGGCGACCCAGGAGATCCTCGTGGCGTTGGCCGGTCCGTTGGCCAGCCTGGTCGGGACGTTGTTGTCGGCGGCCGTCGTTGCGGCCTTGGACGGTCAGTTCGCCTGGTGGCCGATCCGGGAAGATACGCCCTACTTCGGGGCCCCGATGGTCGACGGAGAGGTCGCCGCGACGACGTCGCTGATCTGGTGGGTCGGCTGGTTCGGCCATCTGAGCTGGCTGTTGTTCCTCGCCAACATCCTGATCCCGGCGATGCCGCTGGATCTCGGTCGGATCTTGCGGTCGGTCCTGATTCACCCCCGCGTGACTGTGCCACGCTCCAACATCATCGCATCCTGGGCGGCCCATGCCTCGGTCGCCTTGGTGATGTTGCTGGGCCTGATCCGCTTGATCTTCGGCCAGCCGGCTCCGGCCATCGCGCTGTTGGCCCTTGGTGTCCTCTTGGAGTGGATGGTCCGCATCGAGGGACGGCCGCTCAACCAGAACGAGTTCGGCGACGCCTACTTCGACGAGGAAGACTCGTCCGTCGCCACCGTGGGTACAGAGGAGCAAGACTCTGATCCCGAGGAGGCGACCGAAGCGCCTCAAGAGAGCCGGCTCTACCGCTGGCGACGTCAACGCAGCGAAGCGCGTCGCCAGCGCCGAGCCGCCCGCGAAGCGGCCGAAGCGCGTCGGCTCGACGAAATCCTTACCAAACTCCACGACCTGGGCCGGACCGCCCTCTCCAGCGACGAACTCCGGTTCCTCCAGCGGCATAGTCGGAGGCTTCGGAGGCGTCGAGACGATCCTCAGATCTCCTGACTTTGGTCGCTCGACCCGGTCGGTTTTGGACCTTCAATGCGTAAGCCCACCCGATTTCCCTGAACATGGCCGTCAACCGAGATCGGAGGCGAGGCGTGGACTATTCCGAGCCCAGCGATCGCCTTGCCTGGCCTTCGGATCGGTCTGGTCCGATTCTCTGCGGCGATTCAGGAATGGGTCGTCGCCTGATCGATCGTGGCCTCGACATCCACCAAGATGACTCGGCGCTCTGGAATCGAAGCCGGCCCGAAGTCATCGTCGCTTGCCATCGGGACGACCTTCGGGCCGGCGCACAAGTGTTGACGACCAACACGTTTGGGGCCAATACCCGATGGCTGACCCGGTTCGGTCAGGCCGACCGCGCCACCGTGACCATGCTCAACCGGAGGGCTGTCGAACTGGCACGCGAGGCGACCAACAAGGCCACCCCCGTTTTGATCGCCGGCAACATCGGGCCGACCGCCGTGGACCAAGAAGGGCGGGCCATCCGTGAGCAAGCCGAGGTGTTGGTCGATGCCGGAGTCGACCTGATCCTGGTCGAAACGTTGAGCGTTATCCAGACCGAGCCTGCCCTGGCGCATCTTCGGGTCGTCGTCGAATCCCTCCCTGTTGTCCTGACTTGTTACGATTGGCCCGCGGCGCACACCGACTCGGTGCGACGACTGGCCGATCGGGGCGTGGCGGGCCTGGGGCTCAATTGCGTCGACGGTCCGGGGTCGAGTTTCGACACCTTGAAGCGCCTGGCCGAAGCCACCATCGTCCCGCTGGTCTGCCAGCCCAACGCCGGCTTGCCCGGTCAGGCCATTCGACCCCCGTCGGTCTGGGCCGAGGCGGTCCCCAAGTGGATGGCGTTTGGCGTCCAGCTCATGGGAGGTTGCTGCGGGACCGGCCCCGAGCATGTCGAGGCGATCCGCCTGGCGATCGGTCTTGGACCCAAACGCGACGCCACGATACATTGATCGTACTGCGGATCGAGACGAGCCGTGACCCGTTTTCCGAGTCGAGGTCGATGGGCGAACCCACCAACTCAGCTAAGCCGGTTCCCTTCTCGATCCGACGACACGAGGTCCCCGAAGGTGCGAGCCTCTGCGACTACTGCACCGGTCAGTGCTGTCGCTATTTCTGCCTGCCGATCCCTACACCCGAGATCCAAGACGACTTCGACGTCCTCGCTGCCTACCTAGAGCACGAACGCGCCCTGGCCTACGTGAGCCGACGCGTCTGGTATCTTCTGATCAAAACCGTCTGCACCTATCTTCAGGCCGATTACCGGTGCGGGATCTACGAAACGCGCCCTCGAATCTGTCGACAATACACGACCGACACCTGCGAGTATAATGAAGGATGGGATTTCGACCAAGTCTTTCACCTAGCTGACCAGATCCGCGAGTACGCTCAGGTCGTCGTCGGGACGGCCGAGACCGAGGCCCGACCGTCCGGCTCGCGGGGAGCGGCCGATCGGATGCCGAGGCCGCTCGACGCGGTGATCCGTCACCCGATCGATACGCCGGAGACGTGGGGCGACTTCGACGACCTCCGTTGGTTCCTGGCGCATTCCCACTCGGTCCTGCTCGTCGAGAATTCGGAGTGGTACCTGCTGGTCCGACCCTGGTCGAGCGATCCCCAATCGCCCTGGACGCTCGACGAGATTCCACGCGGTACCCGAGTCTTCTTCCGACCCGAAGAAATTTGGGACTACGCGCACGTGATCTTGCCGGCCCGTCCCCGACAAACCTCCGTAGAAGCTTCAATGTCGTCGCCAACCGGGTGTATCGAGCCGATCCCGACACTGGTCCAGATTGGTCCGGGGGTCCGCTAATGGCCGATCGGAGCAACCCCTACGAGGCCGCCTTCGAGGCGTTTGTCCGCCGGGCCGGCGTCCCTTGCGTGGCCGTCGATGAGGCCAAACGCGCCTTCGACGGTCACGACGACCCGCTCAAGAACCCTGACTTTCTGCTCTACCCCCGGTTCGAGGCCAACCTGGTCGTCGAGGTCAAGGGCAAGCGGGGCAAGGATCGTCAAGGGCGACGCCCCTGGGAGAACTGGGTCACGTTGGATGACCTGGAGGCGCTGGCCCGCTGGCAACGCCTCTTTGGCCCAGGCTTCCGCGCCTTGTTGGTCTTCGCCTACGTCGAGCCCCAGGGCGAGTGGACCCGGTCGGGCTCCGATCCCGATCCAGGGTCGTCGGATCGACCTGGCCAACAGACATCGACATCCTCAACGCCTCAAGACATTGGCCCGATCCATCCCGGCCCGTTCCCGTTCCGAGGGCACGACTACTGGTTCTGGGCGATTGAGCGGGATTGCTACGTCGAACACTTGCGTTCGCGTGGTCCGGCCTGGCAAGCTGTGGCCATGGCCGGCCCCGAATTCCGACGCCGGATCCGACCGCTGACCGAGTGGATCCCGATGACCCGCTCGTCGAAGAGCCGTCCGCAAGCCTTGCCGGCCCCGCATTCGCGTTGGCGTTTCGACTTGGAGGAGACGCGCTGATGATCCCGTTCCGTCTTCAATCGACCCGGACCCCGATCACCATATCGTTGGTTCTGGGCATGGTCTTCGGACTCTGGCTGTCCGCGACCGCTTCGGCCGGCACCGTCGACGTGGCCTCGGCTGTCGGCCAGAACTGGTACGGCTATGCCTTGGCCGGCCTGTTCGCTGTCGGAGCCGTCTTCGCCGTGTGTATGACCTCGCGACGCAGCGCCTGAGGCGATCGCCTCTCGTCCCTCTGATGCGATCGTACGCCATCTCGCCTCCAAAGGGCGGGGCGACCGACTCCGCCGTCTCAACCTGTTCGAACTCGGTCCCCGATCCGAATCGGACCGGTGGCCGCTCCGGTTCCGACCGTTGGCGTGGGTGCACGGTCCGCGC
The DNA here is from genome assembly GCA_964609385.1 of uncultured Planctomycetia bacterium. Lineage (GTDB taxonomy): Bacteria > Planctomycetota > Planctomycetia > Isosphaerales > Isosphaeraceae > CAZSSM01. Next base: position 5,581 of record CAZSSM010000125.1, read on the forward strand.
CCTTCGGATCCGGCTTTCCTAGGCTCCGAAAGCAGGACGACCATGAGCCCCACGGCCCATCCCTCCTCCCCTGACCAATTCCAACTCGATGAGCTGGTCGAGACCACGGCTTGGACACGCGATCAGATCCGAGAGGTTTATCAATCGCCGTTAATGGAGCTGATCCTTCGCGCCGCCGACGTGCATCGACGCCATCACACGTTGGGCGAGGTCCAGGTCTGTGTCCTGCTCTCGATCAAGACCGGCGGTTGCCCCGAGGACTGCGCCTACTGCCCGCAGGCAGCCCGCTACCAGTCGGCCGTCGATGCCGAACCCCTGATGGATCGCCAGGCCGTCCGCGACGCCGCGCAGCGTGCCAAGGACTCCGGCGCCACCCGATTCTGCATGGGAGCGGCCTGGCGCAACGTCAAAGACGATCACCGCTTCGAGCAGGTCCTCGAGATGATCCGCGACGTCAAAGGGATCGGCCTGGAGGTCTGCTGCACCTTGGGCATGGTCAACGCCGAGCAGGCCCGTCGGATGCGTGAGGCCGGCCTGGACGCCTACAACCACAACCTCGATAGCTCACCCGAGTTTTACGAGCGGATCATCACCACGCGATCATATCAGGATCGCCTGGAGACGCTGGATCACGTGCGCTCCGCCGGAATCACCGTCTGCTCCGGCGGGATCGTCGGGATGGGCGAGACCGACGAGGATCGGATCGGCCTGATCGCAGAGCTGGCCCAGCTCGATCCGACGCCCGAGTCGGTCCCGATCAACGCGCTGGTGCCGGTCGAAGGGACGCCGCTGGGCGATCGGCATCCGATCGAGATTTGGCCGATGCTTCGGATGATCGCCACCTCGAGGATCGTCATGCCGCAGGCGATGGTCCGGCTCTCGGCCGGTCGGCTTCAGATGAGCCCGGCCGAGCAGGCGCTTTGCTTCCTGGCTGGGGCCAATTCGATTTTCGCCGGCGAACGGCTTCTGACGACACCCAACCCTGAGTATGACGCCGACGCCGCCCTGTTCGCCGAATTGGGCCTACGCCCCCGTCCGGCCTCGGAGACCGTCTCGGGCACGCCCCGTCCTTGAGAACAAAGGACGATCGCCCAAGCCCTGCACTCGGATCCCTATGGACCGGCTCATCTCTCCCCGCATGGCGATCTCGGACTCCGGACGGTCCCCTGTGGTGGTCACCGGCTTGGCTCTGACCACCGCGCTAGGGGCTGATCTGGATTCGACCTGGAATGCCTTGCTGGAAGGTCGCTGCTCAGCTCAAGCCTTGGACGGGCCTCTCGCCGGACACCAAGGGCACCCCTTGGATCGCGGTGGGCTGTTGCCCGGATCTGACGAGCCGGTCCTCGAACTGCTCGACCGGCTCGCCGATCGGCTCTGGGACGACGCTCGGTTGAGCGGCGCGGCCGGTCGTCGCCACCACGATCCGGGGCGGACGGCATGCTTGGTCGGGCTCAGCAAAGGGGGGTTGGTTGGCCTCTCGCGTTGGGCCGATCGCCCGATCGCGAAACGCGGGTTGGAAAGCAGCGAGTCTCGGCTCGACAGATATCTGCCGCCCTGGTTAGACGGTTGGCCGCATGCTGGTTCGTCTCGAGTGGCCGCACGCTTAGACTTGCGGGGCCCCTGCTCTTCGCCGATCGCCGCCTGTGCCACGGGACTGGTTGCGGCGATGCGGGGTGCCGCCTGGATTTCCTCGGGCCACTGCGATCGGGCCGTCGTGGGCAGCGCCGACCTGAGCTTGGAGCCGCTGATCCTGGGCGCCTTCCGATCGATGCGGGCCCTGGCCGCGTCGCGTCCCGATCCCCGGACGACGATGCGGCTTTGGAGTCGGGACCGCGACGGCTTCCTCGTCGGCGAAGGCGGGGCTTTAATGCTCCTGGAGCGTCGGGAAGTGGCCGAGTCGCGGGGCGCCCCGATCCGAGCCGAGTGGCTCGGCGGTCTTGAAGGGGCCGATGCTCACCACATCACGGGACTGGACCCAGATCCTCAAACCCTGGCCGATCTGATCCGACGGACCATCCGCGCGGCCGGTTGCGGACCCGAACAGGTCGATCTGGTCGATGTACACGGGACCGCGACGCCGGCCAACGATCGGCTCGAGGCGTCGGCGGTCCGGTTGGCGCTCGAGACAGGGAGGCGTGATCGCTCAACGGGTCCATGGGCGACCGCCCACAAGCCCCAGATCGGCCACCTGCTCGGCGCGGCCGGATCGGTGGAACTGGCCTTGATGGTCCTCGCCTTGCAGCATGGTCGGATCCCGCCCACGATCAATATCGGGAACGACCGCGACCCGGAGTGCGACCTGAACGGCTTGGACGTCGGGAATCCCGGGCCAGAGCGTCCTCCTCGGATCGCTCTGAAGCTCTCGCTGGGCTTCGGCGGTCATCTGGCTGTAGCGGTCCTGGGTCATCCTGCGATCGATCGATCTCGAGAGTGCCCTAGCTCTGTTGGATCGAGGAAGCCGTCGTGACCGATAAGCTCGATTGGCTCGAAGCCGAGGCCCAGCAACTCCGCGATCAGGGGCTCTGGCGCGATCTGACCGATCGGCCCGCATCCGTGCCGGCTCGGGCCGACGGTGAGGCCAGTGAAGATCGAATCAACTTCGGTTCCAATGATTATCTGGGCCTGGCAACCGACCCACGCTTAGTTGACGCGGCGTTACGAGCGGCCCAGCGTTGGGGTTGGGGAGCGGGTTCCTCACCGATGGTTTACGGCTGGAGTCCGGAGCATCAGGGGCTCGCCGACGAGTTGGCCGAGTTCGAGCAGGTCGAGGCCGCCGTGCTGTTCCCGACCGGGTTCGCGGCCAATCTGGGGACGATCGCCGCTTTGATGGGTCGCGACGATGCGGTCTATCTTGACCGACTCAACCACGCCTGCCTGATCGACGGGGTCCGGCTGGCGCGGTCGACGTTACGGCCGTATCGCCACGCCGATCCGGAGCATCTGGAGCATCTGTTAGTCCGCGACCGCGGCCGATTCACCCGGCGATTGATTGCGACCGACGGGGTCTTCAGCATGGACGGGGACCTGGCCCCGTTGGATCGGCTCGTGGAACTGGCTGATCGATACGGGGCGATGATGCTCGTCGACGAGGCACACGCCACGGGCGTCTTCGGCCCGGACGGCCGTGGGGCCTCGAGCCACTTTGGGGTGGCCGACCGGGTCGAGATTCGCGTGGGGACCTGTTCCAAGGCTCTGGGTGGCTTGGGAGGATTCGTCGCCGGCTCGCGTCGGCTGATCGCTTGGCTGACCAACCGGGCACGGCCTTGGATCTACTCGACAGCCCAGCCGCCGGCGGTCGTCGCGGCGACCCGCGAAGCGTTGCGGATCGCTCAGAATGAGCCTTGGAGGAGTCGAGCCGTTTTGGACCTGGCCGATTGGCTCGGCGAGGAACTGCGAGACCGAGGTTGGGACGTCCCCGACGTCCCCGGCCCAATCCTGCCGGTCTTGATCGGCGATCCCGAGCAGGCCGTCCAGCTCTCGGAGGATCTCCGAGCGAGCGGCCTGCTCGTGCCGGCGATCCGCACTCCGACGGTTCCACGCGGCACCGATCGGCTCCGGATCAGCCTCTCAGCGAATCACACGCGGAGCGATCTGATGCGGCTGACCGACATGATGGATCAGCTCTGGAATCGGCAGGTGTTGCAAGGCCCGCCGAGGCGGCAGGCCGATCAAGACGTCGCTCAACCACTGGAAGGCACGAGCCAGGTGAATCAGGCCGATGCCGACCGCCAAGATCGCCAACAAGACGACCAGAACCGGCGACAACGAGATCAGCAGGGCGGCCTTGAACAGCCAGATCAAGAACCGCTCCAGCCCTTCCGGTGAGGCATCGCCCATCATCGCCAGCATCGTGTCGGGTTGGCGATCGTCATGTTGGTCGTCGAGGTGATCCGGCAATTTCATACAAGAGGCTCCTCGAGAGGCGAACGATCGACCAAGGGGTCGATCTCGCTTCATCCATCTCGTCGAATAACGGACGCGATCCTCAACAGTCCACACCGCGCGGCACGATCGCGACGGTGGGTTGTCCAGGACAAGACTAAGTCACGATCGGCCCCTCGAACGGGCCTGGATCGGATCGCAGGTCAGGAATCAGTGACGGTGTTGACCGGCGGAAACGAATGCCGGAAAGCACCCTGATCGGGGGAACTCAGCACGAGGAAACGGTGAGCGTTTGAAGGGCGTCAGCAGAAGCGATCCGTTCCTTGACGGACTATACGACGCCGAAGGCGCGCGTGTACGATACGATCCCCCACAAAAATGGGGGCAATCCACGATGAAGGTAGGATCGGCAGGGTCGATACCCCTCGGGAGCGAACCGTTGACAGTTGACTGGGATGAGGTCCGGGCCCGCGAGTTCCCGGTGGCGCGCGAGTGGGCCTACCTGGACCACGCAGCGATCGCCCCGCTGCCCCGACGCGCTGCCGAGGCGATGCGCCTTTGGTGCGACCATCAAGAGCGATCGGGATGTGTCTCGTGGCTGACCTGGCGTCAACGGCTCGAGACGGTCCGTGCCGACGCGGCCCGGTTGATCGGGGCCGACCCCGTCGAGATCGCCTTCTCGCCGAGCACCACCTTGAGTATCGGCCTGATTGCCGAAGGGTTCCCTTGGCGTGAGGGCGACAACCTGATCTCGATCTCCGATGAGTATCCCTCGAACGTCTATCCCTGGATGAACCTGGCCGGTCGGGGCGTCTCCATGCGGACCGTCCAGACGGTCGAGGGTCGTGTCGACGTCGACGCGATCGCCCGCGCCTTCGACGCGAAGACCCGCCTGGTGGCCCTCAGCTTCGTCGAATTCGCCACGGGGTTCCGCAACGACTTGGACCGGATCGGTCAGCTCTGCCGTGACCGAGGTGCCGCCCTGTTCGTTGACGCGATTCAAGGGCTCGGCGCGTTGCCCTTGGACGTCTCAAAGACGCCGATCGACTTCCTCGCAGCGGACAGCCACAAGTGGCTGCTCGGACCCGAGGCGGCCGGGTTTCTCTACGTGCGTCGAGCCTGGATCGACCGGCTGCACCCGATCGGCGTCGGCGCCAACAGCGTCGAGAACCCATACAATTACAGCTCGATCGCCTTCCAGCTTAAAGGCGACGCGGGGCGTTGGGAGGGTGGCTGCTACAACATGCCCGGCTTGCTGGCCTTCGGAAAGAGCCTGGAGCTGTTCCACGAACTCGGCGTGGAGGCGGTCACGGATCGGGTCGCGGATCGGGCCGAGGCGGTCCGTGAGCGGGCGCAACGGACCGGCTGGAGGGTCTTCGGCTCGGATCGGCCCGAGCAGCGCTCGGGGATCGTCTCGCTGGTCCGAGATGGGGTCGACCCCATGCCGTTGGTATCGCGGTTCCGCGACCTCGGGGTCGTCTTGAGCTGCCGGGGGGGACGGCTTCGGATCAGCCCCCACATGTATACCGACCAGGGGGATCTCGATAAGCTGGAGCAGGGCCTACGCAACTCGGCTTGAACGACCAGAATCTCTTCCCAAAGGCCAGGCGTGCCTCTCCGGAGCCCCCAGACGGATGACCGATCCGAACCTCCATCCGCGCGACTTTGGACCTGATCTCGGACCGGGCCGGACCGCCGTCTTCGCCGGCACCTTCGACCCGCCCAGCCTCGGTCACCTCGACGTGATCCGTCGTGGATCCAGGCTCTTCGATCACCTGATCGTTGGCATCGGGCTCAACCCGAATAAGGTCCCCCTCTTCGACATCGACCAGCGCCTCGCCATGGTCCGTCGGATCGCCGAGCCCTACCAGAACGTCCGCGTCGAGGCTTTCCACGAACTAGCGGTCCAGTTCGTCCGACGCGTCGGCGCCCAGTTTATTCTCCGGGGACTCCGGACCGTCAGCGACATGGAATACGAGTTCAGCATGTCCCTGACCAACCAGCGGCTCGACCCCGAGATCGAGACGGTCTACCTGATGGCCGACGGCCAATACGCCCACGTCTCCAGCTCACTGGTCAAGCAGATCGCCCAGTTCGGAGGTCGCGAGACACTCGCCAAGTTCGTGCCCGAGTCGATCCTCGACCTGATCATGGAACGGTTCGATCCCAGCCGGGTCGGAGCCCCTTGATCGTTCGGGACCCTTGTCGATGTCTCCGAGGTGATGACCCCCGCCTTTCGATCCGATCCATCCGTCTCCCGAACCGCGCGGTGGGCCTTCGATGCCTGCCCCTCCATCTGATTAAGCGAGAACGCCCCGATGGTGGACGCCCCCCACAAACTCGCCCTGTTCCGGGAGCCCGGCCCCTACTCGCGGAGCCTGGTCGCCCTGACTCTCCGACTGGCCCTGGGTCTGCTCTTCGTCATGTCCGGGATCGGCAAATTCCTGTCGATGGAGCAACCACCCTTCTCCAACCCCCCCGAGGCAGAGGCGGACGCCGAGGCCCAGACCGATGGTGACGCGGAAGACGAAATGGAGGAGTCGGCCGCGTCGGATGCATCGGGATCCAACGAAGATCGCTCAGGCGAATCGGTCCCGTATCCCGACTCGATCAACAACATGTTTCGGGAGTCGCGCATCTTGGGCCGCATGATGCCTGTCGTCGAGATCTACACAGCGCTCCTACCTTACGTCGAGGTCGGGCTCGGTCTCCTCTTGGTCGTTGGCTTCCTGACCCCGCTGGTTACCTTCCTGATCAACCTCTTGCTGCTCAGCCTACTCTTCGGCTGGCTCGACCTGGGTCGAGCAGAGATGTACGCCAATATGTTCGTCTATATCTTGGCGGGCCTGGCGATGCAGTGGGTCGCGGTGGTGACCAGCAACTACATCTCGCTGGATGGCCTGATCTTCGGGATTCTCACCAAGCCGAGCGCTGAGGCTGAATATACCCGCGACTGAGCGGATCGGGATCGATCGAGGATGGAACCGGCCTCGAGTCGATTCGGCGGGACGCTCCCTGGTGATAAGGTGAGGGGCGTCTTGCCGAGGGCTCAGGCCTGGGAACTGTTGGGGTCGTGGTCCTTCTCCGAGCCGTTCGTGCCGTTGGTCAGGCGCTCGCGAAGGTACTCGGCTCGGGCGATGTTGCGCTGTTCTTTCTCCAGCATCTCCCCCCGACGCTTCTGGAGGTGGGCCGGCTGGGTGTGGATGAACAGCTCGTTGACGGTCCGAATGTCGAGGTCGCCGATCAATCCGAGATTGATGCCCAGGCGGACGTTGGAGAGGAGCAGCATCGTCTCCTCGCTGGTGATGGTGTGGGCCGTCTTGAGGACGCCGTAGGCGCGACTGACCTGGTCACGGAGGTGCTGGCTGGCGTCGTTGGCCAGCTTTTCGCGGGCGGCCCGCTCATACTGGATGATTTGGGGGATGACGTCGTTGAGGTTGCGGATCAGCTCGTTCTCGCTCTTGCCGAGGGTCTGCTGATTGGAGATCTGGTAGAAGTCGCCGGAGGCCTGTGTCCCTTCGCCGTAGAGCCCACGGACGGCTAGGTTGATCTTCTGCAACGCCTGGAAGACCTTGTCGATCTCCTTGGTCTGGACCAGACCGGGCAGGTGCATCAGGACGCCGACGCGGATCCCGCAGCCGACGTTGGTCGGGCAGGCGGTCAGATAGCCCAGCTCTCGGCTGTAGGCGTAGACCAGGTGCTCTTCAAGGCGGTCGTCGAGGTCATTGATCTGCTCCCAGGTGTCGGCCAGGTTAAGCCCGGCCTGCATGACCTGGATCCGGAGGTGATCCTCCTCATTGACCATGATCGAGACGTTCTCGCGAGGGCCAACAGCCACGCCGCGTGGGCCGTCGCCGTCGCGGAGTTCGCGGGAGATCAATTGGCGCTCGACCAGGACATGGAGGTCGAGCCCTCCGAGGTTCGTGAGTTCCTGATAGATGAGTCCTAAGGGAATATGGCCGATGGCGCGTTGGATCTGCTCTTGGATATCGGCCCGATCGGCTCGGGAGGCTCGGGTGGAGAAGGGGAAGTCGGCCAGGTTGCGGGCCAGGCGAATTCGCGAACAGATCACGATATCGTTTTCGGGACCACCTCCACGCAGCCATTCGCCGGAGGTCTGGAACAGTTCATTGAAATTCATGGCAGGGCATCCTCTTGGCGGAGCCGATCGCGAAGACGAGCCGCCTCTTCATAATCTTCCCGGGTGATCGCCTCGCGGAGCTGCGCCCGCAGCGCCAGGCGGTCAAGCCGTTGCGGGGTGACGGGCCGTCGCCGGGGTGTTTTGCCCACGTGACGGGTCGCGCCATGAGAACGCTGCAGGATCGTCGTAAGCACGTTGCGAAAGGCTTGGTAGTCGTGCGGGCAGCCGAGCCGTCCGATCTCACGGAGATCGGCCAGGCGCCAACCGCAGACCGGGCATTGATGGGCCGCATCCAGGGACTCGCTCATGCTGATCCGAAAGGCTGGCTGGTCTCCGACGCGGGTGACAGGTGAGGCGACCCGCCTGTTCGCACCACGCGCAGGTCCCCGGAGACATCGCGGGACCCCAGCATTATACGAGGATCGGTCGATCGGCGAGATCCCCCGCCCCGGTTCGCGGATCCCGATCGCTCTGGCCTCAACCTCGAGACCCGCCCCGCAGCTCATTCGGGCGACATCGGCTCTTGCTCGCGGCGGATTTCGTCGCGGATTTGGGCGGCTCGCTCATAGTCTTCCCGCGCGATCGCCTCCCGCATCTCTTTGCGGAGCTGAATCAGCCGGGTCTGCTGCTGGGCCAGCATCGGAGCGCGACGGGGAACCTTGCCGGTGTGCCGCGTCTGACCCGGCTCGCCACCATGGATATTCTCCAGCAGCGGCATCAATTGGTCACGAAACTCGTCATAGTCATGCGGGCAGCCCAATCGCCCCGAGTTCCGGAACTCCGCAAAGGTCATCTTGCAGTTGGGGCATTCCTTGTCGACCACCTTGGAGGAGAGGCCGGTGCTCATCTCTGCGGAGCCCGCTCCGGCACCAGCCATGCTCGGCGCCACGTCCGGCGTCTCTTTCAGGAACTGTCTGGCGTGCTTCTCGCAGAAGTGATGCGGGATCAC
>CAZSSM010000126.1:0-14292 GCA_964609385.1 uncultured Planctomycetia bacterium
CTCGAAGTTGCGTTCCTCGACCTTCTTCTGGGCCCCCTCGATCCGTCGGGTGACCATGGCGTTCTCGATCGGCTCGCCCTCCTCCATGCCGAGCCGCCCGAGCAGGCCCTTAATCCATTCACCGGCGATGAACTTGCGCATCAGGTCGTCCTCGAGCGAGAGGAAGAACCGGCTGGAGCCGGGATCGCCCTGACGACCGGTCCGCCCGCGCAACTGGTTGTCGATCCGCCGGCTCTCGTGCCGCTCGGTGCCGATAACGTGCAGGCCGCCGAGCTTGACGATCCGCTTGCCCTCGGCCTTCATCTCCGGCTCGTACTTCGTCACCGCCTCGCGCCAGACTTGCGGCAACACGTCGAGTCGGCTGGGATAGAGCGGTCGACCGTCCTCGTCCTTGAGCCGCTTCAGGTCGTCCCAGGCGAGAAACTCCGGGTTGCCGCCCAGGATGATGTCGGTCCCGCGACCGGCCATGTTGGTGGCGATAGTCACGGCGCCGGAGCGCCCGGCCTGCGCGACGATCTCGGCCTCGCGCTCGTGGTACTTCGCGTTGAGCACCGCGTGCGGAATCCCAGATCGCTTTAGACGCGACCCCAGCTCCTCACTTCGCTCGATCGAGGCGGTCCCGACCAGGATCGGCCGACCCTCCCGGTGGACCTCACGGATCTCATCAAGAATGGCCTGATATTTCTCTTTCTCGGTCAGGTAGATCCGGTCCGAGTAGTTGACCCGCTGCAACTCGCGGTTGGTCGGCATCGCCACGACATCGAGCTTGTAGACTCGATAGAACTCGTTGGCCTCGGTCATCGCCGTACCGGTCATGCCCGAGAGCTTGTTATAGAGCTTGAAGTAGTTCTGCAAGGTGATCGTGGCGAGGGTCTGATTCTCCTCCTTGATCTTGACCCGCTCCTTGGCCTCGACCGCTTGATGGAGCCCGTCGGACCACTGACGACCCTCCATGAGTCGGCCAGTGAACTCGTCGACGATGACCACCTGCCCCCCTTGGACGACGTAGTCGCGGTCGAGCTTGTAGAGGTAGTGCGCCTTCAGGGAGTTGTCAATGAGGTGCGGCCACTCCATGTTACCGGGCGTGTAGAAGCTTTCGATACCGGCCAGCCGCTCAGCCTCGCGAACACCATCCTCGTTCAGGTGGCAGGTCCGCTCCTTCTCCTTGACCTCAAAGTGCTCGCCGGCTTTGAGCTGACGCGCGATCTTGTCGGCCTCGGCGTACTTCTTGACGTCGTCGAAGGCTGGACCGGAAATGATCAACGGCGTCCGCGCCTCGTCGATCAGGATGCTGTCGACCTCGTCGATGATCGCGTAGTGTCGCGACCGCTGCGCCTGCTGCTCGACGCTCGACTTCATGTTGTCGCGCAGGTAGTCGAACCCAAACTCATTGTTGGTGCCATAGGTAATGTCGCGCTGGTAGATATCGCGGCGCAGTTGAGAACCCATCTGGCTCTGGATCGCGCCGACACTCAGGCCAAGCCCGTTGTAGAGCGGGCTCATCCATTCCGCGTCGCGCTTGGCCAGGTAATCGTTGACCGTCACCACGTGGACGCCCTTGCCTTCCAGGGCGTTCAAGTAGGCCGGCAGCGTGGCCACCAGCGTCTTACCCTCGCCGGTAACCATCTCAGCGATGTCGCCCTCGTGCAGCACGATCCCGCCCATCAACTGGACGTCGTAGTGCCGCATCTTGAGGAACCGACGACCGCCCTCGCGGCAAACCGCGAAAGCTTCGACCAGGATGTCATCGAGCGTCTCACCCTCGGCCAGTCGGCGCCGAAACTCGACGGACTTGGCGGCCAGTTGTTCATCGTCGAGCGGCTTGAGCTGCTCTTCCAACTCGTTGATGGCCTCCACCATAGGACGAATCTTGTTGATCCGCCGCTCGTTGGAGTTGCCGAAGAGCCGGACCAGCCCCAGGGAGATCCTCTCGGTCCCGGCAGACAGCGTGTCGGTCGTCTTGTCCCAGATCTGACTGAGCAGTTCCATCGGTTGGACCTATCGCAAGAGGGATCCGTCGGTCGGGGCGACTCGGGACGGGACGATCGGACACGGCTCGGGACCCGCGTTGGCGACTCCAGATCGCTGGGCGATCCATCCTGTCGGGGTCCCTTGCCCGACGCAGACCCCGACGGGCTCCGTCTTTGCGCCATCGATACGGGTTCGCGCGTAACCTAGCACGCTCTTCCGACAAGGGTCAAGCCCACGGCGGCCCCTCCGCTCACCAAACGTACACCCGTCGACTCCGTAGTTGGACATACCAATCGGACGCTCCGAGGCCACACAATCTCACCGTGCAAACCAACAGTGATCTGGTCGAGTGTCGCAATGAAGCATCTCGCTCCAAAGAGTCGTCTGAACCGATCAATCCCTCAGAAACCAGAGGACAACCGCTTTATGATTGAAAAGTACACCAGCATACAAAAACATACGCTGGCATCTTGGCTCGTCATCTTAAACGGCGACTCATCACCTAAAGACCAGACGATCACTTAAGCGACGCGGCCTCGGGCGACTCAGGGGCTGTTTCGGCCTTCTCATTTTGGTCGGGACTGAGTTCAGTTTCCGGCGCGGTATTACTGCGGGCAGGTAGGCCGTCCGGTCCCCAGCCTCCGATGGGCACGACGGGTCGGTTGGACCAGTAGATCATGCCGAGCGCCCCGATCAACATCATCAAGCCGCTGAGCCACTGGCCCCGCGTGATAGTCCCGAAGAGTTCGAAGCCGATGTGCGCGTCGGGCGTCCGGAAGATCTCACCGATGATCCGAGCCACGGCATAGAGAATGATCGCCCAACCGGTGATGACACCAGGTCTCCGAGGCTTGCGCCAGATGACCGTCAGGATGACGAAGACGAGCAATCCCTCCAGCAACCCTTGATAGAGTTGCGAGGGGTGTCGAGGCGTCAGTAAGGGCTCGAGCGTCTGGATGACCTCGGCATTGCCGCTCTGTACCGCCTCAACGATCCGTTGTTCGATCTGACGGACAGCGACACCGTCACCCAAACGGAGCAGCTCCTGCCAGCGCCCTTCGGCGATCGGTTCGGGAAGCTTCGAGGCGACCTCACCCAGAGCGACCAGCTTCTCTTGACCCTCCGGGCTGGCCGCGGTCCAGTCCTGGATCTCCTGGGGGAACTTGACCGCCCAAGGGAGATCGGACGAGCACGGGCGCCCATATAGTTCGCCGTTGATGAAGTTGGCGATCCGCCCGAAGACGATCCCCAGGCAGCCGGCGTAGGCCGTCAAGTCGCAGAGGTGCAACGCGCTCATCTTGTAACGCCAGGCGTACAGCGAGGCCACTAGCGCGACCCCCATAATCCCACCGTGGCTGGCCATCCCGCCTCGATGCACTGAGAGCACACCCCAGTACGGAAACTCATTGGTGAAGCCGAACAGGCTGATCTGATAGAAGAGGCAATACCCCAACCGCCCCCCAATCAACGCCCCACCTAGCAGCAGGACGATCAGGCTGTCGACCTCGTGCGGCGGCACTTGGGCCCGGTTCCGAGCCGCCAGCCCGCGGATGATCAAGTAGCCGACCAAGGCGCCGACCAGATAGGCCGTGCCATACCACCGGATCCCCCACCCCTCGGTGAACTCGACGAGGAACGGGTCGATCTGGTGAACCCAGACGGCCAGCAAGTTCGAGGACAGCTCCAATTCCACGGGGGGCTCCCATCAGACGAACGGGCCGACGTGTTCGGGAGGAGGTCGGCCGACCGGTCTCGATCGCTCTCGAACTCGAAAACATGGGTCGCGGTTGGTCGATCTGTCTTGTTCGACAACGCCTCAGAGCTTGGTCGGATTGGGCGCGTCGCCGTAGACCTGCTCCGGGTCGAAGACTCGCTCCGACTCGGTGAAGACCAGACAGTTGGAGTCGTTGCGGGCGCGGTCCGAATCAACCTTGCGGTAGAAACAGGAGCGGTATCCGACGTGGCAACTGGCCTCGCCGGCCACCTCGACGCGGAGCCAGACACAGTCTTGGTCATCGTCGATTCGGAGCTCGCGGACGCGCTGGACCAAGCCGCTGGTGGCCCCTTTGTGCCAGAGCACCTGACGGCTCCGACTGAAATAATGGGCCTCGCCGGTCTGGATCGTCCGCCTGAGCGCTTCAGGATTCATGTAGCCGTGCATCAGCAACTCGCCGGACCGATAGTCGGTCGTCACCGCAGGGATTAGGCCGTCGGGCCCGAACTTGGGGGCCAGTTCGGTGCCCTCCTCGACCTGCTCGACGCTCTGGCGTGCGGCGAAGGGGACGGTCACGTCCTGATCCATGGCGGGGCTGATCCTCGGTTCAGTCTGGGAGATGACGGTCACAACGCTGACACGCGTCGAAGGGCGAAGGGCGACCCGGATCGGCCAGGTCGGCGGCTCTTTTCGACAGGGTATAGTAAGGTCAAAACCCGAGGAAGGCCAACCACCGGGCCGGACGAGGACGGTCGATCGCGACCAATTCGATCACCAGGCTCAATATTCCGAAGGTTCCGGGACTCCATCGCACTTCGAAAAGTGATCGCCTCGTGGAGGTCCCGGTTCACATTCGTGAGATTGTGGCGAGTTCATTGCGAGGAGCCTCGTGAAGTCATCAGCGGATCCGGACGCGGATCCTCAATTCCCCTCGCCTGTGGGGACCGATCCGCCCGGCGCCTCGCGACGGCTACGGTTCTTGGGCAGCGGGACCTCCATGGGCGTGCCGGTCATCGGCTGTGACTGTCGGGTCTGCACCTCTTCGGACCCTCGAAACCAACGGACGCGCCCCAGCGTCCTAATCGAGCTGCCTCAGGGCAACCTCCTAATCGATACGGCGCCTGAGATGCGGCTCCAGTTAATTCGCGAGCAGGTCCACAAAATCCACGTCATCGCCTTCACCCATTTCCACGCCGATCACCTCTTCGGGCTCGACGACGCGCGGATGTTCCCGAAATATGTTGAGGGGTCGGTCCCAGTCTACTGTGAGGCCGCGACCGAGTCGGTCATCCGCAAGGTCTTCAGCTACGCCTTCGTGCCGCAACCTTCGTGGTATCCCGGCGGCGGAGTGCCCAAGCTCCACTTCGTCCGGATCGGGCCAGGTACCCCGTTCCGCGTGCTCGATGAGGAGGTCTTGCCGATCCGGCTCAAGCACGGACGGCTCGACGTGCTCGGCTTCCGGATCGGCGGCCTGGCCTATTGCACCGATGTGAGCCTGATCCCCGAGGCCAGTTGGTCGCTCCTGGAGGGGCTTGATACATTGGTGCTCGACGCCTTGCGCTACGAGCCGCATCCCACCCACTTTAACATCGAGCAGGCCCTGGAGGTCGTCGACCGGCTCCGACCGCGCCGGACCTTCTTCACCCATATCTCGCACGCCATCGACCACGCCGAACTCGACGCTCGGTTGCCGGAGGGAGTCCGCTTGGCCTACGACGGCTTGACCATTATGTTTTAAGCGATCCCGACCACAATGGCCTGCAATGACGGGTCGAGACGCCGCGATGCTCTCTGAGCGTCGCAAAACGGAATCACCGGCCCGGTTCAATCTGCCTCCTTGGACCGAACCGCCCCAGTCTCCCTTGAGGCCTGACCACAGAAGAATCGCCAACGAAATCGTCGTGAGGGACGACATGAGCGATGTGTCGAGTCCCTCGGTGATTGGGCGGACGACCGGGGCTGCTCCAACTCTGACTTGGTGCCTAAGGAAACCCGAGTAAGGCGGACGCCCCGCCGAGTCGGCACCGATGAGCATCCTGGCCACGCTGTCTCGACGCGAAAGGTCCGACTCCGATTGGGAGCCCTCCGCATGAACCGCCCCGATCCGCAGTTGATCACCCGACTCGCCCACGCCGGTCAGGAGCATCTCCTGCGATGGTGGGACGAGCTGGATCCGGAGTCGCAACAGCGCCTGATCAGGCAGATCGAGCGGATCGACTTCGCCCAGATCCACCGCCTGGTTCGCGACTTCCAGGTCCTACAGTCCAAGACGACCACCCCTTCGGAGATCGATCCGAACGACCTGGAGGCCGCCGAAGTCCATCGCTTGCCCGGCACCGACAGCCAGCGCGGAGCCTGGCGACGGGCCATCGAGTTGGGTGAGCAGATGCTCAGCGCGGGTCGAGTAGCCATCGTGATCGTCGCTGGGGGGCAAGGATCGCGTCTGGGCTTCGAGGGACCGAAAGGGATCTACCCGATCGGCCCAGTCACCGGCGCCTCACTCTTTCAGATCCATGCAGAGAAGATCTTGGCCCTGGGCGAACGCTTCGGCACCACGCCGCCGGTCTACATCATGACCAGTCCCGGCAACGATCAGCAGACCCGAGACTTCTTCGCCGAACACCAGGACTTCGGCTTGCCCCAACTCCGGTTCTTCGTCCAAGGGCAGATTCCGGCCGTCGATCTCCAGACCGGCAAGATCTTGTTGCAGGCCAAGGACCAAGTTGCGTTGAGCCCCGACGGCCACGGCGGGACGATCGCCGCCTTGAACCGACCCGGTCCTGATGGCCAGCCCAGTTGCCTGGACGAGATGGAGCAGGCCGGCATCGAACGCATCTTCTACTTCCAGGTCGACAACCCGATGGTCCGCGTGGCCGACCCGTCCTACCTGGGCTTGCATTGCCAGAGCGAAGCCGAAGCGTCGGCCAAGGTCGTCGAGAAGAACGCCCCGGAGGAGCGGATCGGTGTGGTCGTCCGTCGCGACGGACTGACCCAGGTCATCGAGTATTCCGACCTGCCAGAGCATCTGGCCAAACGCCGTGACAGCGACGGACGCCTGACCTACTGGGCCGGCAGCATCGCCATCCATATCTTCGACCGGGCCTTCCTGAAACGGATGGCCGACTCGGCGTCGCTCCCGTTCCACTTCGCCCGCAAGAAGGTGTCCTACCTCGATGATGACGGCCGACTCGTCCAGCCGGAAAAGCCCAACGCCGTCAAGTTCGAGACCTTCATCTTCGATTGCTTGCCCCAGGCGAGTTCGGTCGCCGTGGTCGAGACCGAGCGCAACATCGAGTTTGAGCCGCTCAAAAACGCCGATGGGGACAGCTCCCCTGCCAGCGTCCGACGCCAGTTGACGAACCTCTTCGCCGACTGGCTCGAGGCTGCCGGGGCCAAGATCGCTCGACAGCCCGACGGCGGCATCCCCTTCTTCCTCGAGATCAGTCCCCGATTAGCCCTCGAGGCCGATCAGCTCCGGGGCCGGATCTCCGACCAACTTGTCCTGGAGTGCTCAACCTACTTCGGACCCGATGGGACCCTCGTCCAACCCGATGCGCCCCGTTCCCGAATGGTCTGAGATCCCTCACTCGACAGACACGCAACCGAGCCGAACAACCGATCGACGGCGCGATCCGTTCCCACGTTCGAAGTTCAACGGCCACGGCCGACCCGCTCCCGGAGACCTTCCTCGCGATGCTCTACACCGTGGTCATGGCCGGAGGCAGCGGCACCCGCTTCTGGCCCAAGAGCCGACGTCAACGCCCCAAGCAGCTCATCAGCCTGTACGGCCAGCGAACGATGCTCCAGCAGACCATCAACCGGATCGGCCCCTTGATGCCCTGGTCGCAGATCCTGGTCGTCACCGGCGCCGACCAGGCGACCGCCACCGCCGAGCAACTGCCCGAGTTGCCCCCCGAAAACCTGATCCAAGAGCCCTGCGCCCGTGACACCGCCGCCTGTGTCGGGTTGGCCGCTGCCGTACTCGCGCACCGCGACCCCGACGCCCAGATGCTCCTGCTACCGGCCGACCACGTCATCGAGCCGGCCGAGGCCTTTCGCCGGAGCATCCGCGCCGGCCTCAGCCTCATCCAAGGCCAGCCCGAGGCCCTCGTCACTTTCGGCGTTCGGCCCACCCGACCCGAGACCGGTTACGGCTATATCGAGCGCGGGGAGGCCCTTGAGCCGATCGACGGCATCGCCGCTTACCAGGTCGCGCGGTTCCGCGAGAAACCCGATCGCGCCACCGCCGAAGAGTTCCTCAATACCGGCCGGTTCGCCTGGAACGCCGGCATCTTCCTCTGGTCGGCCCGAACAATCCTCCTGGAACTGGCTAAGCATCAGCCCAAGCTCCACGACGGCTTGATCCGGATCGCTCAGGCCCAGGCTTCGGGTCCGGAGACCTTCGCCAAGACGCTCCAGGAGGTCTTCCCGACTCTGGACAGGCTCCCCATCGACAAGGCCGTCCTGGAGCACTCCCAGGCCGTCCGGATGCTCGAGGTCATCTTCGACTGGAACGACGTCGGCGACTGGCGCGCGTTGGCCTCGTTGCTCGAGACCGACGCGACCAATAACGCCGTTCAAGGACCGGTTCATCTAGTAGAGACCCGCAACAGCATCGTCGTGGCCGACGAGGACCGGCTGATCGCCACGCTCGGCCTGGACAACCTCGTCGTCATCCAATCCGGCGGCGCGACCCTGGTCGCCCATCGCGACCACCTGGACCGCCTCAAGACGTTGGTCAACGGCTTGGCCGAGGCCGGCTTCGCCGATACGCTTTAAAACGTTCACTCATCCAATGCCCAGAAGGACCGCTCGGGCCACGATCGGTGTGGACCCGAGTAGAGTTTTTTCACTGACGGGATCCGCGGATTCCCTCAACGCCCACTCGCAGGATCGATGAGGCCAGAGGTCAGACCCATGGGACGCGTGCTCGGGATCGACTTCGGGACTCGTCGGCTCGGCGTCGCGCTCAGCGACTCGACGCGGCGATTGGCCTCGCCGTGGGGGGTCCAGGAGCGCGCTGCGCCTCGGGACGACGCGCGTCGGCTTCGACGCCTCGTCGACGAAGAACAAGTGGACCTGCTGGTCGTCGGCCTGCCGATCCACCACAACGGGCGGATGAACCCCTCGGCTCGACGCGCCCGCGACTGGGCCGTCGAGGTCGCCGAGGCTCTGGGGCTGGAGCTTCGCTTCGTCGAGGAGCGATACACCTCGGTCGAGGCCGAGCAGCAGCTCCAAGCCGCAGGCGTCCGCCGCGCCAAACGGACCGGGCGTCGCGACATGCTCGCGGCTCAGATGTTGCTCCAAGACTTCCTGGATCGGGGATGTCCCCTCGTCGACGATCGGCTGGTCGACCTGGACGATCCCAGCCTCAATCCGCGCGTGCCGAGCGATCCGGACCCCACGGCCGACGCAGAGATCGACTCAGACTCGGGTTCGGAACCAGGTCGGGCCGACCGGCCAACCCCTCCCCCGGACCTCGACGAGGACCCCCGACCATGACCCCGTTCGCCAGGCCGACCAGCACCTTGATCCTCGGCTGCGGCTACTTGGGGATCCGCGTGGCCCGACGACTCCTTCAGCGCGGTGAGGTGGTCTATGGAACCACCCGAACCTCAAAGCGACGCGATGAACTGGTTCGAAATGGGATCGAACCGGTGCTTGTCGATGTGCTCGATCCCAGTACGCTCGACCGGCTCCCCTCGCCCGACCGCGTCCTCTACTGCGTCGGCCACGACAGGCGCTCGCAGATCCCGGTCCGCGATGTCTACGTCGACGGGCTCCGCCACGCCATCGACCGGCTCCACTACCGGACTCGACGGATCGTCTTCACCAGCTCGACCAGCGTCTACGGCGACCAACAGGGCCAACCCGTCGATGAGCAGACCGAGCCGCACCCGACCACCGAGTCGGGCTTGGCCTGCCTCGACGCCGAGCGTCTGCTCTTCGACTTCGCCGACCAGCGCGCCTGGCCGGTGACCATCGTCCGCCTGGCCGGGCTCTACGGACCCGGTCGGATCATGCGACGGGCCACCTTGGAGGCCGGCGATCCGATCCGGGCCTCGGCCGAGGGCTACCTCAACCTGATCCACATCGACGACGCGGCCACGGCCGTTATCGCCGCGCTCGAGATGGACCAGGATCACGAGCTGTTCCTCGCTGCCGATGACCGGCCGGTCTTCCGACGCGACTTCTACGGCCTCCTGACCCGACTTCTGAACCTCGATCCCCCCCAGTTCAAGCCCCCACACGCCCCCGGTTCACGAGCAGGCGATCTCGGCAAGCGCGTCAGCAACGACCGGATGCGTCGCATCCACAACGTCCCCCTGATCTACCCCGACTACACCACTGGACTCCCCGCCTGCCTCGGATCCGCCGAATAAAATACCAACAATTTATCTAAACATAAATTATTCGTTGAATTTCTTCGATTTCTTGCTTGTGAGGTCGAATGTTGTCGTTTCAGTCTCCGTGAGGAGCACTGCTTTTTAGATTGAGCGCCGCCAACTAGCCGACGGGCGAACCCATCGGCTTCTAGATGGTGGAGGCTCATTCACTATCTGCTGGACTCCGCAGGGAACGGCGACGTGCGTATTCGAGGAAGCTTTCGTCGTTATCGGAGCCTGGACCAACATCGTTGGGTTGGAGACCGGATCCGTCGGACTGCCCGAGGACGGCGAAGGTTCGAGCCAACTTGGGTGTTGACGTGTTAATCGGATCGACATGCGACCGCTGTGCGTTGCCTTCGGAGCTGATGCTGCGGCTCGGTGCGCCCAATCCCGCGAAGGAGTGCTGGGATCCGAACCGGGCCCGCATCATCGACGCGATCCTGGTTCCCACCGTCCCCGAGATCGACGAGGCGACGTTCGGGGTTGGCGTAACCGTTGTCTGTGACTGTGGCGCGACAGGCGGCGCCACGAACCGTCGGAACCAGGGCGAACCGCCCGTCGGTTGAGTTGTTCGCTGACTCGGACCTCGGAAGACGTTGACCGCGGCGTCGAAGAGCGAGCGGTACCAAGGCGAACGCGAATCGTTGACGAACGCGAACGTCAACGAGCCATCGTTGGTCCCGTCGCTCTCGATCAAGGTGTGGCTGCCATCGGCCTCCGTAATGAGCGTTGGGTCGAGCTGCAACGCGTAGCTCTCGCCAGGTGACAACAAGGACAGGTTGGACGGACCCCAGCCGATCGATCGGTGGTAGCTCAGGTCGATCGATAACGTGTGCGTGGACGCGTCGTACGAGAACCGCTCGTCGCCCTCACCGAGATCGATCGTATTGCCGTCGGAATCGACGAGTTGGACCGCGTCCTTGATCGCTCCCGAGTCGATCAACTCTTGGACATTGGTCGCCTCGGTGAAGCGAATCGTCAACGGTTCGACCCGTCGCGATCCGGAGACATCGACGCCACCCTGTTGGAATGTCGCTTCGAGACTCGCGACGTCCTCGACATTGATCGACATCGTTGCCGACGCGGTGGCACCTTCGTCGTCGGTCACCTCGACCTCCAGGGTGTAGGACGACGCCTCGGAATGGACCAGGCGATCAGCATCCTGGACGCTCAGTTCTCCGGTGGTCGGATCGATGGCGAAGACCGATTGGCCCGACCCGCCGGTGATCGCGAAGGACAGGCTCTCCGAGGAGAGATCGTCGGCGACAACGACCCCCAGAGAGGTACCGACGCTGGCCTCTTCGGTCACCAAAAACGATTGGGCTTCGATCGTCGGCGCGGCGTTGAGGATCGAAATCGTGGTCGTGGCATCGGTCGAGAATCCGAGATCGTCGAGGACGCGGAGGGTGACCTCCAGGGAGTCGACGTCGTCGACCACAGGGGCTTCGAAGGTCGGGCTGATGCCGACCTCATCGCCGTAGAGGGCGTCGTCTCCGGTCTCGCCGAAGAGGCCGTCACCGTCGAGGTCCCAGAGATAGGTAAGCGTGGCGGCGTCCTGGTTGGGGTCGCTGGCGCTGGCCTCGTCGAGGACGATCGCCTGACCTTCCACGACGGTGTAGGGGCCGCCGGCGTCGTCGACGATCGGCGAGGCCTCGACCTCGATCGTCCCGGTCTGCGAGGCCGTCCCGCCATCGTCATCGGTCACGGTGAGTGTGACATAGTGGGTTCCGGCAGCTTCGGTGTTCGGGGTGTATTCCACCGTCTCGCCGGTGAGTTGGAGCTGGGTTCCATCGGGTTCGTCGATGGTCCAGGCGTAATGGAGGGGGTCGTCATCTCCCGCCGGATCGCTGGCCGAGGCCGAGAGGATGAGTGTCTCGTTGATGCGGAAGGGCCCATCATCTTCCGAAGCGACCGTGAACGGAGCGTTCGAAGAAGGTGCCGTCGCGAGCGGAGCAGCAGAGGAGGTTGTGGAGGTCTGACTCGGCAGAACCAAATCGGAGATCGCCGCCGAGGGGAACGGGGCGTTCGCGTCCGGGCTGACCGCGTTGGTCGTCGACAGGACGGTTGAATCGTCATCATCGGACGAACTCGTGGCGGTGCTGGACGGCACATCGAACGAGGTGATCGATGGGCTCGCATTCTCAACGGCCACGGTGATCGACCCCGCCACGTGGAATCCATCCTCGTCGATGAGGTTGACCAGGATCGTGTAGTTCGCGTTGCCGTCCGCGTAGGCATGGTCCAGCGACACTGTGTCATCTGACGTGAATGGGTCGTCGGATCGGTCGAGGGTGGTGGTTTCGCCATCACCCCAGTCGACCAGAATTTGTGTGACGGTGTCGGTACCCGGATCGACGTAGTCGCTGATCCTGAGCGTGGTCGTGCCGCCTTCTTCAATGGTCGTTTCGGTGAGGGATAGCTCTACGGTCGGATTTACGTTGATAACGTCCAAGGCAAAACCGAACGTGGTCTCATTCAAGGCGGGGTCGGTGGCCGTGATGACGATCTCCACGGTTTCGTCGCCATCAATGAAGAAGTTGGTCCACACCCAATTGCCCGATCCGTCATCGACGATCGTCCCGATCGAGGCCTCCAGTTCGAGTGCGTCCGCATCCAGAATGCTGTCTGAGACGGTGACGGTCGATCCCTCAAGGGTTCTGGCCGGGCTGATCCGGGGCGTGATGTCGGGCGCGACGTCGTCGATGTCGATGGTGAACTGGACCGTGGAGATCTCCCCGTCGGAGTCGGTCGCGGTCACCGTGACTGTCTCGCCGTCGAGCGAGTCGTCGGTGTAATCCAGACTCCAGGTCCAGGTCCCGTCGTCCCCTTGATCGATCGACCCCAGGTCGCTGGTGATCGTCACGACATCGTCACCGACATCGCTGTAGGTTCCGGTGTAGCTTCCGCTCAGGTTCGGGCCAACGAGGACCGAGCCGTCGACGCCCCCGGTAGATTCACCCAGCTCGATCGTTGGGGCGACGTCGTCGACCTCCAAGGCGAACTCGGCGTTGACCGACAAGCCGCTCGGTTCGGTCGAGGTGAGCGTCACCGTCTGCGAATCGTCCGGTCCATCGGTGGGGGTGTAGGACCAAGTCCAGGTGCCGTCTTCGTTGTCGACGATCGTGCCGACCGAAGCCGTCAAGTCCGTCGTGAGGGTCCCGAGCGAGTCGAAGGTCTGGGTGAGCGTCGCGGTCGACGCCTCATCGACAGTGACGTCACGATCGTTGAGGATGGTCAGGTAGTTGTTGTTAACCTGAGTAGATGACAGCGTTGATTCGTAGAAGCGGACGATCGCGACCTGACCGTTAAAGCTTTCGTAAGAGGTGTTCAGATCGCCCGCTTCAGTCGTCCCGCTGCCACCCGCCCAACTAGAGGCTCCACCCAGACCACTGTTATCGCTGCCGGTCCAGTCGCTGATCCCAGTGCCCGACGACGTATCGACCAGGGCGCCGTTTAGGTACAGGCTGAGGGTGCTCGTGCCCGAGCCGTTGAGTTCGAGTGTGGCGGTGGCCTGGAGAAAGTCCTCAGTGGCCGAGCTGTCCAGAGGCGTCTGAACTACGAGTGCCGATGAGAAGTCTTTGACGATGAAACGGAGGACGGTCTCGCCCAGATCGGCGTCCTCGGTGATGACGAACGACGATCCGATCTGGTTGCCACCGGACTCCCAAAGCACCTGGCTGGTGGTCAAGTCGTCGGGTTTAAACCAGATCTCCAGGGACATCGAGGCTTCTGAGGGGTCGTTCAAGAGCGTCTCGTACGAGCTTGTGCCCCCGATTGCGCTGGAGTCGCCCCGATTGGCGCCGGGGAATTCGTAAGCCGTGGTGATGCCGGCGATGTTCGTCGAGGTCACCGTCACCAAGGTGACGTCTTCGCCGAGGGTGTAGTTGAGGTCCTGCGTGTCGGTCGTGCTGTCCCAGACGCCGTCATCATCGCCTGGATCGGCCGCATCGAACTCGAGCGTCGGGTCCGCGGTGAGGCCGGGCACCTCAAGGAAGGTCGGCCCCTCATACAGGTTGTTGATGTGCATCCGGACCGTGCCCGGCCCCTGGGTGTTCCCTTCCGTGTCGAAGGCCTGGATATACAAATCGATGTACTTTTGATCGTCGGGGTAATCTTCGTAGGAGAGGTTCGAACCAGCGAACGTCAGGGTCCCGTCATCGTCGATGGTGAACTGCCCGTAGCCGGTCGTCCCTCCGGTGATCTCGTAGCCGACGCTCC
>CAZSSM010000127.1:0-14275 GCA_964609385.1 uncultured Planctomycetia bacterium
TGGGGCAACCGCTCCATTCGCGGTTCCGTCCCGCAAA
The DNA here is from genome assembly GCA_964609385.1 of uncultured Planctomycetia bacterium. Lineage (GTDB taxonomy): Bacteria > Planctomycetota > Planctomycetia > Isosphaerales > Isosphaeraceae > CAZSSM01. Next base: position 38 of record CAZSSM010000127.1, read on the forward strand.
TTAGGGTCCCCACGGGGGCTGGCCGGAGAGCCTTCGATGTCCCAGGTCAGCAAGTGAATGAACCTGAGGGGTCCGGGTCTGGGTGAGTGTTAGTTCGTTGACCTTCATCCAGATCCGTGGTTCCCTCGTTGAATCAACCGACCCGAACGGAGTCCCGCCCGACCGCCAATCATTGGTGGTCTGGGCCGAGCGCGTAGTCATGCCAATGGCGATCCGCACGACCCTCGACGACGTCCGACGCGCCTATGAGGTCCACGACCCAGCACTGGTCGAGACGATCCTCAAGCTGATCGCCGACCGCCATCGCATTGATGACGATGCGGGAAATCGTCCGCCGATTCGCGACGAGGCACTGACGTTCCCCAAATTCCTCGCCGAACTTCGGACGCTTGAGTTTGCCAAAAAACCACCCGAGGAACAGGCGGCTCATCGTCGAGAGCGGATCCGACTACTGGAATCACCCGACGCCGAAGTTCCCCTGGCCGACCACGAGCGTGCTCATGAAATCCTGCTCGAACTCTGGAACGATGCGTCGCCGTACGCGCGGACATCTCTGATTGAAGTACTTGACCGGATCCCGCTGATCTACGGCCCTTGGCGGGCGATCAAGCGGATCTTCAAAGAGTCTGAGCAACGTGGTGATCTCGAGGTCTTCGCCCTATTGACAGCCCGGTTCGACGAGGCGTTTGCCCGCAACAACCACGAGGTCAGCCGCGCCACAATCGCTTACCTTTGCCGACGCGGTTGGCGAGTCCTGCGACGGATCGGTCAGTCGCTACCGGTGGCCTATCCGGACGCCGCTGCGGCCGTCCTGGCGCGGTACGGTCGTCCCGATGAATCGTCCTTCTATCGCGCCTCGATGGAACAGTGGTGGATTCGAGACACTTGGGTTTTCAATCATATCGTCCGTCACAAGGGTTCGAAATATAATCGGTCCCGTTTTTTCGTGCCGTACAACAGAGCGGGAACGTTCAAGACCGAGAACCGGGCCTTCGCTTCGACCTGGATGCGGACCCCATGCCCGTTGCTCGGCTTGTTGGAACGGGCGCGATCCGACACGGTTCTCGCCTTCGCCACCCACGGGCTCCGGACCGACTTTCGCGCCCAGCTTCGCGATGTCGAACCCGACTGGGTGGCACGGTTGGTGGGAGTCTCCAGCCCATCGGTCCACGACTTTGTCATCTGGCTGCTTCAGAACGTGCCGAAGTTCGAGCAGGCCGCCTTCCGTGACCTGGGGCTTCACGAACCGGTCCTCCGGCTCTTTGACTCGCCGTCCCACTCGGCGCGCGGCTACGCGGCCACCTACGCACGGACCCACGCTCGCGATCTGACTGTCGAACGGCTCATCACGCTGGCCGACAACGAGCACACCGACGTCGTCGCACTGGCCGTCGACCTGCTCGGCGAACGCGATCCGCGTAAGGAAGTGGGGCTCGACTCCTGGGGCCAGCTCCTCCGCACACGCGGCGGATTCGATCTCGCCGCCAAGGTGCTCCGCAAATCGTTCACCGCCAAGGAGCTGACCCCCGACTGGTTCCGCGACCGGCTCCTGGTCGCGGAGAATCGCCGCGACTACGAGTTCCTGATCAAGCGGCTGGCCGAGATCCACCCGCCGAAATCGCTCGGCGAGCCTTTTTACCGTGATCTCTTCGACCGAATCCACGACGATACCCAGCGCAAATTCGCACTCCCCCATCTCACCGACCTAATCGCCAAGGATCTCGGCAAGATCGGCTTCGATCCATTGGATGTTGAGTTCCTTCAACGGATGCTGATCAGTTCGGAACTCCGTGACCGGATCCTTCAGACCGTCGCTCGGGGTGCGCTGGATCCAAAACGGTTCCCGCTCGAGTTTCTCCGCGCGGTGGTCGACCCGGAACAACGCGCAACGATGCCTTGGTTCGTCGCGCGGGAGGCTGAGCCATCCTGGAAGGACGATTTGGCAACGCTGGGAGCCGAGTCGAATCTGATCACCCAGGTCCTGGGTTGGCTGAGCGATGTCCGCAAGTTCCGGCCCGCCGACCTCGGGCTCGATTGGTTGCTCGGCCTGGTCTCGCGGGTCGAGCCGACCTACCGCGACTTCGCTACCGATGTCCTGATCAAAGGGTTCCTCCCGGCCGACTTCGCCGACACCGACGCGGGCACCGATCCGAACGAGTCCGCCTCTGAGGATCCCGAGTTGGCGAGCAAGGCAACGGTGAAGGTGGATCTGGCCAAGCAATCGTTCATCTTCACGGGCAAGATGGCTTCGATGCCGCGCAAGGATGCCGAGACGGCCGTGCGCGACGCCGGCGGGGCGGTCACCTCAACGGTCAACGCCAAGCTGAGCTACCTGGTCATTGGCGACGAGGGGTCGCCGCTCTATGGTCAAGGGAAGAAGGGTTCGAAGCAGACCAAGGCCGAATCGCTCAACGCCTCGGGGGCGAACATCGCGATCATCTCCGAGACGGCGTTCTTGAAGATGCTCAGCGGCGAGGTGGTCGAGGCTTCGGCCGACACGACCTTGGCCGGTTGTCAACGGCTCTGGGACCTGGCCGTTGCGCCCGGTCGCGAGCAGTCGCCCTTGGGCCGATTCGCTATCCGCTACCTCAGACGTCATCACCCTGACATCTGCTTGGCCGAGACCGATCGCCCCGTCGACCCCGGCGCCGAGATCCCCGAGGAGTTCCTGACTTGGGAACGGGTCCGGCCTTTGCTCGACGAGACGCGCGGTCATCTCCGGAGCCTCGCCCTGGACCTGGCCCGTTGGGAGTTCGCCCGCTGGTCCCCACGCGGCGATGACCTGGTCTGGCTGGCCGAGCGTCCACACGAGGATGTTCGACGCTTCCTGGCCCGCGCTCTGCTGGCTGACGACCAGCCCGAGCACCGTCAGTTCCGGATCGCGCCGGAGTCGCTGGAACCCTCGGCAGCCTACCGGCTCTGCGAATCGGCCGATCCGGCTACCCGGGCCCTCGGCCTCGAATTGATCGCTCGCGCTGCCCATCTTCGCGAGCCGACGCAACTCTATCGACTCACCGAGAGCCCCGACCCGAAGATCCGTGCCTTCATTCTGCGGACCCTCTGGGACCAGTACCGAAATCGCGGCGTGACCCGAGGCTGGTTGCCCGCCCGCCCCCCTTCGATCGAGGCCAACGGCTCGCACAAGGCCAAATCCGACGCGAACTCCGGCACCAAAGCCAAGACGAAGGCCCAAGCTCAAGGCGCGACCTCGAAGAAATCACACCCTCCAACCCGCCTCGAGGAACGCCGACAACAACAGCCGCTCAATCCAGGACCGGGCGTCCCGGCTAAGCCCGAGGCGCCTCCAGCGGACGCTGATTCGATGGGTGCCCTGCTCCGCCGGATCCTCTTCGAAATCCCGCCGGGACGACCGGGCAAAGCGCGGACCCAGGTTGAAGCCACCTCAAGGATCCGACCGTTGCCGACGCGGGTGGCCAAGATCGCCGTCGTCGAGACGATCCGCGACTTGGCTCTGGAGGATGCCCGGTTCGCAACGGCGGCGCTGGGGCCGTTGACCACGTTCCTCGGATCGCGAGGCCGGAGCGAACGCGACGCCTGTCTGGTTGCCGTCACCCGGATCCGACACGCCCACCCCGAGATCCGGATCGCCGGTCGATCGGAGGACGGCTCATGAGTGCGACCATCACGGATCGTTACCTCACCCATCGCGGTTCCATCCGCGCCTTGACTGCCTCGGGGACCCGGCTCCGCTTCGTCACTGAGCACGACGAAGGGCGTCCCACCGCACTCTATCGCGTCGACACCGACTCGTTCACTTTGAGCGTCGATCCACTGCCCGCCGGCGCCCGTGCCCTGTTCGATCTGCCCGGAACCGGGACCGATTCGGATGGCCCCGCCGTCGCCGTTGGTGCGGTCGACGGCCAGGTCCTTGTTATCGAGAAGCCCGGAGCCAAGCCACGCCCGATTGGTCAGCGATCTGAGGCGATCGCCGCGCTCGTCGTCGCTGGCGATCATGTCGTCGCCGCGGCCGGCAACCAGCTCATCGTGCTCGATCCGAAGGCTAAGTCGACCAAGGGTTCGTCCCACCCCCCCGACCCTGTGCAGGAACTCGAGCTACCCGGTCGTGCCCGCTGCCTGGCCGCCGATCCGACCGGTCGCTGGCTGGCCTGTGGGACCGATCAAGGGGCGGTGGCCGTCTTCGAAGCCGAGGCTCAGTCAGAGTTCGTCTCCAGCAACGTTGCCACGCTCCACGAAGGGGCCGTGACGGCCTTGGCGTTCGAGCCCGACGAACTCCGATTCTTCTCCGCCGGTGCCGATCGTCGGCTGCTCTCGACCCTCGCGCGAGGGCGTCTTGAGCCCGAGGATCGCGGCAAGAGTTATTCGCATGAGCGTGAGATCACGGCGATCCTGTTCGGACCCGGCGCGCGATTCCTAACCGGGGGCCGCGACAAGGCGGTCAAGTCTTGGCCGCGTCAGGGTGGTGCGCGGCCGGCAGCGCTCAAGGAGGACCTCGTTGGCGTCGTTGCCCTGGCGATCGTTGAGGTCCAGGGCCGTGCGCGGTTGGCCGTGGCGGGTACCGATGGATCGATCCGCTTGGTCGGACTCGACGCCGAGGGGAAACTCGGCGCCGTCACACACCGGATCTACGGGTTCTTGCCCCGCGCTCGACAGGAGTTATCACAAGGGACTGCCTCACGACGCGAGGCGGCTGTCGACGAACTGGCCGAGGCCGACGACCGTGCCTCTTTGGAGATCCTGGCCAAGCAGGCGGCACAAGATACTGATCCGACGATCCGGCAACGCGCCGCTGAGGCGGTCGCTGCCTCGGACCATCGCCGTGCCCCCGAGCTGCTCTCGGACCTGCTTAAACGGCCCGATGCACCGGTCCGACGCGCCGCCTTCGAGGGGCTCCGACGTCAGCTCGGCCCCGAGGACTTCCGACCGATCGACCAGGCACTGGCTACCGGCCACATCGACATCGGGATCCTCGCCGTCGAAGGGCTCGCCGAGCGCGCGGCTCAAGACGACCGGGCCGCGCAGCGGATCGAGGACGCGCTGTCGGCCCCCGCCTTCGAGGTCGGTCGCGCCGCCTTGAACACCTTGGAGGGGCTCGGTCCGGGCGACTCGCCCGAGGCGGACCTCAAAGGATTGGCCTCGGAACGACCGGCCGTGCGCCGCCTCGCCCTCCGACGCCTCCATCAGCGCCGTCTGCTCGACCATCCGACCGTCGGGCCGTCCGTCCGTCGACGGTTCGAGGACGACGATGCCGAGGTCCGTGCCGGTGCTATCTTGACCGCGATCCTCTCGCAACCCGCCTTGGCCGAGGCGCTTCGGGCCCTCGACGAAGACCTCGACCGCGCCCTGGGCGACTGGACCGACCCGAAAGCCGCTCATCCGGCGCGTGATAACGACAAAAGTCGCGACCCATCGTCCTCCCCCGCGAAGCGTCGGCCGAAGTCCCAATCCGCCGTGGCCAAGTTGATCGCCGCCGTCGGCCCCGTGGAGAGAGCGCCATTAGTCTCGGCAGCCTCAGCACGTCGGACTGATGTGAGCCTCAGCGGCGCGCGGGGCTTGGCGCAACTGGGCGATCCGCACGCACTGGGGCTCTTGCTCCAGTTGAGCCGCGAGCCGATCGCCGAGACACGGATGGCCGCCTGCCAAGGTCTGGCCACCCTGGGTGATCCGCGTGGGCTCGACCGCGTCGCCGGCCTGCTCTTCGACGACGATTTGGCCGTCCGTGACGCTGCCTGCTCGGCGCTATTGGCCCTGCACCACAAATCGCCATTGACAGCCGCCGAGGTCGGGCTGGGAGCGAGCCATGTCGACGTCCGCCAACGTGCCCTCCAGGTGCTTATCCGTGAGGCGCGTCAACGTCCTAAGGACGCCTTCGACGAGCCGATCGGACCCCTCCTGACTCGCGTGCTCGACGACCCCGCTCCAGCCATCCGTTCCGAGGCGTTCAAGGCCGCGCTGAACCTCCGGATCGACGCCCCAGCCGAGGCGCTTCGGTTCGTCGTCCGGAGCGCCCAGGCCGATGTCCGACTCGACGCTCTGACCGAGATCACCGCACAGATCAAGGAGCCCTGGGCGCTCGATCTCCTCCTGAGCTTCTACAACGATCCCGACCCTACGCTCCGCGCCGAGGCATTTGCCTTCGCCACGACTCAGACCAAAACCAAAGGTCTGGAGTTCTTCGAGGCTGGGCTCCGATCACACTACGCCGACGTCCGGCTGCTGGCTGTCCGTGGCCTGATCGCTAAGCGGACCGTCCCGGCCCAAAAGCTCCTGGCCGAGGCAGTCGACGATGACGACCGCGAGGTCCGGACCGCTGCTCTGAATGCGCTCATCTCCAAAGGACATGCCGAAACACTGATCCGAACGCTCCGGTCGCCCCATCCGGACGTCCAGGTCCGGGCTGCCTCGGCCCTGGCTCGACAGGGCAACACGGAATCACTCCAGTTACTCATGGACCTCGTCCAGACGTCCGAACCGGAGGAGATAGACCAAAAGGCCGCCTGGCGCGAACGGGTTCTGGAAGCCCTCAACGGCCTCGCCAGCCTGGGAGATCCTCGGGCCACCACGCCGATCCGCCTCTTGATCGACCATCAGGACTCAGCCCTCGCCCAGCGGGCCGCCGCCGTTCTAGTCTGGGTCGCTGGCCCCGACGACCTCGACGTCTTCGACGAGCCATCAAGGCACGCCGACCCGGCAATCCGGATTCAGGCCGCCTTGGGTCGGGCCTGTCGAGGCGATCGAAGCGCCGTCGCCACGATCGAGACGCCCGAGGCGCGTCGGACGCTCGGTGATCTCGACATGCTCAGCGCCGTCGTCGCAATCGGTACCGAAGGCGAGGATCGGTTGATCGGATTGCTGGACGGTGACGACACCTGGCAACGTGAGCGGGCCTTGATCATCCTGTTGCTCCGCGAATGGGTCGCGCCTGATCCGGCCGGTCAACCAGGGCGCTGCCTGGCAGCGATGGCCAGCAGCCACCCTCGGGTCCGGCTCCTCGCCGCTGAGGCCCTGGAGGCCTTGCCCGAGCCGGAAGCGTTGCGTGATCAGATCGTCCGGCTCCTCAACGGCGAACGCGACCCCGATAAGATGGCGATCGCCCCGGAAATCCTCCTCGCCTTTGCTCGCCTGTTGACATTCGGCAACCCTCTGCTCCGTGGCCGCACCGCTCGGCTGTTCGACCACCTCGACCCGTCCGTCGAGACGAGCGCATCGTTCCGGATGCGCTGGAACGTGTTCCGTTCTCAGTTCGACGATCGGATCGAGAACGTTTTGGGACGCGTGACTGACCCTGATGCCGAGTCGCCCTCAAGGCCCGATGCCTCGACGGTCCGCGACCTGGCCTTTGGTGCGTACGCCGGGCTGATCCGCGAGTTTTCCGGTACATCGAAGGAGTCTTCGGCGATCCGACTGACCGCGCTCGATCGGTTGCTCAGCCTATCGAAGCTCGACGATTCTTATGCAACGCCGGCCCGCTCGGTCTTCCTGCAGATGCTCGGCGATCCGATCCAGGAGGTGCGTTCGCGCGCTTTCGGTCATGCGCATGCCATTGGGATGGACCGCACGACCTTGGGGGCTGAGGCGTTGGCGGCCGACCACCTCGATATCGGCGCCGAGGGGCTCCGGCTGCTCTCGGAGGCCGGGGACGATCAAGGGGCTACCACGGAAGCCGGTCGCGCCGTGCTCCGCGAGGTGATGCTGACGCGCCGCGATGACCTGGCTATCGAAGCGGCCAAGCAGCTCGGTACGCAGGGCGTGCCGATCATCGAGGTGGCCCGCGACGCGCTGGACGGCGCCTCCGAATCGCTCCGACGTCACGCCCTAGTCCAACTGGCCGACCTCCGCGATCCGCCCGAAGCCGCTCGTGCCGTCGAGGCGTTGCATGCTGCCTTGACCTCGAGGCATCGTGAGGTCCGACGCCGTGCCGCACGGATTCTCGCCGAGCGTCGCGACCCGAAGGTCTTCGACCCACTGCTCGCCCAACTCGCTGACGCTCCCGAACAGCGTGATCGCCTCCACGTCCTCGATGACCTGGAGTCCCTCGACGACCCCCGGACGCCCTCGGCGTTGATGGATTGGTTGGAGCGGGCCGGGAAGAACCCGGACGTGGCCGACCGCGTCCTCGCGATGATCGGCGAGGCCCGTGACCCCGCGCTCGTCGACCTGTTGCTCAGCTACGCGCGGCGAGCCAAGAAGACCCGACCGCATGCGTTCCAGGCGGTCCTGACTGTTTCTGGTCACGACCAATACAACGAGGATCCTGAAGATGAGCGTCCACACGATCGCCGTTGGCTCGAACGCCAGCAACCTCGACACGACGATGTGTTGGCACGGCTCCTCCAGTCAGCGCTCGACCTGGAAGATCTCCGGCTGCTCCGCTCGCTGATCCCCATCGCCTGTTGGTCCTTGAGCGACGCCGTCGATTCGGTTCTGGGTCGAATGGCCACGCACCCCGAGGAACCAGTCCGTCACGAGGTCGTCGCCGCAATCAGCTGGAGGGTCCGCCGTCGTAGCTCCGATCCCGAATCGTTGGTCCGTGCCCTGGGTCACGGCGACCCGAGAACCCAATTCCTCGCCGCCGAAGGCTTGGCGCGGGGCCGGCGTGCCGAAGGGATCACTGTGCTCTTGTCCAGCCTCGATTTCCTCCAGGATCTTCAGGCCCGCCAACGTGCCGTCACCGCCTTGGGAGAGCTGGCCGACCCACGCGCCCTCGACACACTCCTGCCAATGGCCAACGACTTGGATCATGCTTTGAACGTCCAGGCGATCGAAGCGATCGGTCACTTCGCGACATACGATCCGGAACGCGCCATCTTCCGACTCCTGACCCGGAACGCCGCCAAGCCCGGTTGGTCCGAAATGCAGCGGCGTGAGGCCGCTTGGCGCGGGCTCCGTTGGTACGGCGACGCCGAATCCTGGCGATGGCTCCGTGAGGCGGCCCTCGATCCCCAATTTCTCGACGATGATGTCTCCTCGCTCTTCGAACAACTGGCTCATGACGACGACCCAGACACACGTGCCGTCGTGCTCAGGGTCCTCCGAGAGACTAAGGATCCCTCGGTCATGTCGGCAGCCCTCGAAGCAGCCCGCGTCCTGTTCGACGATGACTCACTAGAGCCCGATCTCGCCTTCGTCAGGAACCCGTTGGCCACTCATTGCTTTGACGATTTTAACGATGATACCCTCGACCAATCGGTTGCTCGGCTGGCCGAGCGAGGTTCCTCTCGAGATCTGTTCGCGATCCTAAACGACGCGTGCGGATCCGATCCGTCCTCCTCTGATCCTTTCGAGATCTCCGACATCGACGAATCCGGTTCGGCGATCGGCCCCTTGCACAACGCATTGCTCCGGCGCGATCCCGCTCCGCTCGACGATGCACGGAATGCTTTGGTCGAACCAGGTTCCAGTCCACTCGTCCTCGGCCTGTCAGCCCGAATCCTCGGCCGCCATGATGCAGCAATTGATCGCGATGGATTCCTCGAGGCGTTCGACCGCGTTCGAAGCGATTGGGAGACGGTCCGATCCGACGTTCGTCGTCAGCAACGCCGGACCTCCGGAGATTCGGAGACGGACCTGCTCCCGTGGACCAACGCTCTGTCGACGCTCTGCTGGGCTGCGGGTCGGCTGGGTCTGGCCTCTGACCGTCTCCTCGCCCTGGCCTCCGACGAGGCGTATGACGACGAAGCGGTCAGGGCGGTCCGACGCGCGGCAATGACCACCTTGATTGAATTCGCCGCCAACCATCCCGATCACGAGGCGGTCCCCGCGATCCGGGCCTTGTTGGCCGACGCGATGATTAAAGCCGATAGCGATTCGCGGTTGCTCGCCGTAACGGGTTGGAGCCGATTGGCTTTCGACTCCGAGCAGGCCGGATCTCCCGAACCGCCGATCGATCGAGTCCAGTCCGACCCGCTGGTCCTCAACCGCCTGCTCAATGGGACGTCATCAAGCCACGATCGGCGTGATGTCCTCGACGCGCTGGGTTCAGCAGCCTCAGAGGTTCAGGCCCAGGGCGCGGTGATCCCGCAACTGATCGCGCACGGTGATCTCGAGGCGTTATCGAGGGTGGCTCAGGACCGGAGCCAAGCCGAGGAGGTGCGTCTGGGCGCGATCGAAGGTTTGGGTCGACTGGCCGTCGAGGCCTCCGAGGCAGTGCTCGTCGCGATCGGCTCGGACAAAGCGGACGACGAAGATCTCCGACGCGCCGCCTGGCGGGCGCGTCGCCGGAGTCGTCGACTCCGTGACTCGAATCATCTCCGTCAGGCCGGGACCGACCGCGTCACGAAAAGCCCACCGATGCTCGCCGCCTTGACGTTCGAGGAGTCGCGACAATGAGCGAACAGACGCCCGAACCGAACGGCACTGCGACGACCGATGCGCCGAGCCGAACGGAAATCGACCTGACCTACGCGGGACCGAGCGGGTATGAGACGAAGGAGGGGGCGGCGATACTCTCCCTGGCCGGGAACCTGGAGCGCGATTCGGTCCGATTGGAAGCGACGATCCGTGACCCGATCGCCTTCCGTGAAGCGTTGACCGCCCTACATGCGGTCGTGGCCAGCGACTTCCGCTACGTCCCCCGCGACAAGACAGCCTACCTGGCCTACCGTCGGATGCGGCAGCAATCGGCGAACCTGGGACTTTGGCAGGCGCAGCAGGCCTACTTTACGTGGCTGATGCGGAACGATCCGCTGGCCTACGTTCTGCTCGATCCGGTCATCACGGTCCACCCCGATGAAGTCCTGCTGGAGGTCTTCAGCAAGGACGAGGGCAGCTACGCCAAGTTGGGCGTGCGTCGCGAGGCTCTCGACCTGCACGACGAGCCGACATGCGGGACCACCAACATCGACTTCAGCGATCGGTTGGTCCGCGGCCTCGACCAGATGCGGAGCGACCGTCCGACCCATCTGAGCATCGGTCGCGAGGGGGTCCGTCTGGCCACGACGGGCGGCTCAGACGTCTTAGAAAAGCGGATCCCAGTTCCCGACTCATGGCTCCGTGGGTTCCTCCAAGTCCAGTCGGCCTCGACGCTGCCTCGAACCCGGTTCGCGATCGCGCCGATGGACCTCTACAACACGCTCCGCCACCTCCGGCTGCACGCCGACCGGAAGGGCCGTCGTCGCGGTCTCCGGATCGAGTTGGTGCCTGGGGAACGACCACGCCTCGTCCTGGAGCCTTGGGAGACCGTCATCGAGGCTAGTGGGTCAGTCTATCGAGGTCCCGACGCCCGCGTGGTTCGAATCTGGGGACGTCGGAGGCTTCTACTCCTTCGGCGCTTCCTTCCGTTCGTTGAGGAGGTCGAGGTCCACCTTCTGGGGAGCGGTCTGCCCAGCTTTTGGGTCCTTCGAGGAGAACATTATCATCTCACATTGGGCCTGACCGGGTTCACCGCCGCCGACTGGTCGCGGGCCCTGAACTTCGATCTGCTCCTGCCACGCCCGACGCGCACAACCAGTGGGGCGCTGGAACGGATCGTCGAGGCTCTGGGCCGCTCGTGGTCCGGGACGGCCGGCGATCTGGCCCAGGCGACGGGCTTGGACTGGGACGAATTGATCGAGGCATTACAACTGGGTTGCCAGCTCGGGCGATTGGTCTATGACCTGGCCTCAGAGGTCTATCGACTGCGCCCCCTGGCTGACAAACTGCCCGATCCGGATCGTCTCGCTTATCGGAGCGCCTCGGAGCGTCGGGCACACGACCTTTTAGCGCGTCCCGGGGCGGTCCGAATCGAGTCGGAGCGGGGGCTGGCCAGGTCGAGTTTGGAGCTGATCGGGCGGGTCGAGGTCCGCGAGGATCGCCGCGACTACCGACCGCAAATGACGCTCCTGGAAGACGGCCGGGTTGGGGGTGCTGAGTGCACTTGTCCGACCTTCCGGAGCCAGGGCTTGAAGGCCGGTCCGTGTCCACACCTGGTGGCTTTACGTCTGATCCACGCGCGTCGACAAGCCCAGCGGCGTCGGGGCGAGACGACCGAGGTCGTCGCACAGATCGAGACCCGGACCTTCAGCCGTCGCGATCGCCGGGGCGAGCATGTGGTCGAACTGTCCCTGGAAAGGACCTGGCTCCGGATCACCAGCGGCTTGTCCGGCGAGGATCCGAGGCGGCAGGCGATTCGGTTCTCGACCAACGAGGGGGCCCGCCAAGCGCTGGAACAGCGTTGTGAGCAACTCCATCGTCGCGGATACCTGGATGCCACCCTCAACTGAACAGACGCGACCCGAGGCGTTGCTCCTCGAAGTCATCGCGTCCCGTCGTTGTGCTGAGGAAGACGAAGCCTCATGAGCACCCAATCGAGCGATCCGATCGCGTTGATGCGGGCGATCGAGCAGGCCGGCAGCTTGGACGCCTACGTGCGCGCTCAGCTAACCGAGCGTGGCTACCTGGTTCCGCGCCGCGAGACTGACGCGATGAGCGATCGCGAACGCGCCGCCTACAAGAAGTCGCTCAAGGAGGAAGCGGCCGAGCGTCGACGGCTCAGCAAGGAGGCTTGGAAGGCATATCGTCAACGACGGATCGTCCATCTCGGCGAGACGATCGCGTGGGTCGATTCGGAGGGGGTCAGCGGTCGCAAGACAAATCCGGACCGTTACGACCTCCCCGACGCCGAGGAACGGGTCGCCGAGAACGCACTGCCGGCCCTGGAGACCCCCCAACAACTGGCTGAGGCGATGGGCCTGAGCGTGCCGCAACTGAGGAGCTTCGCCTATCACCGCGAGGCTTCGACGTTCCTTCACTACCGACGCTTCACAATCCCCAAAGGAGACGGATCAGAACGTCCGATCTGGGCGCCGTTGCCGGGCCTGAAGGCGGCCCAGCGTTGGATCCTGACCCGGATTGCCGAGCGGCTACCCGTTCACGGCGCCGCACATGGGTTCCTGCCGGGCCGTTCGATCCTGACCAACGCCGAGCCGCACCGCAACAGCCAGCTCGTGGTCAAGATGGATCTTAAGGACTTCTTCCCGACCATCACGTGGCGACGCGTCAAAGGAGTCTTTCGCAAGGCGGGCTATCGCGAGCAGGTTTCCACGCTGCTGGCCCTGATTTGCACCGAGGCTCCACGCGAGATCGTTGAGCACGACGGGACCACCTATTACATCGCTCTAGGTCCGCGTTGCTTGCCCCAAGGAGCCCCGACCAGCCCGGCGTTGACCAACGCGATCTGCTTCCGACTCGACCGTCGACTGACCGGGCTGGCCGATGCTTTGGGCTACCGCTACACCCGCTACGCCGACGACATGACCTTCAGTCTGCCCGCCTCCGAGGAGGCCGATGGCCGTCAACCCGATCGCACGGATCATCCGAAACGGGCCCCCTCTCCTGAGAAGACGGCGAACCCAGGCGACGCAAGTCATGAAGCAACCCCGTCACCCAACGGTCACCGGCTCGGGAGGCTCTTGGGTGCGGTCCGCCGAATCGTCGAGGACGAAGGGTTCCAGCTCCATCCCGACAAGACGCGGATCGCCCGGTCTGGCGCGCGGCAGTCGGTTACTGGCCTAATTGTCAACGGTGCGTCCTCGCCGCGCGTCCCCCGAGAAGTCCGTCGACGCCTTCGCGCCGCGATCCACAACCGGACCCACGGCCGGCCCATCAAAGGGGACGAGACCGATGCCCAACTGGCCGGGCTGGCCGCCCACATCTACATGACCGATCCGATCGCCGGACGCGCGATGCTGGACGCTTTGGGGACGTACTCCAATACCTCAGAGGTGGTCGGTGTTCCGAGTCGGAGAGACTCCGACGTTGAGCCATCCAAGATCCCTCCTCAGGCGTGATCCTGAGGCAGATCACCGACCACGCTCCTATCGAGATCACCCTGAGTCGTTCAGGAAAGCTCACAATCCGCAAGCGAGCGCAGCGGATCGCAAGCCACCTATGGCGAACCGGCACGACCCGATTCCGGCTCAGACTCGGGTCGAGGCGGTCCTTGCAACGCGTGGGGCCACATGAGACGATGCGGTCCTTGATCCGGGGTTCGAGTTGCGAATCGTCCGGAGATCGTTCGATTCTCCGAGATGATCCATCGTAGACCTCCTGTTGGTCACTCCCGGACCCTCTTGCCGATCGCGCGAGTGGTCGGGTCTCTCGGTTCCCCCGGTTCATCACCGACGAACGAACACGGTCCCGGTCCGACATCCAAGGTCGTGCCGGAACCGGTCCGACGGGCCGCATGGTCGGACGCGGTTCGTTCAGCCCTACCCGTACGCGGCGCCGCCCGCCCCCAGGAGCCTCCCGTCATGTCGTCCGCCGACCCGCCGCAGCCCCCCC
>CAZSSM010000128.1:0-14048 GCA_964609385.1 uncultured Planctomycetia bacterium
GATCTCGGTCATTCCAATCTCTATGATGCGATGACCGATCCGCGATAGCTCAATCGGTAGAGCGAGCGACTGTTAATCGCTAGGTTCTTGGTTCGAGTCCAAGTCGGGGAGCTACCCTATTCGATCACATCATTACTATACGATTAGCGTTACTTTCAGTAACGTTGTTCGATACGTATGTTTATTATGATACCCCAAAGTATTTGATTCATCTCAAACTACACTAGTTATTTTCCGTTTTACCCAATTACTGACCCTAAATTTGGGCTGAACTTGAGCTTTTCCTCAAACATCGCGATCGTCTCTATTTAGACAACAGGTGGATTGTCGAAACGAATCGGCTTAGTCATCCTTGGAAGCCGAAGGGGGGGCATCGACGGACCCATTGGTACTGAAGGCTTGTTCGAGGCTGGCCAGTAACTCAGGGTTGGCCTGGAGATCGTGTCCGAGCAGTGCGCTGAGTTGGAGTCCGACCAAGGCTTCGCTCGGACTTCGATTGCCCTGTACCATGTTCAGATAGGGCTCCGCTCCGACAAGAACGGCCCTTGGCTTACCATGAACCGTGAGGACGTAACGGACTTCGTCCTGCTCTAATTCGTTTAAGATGGCGGGGAGATTTTGGTGCAATTCGCGGCTGCCAATGATCCGGACGGGTAAGTCGGACGAACTCTTCTCCGCCATGCGGATCATCCTCCCCGAGTTGGGCGAAGCCAAGAGGCGCAGAAGGGCCCGATGTGATACGCACCACCCTCGACCTGCTTGGAGTCGAGCGAGAGATAGAACTCTCAGGGCAGGGTGGTTCGAAAAGATGGGAGCATGAGCCTCTCATTACGATCATCGAGATGAGAGCCCAAAATGGAGGATAGGGGACTTGAACCCCTGACCTCTTGCATGCCATGCAAGCGCTCTCCCAGCTGAGCTAATCCCCCGGAATCTTTGGGAACTGTACAGGGATCGTGTCGCGATGTCAACCGGCCGAATTGAGCGGTTGCTCGCGTCGGTCGAACTGCTTTAACATCCGTGCGTTAAGGGAGGACGCAACCGGATGACAACGTGGATCGTGACCAACGATGACGGATACCACGCACCCGGCCTAGACGCGTTGCGCGCAGCGGTCCGAGCGGCCGCGCCCTCGGTCCGAATCGTCGTCGTGGCCCCGGATCGGGAACGATCCCATTGCGGGCATTCGGTGACCGCTGGCCGCGCGTTGGTCGTCTCGCAGCAAGGAGAGGATCGCTATCAGGTCGATGGGACGCCGGCCGATTGTGTCCGCGTCGCCTTAGACCGCCTGGCTCCGGAGGCCACGTGGGTTCTCTCCGGGATCAATGCTGGTGGCAATCTCGGCTCGGACGTCTACTATTCGGGCACCGTGGCCGCAGCGCGGGAGGCGGCATTGCACGGACGTTCGGCCCTGGCCGTCTCGCACTATATTCAACGCGCTCACACGCTCGACTGGGATCGAGCGGCACATTGGACCGCTGAGGTGATCCGAATCCTCGTCGGAGACCGCGTGCTCGATCCAGGCCTGTTCCTGAGCGTCAACCTTCCCCACCCACCTGATCAGATTGCATCGAAGCCGATTCCCGAACTGGTCACCTGTCCGGTCGATCCTTCCCCACTGCGGCTCGGCTTCGAATGGAACGAGGACGACACGGCCGCCCGCTACCGGTCCGACTATCAGGGACGTCCGCGACGGCCCGACTCCGATATCGACCTCTGTTTCCGAGGGCGGATCACCGTCAGCCGGATCACCGTCGAACCGCGGACGGATTGTTGAAGACCGCCGTTTCGATTCGATCTCCTTCGAAGAATCGACCGATCGCTCACCGTGGCGTTGCGGACTCCGCTCGATCGCCTCGCGTAGCCCTAAGGGCAAACCGATTGCCGGACGTCTCAGCCCCTCTCACACGTCTTCGCTCCCTTGGTGGCCTGATCGATTAGGAGTCTTCCGATGAGGCTGGTTGCCCTCTCTGGCTCTCAGAAACCCGTGTCCCAATCCGTTCGGTCGATCATCCTGCTCGTCGTCGGATCAACGATGATGCTGATCGGCTGTGGCGAAGAGCCACTGACCTCCACGGTCAATCCTCCGGGCATGGGCTCGTCGGGCGAGGGGACGACCCAGAGCGCGGAGAATGACGCGATCGTCGACCCGGCCGACGTCCTCGACATCCGTGACGAGCGGAGCGAGAGTCCCGATCCCGAGCAATTCGCCGACGGAAAACTGCCACCGTTGGAGCGAACGACCGTCAACGTGATCGTGGAGCGGCCCGGCGACGGCCGACAGGTCCGAGTCGGCGACACGGTCCGGTTGGGATACGTGCTGAAGACCGGCTCAGGCCGAACCATCGAGGCCTCGATCCGGAGCGATGTCGAACCGCTGGTCTTGACCTTGGGAGCACACGAGGTCGTCCCGGGCCTCGAGGTGGGGGCCAACGGCATGCGGGTCGGCGAATATCGCCGCGTCCTGATCCCGTATGAATACGCCCATGTCGATCATGAGATGCCCCACCCCGAGCTGGTCCCCACGCAGCCGATCATCTACGAGATCGAGCTTCTCGAGATCCTCGATGGCTCGGAGACGTCAGCGCCGACCGATCCCGGAACGAAGGCCTCCGATCTCGAATCCACGAACGGCTCCTCGGTGGAATCGACGGACGATCAGACGGACGGTTCAGCCGGCTCATGAACCCTCGACGATCGGTTGAGGTGAGCCACGAAAGCCGGAGCGGGGTCGACCCATCGCGAGACTGGCCAAAACCGGGCGATCTCACCCCGCCATCGAGGCGTAATAGGGTCAAACCAACCGGCCAACCGGATCGCACGCGACCTCCGCAGATCCGCGGAGCCGACCCCGATTTGCCCCATTCACCACCTCGGAGGACCCCCGTGCTACGTTCGAACGCGTCCGCAAACGCTCTGCTTCGACTCTTAGTCGTCGGGATCTTGCTCGGTTTGTCGACGATCACGGGCTGCGGTGACCCGTCCTATGAGCCGACCACGCCGCCAGGGATCGCCTATCAGCCTGAACCTCCGGAAAACAAATCGCAGGCCCTCGGCGAAGCCGCCCTCGAAATCGCCAAACGCGATGCCCAGTCGATCTTGAGCCGACCACGCGAGATCCTGCCGATTGAGGAGACCAATGTCGAGGTCGTCACCCTTATTGAAGGGTCGGGACCCGGTGCCCAACGGGGTCAAACCCTCAGTCTGCGCTACACGGGGCGGCTCGTCGACCAGACGGTCTTCGATACGAATGAGGAACCCGGCGATGATCCGTTCTCCGTCCAACTCGGGATCTCCAATGTCATCCAAGGATGGCAGATCGGCTTGCAGGGCTTGAAGGTTGGCGAACGACGACGGATGACGATCCCCTCCGAGCTGGCCTATGGCGCTACCGGCTCCGGGAACCGGATCCCCCCCAACGCCAAACTGATCTTCGAGGTCGAGCTGCTCAGCTTGGAAGGCGACCCGTATGTGGAGGACGATGGTTCCGAAGGTGATCAAGCCGAGGATGAGTCGGCCTGAGTCGGGTTCGACTCCGGTCTTCGCTTTGTGGGGAACGACGGCCTCTCAAGCCCTTGGTGATCCGAATCACCCATCGGCTTGTTCCGGTTGGCGCATCACGATCGCTGGGCTAGCGTGTCGCTCCGGTCCGACCCCATCTCGCCTCGACGTATGGTGGTCGGCCTGGATCCATCGATTCCAACGATGAGGGAGCCCGGCATGGATGCCGTCCCGACCACGGCCGACCGTCCCGCCTCGATCCATGAACAGATCCATCGTACCTGTCCCCATCTACGCAACCTCCGCGTCGCCCTAGTCCACGACTGGCTGACGGGCATGCGGGGCGGTGAGAAGTGCCTGGAACGCCTCTGCCACCTTTTCCCCGACGCGCCGATCTTCACTCTGATCCATGAGCCGGGTCAGGTCAGCCAGGTCATCGAAGATCGGCCGATCCAGACGTCCTGGCTCGACCGGCTTCCCAACGTCCGTCGGCACTATCGGAACCTGCTGCCGCTGATGCCGGCCGCCTCACGGTCCTGGCGGATTCCCGACGAGGCCTTCGACGTCGTCGTCAGTTTGAGCCATTGTGTTGCCAAGGCCGTTCGCGTACCTGATGGGATCCCGCATATCTGCTACTGTTTCACCCCGATGCGGTATGCGTGGGACGGTCGATCGTCATACCTCGAGTCGCTCAAGGATCGGCCGATCCAGCGAGCCGTCGCCTCGGCCCTGTTGAGTCGGCTCCGCGATTGGGATCGTCGAACCGCCAACGGCGTCGACCAGTTCATCGCGCTCTCAAAGACGGTCCGCGATCGGATCGCTCGGCATTACGGACGCGACTCGGAGATCGTTGCGCCACCAGTCGATACCCGCTACTATCGACCGGACCCGGACATCGACCGGGGCGGATTCTACCTCTGTGTTTCGGCCCTGGCACCCTATAAGCGGATCGACCGCGCCATTGCGGCCTGTCGACAACTGGGACGCCGCCTGATCGTCATCGGCGACGGTCCGGAACGCACCAAGTTGGAACAGATGGCTGGGCCGACGATCACCATGCTGGGTTGGCGGAGCGACTCAGTAATCCGCGAACACTATCAGCGCTGTCGGGCCCTGCTGTTCCCCGGCGTCGAAGACTTCGGAATTGTCCCGATCGAAGCCTTGGCCTGTGGCGCACCGGTGATCGCCCTGAACCAGGGGGGTGTCGCCGAATCGGTAACCGATCAAGTCGGCCGGCTCTTCAACGATCCCAGCTCGCAAGGACTGGCCCAGGCCATCATCGATTGGGAGATCGATGGCCGGCCGCATGACCCGGAGCGGGCCCGTCAGATCGCTGAAGGATACGACGAGTCCGCCTTCCTTGAAGGGTTCACGCAAATCCTCGAGCAGTGGACCCATCAGCCTGAGCCGACCGGCCGCCCCCGACGCGATCCGCGACACCGACAAGCCGGCCCGCGATCTCTCACGACGTCGAACGCTCCTCAGAGATCGACGAGTTAAGGCGACCCCTGAACACGGACCCACCGATCGCGATGTGTGGCCGGATCGGTAGCTCCCGATTCAGCGCGCGGAGGTGGGAACGCAAAGGTCTTGAATCCGGCCCAAAGGCCCTCCGGACGACTTAACGCGGTGCGTGCCCGCTTCTGGATGGATCACCGAGCTATTCATCGACGGCTCGGTCGAGGTCGTCGCCCCACACATCCTCGAACCGGATCACGCCAAGCCGGTCAAGCACGAAGATGCTCGATCACGGGACGACTCCCCCATCGCCTCGTGATCGGCCCGTCGGTCCCGACGTCCCAACGGCATCGCCAGGTGATTATGCCCGACCCGAAACGATCGCCTCCTTGAGCATCTCGACCTCCGTATCGGTGTCGACGCTCACGATCGCGAATGGCTGGTCTTCCTACTTCAATAGCGTCTCCCGCATCTGTGGATACACCACGAGAGAAGGCCCGCACCATGGCCCATTGAAGGTGAGATGCACGGCCTTGTCACGCGTTTCGCCAAGCTTGAACGGCCTGCCTTCGTGGTCAGCCATTCGATCTCAGGCGCGGTCTGGCCGATCTTTAAGTTCCGAGCGGTGAACAACTTGTCACGCGCGAACTCGGCGATAATTCCCGTGTCGTTAGGTGATCGTCCATCGTCTCCGGCCGGCTGAGCCGTCGCGCAGGCAGTATCATCCCGGCCCGACTACTACGTCCCTACGATCCGTCGGACAACGAGGTCGTGTTTAGCCCGACACCTCGACGCCTCGAGACCCAACCGACAGTGATAGCTCAGCCGATTCGCTAACCTTAGCGATTCACATACGCATCGTTTCGAAGATGGCCGACGCCGACATCCTTCGAGATGGCGTCGGTCATCTTATGGACGTAGGCAACTTCGAGCCGATGGATCGATGGGCCGGAACATTGTTCCGGTCGACGTCCGCACCGCGTTGCCCCTGTCCTTTACGGCTCGATGCCGACCCGAGACTCGGACCGTTCCGAGGGGATCGCCAAGAACCGCACGCCCCCACGCCTCGGTGGGTGACTTAGGCGCTCTCGCGAAGTTGGATCCGGTGCAGCTTCTGGTAGAGGTCCGAGGTGGCCATCAGCTCGTGGTGGGTGCCGATCGCCTCGATCCGGCCGTAGTTCATTAAAGCGATCCGGTCGGCCGCCTGAAGCATGTTGAGGCTGTGGGTGATGATGAAGGTGGTCCGATTGCGGGCGAACCGGGAAATCGTCTGGCGGATCAGCTCTTCGTCCTCGATGTCGACGGCGCTGGTGGCCTCGTCGAGGATTAGGATCCGAGGGTCGCGGAGCATCACCCGCGCCAGGGCGATTCGCTGGCGTTGACCGCCGGAGAGCGACTGACCGTTCTCGCTCAGGTGGGTCTCGTACCCTTCGGGAAGTTGCATGATGAAGTCATGGGCGTGTGCGGCTCGGGCGGCGTCTTCGATCCGTTCGTGCGCGATCCGCTCGTGTCCGTAAGCGATGTTTCGCGCCACGGTGTCTTCGAAGAGGATGACCTCCTGGGTGACCATCCCGATCTGGTCGCGGAGGCTCTTGGAGCGGACGTCGCGGAGGTCGTGGCCGTCGATCCGGATCACACCGTCTTGAATGTCCCAGAACCGGGGCAGGAGGCTCATCAAGGTCGACTTGCCGCACCCGTTGGGGCCGACCAGCGCGATCGTCTCGCCGCACGCCACGCGAAGCGTGAGGTCGTCGATGATCGGCTCGCGACCGGGGTAACCGAAGCGGACCGCATCGAACTCGATCGAGGCGACGTGTCGGGGCAGGGCGGGGGCCTGCGGACGGTCGACGACGACCGGCTCGCGGTCCATCATCGCGCAGATCCGGTCCGAGGCCGCCGCGGCGCGCTGGATCTTCGAGTGGACGTTGGCCAGCTTCCGGACCGGATCGGTGATCCCGGCCAGCATCGCGTAGATCGACAGCAGGTCCTCGATCGCCATCGGCTCGGAAGCCAAGGTCAGCTTGAACAGGCCGAGGTCTACGAACGTCGTCCCGCGGAGGACCAGATACGAGCCGGACAAGAGCGCGATCGAAACGGCCGAGAGCGAGAGGACCTCGAGGATCGGATCGGACAACGCGTTGATCTTGGCCACCCGGACGCTCTTGCGGTACAGCGCCTTGGTCTCTCGGAAGAACCGGCGGCGCTCGTAGCGCTCCATGCCGAAGGCCTTGACCACCTTGATCCCCTGGAAGCTCTCCTGGAGGATCTTGTAGAGCTGCGACATGCTCTCCAGGCTCCGACGGACCGCGCGCTTCATCAGGCGGCCGACGTAGCGGGTCATGAACGCCGAGACCGGCACCAAGATCAGCGCCAGCAGCGTCAATCGCCAGTTGATGAACATTGCCACGCTCAGGCAACTAATCGCCCGCAACGGCTCGCGAATCACCTTGCCCAGGAGCGTGTTGAGGCCCTGGCTGAACGAGTCCATGTCGTTGGTGAACCGCGCCATCAGCTCGCTGGATCGCTGCGCATTGAAGCTGCCCAGATCCAACGCCATCGTCCGTCGATAGAAGTGATTGCGGATATTGAAGAGGGTTAACTGCGTGATCGAGGCGACCAGCACCTCCTGGCAGAACAAGAACATCCCCTTAAGCATCACCCCGAACATGACCACGCAGAGCAACAACAGCATGGTTCGGAACCCGTCGTCGGGCAGGTAACGGTTGACCAGCGGCTGGGCCTTCAGGTACACCCCGCGCCACCATTGGGCGTCGTCCCGTTTCTTCTCGATGGTGGAGCGGAGTTCGTCGATCCGCTCCGAGGCGGACTTGCCTTGGAGTGGTTTATTGAGGATCTCCAACTCGCGACGGAGCTGGCCGGTTCGGTCGAGGACCTCGGACTGTTGGTCCGTGTCGTCGATCGCACCGAGGACGTCCTGCTCCTGAGCGACCCGCCGTTCCCATTCTCGGGTCAACAGGGTGATCGCCTCGGGATCGGAGGCGAACCGCTCGAGCACCTCCGAGCGCGCCTCGACGGCGGCCAGTTCGCGGTCGAGCCCGTCGATCTGCTCGGCGACCCACCCTTGGCAATTCTTGCTGTAGAAGAGGATGTTGAGCAGCGGATAGACGGCGCTGATGTTGGCTCCCCAGAGGATCGCCACCATCGCCGCACAGCCGAGCGAGAGGCCGAAGCGGACGCGATAGGGCCAAGCGTGCTTGACCAGTCGAATGAAGTTCTTCATGAGCTCCTGAGGGCCAAAGCTCGGGCTCGTTCGTCGGGTGACCCCCGGCATCCATGCCTCATCCGCCGTACACCGCGATCCCTGCGGCCCCCGCGGATGTCGGGTCCGAATCGATCAAGGGCCTTCTCGCAAGATCTCCTAACCCGGTCAAGGCCAAACCCAAATCGGCCTCGTGGCAGACGTCACGTCCGGCCTGGGTATTTTCGAGGATGGAGGGGTTTCGCTTGCCCAGGCCGTGTGGACAAAACCTGGAAATTCTGTAGGATCTAGGAGATAACTTACTTGCAGGACGGAACCTCTGCATAAGAAAACAATACATGCTTGATAATTACCAGTGGGTTCGTGTCAGGGATCTGCTCCTTGGCAACTCGGGCGAGTCGCGCGCGATAACCACCAGTTTGTCAACGCCGTGCTTTGGATCGCCAAAACCGGCGCCTTGGAGAGATCTGCCGGCCGAGTAGGGACGCTGCAGCAGTCTCTGGCGTCGCTTCGACCGCTGGGTCAAAAAGGGGATCTGGAAGGCCGTCATCGACGCCTTGAGCGATCCCGATCTCGAGTGGTTGATCATCAACAGCACGATAGTGTGGGCTCATCCCCAGGCTGATCAGGGCTATGATAGCGATGCGTTTGTGGAAACCTTGTCTCAGTCGGGGACCGCGGCCGTCATCCCGCCCCGTCAGAATCGGACAACGCCCCGGGATTACGACACGCAGTTATACCAGGAGAGGAACAAGGTAGAGCGTCTGATCGGTCATCTGAAGCAGTCCGTTGTGTGGCAACGCGTTACGAGAAAACGGCCCGGAACTTCTTATGAATTTTTCATATAGCATCAATTTAGATTCTATCACGTTAACTCGCTCTGCTAGATTATCCAAACCTTGCCCACACGGTCTAGACAAAGTACTCGACGAAACCATCAGATAGCTCCTGGAAATAGGACTGATCTACTCCTCCAGGAGGTGCGCTGCACAATTCTGAATCAACCCATATCGAGCGAATACCGTACGCCCGGCCGCTAAGCATTCTGTTGCCAAGATACCTTTCCCCATCAATATCTACAAAACGGTCTTCAAAAAAATCGGGAGGATTGTCGACAAGAATCACATACGCTGCCATGCTTTTCTTTGCAAATCTCCTAATTGCTGTGAAAAATTCGGCCTTCCGATCTTCTGCTATAGAGCTAAAAAGTCGCTGCGACCACCCAAGCATGATATAAGGATTGGAATACCTAATCGCAAAGCAACACGACACAAAAAATTGTTCGTTTCTACATTCTATTGTAAATTAAGAATTGAGTCCAAAAGTTGTTGAATCTCTTCGATTGGTTCATCTTCTGTATGAAAATGGCTGACGATCTCGTATTTAAGATAGTCATGAACATCTATTTTTATTTTAAGACAAATTTTTCTGTCAAAAACAAGACTATAACAAGAAGACACGCACACCCCGTTCGAAGGGGCGAGGTGTTGATCAACACCAGGAAACAAAAAAGCACAATGCCAAGCAGACATTTGTGATTACCTCTCAAGGATGCGGAATGAATCGCACCCGGTTTCCCCACTTTTTCCGAAGCGAATCTCGCATGAATGTTAGCTGTACGTAGGGGGTATTAGGCCCACAAATGACGTCAAGTCGCTTTCCCCTATCCTTGGCGACTTTTGCTAGACGATCGAGTTGCCCAAGTTTGCCCGTCAAGCTTGATCCAACTTCCACTATAGCCTCATCCGTTTCGAAATCAATTTCACCAACTACTCTTCCGTCTGCATTCCGCAAAATTTCGTTTTGGCGAATAATCTTGCTTCCAAAAGTATCCTTCTCATTATCTTCGAAGGTCTTTTCAGCCGAGTCACCAAAGGCGTTGTTTCCGCGCAAAACATCGACTCCCGTTGCAAGGATTGCATCCATCAGTTCCCCTCAAGCAGCCTCCCTAAATTAAATATATGCATCAAATAAAGGGTGCGCCTCCCGTCGTCCCATGGGACGGGCCAGGTATCGTAGTACTCGTCCGGCTGGACCACGCTGCCGGCCGGGATGTGCTCGACGTTGAGCCGCGTGCCGCCGTCACCGGCATTCCAGCGGAAGAACGTATGGTTGGGCACCCGCACCAGCTTCAGCGGCCAGCCGAGGCGGCGGCCGACGGCGATCGACGCGGACTGAAGCGATCGAGCGCGGTCCTGAGCCGGCCCCGATCGCGACGCCTCAACGCGAGCGGATCGGGCTAGCCAAGGTCCGTGGATTGTGGTTGCTTCCCGGTGGCCGGGTCCGCGATGGTTCGGACCCGCCGCAGGAGGCACCTGAGGCGTTATGGGGCGAACTCTCCCGACGGGTCCCGGACCCGGTCGGATCCTCGTGCTGATCGAGGGTCCCGATCACGTCTGCTATCGCTACCGGATCGCGCCGTTCGCCGACGAACTCCGGCGACGCGGCTGGTCGGTCGTCGTCGAGCCGATCGCCACGCGCCTGGCCGCGCGGTGGTCCCAATGGCGACGCGCCTCGGACTTCGACGTGATCTGGCTGCAGCGCCGGCTCCTGCCGGATTGGCAACTGGCCCGGCTCGGCTCCAAACGGACCCAGCTCCTGTTCGACTTCGACGACGCGGTGATGGTCCGCGATTCGTATGCGGCTCGGGGGCCGGAGTCGCCCCGACGTCGGCGGCGGTTCGGCTCGACGGTCCGACGCGCCGACCTGATCCTGGCCGGCAACCGATACCTGGCCGATCGCGCCGTCGAGGCGGGGGCCGACTCCGAGGCGGTCCACGTCGTCCCGACCTGCCTCCCCTTGGAACGCTATCCCGAGCCGGACGACCGTGAGGACGGTGCACCTCCCCAAGACGGACCGGTCCGAATGGCTTGGATTGGTTCGTCGAGCACGCTCCAAGGTCTCGAGCAGCAACGCGCCCTCTGGGAGCGCATGGCCGACCTCTCGCCGAGGCTCCGGCTCCGGGTCATCTGCGACCGGTTCCCCGACCTGGGCCGGCTCCCGGTCGAACCGGTCCAATGGACCGAATCCGGAGAAATCAAAGCGCTGAGAGGAGCGGACATCGGCATTAGTTGGATCCCCGACGACCCTTGGAGCCGGGGCAAGTGCGGCCTGAAGCTCCTCCAATACATGGCCTGCGGCCTGCCGGTGGTGGCCAACCCGATTGGGGTCCATCCGGAGCTAATCACGCATGGATCCGAGGGGTTCCTGGCATCGAGCGAGGCGGATTGGATCGCGGCGATCGACCGATTGATCCGCGATCCCGAGGCGCGACGCGTCATGGGTCGCCGAGCGCGGAGGCGAGTCGCCGAGCAGTTCGACGTCGATCGTTGGATCGGCCCAGTCGTCGACCGGATCGAGACCCTCGACGGTTCGAGACAATTCGGGACCGTGCATTCCATGCAATCCCAGTTCCCCGATCGCGTCGATCAGGTTTCCGAGCCCGGCCGGGTCCGTTCGCGAGGCGTTCACGTCTCCAGGGCGGTCGGCGCTGCATCGAAAGGAGACCGGGGATGAATCGACGGCACGGCTGGATCGGCCCGGCCTTGGTGACAAGGGACCGTCGACCGGCCCGCAAGTCGCGGTTCGGGCGGCTGACCTGGTGGACCGATCCGGCTTGGACGGACGCCTTGCTGGATCGGGACGGCCTCCGGCTCCACGAGTGGTCCGAGCGCGGTCAGTTGACAACGGTTAAGGCAAGCCCGTTCCGGACTGTCCAACGCGTCGACGAGCCACACACGTTGTCGAACACGATCCGATCGACATCCACGTCGATGACCAGCTCGACGGTGCGAACGTCCCGCGCGTTCTACATCAAGCACTTCCTCGTCCCAGACTGGCGGACGCGGCTCCGACAGTGGCTCCGTCGGAGCAAAGGGCGCAACGAGGCCCGACGCGCCCGCTACTTGGACGACCTACGGGTGCCGACGATCGTGCCGTTGGCTGTCGGCGAGCGTCGACGGTTCGGGTTCGTGATGGACAACTACTTGCTGACCGAGGAGGTCGACGGGGCCTCGCCGCTGGATCGGTTCCTGGAAACCGTCCTGCCCACGATGTCCGAACCGCGACAACGTCGGGTCCGACTCGGGCTGGTCGATCGTCTGGCCGAGTTGATCGCGCACCTGCACGATCGGGGCGTGCTCCACCAGGACTTCCACCAGGGCAACCTGATGGTCCGCCTCGATGAAGGGGACCAAGTTCGGCTGACCCTGATCGATCTGGACGCCCTCCGATTCCGGGATCGGCCGGTCGTCGATGCCGAGGCGGTCCGCAACCTGAGCCTGCTGCATCACGCCTTTTGGATGCAAAGCCGACGCGCCGAGCGCCTGCGATTCCTCCAGGGCTACGAGGCGCATCGGAGCAGTTCGGGCCTAGGACGCCGCGCGCTGGCCCGTCGGGTCGAGCGGGTCACGCGCGCCTGGGCCGAGCGGCTCTGGGTCCGCTGGGGTCGACGTGCCGTCGGAACCAACAAGTATTTCGAGCAGATCGAAGTCAACACGCACTGTGCTTCGATCTCACGGACCGTGTCGAGGTCGGCGATCGCCGACCTGCTCCGGGATCCGGCCGGCTGGCTGGTCGGGTCATTGTCCGACCCGGGTCGGGTCCTTAAGACCTCCCGGACGACGACGGTCTTCGAGGCGAGCCTGGATCGGGGCGGCCAAATCACGCCGGTGATCGTCAAGTGGTTCCATCACAAGAAACCTTTGGAACGGCTGCTCGACCGGGTCCGACCGTCACGCGCCCTCCGGGCCTGGCTGGGCGGTCAGCACATGGCCAGTCGCGCCGTGCCGACGCCCGAGAACCTCGCCTGGGTTCGGTTGGGACCTCGGGTCGCCGGGCCTCTGACGCCCGTAGGTCGTCGGCCGCGGCGCGGCGAGCAGATCCTGATCACGCGGAAGGCCGAGCCGGCCGTCACCCTCGACGATTACCTCCGAGGACTGGCCCGGCGCGACGAGGGGCCGACGACCCGGCTCCAGCGTCGACGAGTCATCCGGAGCCTGGCTCGGCTGATCCGGACCCTGCACGAGCGCTCGCTCTGTCACCGCGACCTGAAGTTCGCCAACATCCTGATCGCCGAGCCACCGGCGGCTGAGGACGTCGACCCGGAGTACGCCCTGTCGTTGATCGACCTGGTCGGCCTGGAGGTGGCGCACCCGCTCCCGGAGTCGCGACGGGTCCAGAACCTGGCCCGGCTGGCGACCAGCTTCGAGAGCCTGTCCGGCCGTCGACGGACCGAAGCCTTGCGCTTTCTGAAAGACTACCTGCCCTGGGCCTGGACCGACCGGGCCACCTGGAAACGGCTCTGGCGCCTCGTGGAGCGCCGGGTCGAGGCGAAGCGTCGACAGAATCGGCGACGCGGACGGGCCTTGAGCTGACAACGAGGACCGATGTGGCCTATACAGATCCGGCCTGCGCGGTCTTTACCGGCGATCGACAAACTCCTAGGAGCTCGACCGACATGCCAGCGCCAGCCCACGCGACGGCACGCCTCCGGCGTCGAGGCCAAGGTCCCTGGGGCCGCATCGGCTTGATCAGCCTGACCCTAAGCTGGATCCTGACACTGGACGGCTGCATCGGTCCTCGACTAGGCCCGCTCCGGTCGTCACAGACGACCCTGATGCCCAGCCGTTACATCCGGACCGTCGAGCCGTTTATGGTCTACTCCGATGCGCCGCTGGACCTGGACCGAACGCCGTGTCGGGACCTAGCGATCCTCCGCGAGCAGTTCCGTCACACCTTCGGCCTGGCCTCGACGGGGATCGCGCCGATCCGGGTCATGCTGGTCGACGAGCCGGCTAAGCTCCGTGCGCACTTCGCTAGCCTGGCCTATCAGGTGCCTGAGCGTCGCGCGTTCTTCGTGCTCGACGGC
>CAZSSM010000129.1:0-14009 GCA_964609385.1 uncultured Planctomycetia bacterium
CTCCGAGAAGCCAACGAAGACGCCGAGGAGGTCGAGGACGACGAAGACGACGAAGCGGACGATATCCTCGAAGCCGAGGCGATCGACACCGATCGGGGCGAACCGGAACCCACCGCCACGTCGCGAACCCCTCGCGAACCGGAGCGGTCCACCGTCGAAGGTGCACCGGCATGCCCACCCTTGGCCTGGATGGTCGTCGAGGAAGCGCCGATCGAGATCGTCATCGGCTCGCGACCCGCCTGGGTCTATGAGACCGATCCCTCGCCGACTCCAACGTCTCCGAGCGCGTGTTCGCCTGACCTTGAGCCAAGCATTAACATAAGCAAGGCATCCGTTCCCATTCCACCCAAGACAACCCAAAGGGTGGCTGGGGACTGCGAAGCAGACCCCGGGGCCGATGTCTCGAGGCCGACACCCGAAGGTTTGGCACTCGCGACGGTCTCTTCAGATCGTCTCGAGCCACCGGTCCCGCCTAATGAGCCGATCCCGATCGCCGATCAGGAGCACGCTTCGAGGCCGGACCGGTGGCTCGCGACGATCGTCGCGATCTCGATCGTCGTCGCGATCACGCTTGTTTTGTTGCTTGTGCTGATCGCGTTGATCGTCGCGATAATCCCCGTGGCGCTGACCGGATTCACCCTGATCGGGGTGATCCGTTGGGTGATCCGCCTGACCTACCAATGGCGGGCCGGCGTGATCGTCCTTCGGGGCGGAGGAGCCGACTTGTGCCCGACCCCCGTCGGATGGGCACAGCGATGGACATCGCCACCAATTCCCATGAGGTCCGATGTGGTCCGGAGTCTCGGCGCGATCGCGTTGGCGGGGCGCACGCGACCGCAACGCGAATGATCCGATCGGCGTTCCGGAGCATCGCCAGGCGATCGCCCGCACGACCGACCGAGACTCGCTGACGGCCCGCCATCCGTGGGGCCCGATCCACGCGAGATCCTTGTCGATGGGTCGTCCCGGTCGATCGTCTCGTCGCGACACGGGGCGCCGGGGCGGATCCGGCCCGCAAGCCGGTCCGCACGACCGCGAGGAGCGGGGGCTCTTTGGCAATTCGGAATCACACGGATCGAGATGTCGGCCGATACTCATACGATCGACCGACGTGGCTTTGTACGCGCCGAAGCGAAATCACCGTTCGGGTTGTGCCGGCTGCGACCCGTCATCGACGAGTAAAAACGGCCAGAAAGTCGGGGCCGGGAAGTCGAGGGGGTGCCACCAAAGACCGCGATTGCACAACGACCCGCTCCCTCACGCGATCTTCTTATCGAGGCGGCGGTCTCGAGTCCCATGGGAAATCGGGTCCGATCGTGTTGACTTGGATCTGGCATGACCCCTATGATCACGGCCGCACGGCTGGCATGGCGTTGGCGGCCCGTTCGCGTGAACAGGCCCGCGCCGCTCGATGTCTTCTGGAGAGGATCCCCGACCCATTCGGGAATCTCGCGCTGGCATTGATCATGGATCGGACTCAACTCACCCTCACGCATGACCTGCGTCAGCTTCCGGGACGCCTCGGCGACCTGGCCCTACAACTGGGCCTGGACGCGTGGGTCCCGTCGAGGGTCTATGGTTGAGCCGAGAGAGACCGACAGCCGGTCGTCGAAGGCCACACCGAACCGCCCCGGGATCCACGCAAGCGTCGCGATGGGTCGCGGGGCGTTCGCGTTCCGGGCCTGGATCGGCCGCTCGAATCGTGGAGCCTTTTGGCAGTCCTGGCTGGCCTTTCGGAGTGAGGCGCGACGCCGACGAGTCCCGCCAGAGGCCTTGCACATCACCACGATCAGGGAGTCCGTAAAATGTCATCGGCCGATGTTTATCCGCATGCGAATCGGATCCGGATCTTCGACACCACCTTGCGTGACGGTGAGCAGTCGCCGGGCGCGAGCATGAGTATCAGCGAGAAGCTGGAGATGGCCCGCGCCCTGGCCGGTCTGGGCGTCGACATCATCGAAGCCGGCTTCCCGATCGCCTCGGCCGGTGACTTCGAGGCGGTTCGAACCATCGCTGAGGACCTCCGGGGCGTGACCGTCTGCGGCCTGGCCCGCTGCAATCCGCGCGACATCGACCGGGCCTGGGAAGCTTTGCAGCCCGCTCAGTCGCCTCGGATCCACGTCTTCCTGGCCACCTCGGCGATTCATCGCGAGCATAAGCTACGGATGACGCCCGATCAGGTCCTCGAGCGCGCTGTCGCCGGTGTCACTCAGGCCCGAGCGTTCTGCGAGGACGTCGAGTTCAGCCCCGAGGACGCCGCCCGGACCGAGATCGACTTCCTCTGCCGGGTCGTTGAGGCGGCCATAGAGGCCGGCGCCACCACCGTCAATATCCCCGACACCGTCGGTTACACCACGCCAGACATCTATGCCCATACCATCCGGACGCTCCGCCTGCGCGTGCCCAACATCGATCGGGCCATCATCAGCGTCCACTGCCACGATGACCTCGGCCTGGCCGTGGCCAACAGCTTGGCCGCCTGTCGCGAAGGGGCCCGCCAGGTCGAGTGCACGATCAACGGGATCGGCGAACGCGCGGGCAACGCTTCGCTTGAAGAGATCGTCATGGCCTTGAAGGTCCGCGAGGACTACTACCAATTCCAGACCGGGATCGACACCCGCAAGCTCTACCCGGTCAGTCGGATGCTCACCACAATCACCGGCTTGGTCGTTCAACGCAACAAGGCGATCGTCGGTCGCAACGCCTTCGCCCACGAAGCCGGGATCCACCAAGACGGGTTCCTCAAAGAGCGCTCGACCTACGAGATCATGAAGCCCGAGGACGTCGGGGTCCCCCGGACCGACCTGGTCCTGGGCAAGCACTCCGGGCGGCACGCGCTCCGCGATCGCGTTGAGGCCTTGGGATATCACCTCAATGACGAGCAACTAGCGCTGCTCTTCGACGACTTCAAGGCCCTCGCCGATAAGAAGAAGGAGGTCTTCGACGAGGACATCATGGTCCTGACCGAGAAGTATATTCAGGATGTCCCGTCGATCTGGGAGTTGGTCGGCTTGCAAACGACGGCCGGGTCGAACATCTTGCCGACGGCCACCGTCAGCCACCGGAATCCCGAAGGCGAGGTCGTCCAGGACGCGGCGATCGGCGACGGCCCGGTCGACGCGATCTTCAAGGCGGTCGAGCGGGTCACGGCCGTCCAGGCGACGCTCCGGAACTACCAGGTCCGCGGGGTCACCGGCGGGATGGACGCCCAAGGTGAGGTGGTCCTGGAGTTGGAGTCGTCCGAGAACGGCAAGACCTATCGGGGTCGCGCTGTCTCCACCGACATTATCGAGGCCTCGGCGATGGCCTATCTCAATGCGATCAACCTGATCCTGGCCCGTCGCGAGCGCGATGCCCAGACCGAGGTCGTCGGTCGGCCCGGCGCGGGCGCTTGAGGCTTCCGGCTCGAGGGCTGGCCCTTCGCTCTTCGGGTCAGTCCCGGAGCAGGGCGGCGGCGTCCGAGTTGAGCCACCAGGTTACGTTGGGGCCGACTTGCTGCAGCAGCGAGCCGGGGACGCGCCCGGTGATCGGGCCATCGAGCGAGCGGGCGACCGCCTCGGCCTTGGTCGTGCCGAAGGCCAGCATCACGATCTGGCGGGCGGCCAGGATCGGTTCGGTCCCCAAGGCTAAGGCGTGGCGCGGGACGTGGTCGCGGCCCCCGAAGGAAGGGCCGGCGTCGGCCCGCGTGACCGGATGCAAGGTGATCCGACGCGTCGGCAATTGCGAGGCGGCTGGTCCCGGCAGGTCGGTCGGCTCATTGAACCCGATATGCCCGTTGCGGCCGATCCCTAGCAGTTGGAGGTCGATCCCGCCCTCGCGCACGATCCAGCGGTCGAACTGTCGGCAGTGCTCGCCGATGGCCCAGTGCGGGACGCTGCCGTCGAGCAGGTGTGTTTGATTGGCCGGCACGTCGATCTGACCGAACAGATGCTGGTGCATGTAATAGTGATAGCTGTTCGGGTCCAGCGGGCTGATGGGGTAGTACTCGTCTAGGTTGTAGATGACCGCCTTGGCGAAGCTCAAGTGCCCTCGACGGTGCAGGTCGACCAGCTCGGCGTAGAACGGGATCGGCGTGGAGCCGGTGGCCATGCCGAGCACGACCTTGGCGTCGGCACGCTGCTCGCCGATCCGCGTCATGGCGTCGGCCCAGAACTGCGCCGCGGCCTGTGAGGCGGTCATCTTGTCGGGGTAGATATGGACCGTCGCCCCCTGGCGTGTCAGGGTCCGTACGGGTGTCTTACTCATGATCGTAGGGCGCCTCGGGGGGAAGGCTCGGCGGGAGTTTGAGAGGTCGGAGAAGCGGACCTGGCGATGGGCTTCGATGTTGGGATGGGTCTGGGGGATCAGCCGAGTCGCGATCCGTTGGTGGCGTTCGCGGTCCAGGCTGTGGCGGCCTCGGGATCGAGCTGGCCTTGGAGGATCCCCAAGGCGATCTGGACCGGATCGTTCATGGCCGTCGGCGACAACTCGACGGCCTGCGGATCGAACCGCTCGATCTGGAACAGCTCGACGCCGACGAACCGGTCATCGAGCCGGTGGGCGCGTCCGGCGAGGCTATGCCCCTCGGCCCATTCGCGAGCCAAGGCGGCGTAGGCCCGACCCAGGTGCGAGCTGAATTCGGTGTAGTCGGTCAGGAGGATCTGCGAGGCGTGGCAGTGGATGGCCCACTCCTTGGTCCGCTCGGCCTCGCCGTTGTAGGTCAGGTAGGCGTTGGGTCGGGGCAAGGGTCCCCAAGGGGTCCAACCGGTCAGGACCAGCGTGTCGGTCAGCTCGGCGCCGATCAGGCCAATGCTGCCGATGATACGCGTCATCTTGTGAGCCACGTGAGCATCGTTGAAGGGAGGCAGGATGATCGCGCCGGGCTTGTGGGTCCGGAACCAGTCGATGACCTTGTCCAAGTCGGAGGGGGTCGGTCGATAGCCGGGGTTGCGGTAGCCTTCGAGGTTCCAGCAGACCGGCTCGGCGCCGAGGATGTTGCATTCGA
Source organism: uncultured Planctomycetia bacterium (assembly GCA_964609385.1). Classification (GTDB taxonomy): domain Bacteria; phylum Planctomycetota; class Planctomycetia; order Isosphaerales; family Isosphaeraceae; genus CAZSSM01. The sequence goes on from CAZSSM010000129.1 coordinate 4,985, forward strand.
GCTTGAACTCGGCCTCGCGGACCGAGATCTTTTTTCGGTCGTCCAGCCAGGGGGCCGCGACGTTCCGTTCGCCGGCGAAGACGAGGATCTCGAAGACGGGCATGCCGAGCCGGACGGCGTACTCGTGGATCAGGCAGGCGGCGGTGATGGCGCCGTCGTCGGCGTGCGGGCAGAGCATGACCAGCGGTCGCTGGTTGGAGATCGCGTGGCGCAGGGGGTCGCGGACGTCTTCGAGTTGCCCGTGCTGGGTCCCCGGCTGGATCGAGCCGAGCAGGTGATCGAAGACGGCACGTCGGGAAATCGCGGACTCGGTCGTGGGCTTGTCGGACATAGGTCGAGGCTCGATTCCGGAGTCACGCGCATTAGTGCCGCAATTGGGCACCGGTACCCGGCGCGGAGGGGCTCGACGGGGGATAAGTGGATGCGGGCACGAGGAGTTGCGTCGTCGGCACGATCTCCCGAGCCCGGTCAGATCAGCCCGTCGCCCGAACGTCCGGCTTGCCGCCAATCTACGGCTCACGCCCGACACCGTCAACTCGGTGGTCGAGCTCTGAGCGCTTCGTGTTTCATTGTCTCAGCAGAATCGATGCCATCCGCTCGGATCGGCCGGAGCGAAGCCGCACGCGTCGGAGCCCGCGACCCCTGTTTGCCCGCGGGCTCCGGTAATCAAGATCGGATGCGAATCATCTCAACGCTGCATTGAGTCAGGCGACGCGCCATCCCTATCAGAACAGTTGCTTGCGGAACCGGCTCCACTCGGTCTCGGACTTCCTCGGCGAAGACATGTAGGTTAAGCCGAGGAAGCGATCCAATTGGTTCTCGATATCGGCGAACTGATGACTGAGCGTCCGGGCGCTGCTGAAGGCCAAAGCCTCGGCGGCGCGGGGGTGGTCGCTCCGGAGCTGCTCATGGGCCTGACGATCCATGACCAGCCGCCAGAGGTCGGTTTCGGCGCGGACCGAGACGATCGCCGGCTGACCGGTATAGAACGATGTCTCGCCGAAGACCGCGGGGGCGTCGAAGACCAGTTGGGCCGGGTCGGAGTGGATGTGCGCGGCCGTGGTCACGTCCGAGACACCCGAACCGTGATCACGCCAGACAAGGAAACGTCCTTCCAACACGAACGACAGCAAATCGTTGGGTTGCCCCTGGCAAATGACCACCGTGCCGGCTGACACATGGTCCTCGCGGAGATGGTCGAAGAGGACCCGTCGCAGGTCCAGATCAACCCCCTCCAGCCAATCCGCCTCCAGGAACCGCCGTTCCGCCTCAACGACCATGATCATGACTTCGACCCCATCGGAATAGCCGCTCGAGATAACGCCGAGAACGAGACCCCCCGCAGGTCTCCTCCTCAAATGCCTGCCTGATGATGGACGATGACCGCTAGCAAACGCCATCCATAGCGCCTGCCCCATGCGGAATTCATCGAGTCCTCACACAGGATTTATACGATCCGTCTTGCCAAAAGTTGTCTCCCAATCTCCGCTTTTTCGCCGAGAGATCCCCCTGTTCGGCCCAGACCGGATCGGCTCGTCGCCTAGGTACAACGTGTCTGGGGATTTGCGTCCCTCGTCTGGTCGGGACTGTGATTGGCATCCGGCTCTCAACCGGCCCGGTTTGACGTTGCCGCCTCGCGGATATGTCGGGACGCGCGGGTCATCGTTGAAGTGGTCCGGCTCGCTGAGGGGGACTCGGCATCGGGGGATTTCGGACGCTCGACGCGCGGCGTCCGTGTCGGCTCATCAATGAATCGATACATCGCTAGCGAGGCAGCGGCGTGGAGGACGGCGATCGTCAAGCCCGTGGTCCCGATGACGGTCGGGCCAGCGATGACCTGGAGTCCGGTCAGCAAGCCACCGCCGATGAGGGCCGAGATCGGGTTGAGCAGGCCCATCGTCCAGGCGCGGACGCGGATCCGGTCGGTCTTGGTGAACTGGTTCGAGAGCACTTGGTTGATCGGGTTGCGGAGGCCGAACCGGAGTTCCGACTCCAGCATCCGGCTCCAGATCGCGGTGGCCAGCGTCATCGTTACCAGGTTCAGGCCGAACCCGCTCAGCAAGAGGATCACCGTCAACGCATGGGCGGCGCAGAGCCCGATCCCTCGGACCAGCCGGTTGACCACGAAGAGCTGGACTATCAGCGAGAGGCCAAGCGCCCACTGGGTGTAGCGGCCCAGGAACGTCGCCAACTCGACCTCGGTCGCGAAGTGGGACGCGAAGTACGAGTTGTATTGATAGTTCAAAAACCAGCGGGCGATCATGAAGAACAGGGACGAGACGGCGTACCAGCGGAACAACGGCATCGCCAGCAGGCGGGTGACCGGATTCGGGTCGTGGGTCGCGGAGCCATGGGGAGAAGATCCGGCCGTCTCGGACCGTGTGGCACTTTCCTTCGACTCGGACGACGGCTCGACCCGGTCCGCGACCGGTCTCACGACCGCCCCGGTCAGTCGTCGAAGCGACCAGGCCGAGAACGTCATCAGAGCCACGTAGACCAGCGCGATGTTGGCCACCCCGATCATCGGTGTCAGATGTTCCAGAAGCACGCCGCCGATCAAGCCGCCGAACCGGCCACCGGCGTAGACGATCGGCAGGACGCGGTTCAACTCGTCGCGTCGGAAGCCACCCTGCAGGTAGGTCCCGAAGTGAACCAGGATCAGGACCGAGCCCAGCTCACGCGCGGCGAACAGAGCCGCCGGCACGATCGGGCCATAGCCGGTCCCGAGCGTCAGGGCGATCCAGCCGATGGTGTAGGTGACCGCGCAGCCGAAGAGGATGATCCGGAAGATTCGGTCGGCCGCCACGCGGACCGCGTATCGTGTGTAGATGGCCACGGCGACCATCGAGAGCAGCGCGGTGAGCGTGTAGCACCGCGGTAGGGCGTCGGCCCCAACCCGCGAGACATAGAGGGTGATGGCGATCCCGTCGGAAAGCGTGACGGCAGCATAGACGACGGTATACAGGATGAAGAAGGGGCCAAGGCGGGCCAGTTCGCCCGGTTCAAGGCAGACCAGCCGCTCGAGCCGGCGTTGGATCGGTCCGGTCATGATGGACGGTTCGTCTCAGAGATCACGGAGGGGGGCATCGCCGCGTGGTCGAAGGCGTGTTGGCCGAGACGGACGGGTCCTCGTTGCTCTTCAAACCGGCCGGCATGCTCATTCTGGACCGGATCGGCCGGCTCCGGCAAGGATCGTCGGTTCGACGACCCATGCAACGTGATGAGGCGGTCGTTCGGAGAACCTGTTGTCCGTTCTGTGATGAAGCTTAGGCGACCAACAGGGCGGCGGACCCTTCCGGTTCGGTCTGAACGACGGGCAAGGCGTGCGCAGGACAGACCTGCTCGGGACGGCCGCGATCGGCCAGGACCGAGGCGACCAACTGCGTCCCGTAGCGACAGAGTTCGCCCAGAGTGTCTTGGTCGATGCCGAGGGTCTCCAAGGTGGTTTGATTGGTCAAGGGCAGGGCGAATTCGCGGCCGGGAGCGCCTGACTGTTGGGAGGAGGCGGTGATGTTGTTGATCAGCATCCCGCGTTGGCATGCCTGCGGATTGAACCGTTGCGCGGAGACCTTGGCCACCGAGGGGAAGGGGCGGAGCAGGGGGCCGTCGCGGTAGACGACCAGTCGGATTTCGAACTTGTGTTGGAAGAGGGGGTGCGTTGGGTCGGGGACGCACGCGATGTCGAGGAACGGGCAAACGGTATAAGGTAGTCCCGACCCCTGAAAGTCGTAGCGGTCATCGACATGGGCGAGCGATTCGTCGATCCGATGCGCGATCGCATCGGCGGGCTCGTGAGGGTCAAGGAAGAACTCGATGCCGTCGCCGAGCCCGGTGCCCTGAGGCTTGATGACGGGACGTCGACCGTCTCGAAGCCACCGGAGAACTGTCGCGACCAACTCGTCGCGGGTCTCGGCGTGCTCGAAGGGGATGTGGGTGTCGATGTGGGGGAAGTCGTCAGGCTCGACGTGGTCGAAGAAACGGTTGTTGGCCCGGTAGGCGGTCCCCTTGTCGGCGCCGGCGAGGTAGTCGCGATTGGCGGTGAACCAACGGTCCGGATCGATCCGATGGCCGTATCGCTTGGCCAGGTTGAGGCAGAACCGGTCGTTGATGGTTGCCGAGACCGGCGCGTCGAACATCCGGAGCCGGCCGTCGCGGTCGCAGGAGGTCGCCTCGGCCAGGTCGCGGAAGTGGCCGAGGACGATCGTCGGACGATCCGGATGGAACTCCCCAGCCTTGACGATCTGATCGATTCCGAGAATCTGGGTGGATTCACCGTGAATCATCTGAAAACCACGGGCGATGGCGTCGGCGTACAAGATCTTCTCATAATAGAGCTTGTTGACCCGGGGGGCCTTGCGGTTCTCGCGACCGGAGGAGGCGATGACGACCAAGGGGGGATGACCGTCGTCGGAGTGGGGCAGGGCGTCGGGGATCTCGGCCATCGCATCGAGGATAGCGCGGACGGCTGGCAAGGTCATGTTGGTCAGTCCGCCGATGCCGGTCCCGTTGAGTTCGGCGAGCTGGAACCGCGGAGCGCCGTCGGCGTCGCGCGAAACGAGGATGTCCAGCGGCGCGACGAAGAAATCATGGCCTTCGGCGGCGTCGTGGGGCATCGGCGTGGAGGCCTCGGCCCAAAGCCGTTCCAGGAGAACCGGGTCCTGGGCGTCGCGGATTGACGAGCGGTCTTCCTGCGCCTGTCCCAGCATCGGCGCGACGGCCACGAGCGTATCGAGTGAGACGGTCAGCATAGCATCACCCCTGATGGATTCCATCATCCTTGATGACCGAGAACAAGACGGGTCGCCCACATCCCTCGCAGGCGGTCCTGTGACGGAAACACACACGAATTGGTTGGAGACGTGGTCGCGTCGGAGCGGTGCGTGCTCGAAGAGGTGATTCGATCCCGCGAAGAAGGGACGTCCGTGAGAAAGCGAACGGTGTGCCGTGGACGTGAGGTTCGAACCTTCCCCACGGCCCGGAGCCGTGGAGAATCTCGGATCACGTGCATCCTAAAAGGCCGCCCACATTGAGGTTGTGGCGATCGAAGTTGGATCCGAATACGGTTGAGGATCGTCTCGGCGTCCAGAGAGTAGGCTGGGTGACGATCGACAACCGGGTTCGGCAGAGCTTCAATCCGGGTGAATTCGGCTTCGCTCCAACGGGGATGAAACAACAGTTTGCGCCGATCGGCGAGTCTTGGACGATCGGTCGAGGTTCGCAAGCGTTGCGGGTTGCCGACGGTCAACGGGTGAATCGATCCGTCGGTGTTGGAGACTTACCGAAGGCCGGAGCCGTTCCATTGCGCTTCATGACGTACCAGTGCAGAGCCTTCGGCATCGATCAAGGGGTGCGTGCCGGTCAATGGGATCGAGCGATCCGGGCGATCTCGCGGAGTAAGGGTGGTTCCAAAGGGCCATCCTCGTCGGCGGCCTCGACGAACCGTCGGAGGACCAACTCGAGGTGCTCGGCCAACTCGATGTAGTCGCCCAGGACCGAGTTCTGATCCCAGCGGTCCTCGGGCTTGGCGAACAGTTCGATCTGCTCCGGATCGGTCGGGACGATCAGAAGCCAATAGGGGGTTCGGATCGCCAGGGTCTGGTCGTGGCTGAGGCAGGCGTAGTCGCGGAACTTGGTGGACCGGCCATGGATCAGCGAGATCAGATCATTGCCGTGGCGTTCCGGTTCGGCGGGCAGGTCAAACGCTTGGAGGATGGTTGGCATCAGATCGATCGGCTGGACGAGTGCCTGATGCCGGAGCCCGGCAGACTCGGCGCCGGGCATCCGGATGATCAATGGGGTGTGGGTCAGTTCTTCGTAGAGGATCGGGGCGGCTTCGGGCCGAACCAGTCCGTGCTCGCCGAGGGGCAGGCCTTGATCGGAGGTGAAGATCACGAGCGTGTCATCGAGTCGTTCCAGATCCCGAAGACTCTGCATGAGCCGGCCGATCTGATCATCGATGTGGGTGACCAGTTCGGCAATAGTGCGTCGGAGCCGGAGTTGCTCGACATCGCTTAAGTGGTCGTCGATGGGACCGGGGGGCAGGTCGATGATCCGTTGTGCGGCCCGGAGTTCCTCGGGCGTGACTTCGAACGACCGTTCAGGCGAATCCTCCCCGTCGATGGCTTCATCGTCCCCACCGGACTCCTCGTCGACGGGCTCCGGCGGAGCGATCGGTTCGAGGTAACGGTCACGATACGTCGATGGGGCCTGGAAAGGTCCGTTGATCCCGTGTAGGTCGATCCAGAGGAGCCAAGAGCGATCGTCCGAGCCACGTTGGCGGATCCAGTCCTCAGCGCGGGCGATGGTCCGGGCCACGCCGGTCCTTGAGGGATCGTCGTCGCCCCGGTGGTGCCGACGGTTGAGCACGGCGTGTTGGAATCTCTGGGTCCAGAGGGCGGTACGTTGCGCCGACTCCTCTTCGTCGAGGTGGTCGAAGGTCTTCGAGTCGGGGAGGATCAGCCCCGGTTCCTCGTCGAGCACGACCCCTCGATATTCGGGATCCCATTCGGGCGTTTCCGGATCATAGCCGGCGCCCCGGATCCAGCCGATCTCGTCGAAGGGGGCGGACCAGCCGTTATCGCGGAGGTCGGTGGCGTCGGAAAACCAGGCCGTCCCCACACCGCCTCGGCTCAAGCGTTCAGGCAGGCTGGGGAGTTGCTCGCGCGAATCGAGGACCGGGTCGGCCTCGGCCCCGAGAAACCGGAGCCGACCGGTCCACCAGGCCTCGCGGGTGGCCCGGCTGGACAGCACGGTCGATCGGTTCCGGAGGTTGGCCACATAATGGTTGTCAAAGACGACGCCCTCGGCGGCCAGGCGATCCAGGTTCGGCGTCGCGATCCAGGGATTGCCATAAGGGCCGAGCCATCCCACATTGAGACCGTTGCATGCGATTACGATCACGTTCATGGAACTTGTGGGCTTCCCGTGAGAATGAAAGGGATGCGGCTGTCGGAGCGTCCGATTCGGGGCACGATTTCCGAGCCCTTGCCGTCGGGACAGGGCAATCGCTGGGGTCAGCCTACCGCGTTGAGGCGGTCGTCGACACCGTCACGGTCGGACGATTCCGCAACCTGAGTCAGGGGACGGCCATGCCGATTTCGTTGTTGACATCGCTCTTGGGGTTGTTGGGGGCCTTGAGCGGTTGCCAGGTCGGTCCAGCGCATGGTGAGGCCCTAGTGCTGGTCCCCTGGCGTGTTTATCAACGTGGGGACGATGGGACCGCCGACGTGGTCGTCCGGCCGTCCGGGATCCCCGAATCGGCCACCATCGTGGAAGCATCTCTGGGACTCTGGTCGGGCAGAGATGCGGGGACGGACCTTGAGGCGGATGTGGGCATTGACGTCGACGAAGACTTGACACGTCTCGATGCGGTCCGGTTCGTCGAGGGACGATTGCGCGATGTCCCAACGGGGGGACCCTATGAAGTCCGAGGTCGATACCGGCTTCCGAAGACCGACGATCCAGGAGAGGCCGTCGCTGAGTTCGTCGTCGGTCCGATCTTCGTGGGCGACCTTTGGGTGCTGGCCGGTCAGTCGAACATCGAGGGACAAGGCTTACTGAATCGGTCGACGCCCGAGCATCCGTTGGTGGGGGTGCTGGGGATGGATCACCGCTGGTCGAAGGCCATCGAGCCGTTGCACCGCCTGGAAGTCTCCCCCGATCCGGCACATCGGAAGACGGAGCGCGGACGGCTCGCACGTCGTTTAGTCGCGGCCGGGATGCGGACCCGTGGAGTCGGTCCGGGACTCGCGTTCGCCTCGAGGATCGCCGATCAGGCCGGTGTGCCGATCGGTCTGATCACCTGTGCCCATGGTGGGACCAACCTCCGCGACTGGTCGCCTTCGGGCCGGGGCGCTGGGGCATCGAGCTTCTACGGGTCGATGTGCGAACAAGTCGCAAGGGCCGGAGGACGCGTCGCTGGTTTGGTCTGGTATCAAGGCGAGAACGAGGCGGTGAAGGCCGACGCGGGTGAGGTTGCCAGTTACCAACGGCGCCTCGTCCAGTTCCTCAAGGCGGTCCGTCGCGATTGGTCGTCGCCCGACTTGCCGGTCTTGATGGTTCAGTTGGCTCGCTATGTGGCCCGACCGAACGACCAGCGCGATGAGGCCTGGAACGCGATCCGACGCGCCCAACTCGAGGTGGCTGAGCAGACGCCTCAGACCTGGTTGGTCGCCACGATCGATTTGAGCCTCTCCGACCGGATCCACCTGGGCAGTGAGGATCAACGGGTCCTCGGCCGTCGGTTGGGCGACCTCGCACTCGCCGAAGTCTACGGTGAATGGTCCCAGGGCTCCCGAGTGCCTCGACCGGTCCATTATCAGCTCGAGCCGGGCATCACCGGCCCAGCGATCCGGATCCGCTTCGAGGGAGTCAACCGTCGAGGGACCATCGGCTTGCGGACGGAGCTGAGGATCGCCGGATTCTCGATCCGTTCGGTCCGCGGCACGCCGACTTGGGTGATCGTCCGAGTTGAGGTCGATCCCAAAGCGCCTGAAGAGGTCGTCCTGCATGTTTTCAACAAGCTGCCGGCACAGGGTCAGCTCTGGTACGGATATGGGATGAACCCCATGGCCAACCTCCGCGATGCTGCCGGCCAGGCCGTTCCCGCGTTCGGCCCGGTCCCACTCGCCTCGATGTCGTATGCCGATCCCGAAAGCGATCCCGGTTCGAATACCCCACCCCAGGAGTGACCGTCTTGAACTCCGCTGAAGACTCGAAGGGTTGTCCCGAGGTCGAACCGACCAATTCGGATGATGTCGATCCCGAGACCAATAACGGCCGAGCTTCGACGACCCCGGCCGGTCAGCGGGACTTGAGCGGGGCTCGGCTGTCCCGGCACGCCCTGGAGCGGTTTATCGAACGCTATCATGTGCCCGATCGAACGGCCGAATCGGAACTGCGGGCGGTCCTTCGACGGACCCGAAGGTTGGGCCGCAACCGCTCCAATGGGGCCGTAGCCGTCTTGGCGGTCCATCGGTCGCGGGCCTTGGTGGCCATTTTTCAAGGGAGCTCCAGCCTGCCGGGG
>CAZSSM010000130.1:0-13768 GCA_964609385.1 uncultured Planctomycetia bacterium
GTGGAGCCGGTGGCGGAGGAGGCGGGGGCGTCTCCAGTTCGGTCCCCGTGGCCGACATTCCGCCCGACCCGATCACTCAAGATCCGCTCGAATCGCGGCACGCTCAAGCCACCTCGCAGGTCCTCGCCACTCGTGTCGAGACATCCTCCTACCAACGGCTCCAGCCACCGCCCATGCTCGGGAGCCGATCGACCATGGCCGACTCGGACGCCTTGCTAGCCGTGATGAACGGCGGTCACTCGAGAACCTCAAGCGCATCCGCGACCACGATGCCCGACCAGACCGACAACGCGGGGGGCGACTCGGGATCGACCGGCAATCCCAGCGCTGTGGCCGGTGCGTCGGCCGAGAACTCAGGGTCCGTCGACCTGAGCCTGCCCGATAACCTCGGCACATTGCTCGCCAACATGATCCAGCTCGACGATGACGCCTGGGAAGGTCCCGTCGAGATCCCTGATCCTAACGCCGAAGATCTCTCCGAAGCGGACGTTTCGCTCGAGGCCCTGGCCACCCTCCAGACCGATCCGCGATCACTTGCCTCGACGTTCGCGACCAATCCGGTCGACGAGGGGCTTCGGAACCGGCTGATCCTCGAGCAGAACAGCCTCGATTTGCTCGGTGGCCCGACGGTGGGTCCTGGCGGCGGGTTCGGGTCGGCCGGCTCGCCGGCCCAGATCGCTGCGATGGCTCCGATCCTTCCCGACGATCCCACGTTCCCTCCTGGAACCCCGATCACCCGGCCCCCGACCGAATTGCCCGGAGCCCTGCCCGCGCCAATGATCCCCGAGCCCTCGGCTGGGGCAATGATCCTTGCAGCCCTAACCTGCTTGTGCGTGATCCTCTCGGTCCGGACAAATCGTCGACGCCACCGGTCATTGGCAACCCCAGCTCAACCCCTTGGATGAGCGAAGACGGGATGCCCGCCGCTCTGAATTTGGTCTTTGTTCGACGTGTTGAGCGGAGCGAAGACTCCGCTCGGCCTCAGCCGACCGAGATCAACCGGTGGAGATGCGCGACAAGCTGTTCGAAGCTGAACGGCTTGCGGAGAAAGATCACCGACTTGTTCTCATTGGGAATATCTCGCAGTTCGTGCTGCGTGAAGCCGCTCATAATAATGATGGGTAGATCAGGATCCTGCTTCTGAAGTTGTTGGAACGTTTCGATCCCGTCCATTCGAGGCATAGTCAGATCGATCATTGCCAGTCGGATCTCGTGGCGGTTCTTGGCCCAGATCTCGAGGGCCTGTTGACCATCGACGGCCTGCAAAACCTGGAATTCCAGCAGCTCGAGCATTCGGGCGCTGAGCGAGCGGATCTCTGGCTCATCGTCGGCTACGAGGATCGTCCCATGGCTGCCGATGACCGGACCGTCGGGGTTACTAAGCAGCTTACCGTCGTCCAACTCATGGTTGTTGGTCGGGAAGTAGACGCGGAAGCACGTTCCACGGCCCAGTTCGGTCTCGACGTCGAGCCCCCCGGTATGGCTGCGGACGATCCCTTGCAGCGCCGAGAGCCCCAGGCCACGACCACTGGTAGCCTTGGTGCTGAAGAACGGATCGAAGATTCGATCCAACGTCGCGCGATCCATGCCGCACCCGTCGTCGCGAACCTCCAGCCAGACATAACAGCCCCGCTGCAACGGGATTTCCGGAAAGTGGGTCAGCAGCCCTTCCGGACCCACGTCCCGGACCCCGGTTCGGATCGTGATCTGGCCGTCGCGGTCCCCGATCGCCTCCGATGCGTTGGTCACCAGATTGACGATGACCTGCTGAAGTTGGGTCATGTCGGCGTCGACCGTCGGGAGATTGGAGGCCAGGTCTTGAACCAGTCGGGCTTTTTTGGAGACCCAGAGGTTGAGCAGATCACTGTTGTCTCGGACCACAGCGCTGAGGTCTAGCGGTCGGACCACGAACTGGCCACGACCGGAATAGGCCAGCAACTGGTGGCAGAGGTCAGCGGCGCGCTGGGTGCTTTGATCCACGTGCTTGAGCAGATCGAGGAACTGATCCATGCCCGCCCCCGCTTGGAGCTCGGCGTGATGCCGGGCCAGATCGTTGTACCCTTTGATCACCGTCAACAGGTTGTTGAAATCGTGGGCGATCCCGCCGGCGAGGACGCCGAGGCTCTCCAATCGCTGCATCTGTTGGAGTTTCTGATCGATCCGCCGGCCCTCGTGCTCGGCCCGCTTCCGATCGGTGATGTCCATGACCATCACCAGGACACCGCCATTGATTTTGAGATCACCCAATTCGGGCAGGTCGGTCAAGGAGGCGATCGCCCAGACCATCCCGCCCCGACTGCTCCGCAACTGGATCTCGCGGAGAACCCGGCGTGGCTGGGGCAGACGATTCAGATCCGAGACCAGGTCCGCCCAGCGCGGCTCAATCAGGAACGCCTCGATCCCTTGGCCCTCCATCGACTCGACCGATTGGCCTAGCATCCGCGCCATCGGCGGATTGACGAACCGGGTCCGGCCCTCGGCATCCAGTTCCCAGATGCCCTCCTGCGCGGTCTCAACGATCCGTCGATGGTGTGCGTCGGTCCGCTGAAGGCGATCCTCGGCCACCCGCTGTCGGGTCACGTCGCGGAGCACGACGACGGCCAAGGCCCGTGGATCGGGATGGATCCGATGCACCGAGAGCCGGACGGCGCGCGGTTGTCCATCGGCGCGTCGGAGGCGGAATTCCCCTTCACCGTAGTCGACGCTCGTCTGACGGCACGCCTCAGCCAGCAATGTCAGGTCGTCGGTGGCCATCGGTTCGAGAAACCAATTCAACGTCTGACCGATCAACTGCTCCTTCGACAATCCGATCAGCCGCTGGGCGGCGTGATTGGTGTGCGCGATCCCGAAGTTTTCGGGGTTGACCACCAGGAACGCCTCATGCGCCTCCTGAAAGCAGCACATGGCGATCTCGGACTCGAGTTCCGGCGTCAGATCGACGGTCATCGGGTCGGCTCCCGGAAGTCGAAGGTCGGGTCGATCCGCTGAAGACCTGGGTGGGTGCGGACCGGGATCACATCGGCCTGAGGATCGGTTATGGTGATACCGATCGACTCGGGTCGAGCCCCACATGCCTTCCAAGAAGGCACGCGATGTGGAGTGGAGTCGCTCTGGAGGCACGAGGGCCCAGCGAGGCGTGTCCCGGTGGGCCCGGATCCGGTATCGGACTGCGCAGCGAGTTGGTCGGCCATCAGCTGATCGCGTCGGATCATCGGGGTGAGCAGGACGGCGCCCACCCCTAAGACATCCCAGGGGGTCTGGATCGGATCTCCGGGAATCGTTCGGCCGGTCCACGGATCGGGATCGTCCGCACCCAGCGCAACTCGACTCACCCGGACCTCCCTTCCGAGCACCAAGCCGTGATCCTCGGAGGTTTCCTTCGCCCACTCTGCGAAGCCAACGCGCCACGCAACCGAGCGCAGCGTTCGATCATCCTCGAATGGGGTCATGGTAGTACGCACCGCCGCACTTCTCAAGCAAACTTAGGCGAAACGTTGAGGAAAACCTGGCACTTCGTTTGTCATCCGGCTCAGGCCTTGAAGCGATCGGATCCACGCAACACGGACCTAACGCTTTGAGGCACGGAGGGGTCGTCCGTCGTCGGAAGGAAACGGTCTGGAGGTCCGGGCACCAGCACGACTCGAGGCCAAGGATTGTGGTCCGAGTCGGGCGAATGGGGGGGAGAGACGCCGAGGCGCGAGAGACTACGGATCAGTCGTTCAGCAGAACGGGCGCAGGGCCATGCGCATGGCGGTCGCGTTAGGGTAACGCTCGTCTGGCTCCCGGGCCAAGCACTTGCTCAGGATCCGCTCCAGTTCGACCGACACGTCCGAACGACGTTGGGTGATTGGGACCGGATCGGACTCCAGGATCACCTCGATGGCCGAGCTGTTGCTCACACCATCTTGGTAGATGTAGCGGCCGGTCAAGAGGAAGTAGAGGGTCGCGGCGGTTGCGTAGAGGTCCCCGGAAGGTAAGACTGTTTTGAAATCTTTGATTTGTTCGGGGGGCATGAACGGGAGCGTGCCACGCATCTCGCCCGAGAAGGTCAGGCCGGAGAGGCCGAAGCCCCGGAAGCTCTTGGCCAAGCCGAAGTCGGAGATCTTGACCACCAGCCCGGTCTTGGAGCGGCCGATGAGAATGTTTTCCGGCTTGATGTCACGGTGGACAAACCCATGGCTATGAGCATGCTCCAGACCTTTGAGCACCTGGCAGGCCATTCGACAGGCCTGGCGGATCGGGTACCCACCCGGGTTGGCCTGGGCGAGTTTTTCCAGGTTGGTCCCCTCAACATATTCCATGGCGAACCAGAACTGGCCGCGCGTCATGCCCTGCTCAAGCCATTCGACGATGTGCGGATGCTTCAACTGGCTGATAACGGACATCTCGCGGAGAAACCGATCGATCATCGAGCGGGCGGTCGCTCCTTCGGGGACGATCAGCTTCAGCGCCACCATCTGCCCGGTCTGGTTGTGGCGGGCCAACAGCACGACGCCCATGCCACCCCGGCCCAGTTCCCGGATCGCGGTGTAGTGGGGGACAGGTTGGGGCGTGCTGGCCACCTCCGCGTGACAAAGTTCACAGATCCACTGGACCGATTCGCCGGAGTCACCGACGTCGTCGGGGAGCTTCAGGTCTGGCGGAGCCATCGAGCCACAGCAGGCGCAACGGATCGCCAACGGAGTCAGCGCCGCATTGCCCGAGTCGTCCGGCGCGAACGGTTCGCCGGCGTTCGCGCCATTCGGATCGACCCCGTCGTACCCGGGGTGGTTGTTCCTCACCGGCCTGAGCGGGCGATCCCAGGTCTCGATGTCCGCCTGCAACCCATCGAGTCGGACCCGGAAGAGGCTCGAACCGGCGGCGATCCGGTCTCCGGTACCCAGCCGGACTTCACCGACGCGTTGGTCGTTGACATAGGTCCAATTGGTGCTCTCCAAGTCGCGAAGCGTGCATCCGTTGGCGCGGACATCCAAAGAGAAGTGATCGCGCGACAGAGCCACATCCTCGGGGATCGGGCAATCGGCCGACCGCGAGCGACCGACGACCTGAGGACCGCCCGGCTCGAAGACCAGCGACTGCCCCTTGCGGGGACCCTCGAGAACATCCAAGATTACACGCATGGGGAGCCATCCTCACCTCGACAGACATAACGCTTCGAGATTATAAGGTCTGTTGGACATCGACGACACCGGTGGTTAGGACGATCGCCCCGTTTCCCTGGCGATCCGATCCCCTGGAGGAATCGCCCTTGGAGGGATCGCCCCCCGAGAAAACGTTGCCGGCCTGGCTGAGCCTCAGCGCCGAGGTCGCCGAGGCCCGCCGAACCAACCGGCCGATCGTCGCGCTCGAGTCGTCGCTGATCGCGCAGGGCCTGCCCTGGCCCGACAACTCGCAAACCGTTGAGCAAGCCGAGCAGGCCGTCCGGGCCGCCGGCGCCACCCCGGCGACGATCGCGCTGCTGGACGGACACGTCCACTTGGGCCTGGAGCCCGATCAACGCGAGCGGGTCGCCCGAGCGCCTCGCGGCCAGGTCCTCAAGGCCGGGCGCCGTGAGCTGGCCGCCGCCTTGGCCCAACGCCGTGACGCCGCCACGACCGTCTCGGCCACTTTGGCCTTGGCTCGGAGCTTGGGTTTGGGTGTCATGGCTACCGGAGGCTTGGGTGGCGTCCATCGCGGCGCTTCGGTGAGCTTTGACATCTCCTGCGACCTGGATGAACTGGCCCGCGCCGACGGCGTCTTGGTCGTCTGCTCCGGCTTCAAGTCGATCCTTGATCTCTCAGCCACCTCTGAAGTCCTCGAAACGCGCGGCGTCGCCTTGGCTGGCTATGGTACCGATATGTTGCCTGGCTTCACCGAGCACCAAACCGAGATCCCGTTGGAAACCCGCTTCGAGACGCCAACGCAGGTCGCCGACTGGGTCTTGGCCCATCACGCCTTGGGACAACCCGGCGCCCTAATCCTGACCCGGCCGTTGGAGATCGAGGACGCTGTCCCGGAGCACGTCGCCGGGCCAGCCCTACGCGAAGCCCTGGCCTACGCGGAGAGTCAAGGGATCCGTGGCAAGCCGTTGACCCCATTTCTGCTCGACCAGATCCGTCATCATACCGAAGGCGCCAGCCTCCAAGCCAATCGCCTCCTCATTGTCCGGAACGCCGCCCTGGCCGGCCAGATCGCCGTCCAAATGCAATAGTGATCGCTCAAGCCCTGCGCCCCATGACCGCGAACTCTTGAGGAACCTCAACGAGCCCAACCACCCGGAAAGAGATCGCGACGCTTCCCAGCTTACCCTTGCCCAACGACTCAAGCCTGCTCTTGAGACATCGGTCCACTTGCCTCGTCACAACAGTCGGACACACGGTCGGAATGTTCCACATTATCGAACTGTGCGGAAGAAATCTCGATTCTAAACATTTTCGCTCGCATGGAATCGAACGAGGCCTTTCCAAACACGACACGGTGCGACCAATCCGCCAAGCCGCCCTGGAGACATTGAGTCGAGCGGCTCATCTGTTCGGAAGACCGTGTGAACGAAGCCGATCCCGAACGACGCCGAATGGGTCGACCCAAGTCGCGTGATCGGCCGAATCGGATCATTTTATTTGGATCAGGAGCGTCGTCAAAAACCTGTGTATGCATCGGCGACTCGCGCCTGGGCTCGACACGGATGCGAACCGTGGGACCGGACCGATTCCCGCGATCCTATCCTTCTGAGGGCATCGTTCGATCGCCTTCCAAAGGACCTCTGACCGGTTCGCAGCGAACTCCGTCAGGGCGTTTCGGCCTGATCGCGGGTCGCGGTCGTCGAGTCGCCGAGAACCGACTCGCGGCGGAGGATCCGGAAGGTTTGGAGGATCTGCCGGACCTCGTCGCGGAACGCCTCCGGCGGGTTCTGCGCGGTGATCGACTCGGCATAGAGGGCGTTGCCGTCGCGATAGGCGATGACATAACCGTCGACGAAGAGCCTGAGGTCGGGGAACCCGAGAGGCGGCTGGACGGGTCGGCTGACGAACTCGAACCACTCAACGCGTGGCCGTAGGGGCCAGTCCTGCGAGGAGATCCGTTGAATCGCTCCGGGACGCAGATCGATCTCCGGCCGATCGAGGACCTCACGCGCCTTCTCGCGGATCTCCTGAGCATCGAGCTCGACGTCGCGTTGCGGCCGGAAGATGATCCGCTCCTGTCGTTCGTCGTTGAGCCGGGTGAGGACGATCGGCAGGTCGGACCGGGCTCGGGTCTCCACGGAATATGATTGGGGGAAGGAGAGCCGGAATTCCTTGGCCGGATCGACATAATCCAACCAGGTGTTTTCGGGGGTCAATTCGGGCCGTTCGGTCAGGATGGACAGCGAACTCTGACCACGGACCGGGCGACAGGCCAGATCGAAGCGTCGCGTGACGGTCCGATTCTGCGGTCGGTTCTGTTCGTCGTAGACGAGGCTCGACTCGACTCGGGCCGAGCGGAGCCGGCGGATCAACCCAGCCGCGTCGACGACCCGATCGCGATCGTCCCGACCGGCGAACTCCTGGAGCCGAAACGCCAACTGGAATCGACAATTGAAGGCGATCGACGTCTGATCGAGCGCCGTGGTCCGCCCTTGGACTTGGAAGATCGCCACACGCTCCCGCGAGTTCTTCGAGCCTCGGAGTTCCAGGAAGGTGACGTTGAAGGTCCCTTGAGTCGGAAGGATGGGCCGCGCGACTAGGGATTGGGCCACATCGAGCCCGAGGATCCAACTATCACCGACGCTCACCGCCTGCGAGGAGAGCAGCCCGGAATAGACCGAGACCAAGGGGTGATTGTTGATCGTCCGGAACTCCTCGTAGCGGATCTTCCGACTCGGATTCATCGTGACGATCAGCGGGGGCTGAAGCCGTCGCGTCTGATACCAGATCTGCAGTTCGTCGAGGAATGGTTTGGGGAGGATCCGGCTGGCTTCCCCTTCGAAGATCGCGGTATCGTAACGGCGGACAGCCAAGGCGATCTCGCCATTGGATTGAACCCGGATCGGCTGCTCGCGGTAGAGCACACGACTCCGACCGATCGACCGCCGAGGCTCATCGTCCTCATCGATCTGGTCGACGACTTCGTCTTGGGTCCGAATCGCGACCTGATAGAGCGAAGTCCCACGCGGATCGCTTCGGTCGCCCCGGACATCGACGAAGAACTGGCGAAACCGGAAGCGGCTCGACAAATCATTGAGCACCGGAGGGAGGCTCGATCTGGCCTCCTGGGCGACCACCGGTTCGGCCCGAAGGCAGCCGAGCGCTATAAGCATGACTGTGATGAACCAGAGGATCCCGCACTGCCTCCAGCTCTTGGACACGGACCGGCCCGCCGATCGGATGTCCCCGTCTCGGTCCGTTCGCGCACGCCAAGGCTCGTGTTGCCGGGCCATCATGTCTCCTCCAGGAGCCTCTCAAGCATGATACTCGGTGGTCGCGCGTCTGATCACCGGGAGCTGATCGACCCCGGACGCCCAAACGCCTTCCAAGAAGCTCCTCCCGATCGTGACCGGAAGGGCTTCTCAAGGCGAATGACGTCGGTCGGGACTCATCGCTCGCGGGTCCGACGCGGCCGTCCCGAAATGGGCGTCCATCGCAGGCTCGCCATCATCCGACGGTCCACATCGCCAAAGGACGCACGGTGCGGCCCGCTCAAGGTGAACGTAGCCATCAACTGCCGACCGTCGGGGTGACTGAGCAGATAGTAGAACCAAACCACCTCGGCCTGACCAGCCTCCCCCCGAACCGCCACCCGATAACGGAACTCGTTGTCGGGCAACACCGGAGGCTCGAAGATCTGGGCCGATTCAAACTGCCGGAACCGAGGCCCCAGCGCCTCACGGATATCTTGCCGGAACCGACCTGGATCCAGATGCGTGCCCGGCTCGATCGTCGGCCCATCCTGAATATTGCATTGGCTGACGACCCGGCCCAGGTCCAACTGGACCAGGATCGAACGACGATCGTCCTCCCAATACGTATGCCACGACCGATCGTGAATCATCGAGAATCGCGCGTCCGGCGAGCGGTAGAGGATCCGCTCCCAATCCTCGCTCCAGGGCATCACGCGAACATCGCGCTCCGGTCGACCTGATGACCAAACCGATGTCGAGGTGGACCCATCCGACGCACCGGCCTCGACACGGACTTGGCTGGTCATGACCAGGCCGGCCTGGACCGGACCAGCTTCACGCTCCTCACGGCAGTCTAAGACCAGTTCGAGGAGTTGGTCGGTCCGGCGATCGATCCGACCACGCCCCTGGATCTCAACGACGCCAACACCGCCGAGCAGGGCCCCGCGAACGCGACCCGCGACGGTGATCGAGGCCGACTCCGGATCGCAGGAGTCGAGTCGGCCGACCAAATCATGGGTCGCCAGCGTCTCGTAGCCGCTGAAACTCAACGCGATCGCGCGGCCCAACTCCCAAGACTGGCCCACCTCGACATCGTGATCGGGCACCAGATCGGGGAAAACCAGGGGGTCCGCCGCGATCTCGAGCAGATCCAGTTCCGGTCGAGTCAATGGACCGTCGGGACAACCCACCAAGATCCGATCCTCGAGTCGTCGCGCGACCAGGAGGTTTCGCGAGGCGCGGAGCCCCTGGGTGGTCTCACGAAGCTCGCCCCTGATCTTGGCCCCGCCCTGTTCGATCCGTCGGACGACTCCCAGACCCACCCGCGATTTCGAGTCCGAATCACCCCCTCCGAGCGATGGATCAGTCGGCTTCCAGAGCTCTTCGGTCCATCGAAGCTGGCTTCGGACCTCCAAGCTCAGTGCCTCGGGAGCTGGCCCCTCCGGATCCGTCGAGGCCGGACGATACTCACCTTCGGCCTCAAGTCGATGGGTCCAGGCCCGCTCTAGCCCCGTCGATGGTCCCGAGATCTTAAGCCGATAGGTCGATGGACGCTGAACGACCGAGTCGCGTTCGGTCGCCGAGTCATCCAAAGTCCCTGGGCGTCCGCTCGTCTCGAGCCGGATCTCCATGCTGGTTGAAGAGTTCGATCGTCCCCCCGTCGTCTGGGCGACCACGAACCCCGGAGCGATCGCGATCAAACTCGCCAGACACAGCGGAATCGCCGGATACCAACCCATTTTCCACGGCCTCCCAAGTTCCGATGATTCATCCGGGGGCACAATCGCTCGATCCGCCTCATGCAGGCTTTATGCCATCCTCGACGAATTGCGAGGAATCATCGGGACCGCGATGTCGCGCGGGGTCGTCGAAAGATTACCACGAATTTCCGACGAGGGCCTTGAGTTTTGAAAATCCTACGATACTCTGGGACTCTTTCACACATCCGACCTGCCTCCGCGGACACGGTCCTGTCCCCGATTCCCCCCCTTCGAAGGTCCGCGGTTTTGGAAGACTTCGTTGTCTCCGCCCATGAGGCCCCGGTCATTGCCCGAGTGGTCCAACCGGGAGGCAGATGACATCGCAGGAAAGTGGAAAGTGGATGCCGCCTGCGTCCTCTGCCCGTCTGATTTTGCAGGATTGTCTTTCAGACTTGGCCGGGCCACTCAATATCGTTCGTAACGGATCCGTCCGGGACACGAACGAACTGAAAACAGTCATGGTCTGTGCCCGTCATGGACCGATTGGAGACCCGTTCGACATTTCCTCCAATTCTCCTCGCGCTTTCGCGGCGGGAATTCGGGGTGTGGTTCTCTTCGTTATCAGCCGCTTGGGGTACGCCGCTTGCTCTAGGGACCCTCGAGTGTAACGAGCGATCCGGTGGCGGTGTGTCGGCTCGGATCTCCCTTTGGTATGGGATGGCGTGTTGGATAGCCCCGGTTTTTTCTTGAGATAACATCGACCCACTCGAATGACTCCGGGGATTTGTTGTGGATTCTAAACCAGTTTGTCCGTGATTAAGACATGGAAATCGGCGTTCAGAAACGTCTTGGTTTACAGGGAGCGGTCATTCGACGGATCCGCGTCGAGTCAGAGACCGCTAAAGATCGTCACCGCGATCGCGCGGTCCCGTTGTCCATCTTGGGCCGTCCTGGCGAACCTCTAAGAGGTTTGAAACGTCGGTCTCCTAGTCGGGGCATCGGAACCAACCCGGTTCTCGCGAAAGCGACCCCCGAACTGGTGAGAGAACGAGATTCCGTCGCGTCTGTGTAGGAGAGGTGTTCGGTTCTCAAGGTCAGGTCGTCGCGGTTTGCATTCGACCGGCACGTTCGCATCGCTCGCGTGATCGTGACGCGGGCCTCAGCAACGTTTCGGGTCACGTCATCGGGGACCCTGTCCGAGCGAGGCGCAGCCCATGGCCACCACGACGTTCCGTCACCCCAGCATGCGTCAGCTCCGAGATCAACGGATTAACTACGCACCCCGCGAGCGTCAGATCGAGGAACTCGATCGGGCCGAGGCGTTGTTGCTGGAGTTGGAACCGGATCGCGACTACCCGCTGGCCTTCGTCCGGTACCGGCTGACCGGCTATCGGATCGAAGAACCGGGCGAGCCCGTCGTCCTGAAGGGGGTCGATTTCCTGCACGACCTGCGGTTGTTCCTGGAGGGCCTTTCCGCGGCGGTCAATCAGCCGGCCGAGGAGGTCGGCGAACCGGTCCTGTCCGTTGAACAACTCAGCACGCAGTTCCAGGTCACCAACCGCACCGTCAACCGCTGGCGTAAGCAGGGTCTGGCGGGTCGGCGTTATCGGATCAACGGTCGGAGTCGCATCGGTTTCCGGCTCAGCTGTGTCGAGGCCTTCGTGGCCCGGTACCGTCGGCAAATCGATCGCAGCCGGCGCTTCACCAAACTGACCGAGTCGGAGCGGGATGAGATCATCCGCCGTGCCCGACGCATGGTCGCCCGAGGCGATGGGGCAGGTCAGTTGATTGCTATCGCCAGAAGGATCGCGCGTAAGATGGCACGCTCAACCGAAACTGTCCGAACGACCCTGCGTCAATACGATCAGGACCATCCGGATCGGCCGATCTTCCCGGGCGCCCTGCCGCCGCTGGATGAGGAGATCAAGGTCCAGATCTACTCGCAGTACCGACGTCACGTCTCGGTCGATCTGCTCGCCAAGCAGCACGGCCGGACCCGCTCGAGCATCTACCGGATCATCAACGAAGTGCGGGCCCAGCGGATCCTCGAGACCAAGCTGGAGTACGTCTACAACGAGTGCTTCGACGATCCGGCCCAGGCCGAAGAGATCCTGGCCCCGACGCCCGAGCCGGCCGATGGCAAGCCGCCGCGCAAGGCCCGTGCGCCGAAGGATCTGCCGCCCTACCTGGCCAGCCTCTACGAGGTCCCGCTGCTGGCCAAGGAACAGGAGCAGCATCTCTTCCGCAAGATGAACTACCTGAAGTACCAAGCCGCCAAGCTCCGCGAAGAACTCAATCCCGCCCAGGCACGAACTCAAGACCTGGACCACATTGAGGATCTTCAAGAGCAGGCCCTGGCCGTCAAGAACGAGATCATCCGGGCCAACCTCCGCCTGGTCGTCTCGATCGCCAAGCGGCACGTCAAGCCCAACAACGGCTTCTTCGAGCTGGTCAGCGACGGCAACATGTCGCTCATCCGCGCCGTCGAGAAGTTCGACTACTTCCGCGGTTACAAGTTCAGCACGTACGCCTCCTGGGCGATCATGAAGAACTTCGCCCGGACCATCCCCGAGGAGAACTACCGACGCGACCGGTACGTCACCGGACACGAAGAACTCTTCGAGGCCGCTCCGGACAACCGCAGCGACGAGCACGAGATGGAGAGCAACCAGAAGCGGATGGAGTCGGCCGTCCGTGGCATGCTGGATCGGCTCGACGAGCGTGAGCAGAAGATCATCAACAGCCGCTACGGACTGGGTGGGGCCGACGAGCGGACCCTGGAACAACTCGGCAACGAGCTGGGCATCACCAAGGAACGCGTCCGCCAGATCCAGAGCCGCGCCGAGGATAAGCTCCGACGCCTGGCCGACGAACAGAAGCTTGAGCTGACCCTCTTCTGATCCAACCCGCCGCTTGGCGGTCGATTTTCTCGGTCCATCCCGAGCGAACCGATCGGCAGCCCGGGTGTCTATCCTCTCAGAGGGAGGTCGAAACAGCGCTGAGCCGAACCCTCGGTCCCGTCGTGACCAACCCGATCTTCCAAAGGATTCCAGTTCAGATGGCCTTGAATTTTCGGCGGTTAGCGATAAGTTAAAGCATTCCGGTTCCAAAGGTGCTGGTGTAGCTCAATTGGCAGAGCATCGGTTTTGTAAACCGACGGTTGTGAGTTCGAGTCTCACCGCCAGCTCTGCGTCGGTTCGTTGGTAGGCTCGGGTCTCATCGATTCCCTCCCCCCCATCCGATCCGATGACTCGATACCGTTCGACGGTCGATTCGTCCGATCCGCGAGGGCGCGATACCACGAGGGGGATTCATGTTTTTCCCGAGACCCCAAACCGCCTGAGCCTCTGAGGATTCGAACCGGCGTGGGGATCGCTGGCCGTTGACGTCAGCGTTCTCGATTCAGGGTGGATTCCCGAGCGGTCAAAGGGACCAGACTGTAAATCTGGTGGCACTGCCTTCGCAGGTTCGAATCCTGCTCCACCCATCGACCCTCCGATCCAGAGCATTGGCCGTCGGTGGGCTCGAGATCGACGAAGCTTTGAGGTGTGCGTGAGACGGCCCGGTCTCAGTCCCAAGCAGTTCCAGACGGCTCCTCGCCGGTCCGGTCCTGCGCGTCTGAGTGCTTCGCCGATGCCTGCGGGTGTAGCTCAATGGTAGAGCCCCTGCCTTCCAAGCAGGCTGTGTGGGTTCGATTCCCATCACCCGCTCT
>CAZSSM010000131.1:0-13225 GCA_964609385.1 uncultured Planctomycetia bacterium
TCAATCCTCGGTTGTTCCCCCGTCCGATCGGCACCAATCGGGATGGACGATCGACCAGATCCGTCGAATCCTGCCGCACCGCTACCCGTTCCTGCTGGTCGATCGGGTCGATCATGTGGAACCGGGCCGTCGGATCGTGGCGATCAAGAACGTCAGCGTCAACGAGCCGTACTTCCAAGGGCACTGGCCGGACCGACCCGTGATGCCAGGCGTCTTGATCGTCGAGGCGTTGGCGCAGGCAGCGGGCCTCTTATACGCCTCGGGACTTGCCTCCCTGCCCGATGACGCGTCGGGTCGGCAGGCCTGCCTGATTGTGGGTCTGGACCGGACACGACTCCGACGCCCAATCGTGCCCGGGGACCGCGTCCACCTCGAAGCCGAGATCCAACGGAGGCGGCTGGGGGCCTTCGAGACCCATTGCCGCGCCCTGGTCGACGGTCAGGTCGCCGCCGAGACGCGGATCCGGTTCGTCGTCGTGCCCGAGAGCCAACTGGATCGTCCGGCTGCCGCCGTGCCTCCCGACATCGAGGCCGCCTGAGACACATCGGCCAAAAAACGCCTGTGGAATATATCGCCTCTCTCTTTCTGAAGTGTTTTTTCGCTCGACTCCTCACTTGTCCCGCCATGGAAAGGCCTGGATTCGATGACTCCGCTCCGGATGGCTGTGATCGGTGTTGGTCACCTGGGTCGTCACCACGCGCGGATCTTAGCCGCAGACCCTCGGGTCTGCTTGGTCGCAGTGGTGGACACGCGTCTCGAACAGGCCGAGGCGGTCGCCGCACGTTGTGGCGAACCGACCCGCGTCGTGACCGACTATCGCACGCTGCTCGACCCAACATCGGCGTTCGGGCCGCTCGACGCGGTCGTGGTGGCCGTGCCGACGACCTGGCATACCGAGGTGGCCGGCGCGTTCCTGGAGCGCGGAATCGCCGCATTGGTCGAGAAGCCGCTGGCCCGGACCGCCGATGAGGCCGAGCATCTGGTCACTTTGGCCGAGCGGAACCGGACGACGCTTCAGGTCGGGCACATCGAGCGGTTCAACCCGGCCCTGCAAGCCGTCGTCGCCTCGAAGGTCCGCCCGCGCTACCTGGAGGCCGAGCGCCGCGGAATCTACACGTTCCGATCCACCGACATCGGGGTCGTCTTCGACCTGATGGTCCACGACCTAGACATCGTGGCCAGCCTGGTGCCGAGCCCGGTTCGCTCGGTTGAGGCGGTCGGGCTCCGCGTCCTCAGCGACTTCGAGGATGTGGCCAACGCGCGGATCCAATTCGAAGACGGGACCGTCGCGACCGTCACGGCGAACCGAACCAGTTACGTGCCAGCCCGGACCCTCCGGATCTGGAGCGACCAGGGATACCTCCGGCTCGACTTCGCCCAACGGTCCGGCACGATCGTTCGGCCCACCGAAGCGCTCCGTCGTCGCGACCTGGGCCTCGATGGGATCGACATCCGGAACGCCGATCAGGTCCGCGCGCATCTCTTCGGCACATTGCTCGAGGTCGACCACGTCGAGGCGGGGGACCTCCTGGGTGCCGAGGCCGATCGCGAACCGCTCGCCCTGGAATTGGACGACTTCGTTGAGGCGATCCGGACCGGGCGACGACCGCGCGTCGACGGCCATGACGGGCTCCGCGCCGTCCGGTTGGCCGAACAGGTGCTGCAGAGCATGCAACAGCACGCCTGGGCCGACGCCGAGTCCGATCCGCCGAAGCTGGCCCAAGCCGGTTGAGTCACGCCCAAGGCGAGGCCGTCCGAGGTCTCGATCCCTTAATCGATCGAGACCTCAAGTGAAGTCGATTCGGGTCAATCGAGCAACGCGATGAGTTCGGCCGCATGTCCGGGGATGGCCTCGCGCGGTTCGGCGGCGCCTTCGTATTCCAGGACAACATAGCCGGAGTACTGGACGTTGCGGAGCATGGCTACGAGGCGCGGGATGTCGGCCGGCTCCTTGTCCTGGCCACGCCGACGAATCTCGATCTTGACCTGAACGTTGACCGCGTAAGGGGCGAGCTTCTCGAGGTCGCCGTAGGGGGCGTCCGTCCGGAAGTTACCGGTGTCGAGGTTGACACCGAAGTTGGGGTGGTCGATGGCGCGGACGATCCGAAGCATCTGGTCGGCCTCGGCGGTGACGCCACCGTGGTTCTCCAGGGCGAGAACGACGCCGTATTGCTCGGCGTAGGGCAGGACCTCCTCGAATCCGGCGATGGCGCGCTCGACGGCGGCCGATTCCTCGTCGCCTTTGGGGACCCGCCCGGCGAAGAAGCGGATCACCGGAGCGCCAAGGATCGCCGCGTTCTCGATCCAGGTCTTGGCGTTGCGGATCTGATTCTGACGTGCTGGCCCGTCGGGCAAGCAGAAGTCATTGCCGATGGCCGTGCCGGAGATGTCCAAGCCGCGACGGAAGGCATGCCGCTTGAGCCGGACCAGATACCCTCGATCGACGTTGGGCGGGAAGTAGTAGGAGGTCGGCTCGACGGCATCAAGGCCCATCGTGGCGGCCAGATCGACGAAGTCGAAGAGGTTCATCTCAGGCGAGTCGCCCTGGAGATACTTGCGATAGGAGTAGGCGGCGATGCTCGACTTGAAATGGCTGGGACCGAGGCGAGGGACCGGATCCATGGCCGCTCCGGCGGTCCGAGCCATCAGGCCGCAACTGGCTAGGCCGAGGGTCGCCGCGGTGGCCTGGCCGATCCAGGTCCGTCGCGTCGAAGGGCGGGATTGAGGGGCTCGCATCGCAGTCTCCTGTGGTGTTGGTCGGGGTCGGATGGCGGGTCGGTCGGAGTGGCGGGCACGCGGGCCGGACCGGATCGCGGGAGCGTCAACGGTCGTCGCCGGTCTTTGGTATTACACCATGAGGACGAAGCCCAAGCCATCCATCGTCGAACCGGATCAAGAGCATTGCGTCTCCTGAGGCTCCGGATCCCAGAGGCAAGCACCATCGGGGACGTCGATCGATTCCTCGTCCGGATCCTTCCCGTCCGGCTTCTCAGGAGGCATGAACACATCCCAATCGTCGAGGGGCTCGAGGATCGCGCTGGGGGTGATGGCCCGGACCTCGCCATCGGATCGGGAGGCGGTCGTCCGGTACCCGGCCTCATAGACGAGAATCCCACGACGAACCGTTTCGAGGTAGTCGTGGAGCATCCCCGAGTCGAGGAGCACGCCCCGGACCAGCGGGGGCGTGCCGTCGACATTGGGTGGCCTCGAGGCGTCCTGTCCAATCCGATCGGGCTTGGCGTCGGTGGGCTCGTCCTGGTCGAGGATCTGCCGGAGGACGCTGTGTCCGACCTTGGGCGAGAAGTGAGTGAAGTCGAAGAAGTAGCGATCCTGGTGGACCAAGGTCTCCTCGACCGGTGTCGTCTCCAGGGTGGCCACCGCTGGCGCGGTGAAGTCCGATTCGGGGAGGGGCGGTTGGGCGTGCTCGGCTATTCGGACGACCGCGCCGAGCCAATAGCTGTTGTGGGGCCAGCGGTCGACCTCGTCGACCAAGGAGAGCAACTCATAGTGCTCGGGCAGGATGACGAAGACGAGCTGGACACCCCGGTCTTGGCAACGCTCGACGATGGCCCGGAGGTCGTCGAGCCGAGTCTCTAAGGTCGACCAATCGCCGGCTAGTTCGTATGAGCGATAGTGTTCATCCATCATCTGCCAGTGCTGCACCGCGGTCTGTCGCGAGACCAGGTGGCCTCGACAGACGACGCGACGCGGGCGAAAGAACAAGCTCCGAATCGATCGTTCGGTGACCGAATTATTGATCAGGTTGTGTAAGTAATATTTCGGGATATTCTGGCGTGGATTGAAGCGCGAGACCAGGAACTCGTCCTTCGGCTTGAGCCAACTCAGACACATGCGGAGCCCGAGCCCGAGCATGACGGTCTCGAGTTCCGGGTTGGTCCGGACGGCGAAGTCGACGATCTGTCGGCACTCGCGGAGGGTGGCGGCTCGATGGGCCAGGACATAGCCGCTGTAGGATTTCAAGAGCGAATCGTTCTGAGGAATCCCCACGATCGGCCGCGAGTCCCCGACCCAGACCAGCGATGGCTCCCGCTTGAGGTAAGCCTCAGCGCGGACCGTCGGCGGCCATCGCAGGGCCACCGGAGGGATCGGCCGCGGCTCCGCCCTGAAGACGCGCATCGGATCGACCCAGATGTTGAAGCCGGCGATCGCCAGGACCATCAGGGCCAGAGCCCCCAGGTGCCACTGACCGTAAGCACGAAATGGAGACATCGAGGTAACTCCTACAATTCGGAAATGATCGATCGATGTGTGTCCGGGATTTCCTGACATTCAGAACTGAAAATAGATAAATTTCGAGACTTTACTCAAGCTAGCTAAGCAGGCGATGAGTAGTGAAGCGATCAGGACGGCCCAGACCGCGTTGGGTCGCCAGCAGAGCCCTTTGAGCAGGGCTGGGCAGTCGTCGGCCAGCTCGGTACGTCGGACGTGCAGGGCCGGTCGGTAGCGGCGCATGATCTGCTGAGTGTTGGGCGCGAACAGGGCGATGGCCATCAACGCGACGATGAAGATCCAATCCCAGAGGAAGGGGTCGAGGAACAACGCGCCAGGTTCAACCGGCTTGTCGAACTGGTCCGGAGCCTCGGGTCTGGTCATGCCGTCGAGGAAAGCCAAAGCGCCTTGGAGACTCTCGGCCCGGAAGAAGACCCAGGCCACGACGATCAGAACAAACGTCAAGGCGCGGCCGCTCCAACGACCCAGCGGTCCCGGCGTCCCCTCCGCACCGAGGACTCGACGCCAGGCATGGTTAACTATTAAATAGATCCCATGGATCAAACCCCAGATCACGAACGTCCAGCTCGCGCCGTGCCAGAGCCCACCTAGAATCATCGTCATCAGCAGGTTGGCGTCGCGCCGCGAACGGCCACGACGGTTACCGCCGAGCAACCCGATGTAGAGGTAATCTCGGAGGAACCGCGAGAGCGTGATGTGCCATCGACGCCAGAACTCAACGATGTCCCAGGCCTTGTACGGCGATCGGAAATTGATCGGCAGCCGGATCCCGAAGATCCGCGCCAAGCCGATCGCCATGTCCGAATAGCCCGAGAAATCGAAGTAAATGAACAAGGTATAGGCCAAGGCCCCGCGCCAAGCCTCGTCGAAGCCTGGCGTCCGACCTGATTCGGCGACGGCGAAGATCGGGTCGGAGATCGCCGCCATCGGATCGGCCAGCAGCAGCTTCTTGCCCAGCCCGATCGCGAAGATTGTCAGTCCGATCGTGAAGTCCCGGCTGGAGAACCGACCCGAACTCGGACGCGCGAACTGAGGCAACATTTCTTTGTGATGGACGATCGGCCCGGCGATCAATTGTGGGAAGAACGTCACGAACAAGGCGTAGTCGACCGGACTGTAATCTTCGGTCGGCTCCCGCGCGACGTCGACCAGATAAGCGATCTGCTGGAACGTGTAGAACGAGATCCCGATCGGTAGGGCGATCGCCGCCGGCTCCCAGTGGGAGCCGAAGAGCGGGTTGAGGTTCGCCGCCAAGAACCCCGCATATTTGAAATAGCCGAGCCAGAGCAGGTTGAGCGTCACGCCCAAAGCCAAGAGCGGGCGAGCCGTCGGAGTCCCGCGTCGGATCCGGAGCCATCGGCCAAGCAGGAAATTGATCAGGATCATCATGTAGATCGCCGGTAACTGTCGGGGGTCCCACCAGCCGTAGAAGATCCCCGAGGCGATCGTCAACCAAACGATCCCGGCGTGACGACCGCCCAAGCGGATCATCACGCTGAAGCCCACGATCACTAGCGGCAGAAAAATCAGCAAGAACACATACGAATTGAAGAGCATCACAGCCTCGACGTTGAGCACCACGACCTCGAGCGAATCCCACGTCCTTACGACCCACTCGGCAATCCGATAGACTCGAAGATCACGCGAACCGAACCGACCTTGCGATTTCGGATCCCGACACAACCTTCTTCACCGATCGCATCATGACACCGTGATCTCTGGAACCGATCATGAATCCCCACCGATCCCTGCTAACCCGTCGAGACGCGCTGCAACGGACCGGCCTCGGTCTGGTCGTCCCAACTCTAGTTCAAGCCCTCGCCGCGAACGGCGAGGCATCGGCCGCTCAGACGTCTCGCCCCTCGCCGCTGAATCGGTTCCCGCGCATGGTGCAGCGGTTCTATGAGGACCACGTCAATCGGATCGCGCGGGGACGTCGGGACCAATTCGCGCTGATGCGCACCGCCGAGGACGCGCGTCGGCATGTCGCCTCGGTCCGACGTCGGATCGCCGAGGCGTTCGGCCCGATGCCCGAGCGGACCCCGATGCGCCCGCGGATCACCGGCACGCTCCGACGCGACGGCTACCGCGTCGAAAAACTGATCTTTGAGAGTCGACCCGACTTCCTCGTCACGGCCAACCTTTACGTGCCCGAGGACGATCGCTTCAACGGGCCGCGACCCGGCGTTGTCGGCACTTGCGGTCACGCGACCGACGGCAAGGCCGCCCCGCTCTATCAGAGCTTCTCGCAAGGGCTGGTCCGCCAAGGTTACGTCGTGTTGATTTACGATCCGATCGGCCAAGGTGAGCGGTTCCAATACCTCAACGAAGACCTCTCAGCGCGGTTCGGCCCCGGCGTTCGGGAGCACCTGATCGCCGGCAACCAGCAGAGCCTCGTCGGGGAGTTCCTGGGATCCTGGCGGGCCTGGGACGGCATTCGCGCGCTGGACTACCTGATCACACGCCCCGAGGTCGACCCCGATCGGATCGGCGTGACCGGCAACTCCGGCGGTGGGACTTTGACGACCTGGCTGGCCGGCCTAGAGGACCGCTGGGCGATGGCAGCGCCCAGTTGCTTCGTGACCACCTTCGCGCGCAACCTGCAAAACGAACTGCCCGCCGACATCGAGCAATGCCCGCCCCGCGCCCTGGCCCTCGGACTGGACCACGAGGACTTCCTGGCCGCCCTGGCGCCCCGACCGGTTATCCTCCTGGCCAAGGAGCGCGACTACTTCGATGTCCGCGGATCCGAAGAGGCTTACGCCCGACTCCGAAAACTTTACGCCTTCCTGGACGCCGAAGAGAACGTCGCGATATTCGTCGGGCCGACCGAACACGGCTACTCGCAGGAAAACCGCGAAGCGATGTACGGCTGGTTCAATCGCGCCACCGGGACCGACCTGCCCTCCGACGAGCCGACGCTGGCGCTCGAACCGATTGAGCAGCTCCACTGCACCGAGCGCGGTCAGGTCGGCGTGACTGGCTCGCGTCGCGTCTTCGACTTTACGCGAGACGTCTCGATCCAACTCCGTCCACGACGCGCCGAGTCGATATGCGGTCGGTCCCGTGTCGAGATCGTCAAGATGGTCCGGAACGCCCTCCGCCTTCCCCCAACGGCCAACCGACCGAGAGTGCCCGATTATCGGATTCTCCGCCCGGTCCGCGATCGCAGCTACCCCGCGCCTCACGCGACAACCTACGCGATCCGGACCGAACCGGGCATCGAGGCGATCGTCATCCGACTCTCGGACGTCCCGCACTACTCCCGGCCGCCACGCTCCGACGAGCCGGCCGTACTCTACGTGGCCAACCTCTCCAGCGACGCCGAGCTTCGCGACGAACCGCTGGTCGCCGAGCTGATCCCCGAGGCTTTGGGACGCTTCTATGCCGTGGATCTCCGCGGCCTGGGCGACTCGCGACCCGACACGTGCGGCCCCAACAGCTTCCTGACCCCTTACGGCAGCGACTACTTCTACGCCGCCCACGGCTTGATGCTCGACCAGCCCGTCCCGTCGCAGCGAACCCTCGACTTGATCCATGTGCTGTCTTGGCTGTCCAGCCTCGGCCATCCGAGCGTCCACCTGGTCGCCAAAGGGTGGGGCGCGGTGCCCGCCACCTTCGCCGGACTGCTCGCGATCACGCCGAAGATCGAACGGGTGACGCTCAAGAACGCCCTCACCTCATACGCCGATCTCGCCGAGTCCGAAGCCTACGCCTGGCCGCTCTCCAGCCTCGTGCCCGACATCCTCAAGCATGTGGACCTGCCGGACATCTACGATCTCCTGAGGGCCGAGAAAAAGCTGGAGCTGATCGACCCGCTCGGCCCGAACGACTCGGCGGTCGGATGATCGTTGCGGCGGTCGCTCAGCGGCCATCGAGTTGTTGTGCGAGCGATCCATCGATCCGATCGTGTGTTTCATCACGTCTTCCGTCTTTGCGAGGGCCATCCTCTCCCCGATCTCGGACCGTTCGACGGATCGCCCGGGCGTCGTAGAGGCTCCAACGCCCGTTGGTCGCTGCGGCCCATTCGGGCAGATGGATGCGGAGCACCGCGTAGTCGAGCTGCGGATCACGGCAAAGCGTCAGGACGTCCTCGGCATTGGGATCGGGCTCTTGGATCGACATAGCGAGGCTGTCGTTGAAGCGGGCGAGCTGGCGATCGGACAGCAGGATCTGGATTCGGCGGACCCGCTCGGCCTCGAAGGTGCGGACCAGAGGTTTGCGTCGACGACCCTCGATCGCCGTCCCTCGGTTGAAGACAACTCCTCCCAACTGGGACATCACGAAATAGTTATTCGCTTCCAAATCGATCCAGACAGCATCCTCTCGGAAGGCCGGCCAGTAGACCACCGGTCGATCCGGGCCGTCCCCCTCGGTGGCCCGTTGGCGTTCGATCGCGTCCCGGACGAATCGGAGGTCATCCGCGATCGGGTTGGCCGACCATCCTTCGGGGAACCCGTTCTGGGCCAGAACCACCGAACCGCAGGTCAAGGTCGCGCCGAATGCCAAGGACAGGCCGATCGCCGGTCGTCCCCAACCGGCCAGCCGGGTCAAGGCCCACGTTGCGCCCAAGGCCAAGGGGACCCGAAGCGAGGCGTCAACGGTTTCGAGGGCCGCTGCGATCAGGTTGTCGGCCGGGACGATCCGATCGAGTGTGCTCCAGAGCCCGACCAGATGGGAGTAACTGATCATCATCCGGGTCACGCCCCCGGCCAGCAAGGCCGCCCCGACCGCCAAGCCGAGCGCCTCGGGCCGCCGAGCCCCTCGGCTCAAAGCGAACACGATCAGGACGAACAGCGGGCCGTAACACAGCAGGGCCAGGTCGAGACCGGCCCGCTCGCTCCAAGGGACACAGACCAGCCAGAGCAGGCCGACCCCGAACAGAATCCGCCCTATGCGTCGGCTCGCGAAGGCGTCGCTCACGAACATCCAGGTCAAGGGGATCTGGATCAAATGGAGGATCCAGTACGCTCGAAACGGCTGACCTTGAATCAAGAGGGCATAGGGAAAGATCGAGGCGGCCAACACACCGATAGTCGCCACGATGCTCATCCCCAAGACGCCGGCCAGGAACCGTCTGCGGGGCGTCCCGGGCTCCGCGCGATTCCAAGACCAACCGACCAGGGCGGTCGGGACCAGGATGCGG
Source organism: uncultured Planctomycetia bacterium (assembly GCA_964609385.1). Taxonomy (GTDB): domain Bacteria; phylum Planctomycetota; class Planctomycetia; order Isosphaerales; family Isosphaeraceae; genus CAZSSM01. The sequence continues at coordinate 9,398 of CAZSSM010000131.1, forward strand.
AGCCATTCCTCGGGCGACCATCGGGTACCGAGCAGATGGGGACCGCGCTGGACCGCCTCGAGGTACCAGACGTCGTCCATGATCCCGAAGAGCGGTCCGCCCAGTCGGGAGTCGCACAGGACCCAGACCACGACCGCAACGGCCACCGAACTCAGGATCACCAAGGGTCGCGTCGGCAACCAACGGAGCGCCAGAGCGAACCCCCAGATCAACCAGCCGCCCACGGCCATCAACGGGTGGACCACCAGGGCCAGAACGAGCCAGCCGGCCGCGCGTCCGGGTCGACGACCGAGGATCTCGCTCAGGGCCACCATCACGAGGGCCGAGGCGGGCAACCTCGGCGTGAAGAACGACTCATGAATGTGGAACAGATCGTACCCCCCATAGACCGTCGGCACGACCGCAACCACGAGCATGCTCAGCGTCCGGATCGCTGGATCGGTTGTCAGCATCGCTAGCAAACACATCAACGCGGTAAAGTAAGCGAGGCTGCAAACTCCATAAAGGATCAAGAATCCATTCTTGACTCCAGCATGACGGACCAGTGGCGAGGCAAGACGCGAGAAGATCGAGTAGTTATCCTGTGACCCATACTTCAAAAACAGATCGTCTTGATACGATCCGCCCGTGGCCTGATTGATGACCTGCAAGCCGTAGAGGCGGGCGTCGTGCGATCGATTCTGGTACGGCTGGAAGAGCGCGTTGGCGGCGATCGCCACAGCGACCAACAGCGCCGGCCGTCGCCCCAACCGAATCAGCAAGAGATGGATCGACCTGACGACGGACTCAAGGTATCCCCGCTCGGCCAAGCCCGACGAGCTGGCTGAACCCGCCCCGGGGGAAATCGGCTCGGAAGTCGAAGACATCGCAACCAACCTCCCAACCGGACGGTTCGAGGGCTTTCGGGGTTCGGAGGTTTAGGAGGAGGCCGATTGGGCCTGGAGGGCTTGCGGCACGGCTCGGCCGCTGGAGGCCTGCTCGTCGGTTCCTAGACGATCCTCCTCGTGGTACTCGGCGTCGGTGTTGACCTTCCAGGGGTCGTAGCTCCCCTGCCCCATCATGTTCCGAGCAGCTAAGAGTGCCGTGAGCATCGAGTGATCTTGATTATTATATTTGTGCATTCCGTTGCGACCGGAGAGCTGAAGGTTGTCCAACCCAGCGAGCCAATTGCGGATCGTCTCCAGGTGCCGTTGGTAATGATCGTCGTAGATCGGGTAGGCCTTGGGCATCCTGACAACGCAGCCATCGATGACCTTGTCGGCCGTTGCCAAGCTGATTTGATCGATCTCACGACGGCCCAGCGCGATCAGCTCATCGTCAGGCATGGACCAGAGCCCGTCGCCTTCGAAGCAGAAGTATTCCAGGCCGAGGCTGGTCGTCGATGGATCAGGCACCATCTCGGGCGACCAGTTCTTGAAGTTCTGGACCCGACCGAGCTTCACGCTCGGCTCATGGATGTAGAGCCAGGTGTCGGGGAACAACTCGGGCTGCTCAACGATCAAGACGACGGTGAGGAAGTCGCGATAGCGGAGCGCCTCGGCGGCCTGGCGGACCGGTTCGGGGGCCGGCGGGTCCATGGCGCGGATCAGTTCGCGGACCGGCAGGGTCGAGAGGAACTGGTCACCCCGATAGCGGAACTGATGGCCCCGCGCGTCCTCGGCGACCATTGAGAGAACTCGGCCCTCTTCATGCTCGATGGACACCACGCGGAAGCCCATGTGGACGTCGCCGCCGCAGGTCGTGATCCGATCGCGAGCCGCCTCCCACATCTGACCAGGACCCAGGCGCGGGTACTGGAACTGATCGATGAGCGTCTTGACCACTTCGCCACGACGCGACCCCCGGCCACCCCACAACGCGTTGGTGACCGCCTTGATCAGGCTCAGCCCTTTGATCCGCTGCGCTGCCCAATCGGCCGAGATCTCCCGGGTCGACATCCCCCAAACCTTCTCGGTGTAGGTCTTGAAGAAGATCTCGAAGAGCCGACGGCCGAACCGATTGACCACCCAGTCCTCGAAGCTCCGCTCCGGACGGATCGGCCGAATCCGCGACCAGGCGTAGCTGAGCAGGACCTGCAACGAACGCAACAGGCCCAGGCCAACCAACGCGTTCATCGGCTTCAACGGATAGTGGAAGAACCGGCCATCGTAGAAGATCCGGCTCAGGCGGGGCCGGGTCAGGAACTGATCGCCGAGCAGGTCGCTCCAGACCGCGTTGACTTCGGCGTTCTTCGAGAAGAACCGATGCCCGCCGATGTCGAACCGATACCCGTTGTGCATCGCCGTTCGACTGATCCCCCCGACATAGTGGGGATCGGCCTCCAAGACCACGCAGGAGTGACCGTGTCGGGACAGCTCGTATCCGGCGGTCAGCCCGGCCGGCCCCCCGCCGGCGATGACGTGGCGGAAGGCCTGGACCTCGCAGGCGATCGGCGAACCCGTCGGCGCTGCCGAGATCCCACCGAAGAGCCCCTCCTCGGTGGGATCCTCCATCGCCGGGAAGGTTGTCGGCGCAAACAACGAGCCATCCGAGAAATCGTCCAGCCCCGACAGACCGTGCAGTCTCAGGCGGTCGGTCATCAGTTTCTCATCCACGCTTGGGGAGGCGGTTCGAGTCGCGGTCGACGCCCATCCACGCTCGGCATCGACGGCCCATTTCGCAACGATCGCTCGCCCAAAGGCCGATCCGCCCCGACGAGCCCCACGTCGTCCAGACCCAACCTAGTACATGGATCCGAAACGATTCCCCAATCGCCCTAGCTTTGAGCGAGAACGAGCCCTTTACTCGCCCCAGCAAAACTTGACTCTCAAGCCCTCCATGACATGAGTGTCATGGGAATCCTGATTCGGTTTTGCAGAGCGATCGTGCCCATGATTCCAAATTTCGAGGACGACGGGTTTCTGCCACCGAGGAGATCATGAGGCGACTTTTGTCGTACTTCGTGAGTCGATCCTCGTTATCGGTCCACCGAACGCTCCGAACTGAGATCGCAAGTGGCGGGAGTTCCTCGTAGACAACCTGGAGATCCGGACACGGCAACTCTGGGATGTTGGGATCGATGAGATCTTCGCCGACGGCTCATTCACTGAAGATAAGGACCATCCGAACGATATCGATGGATAATTCGTTTGCGAGCGCATGTACTTAGCCTGTGACGAATTGCAGCGCAGTTACAATTTGAGGGATCCTCACAAGATCAGGACCTGGGACCCCGCCATACGGCGGCCTTACCGAGGCGATAAGAAGCAACTCCCGACAACGCGGAATCTCTGAAATCCAAATATACATATTATAATGATTCGAAATGAATCCGAATATTGGGAAGCTGTTGAGAGGATTCGTCAAGAGCACCAGCGACTCACGGATCACCGGCGATCGCTGGAGGCTGAGGGGCTCGACGCCGATCAGGTCCAGCGACTGATAGATCCGATGATCTCGTTTCATGAGCAACTCAAAGACGACGTCCGCAGTTACGACGCCTTACGCCGAGGCGAGTTCGAGGCCCTTCGAAACCTCGTGGGGATCGGACGAATGCTGATCGGGTTGAGGCTCTACCTCGGCCTGAGTCAAAGCGAATTGGCCGAACGACTCGATGTCGATCCGTCTCAGATTTCCCGTGATGAACGCAACGAATACCACAACATCTTTGTGGTACGGGCCAGCAAAATCTTCGAAGCTCTGGGGGTTACCCTCGTCAGCACCTTGGACCTCGACGCAACCCCACCACCAACCCGGGTCGATTCGGATTCGGAACGAGACGTCGACTGACGCGAAGGGATCTCTGATCCGGAGACGCGAGGATGCCACTGCGTGACCACTTCCGGCCCC
>CAZSSM010000132.1:0-13202 GCA_964609385.1 uncultured Planctomycetia bacterium
GGCGATCGCTCTGGACTGGATTGCCAATGGACTCGACGACGAAGACGACGACGATGATGAAGAACTCATCGGCTGATATCCCGGTCATCGTTGAGGACCGGTGATGGGAGGCATCCCTACATCCTTTGCGGCAGCTCTTGCTCGTGCTGACGATGTGGGGACGCCTCATCTCAACAACGCTGGACGGAGAAGGCAGCCGTCGGAGGAAACGATGTCCACGAAAACACGGACCGAAAAGCCCTCTGCAACGACCGGCCAAAGCTTGTCGAAAGTGGTTCGCACCAGGATGTGCCCCCGCGCAGGAATCGAGAGTGGCAATCTGCTTGGTTCACCATGGCGTCGCAATCACCAACAAAACATACATCATTATGCAATTTATAAATTAGTTACAATTTGAATCAACGTAATAGATCTAAAAACGGTTTCTCCAATCCGTCAGCCGGCTTGACGGCTCTTACAGGACCACTTGGGAGGTCACCGAGGGCCGCTCACACCTCACTGCTCCTTCCGGAGGTATTGGAATATGTGCGGAACGTAATCTGATTTACCTAGATTGGTCCCGTGGTGACGCATGATCGCGTAGGCCGCGACCAGGTGGAAATAGAACTGCGGGACCGACCAATTCCTGACATACTCACGCAAATCCAGATCGAAAATCATCTTCTCCGACAGCTTCAGCTCGATGGCGCGTGATTCGTCGACTTGGCGATCATCTCCGGAGGCGGCCCGCAACCGCGCGATCGTCTGAGAAATCAGATCTTTGGCCTGAGCGAATGATTGGGGAGCGTCGACCGCCTCGATTTCGTGATCGAACAGGCGTCCCATCGCTTCTTCGGCCTGAATGCAGACGAACTGAACCTGTGCCGACAGCGGGAACATATCCGGTGCCAGACGCGCCGCCATGAGGGTATCGATCGACTTCCCAGCGCCCTCCCACTCGTCCTTCGCCTTGTCGAGTTGACCGGACAGCGCCTCAAGCATTTGCGCGTAGGAAGGGAGGATCAGTTCATCGAGTGTCATGAGTATTCCTTGGAAGCGAACGACTTCATGATTGGACCGTGGATTCACCTCGACTTCGGAAAATGTGACGTCATGCCCACGAACTTTGAGCTTTCGTCACAGTCACACAGGCTTTAGGGCTTTATCCAAAGTGCTAATCCGTCCCAGCCTTCCTAGGTGTCGGCTGCTCAAGGAGGACGCGGAACGACGCGTCGAGCGGGCTAACCGTTTCGGCTCAAGCGCGGAAGGCTGGGCTGGGACTGGCCAAAGTAGGGCTTAGGCCGGCTCGAAGGCGACGAGGTTCGAGGCATCGCTGGGCAGCGGGTAGCTCTGGCAGAACTCGCGGATCTCGCCACGGATCGCCTCGAGGGCCGCTTCGTCGTCGACTTGAGCCAGGGCGGCAACCATCCAGGAGGCCACGCGCCGCATCTCGTCCTGCTTGAGCCCACGTGTGGTCAAGGCCGGCGTCCCGATCCGGATCCCGCTCGGGTCCATCGGCTTGCGCTGGTCGAACGGCACGAGGTTCTTGTTGACGGTGATCCCCGCATGACCCAGGGCCTTCTCAGCGATCTTGCCGGTCAATCCCTTCGATGAGACGTCGATCAGGATCAGGTGGTTGTCGGTCCCGCCGGTGACCAGGCGGAAGCCGGCCGAGGCCAGCCCCTCGGCCAAGGTCTGGGCGTTGGCCACGACCTGACGGCAGTAGCCGGCGAAGTCGTCGCGGAGGGCTTCGCCGAAGCAGACCGCCTTGCCCGCGATGACGTGCATCAAGGGGCCGCCCTGCAAGCCGGGGAAGACCGCGCTATCGATCTTCTTCGCCCAGTCCTTACGGCAGAGGATGATCCCACCACGCGGGCCTCGGAGGGTCTTGTGGGTCGTTGAGGTGACGAAGTCGGCGTGGGGGACCGGGCTGGGATGAGCCCCGCCCGCAACGAGGCCGGAGATGTGAGCCATGTCGACCAGGAAAAGGGCCCCGACCTCGCGGGCGACCTCGGCGATCGCGGCGAAGTCGATCGTGCGCGGATAGGCGCTGGCTCCGGCCAGGATCAGCTTGGGGCGCTCGGCCCGTGCCTGGGCGGCGATCGCGTTGATGTCCAGGCGCTCGGTCTGTTGGTCGAGCCCGTAGCTGGTCGCGCGGTACCAGCGGCCCGAGAAGTTCAGCTTCATCCCGTGGGTCAGGTGACCGCCGTGGGCCAGATCCATCGCCAGGATCGTGTCGCCCAGTTCCAGGGCGGTGAAGAAGACGGCCATGTTGGCCGAGGCGCCCGAGTGCGGCTGGACGTTGGCGTGCTCCGCGCCGAAGAGCTGCTTGGCCCGCTCGATGGCCAGTTGCTCGGCGGTGTCCACGTGCACGCAGCCCCCGTAGTAACGGCGGCCCGGGTACCCCTCGGCGTACTTGTTGGTCAGGACCGAGCCGACCGCCTCCAGGATCGCCCCGCTGGCGTAGTTTTCCGAGGCGATCATTTCCAGTTCGTCGACCTGTCGGCGATGCTCCTGCTGGATCGCCTCAAACACGTCGGGATCGCTTTCCTGCAGCCATGCCATGGGATGTCTCCAAAAGGCTTTTTACGCGGGCGGTACGTCAACGAAACAGGTTACTGGGCGTTCGAGATTGCGTATGCCGCTCGTCCGCGGAACGTCTGATTCGGAGCCGGGTTTACTCGAGCGAGGAGGGTTCGTTTAGGCCGTCGGCGTCCAGGTCCACCGGTAGCGATAGCGCCGAGTGGGCTCCGAGTCGTCGAGCGGACCATCGTAGTGGATCTGGGCCTGGACTCCTCGACGTCCCAGGGCGGCGACGCTGAGCCGAGCGTTCGACTCGTCGACCACCTCCAAAGCGAACTGTCCGGCCGGGGCGTCCGGATCGTTGAGCGGCCACGCGACCCGGCCGGGGTCGCTGGAGCGGAGGGCCCCCGGATCGACCTGGAGATCGTAGGTGCTGGCCGTCGGCGTCCGAGCCTCCCGGTTCCGGTCGGCCACGTCCCAGGTGATCGTCGAGGCCCGATCGTCGGCCTGGACCGCACAGGTCGCCGAGAAGTGGTGCGGGCCGGACATCCCGACCAGCAGGGCGACGGCATGCTCCGGGCCATCCTGCTGGATGTGAAGCTGCTGGAAGGTCGGGCTGATCACCAGGTCGGCGCCATCGCGTGCGGGGTCCGACACGAAGCTCCGGGCCATCGAAGCGTCCGAGTCCGTTGCCCCCGAACGCTCGATCGCGTGGATCCAACGGTCCTCGACCCAACGGAAGGTCACCTGGAGCCGGGGCGCCCGGATGACCTGACAGGTCGGTTCGACGTCGACGACGATCATGGCCAAAGGGAGACCCCCGTCCTGGGGTTGGGAATCAGGTCGTGGGGCGGTTTGCGGTCGGAAGGGGCAGGCCGATCGCGGAGTCGGCGATCGGCCCGTGGATCTCGACCGCCTCGGAGCGGCCGACGGCTGGGGTCGAATCGACTCCGATCGATCAGCTCTTCGGCTCGCCTTGGCTGAGCTTCATCCGGAGGAAGGAGTCGATGAAGCCGTCGAGGTCGCCGTCGAGCACGGCGCGGGGGTTGCCCGACTCGAAGCTCGTCCGCGCGTCCTTGACCAGCGAGTAGGGGTGCAACACGTAGGAGCGGATCTGGCTCCCGAAGCTGATCTCGCTCTTCTCGTCGTAGGCCTTGGCATACTCGGCGGCGCGCTTGTCCTCTTCGAGCTTGATCAAGCGCGCCTTGAGCACGGCCATGGCCAGCGCATCGTTCTTGTGCTGCGAGCGTTCGCTCCGCGCCTCGGCCGAGACGCCGGTGGGGATGTGCGTGTAGCGCACGCCCGACTCGGTCTTGTTCTGGTGCTGGCCACCGGGCCCGCCCGAGCGGAACACGTCGCGCCGAAGGTCGCAGTCCTTGATCTCGATGTCGATCGAGTCGTCGACCTCCGGAATCACGTCGACCGAGGCGAAGCTGGTCTGTCGACGACCCGAGGCGTCGAAGGGGCTGATCCGGACCAGTCGATGGACCCCGGACTCGCAGCGCAGATAGCCGTAGGCCATCTCGCCTTTGATGTGCAGGGTGGCCGACTGGATGCCCGCGTCACTGCCCTCTTCAGAGTCGACGACCTCGACGGAGTACTTATGGCCGTTGGCCCACATCGAGTACATCCGCTGAAGCATTGCCGCCCAGTCGCAGGCCTCGGTGCCGCCGGCGCCGGCGTGGATCGACAGGTAGGCGTTGCAGTGGTCGTTGGGACCGTCGAGCATCGATCGGAGTTCGAACTCCTCGAACGCCTTCCGCGCGCGGCGGGTCAGCGTCTCGACCTCCTCGTTCAGCTCACCCTCGCCGGACTCCTCGGCCAGATCGATGAGGGTCTCCAACTCCTCAGCCTGAGCCAGCAGTTCGTCGAACGGGTCGAGCAGGGTGCTGAGCCCCTTCATCTCCTGGATGGTGGCGTTGGCCTTCTCCTGGTCGTTCCAGAACGACGGGTCGTTCATGGTCTCCTTCAACGACTCGCGCTGGCGCTGCTTGTCGGCCAAGTCAAAGAGAGTCTCGAAGATGGACGATCTGCTCGATGACCTCTTTGGCCGAACGCTTGAGCTCAGGCTCCATGACATCCCGTCCCGGGTACGAAAGAGTGAAAGGCCGTCGTCCGTGGTCGACGCGCGGTGTCTCGAGGCGCGACCCGGCCTATTCTATGATGATCGACCGGATCGGGGAACTGTCGGCCTTCGTGATGGCGGCGGATGACCGGACTTGAGAGTTCCCCGTGACACCCGATCGGGCTCGTGCTCGTGGAGCGGAGCGATGGACAGCACTGGCCGGCAGCTCGAGGCGGTCCGGACCCGGCTGGCCCCGTCGCCGACGGGATTGCTGCACCTGGGCCACGCGCGGAGCTTCGCCTTGGCCTGGCTAGCGGCTCGAAGTTCGCCCGGCGGATCGGTGGTGCTCCGCATCGAGGACCTCGACGCGACCCGCGTCCGACCGGGAATGACCGAGGCAGCAATCCGCGACCTCCGTTGGCTCGGGCTCGACTGGGACGAGGGGCCCGACACCGGAGGTATTTCCGCCCCGTACGTCCAGTCCGAACGGACGTCGGCGTATAACCAGGCCCTCGATACGCTCAAATCTGCCGAACGAGTCTACCCTTGCACTCGGTCCAACGCCGAACTCCGACGGCTCGCCTCGGCGCCTCACGAGGGCGAACCGCTAGGCCTCCCCGAAGCTCCCGACACGAAGCGGCTGAGCGTCGAGGATGCCCAGCGGCTCGTCGACACGCCGTTCGCCTGGCGATTCCGGTCCGACGGCCCCGGCTGGCTGGAATGGGACGACCACCTCCGAGGTCCCCAGCGCCATCGACTCGACGCCTTAGGCGGGTTCTCCGTCGCACGCTCGGAGGGGACCTTCGCCTATCAGTTGGCCGTCGTGGTCGACGACGCGGCGATGCATATCACCGATGTCATTCGGGGCGACGACCTTATGGAAAGTACGCCCAGGCAACTGCTGATTTATAGAGCTTTGGGGCTCCGACCTCCTCGTTTCGCGCACGTCCCGCTGGCCGTCGATGGCTCGGGCCGCCGGTTGTCCAAGCGGGACGGCGCGATCACGATGGCTGGACTTCGCGAGCGCGGGGCCGACCCAGGTCGGATCCGGTCCTGGATCGCCCACTCATGCGGGTGGTCGGACCGCTGGGATTTCCCTTCCTCCTGGGACGACTGGCAGCCCGCCCTACGCCAAGTTGGCCTACCCCGGGAGACTTGGATCATCCGCCCCGAGGACCTCCAAACGCTCACCCCAGAGCACCACGGAAAGCCGACCCGCTCCTGATCCGTCCGATATGAACCGAGACCATGCGAACTTCCCACCCGAAAAACAAAGGCGAACCCGCGTTTCGTTATGAGCGGGGGTTTCTGACAAATGCGGTTGGTTCGATCTGGGTATGAAGTGCACGCCGCCATCGTTTACCGATCTCGTAATTGGCGGTGAATGGGGCAACGTCGTTGTTTATCATGAACCTCTGCTCGGCCCGATCGTCCTGGTTGTTGGAACCATGCCATGCGAAACGTGTACGGGATCGGCCTTGGGGTCCGCGTGCCGGACGGGTCGAACGTCGTTGAGACCTTCGAAGCGATCGTCGAATTGGCCCGCGATTGGATCACGACCAATTACCGGAACGAGTGGGGGTACGATGGCCCGCTCTTCGGCGCGGATCCTCGAGTCGAGCCGATGCCCGATCACGTGGTGGTGGAGGACTCGCGGATCCTCGAGTCGACGCGACTCACGAGGATCACCTGGACGCATCCGATCCCGGAGGACGCGTCGGTCTGGAGGATCACCGGCCTGGAGATCGCCTCGGACGACGGGGCGATCGAGGTCGCCGTGTCGGTCGATCTTCGGATGTCGGACCTCGCGCTCCGGCCGATCCATCTGGCCTTCAGCCGGCCGCGGTTGGTCGACACTCTACTGAGACGCTACGAGACGACCTACGACGGTTGGCCGGTCCCCAAGCAGGTCTTGGAGGTGTCCGAATCGAACGTTGAATGGTTTCTCCGTTCGGTCTTGGAGGATGAGCGGCGGAGCTTGCCCGTCGTCCTGATCGGCGTGGCTCGGGGGGACGTCGACGCGAAGTTGAACCCAGCGCTGATGGCCAAGCAGGTCCGTGGGTTCGCCCAGGTCGCGTGGCTGACCGACGATCGCGCTTCGACCCGCTTGCTCGAGCAGGTCGGACCGCAACTGGCCTGTGCCCTGGGACGCGTTCAAATCTACTGGCCGGGGTTCTCACGAGATGACCTGAAGGGTCGCCACCGCAGGTTCTCCGCCCAGGCGATCCAACGCGCCCTGGACACAGGTGGTCCACGGGCCAACCCGCTACTCCGCGTCTTCTCCGAGATCGCCACGGTACGGTTCTCCGAGGGCCTCGTCATCGGCCGTGCCCGACGCGCCGTCGACCAGGCCGAAGCCCGCGAGCGAGCCGAACGTCAATCCCAGGCGCAGAAGTTGACCACCGAGATCGAACGGCTCCAGGTCGAACTCAACGCCATCCATGATCGGTCCCTCAACCTGACCACCGATCGCGACCAGAAGGAGAAGGAACACGGCGAAGCGATCGCCCGGCTCCGTGCGGACGTCGCGCGACTCGAACGGGAACGCGACGAGGTCGCGAAGCAGCGCGATGATATCGCGGCCGATCGCGATCACCAGGCCGAACTCGCTCGCAAGTACAAGGAACGGCATAGCGAGGCCAAGCGGATGCTCCAGGCCAAGCAGGTCCAGGAGCAACACCTCGATAACCAACGAGCCGACACCGCGATGCCCGCCCAGAACGGGGCCACCGACGTCTCACCTCGACAGACGTTTCAGGATGTCGAAGAGGCAGTCATGCACGCCGAGGACGACTTCTCGGACGAATTGGTCTTTCTCGAATCCGCCTTCGATTCGGCCACCGATTCCGCGTTCAAGCAGCCGGACCGAGTTTACGAATTCTTCCAGATTCTCTCGGAACTCGTTAAGCGCTGGAGGGAGGGCGAAGGTCGGCTGGGAACCAGTTGGCGCGAGGCCATAAGCGAACGTGGATTTGAATTAAAAGACTTTATTTCCAAAACAGCCGAGAACAAATACGGTCGCGATTATCGATTCTTTTACAATCGCCAGCATCGTCTCTTCGAGAAGCACATCACCCTCGGCGCCGGCTCGCCCGACACCTGCCTCTCGATCCATTGGTACCGGGACGATAAGAATCGCGTTCTCGTCATCGGCCATTGCGGCCGACATTTGACCAACACGATGTCGTGATCGATCAGGTGGGACCTCTCAAGGGTGATTAGGAGAGGCTTCCACGCCCGAGAGGATCGCCTCCTCTCGGGCGTGGAGAGTGATCGACGTCGATCGCGGTTCAGGGTTGAGGTCTCGTCGTTCTCGGAATTCCCAACGGTCTTAGTCGCCGTCGTCGCCTTCGCCGGTCTCCTCACAATTGATCGCGAGGAACGCATCGGGCGCGAGGCAACTGTCATGGCCGTCGCCGCCGTCCGCGACACCCCCCAGCGGGACTGTCGGGTCGACGATGATCCGGTCGTCCCCATCGGCGGTGGCGATCCGAATCCGGTCGGCATCATCGAAGGTCAGGACATCGGCGCCGGCCTCGGTCTCCTCCTCCGAGGCGAGCAACGCCAGGCGTCGGGCCCGGATCTTGCCCTCCTGGACGGTCACGCTGATCTGGTCGTCCTGATCGCTCCCGGAGATCACCAACCAGTCGGCGCCCGCGCCACCATCGACGACGTTGGTTCCCAGTTCGGCGTCGAGGTAGTCGTCGCCCGAGCCGCCGCGCAGGGTGTCGTCGCCGCCGTCGAACCAACCGACGTCCACCGAATCGGTATTGGCCAGGTCGCCCCAGACACTGTCGTCGCCCTCACCGCCGAGGATCAAGTCGTGGCCCAGGCCGCCCAGGAGGGCGTCATCGCCCTTCTGGCCCTCCAGGGTGTCGTCGCCGAGATCGCCCCAGATCGAGTCGTTCTCGGTCCCCCCTTTGAGCAGATCATCGCCCTCGCCGCCGAGCAACTCGTCGTCCCCTTGATGACCGAAGAGGCTGTCATCCCCCTGCTGGCCGTGCATCGAGTCGTCGCCGGCGCCTCCCTCGATGCGATCGAGGCCCAGCCCGCCGAAGAGCCAGTCGTCGCCGTCCTGACCCAGCAGCAGATCGTTGCCGGCCCCACCGTCCAGGGTGTCGTCGCCGTCGTGGCCTCGGATCTCGTCGTGGCCCTCGGCGCCCGCCAGGAGATCGTGGCCGTCGTGGCCGAAGACGCGGTCGTCGTCGAGGCCGCCATCGAGCACATCGTCACCGCCCTCGCCGATGAGCCGGTCGCGGCCCTCGTCGCCCCGGAGGGTGTCGTTACCTTGGCGACCGTAGAGGGTGTCGTGCCCGAGACCGCCGACGAGCTGATCGCTCCCGAGTTCGCCGTCGATCAGGTCGCGACCCCGACCACCTTCGAGGGTGTCGTCGGCCAGGTCGCCGAAGAGTTGGTCGGCCCCGTCGCCGCCTCGGATCAGGTCGGCGCCGAAGTGTCCGTCGATGGTGTCGTCGCCGTCGTCGCCGTCGATCGTATCAGCGCCTCGGTTGCCGTCGATGAAATCGTGGCCGAGGCCCCCGGAGATCGTGTCCTGACCGACACCGCCATCGATGGTGTCATCGCCCTGATCGCCGTTGATGATGTCCGAGCCGTTCTGGCCGAGCAGGAGGTCGTCGCCCTCGCCCCCCTCGAGCAGGTCGCTGCCGCTGCCACCATAGAGGGCGTCCTCGCCGGCACCCCCGACCAGCGTGTCGTTGCCGTCCTCACCATCGAGCAGGTCGTCCCCGTCACCGCCTTCGATCCGGTCATGTCCCCGGAGCCCGGCCAGCAAGTCGACGCCGTCCCCACCGAAGATGACGTCATCGGCGTCACCGCCGAAGACGGTATCGTCGCCCTGCCCGGCGCGGATCGTCGACGGCGCGGTGATCGGCTCGGCCTGGGCGTTCCCAATCGCGTCGATCCGGATCAGGTCGTCGCCGTCGTGACCCTCGATGAGGATCGCCTCGACCGCCTCGGCCGAGAGGCTGGCCACATAGTTCGACCCGTTAAAGATCTCGAGGCCCTCGACGGCGATCAAGCCGTCGATTTGCCGGACCAGGATCGTATCGTTCTGCGGGGTCCCCTCGACCGTCAAGCGTTGGCCGGAGAAGGTGGCCACCGGATCGGCCGAGAGCAAGCAGCGCGTCTCCAGGTGGTCCGCCATCAAGTTCCGCCGTCGACCCAACGCGCCCGGGCGCGGTCGAGTTTTGGTGGATGAGACCGATCGTGTCATCCGATTCTTCCGCATATCCCTCGACTCCGACAGAGGTCCGCGATGAGGTCGTGCGACCGAGTCCGGCCCGTCGCTCCCAAAGGAAACGACCGATCGGCCGACGCGAACGGGGACATGCGCCCCGAACGTCGGCTCGAGCACGGACTCGGCTCAACGTCACTCCAAGGAGGGTCGGTCCGAAGGCGCGGCCGGTCACGGACCAGCCGCGTTCGCTTCAGAGATCCAGGCGCGGGGTGTCGTTCACAGTCGGGGTTCCCTCCCCATGGTGCAGCCGAGTTACCGGATCTCGAGGAATCGAACAAGAGAGGTTCGGCCGATCGCGCGGCGAACTTGAACCGAACCCCGTTGGAGGCCATGTCTGTTGGGCCAGACCTCGGGTCCGAACCGGTTGGGTTGGACCGGGGAGGCCCGAGGATCGTAACGTGTGCCTTAGAAATGGATCCGTCCTTTCGTTGAGACGGACCTTCTCAGTCGTCCTCGGATGTCCGGCCTTGAACGGTGGGATCACGGTCCCAGGGTCAGGCCCATTCGAGCTTGAGAGTCTCCGAAGAAACGGGAGATGGCTATGATAATGGTGATGCATCGGCCAAGGTGAGACGTTAGGATCGAACGACTAGATCTCGATGCTCGGCCGGGTTCTCACCGCTTAGAGGTTCTCAGCATGTCTGCCGATCGCGACCTGCTCTTCGGTCTGCTCGCTCTGCAAAACGGGCTGATCGATCAGGAACAGCTCGTTGCTGCCTTCCAGGCCTGGATCCGCGACAAAACCAAATCCCTGGCCGACCACCTTATCGACCGGCGAGATCTCGATGAGGATCAGTGCTTCGCCGTCGAAGTCATGGTCAATCTGCATCTGAAGAAACACGGGGGTGATGCCGAGAAGAGCCTTGCTTCCGTGCCGAAGTCACCAGCGATGGCGAAGCTGTCGGCTCTCGGGGACGACGATCTGGAACGCGCCATTCAGTCGGGCGACCCGACCCCCTGCTGTAACGTCTCCGACCCAACCCCACCCAGGCCTGATGACGAGGAGACCCTTAAATACTCGGTCGGCTCAACCACCTCCGAGGGCCAACGCTTCCGCGTGCTGAGGCCTCATGCCCAGGGCGGAGTGGGGGCCGTCTTCGTGGCGTTGGATGGGGAACTCAACCGCGAGGTGGCCCTCAAGCAGATCCTCGAGCATCACGCCGATAACCTCCAGAGCCGCCAGCGGTTCGTCGTTGAGGCCGAGATCACCGGGGGGTTGGAGCACCCAGGCATCGTGCCGGTCTACGGGCTGGGAGCCTATAAGGACGGTCGGCCCTACTACGCGATGCGATTCATCCGGGGCGATTCGCTCAAGCAAGCCATCGAGCAGTTCCATAATGACGCCACGCTGAAGGCCGATCCAGGTCGGCGATCGTTGGCGTTGCGCAAGCTGCTGCGTCGGTTCATCGACGTGTGCAACGCGATCGAGTACGCCCACAGCCGCGGGGTGCTGCATCGCGACATCAAGCCGGGCAACGTGATTGTGGGCAAGCACGGCGAGACGCTGGTGGTCGACTGGGGTCTGGCCAAGGCACTGGGTGAGCGCGACGAAGCGGAGGCGACCGACGAGCGCACCCTCCGGCCCGCCTCGTCCAGCGGATCGGCCGAAACGTTGCCCGGCTCAGCTCTCGGCACGCCGGCCTATATGAGTCCCGAGCAGGCCCGCGGCGACCTCAAGTCGCTGGGACCGCATTCGGACGTCTACAGCCTGGGGGCGACCTTCTACAGCTTGCTGACCGGCACGCCGGCCTTCAAAGGCGATATGGGCACGGTGCTCCGTCAGGTGAAGGCCGGCCAATTCCCGACCCCGCGCGAGCAGGATCCGGCGATCGATAAGGCCTTGGAGGCGATTTGTCTCCGGGCGATGGCGACCCAACCGGAGGATCGCTACGCCCGTTGCCGCGAGCTGGCCGAAGACGTGGAGCGTTGGATGGCCGATGAGCCGGTGACGGCCTACCGCGAGCCGGCCACCGTCCGCGCCCGACGCTGGATCCGCCACCACAGGACCTTGGTCACCACGGCCGCCTCGGCTCTGGTGATCCTCGCCACGGTTTTGATCGCCATTGGCATTTGGCAGAACCAGCTCCAACGCGATCGGATCGTCCGCTACGGGAAACTCCAGACTCAGCTCGAGTCCGCCGTCGCGTACGCCTCCGAGGAGCCGTTGAACCTCGAGCGCTGGGAGACGGCCCTCCTATTGGCCGACCAAGCCGTCGAGGCCATCGGACCCCACACCGAACTGGCGCCCTCCCAAGCCATCCTCGCGCTCCAGCAACGTCTCAACATGGACGCCGCGGCGGCCCAGGCCGATGACGCGTTTTTGGCCGAACTGGTCTCGACCCGGACGGCGTGGTTCGACCTGGGCAGCTCCGGCGTGGAGCGAGGCTATGCCCGAGCCTTCTCGGCCTACGGCTTGGACCTCGACTCCGTCGCCACTGAAGCCGCTGCCCAACAGCTTCTCTCACGTCCCGCGGAGTTCGTCGCCGAGGTGGTCGCCATGCTCGACGACTGGATCTCGATCCGTCGTCGGATCACCTCTGAGATAAATCGCCTGGGTCCGTTGGTCGATCTGGCCATCGCCCTGGACGGTGGCCCGGCGCGGGCCCAGTTCCGCCGCCTGCTGAGGGAACCCGACTTGAGTGATCGCCTCGAGGACCTCTGCTCATTTGCCTCGGCCGATCGGCTGGCGGTGCTTCCGGCCCCGATGGCGGTCCTGCTAGCGCGTTCGCTGGTGATCGCTGGTGACCGGGACAAGGCCATTGGGGTGCTCCGGGACGCCGCCACGCGTCATCCCGACGACGTCTGGGCGAATTACGATCTCGCCCAGCTCTACGATGCATCCCAGCCTCCGCGCCGTGGTGAAGCCAAGCGGTTCTACGCGATCGCCCGTGTGCTTCGTCCGGAGACTGCTCACGCTCTCGCCTTTCTACTATGGGAGACTGGCGAACGATTCGAGGCGACCATTGTCTTTGCTGACCTAGTTGCGCTTCGCCCCAACGATGCTCGGCACCTGGCTGGCTATGGCACACACCTCAAAAATTTAGGTCAATTCGACGAATCGTCTTCATTACTTGAAATCGCCGTTACGAATGCCGATAAAGAGCTCAAGGTCAACCCTCAGAACGTACAGGCTCACAACAGTCGCGGCTTTGCCCTGAATGAGCTTGGACGTTTCGACGAGGCAATCGAGGCATACGACCGCGCCCTGGACATCGATCCGCAACTCGCAAAGGTCCAAAACAACCGCGGCAATACTCTGAGGAACCTTGGACGCTCAGGCGAGGCAATCGAGGCATACGACCCTGCCTTGAACATCGACCCACAGTACGCAATGGCGCACAACAACCGAGGCAACGCGCTGAACGACCTTGCACGTTT
>CAZSSM010000133.1:0-12919 GCA_964609385.1 uncultured Planctomycetia bacterium
GAAAGACGTGTTTTGAGGTGCCGAAACACCGATCTATCCGAGAGCTTGCGCTGTTCGATCGCTCAGCCGACTACAGCTAGGATGTCGTCCTCACGCATCAGGAGGACGGTCTTGTCACTGAGCTTGAATTCGTCACCGGCATAGGAAGTGAACAAAACCTTGTCACCTTCCTTGACCTGGAGGGCGCGTCGCTTGCCGTCCTTGGTGAGTCGGCCCTCGCCGATGGCCAGGACGGTGCCCTGTTGCGGCTTGTCACGAGCCGTGTCCGGCAGCACGATCCCGCCAGCGGTCGTCTCCTCAGCGGAGGCCCGCTCGACCACGACCCGGTCCCCCAGCGGCTGAATCTGGATTCCCATCGTCAACTATCCCTGGAAAGGTGGTTCCGTTGAATTGTTTGAGCCTAGTAGGCCCAAGACCCCGAGGGTCGTGGAAGACCCTCGAGACGTGGGGCCCCGGGGAAGGTCAGCGGGGAGCGTGAGGTCTCTCCCGGGGCATCGCAAACGGTGAGTTCGCTCAACCTCATGCAACCGGTGTGCCTAGGGGTGTCAATGGACTCCAAACCGTGAATCGCTCGGGAGATAGGGCGAGCGGGATTCCGGTCTGTTTGCGTTCCGACTGCCGCGTCGCATCATCGCGACCCCGACCGAACTGCCGATCTGGCAGTCTCCTCCCCATCGAGGACCTCAGGCGGTTCCGATCGCGCGAAGGTGTTGGTCAGCGGGACGATCCACGAGGCGAGTCTGGGCCAGGATAGTTCCAGATGATAGCCATTCTTCGTCTCCCGTCCTTGGATCCGAATCGGCGCAATCCGCGCGGTCTCGACCGCCCAAGTCGTTCCCAACCGCTGCAGATCAGGGAGTCGACCCGGCCAGAACAGCCCAAACTGGCTGGTCCTGTGGAGAAACCGACCGCGATCGGGATCGTTCGGCCATCGGCTGGCGATGCTCGGGATCGCTCCGACAACCACGGCTCGAGCGCGAACGGTCGAGGTTGGAGTGCCACAGATCAAGAGGGAACGACCCGCCTCGACCACGCCGATCCGATCGGCCTTAACGATCCCCAATCGATCGAGTGGGTCCATGAGCGGTTCAACGACCCGGGTTCGGATCGTCTGACATGCTTCCTCTGTCCCGGCATGGAGCGCTAGGATCCAATCGAATTCGGAGCGAGCCTCGGCAATTGGGGCCTCCACCGGTCGTTGGATCATCAGGGTGAGTCCCTCCAGGTTCGGCCAGAGGTCGCGGTCGAGGTTGACTCCGGCCGGAACGCCCAACAGTGTGAGCCGGGTCATCAAGGGGAGGGGAGGTGGTGCGGTTGTCGGCAGGATCGCGGTTTCGATCGCCTCCAAGAGCGAAGCGAAGGCGGGTTGCCCTCGGCCGTCTCGTCGAACGACGGTGGAGACGACCGCCAGCAAACCGGGCTCCGGGACGAGATCGAGCCATTCCCGAGCCACGATTGAAGAGGACTCCTCGTGTTCCTCTTGAGGCGGATCGTCGCTCGTGATCGTCAATCGCGCTTCGAGCGTCCCGTTGTGAAGCCCCAAGCCGCCCTCGATTCGGGTTACCCCCAAATCGTCCATGCCTCGGATCGCGCGTTGAGCCCAGTCGGGCCAGAGCAGCCGGGAATTGGGCTGGAGGCGAGGGGATTCCAACCCGCGGATTACCACAAACGTGCCCGAGGACCAGGAGGGGATCGGCGGCTCAAAGGGGGAATAGGCCCATTCCAGAGCGCGGAGCGATGAAGCAATCCGCAAGGGTGGCTCATCGAGGCGGGCTAGGGGACTCCCCGCGCCGCCCAGGACATCGACGAGTCCATTCGGGTCGACGAGACTTGACCCCTCGGTCAACGCCAAGGCTAAGAGCAGGTCCGAAAGCGTCCCATCGTCTTGAGGAATCCGCAATCGCCAACCGACGGACCCGTGGTTGTCCGGATCGGGTCCAAATTCCAAGATCGCCCGATCCAGACGATCCAGCTCGGCGACCATCTCGGGATTGAGCAGGCTGATCAGGGCCTCGAGGAGCTTGCTCAACTCGGGGAGTCGCCCGGGGCCGGTCACGCTCTGACTCTGCCGACGCATCACCAACGCCTGAGCCGGATGCGCCGCCAGTGACTCACCAAACAGGGTCAGGGCCTCACGAAGTTGCGCGGCCGGATCGCGGAAGACGATGACCAGCGGCGGGGGCTCGTCGGCCTGCTTGAGCGGTTCCGAGGGCTCGACCACCGCAAGCGATGCCGACGCAAACAGGCCCCAGATCATCACCGTCCACCCAATTGGCGTCCGCTCAAGCATTGATCGACCTCGGAAGATTGTTGGAAAGCGTTTCGCCCGGCTCGATCGATCGAATCCGAACAACCGCTGGCGTGGGTTGTTGGGTACGGGACCGGTGCGTCGAAGGATCGGCTTGCGGCATGTGGCGCATCTCACCTATGGTCGTCTCCTTCCCGTAATGCCCGACCCACACTCCTCGGTCATTGCGCCACAATCCGGTTCGCGAATGTGGATCGATCCCGATGCGGGCCGTAATTGGGTTCGTCCTTGGTCGCGACATGCACATACTCAGGAATCTTGATCGAGACGCGATGTTCGAAACTGCCTTGAACGACGATCGGGAGCCCCGTTCATGACCTGGCACGCCTGGCTCGTCCTGGCTTTGATCGGTCCCTCGTTTCTCGCGTCGGCGATCGGTACCCTTGCCGGTCGACGACTCGGTCGAACGCAAGGGTGGTTGGCCACCGGACTCTCGGCTTTGGGGACGTTGGCCTCGATCGGCTTGATCGCAGCCCGTTGGTCCGACTCAGTCGTGATTGCATCTCTCGACGGCTTGAGCGACCCTTGGCGGCAAACCGTTCTCGGATTAGACCTGCCGGGTCCCACCAGCACGTTCACCATCACCTTTGGGTTCGCGGTCGATCGCTGGGCTGCGCTGTTCTTGGGATTTGTCAGTGTCTTAGCGACGCTCACCCACGTTTATGCCTTGGGGTTCCTGAGAGACGAGCCGGACCAACCCCGGTTCTTCACATACTTACCGCTGTTCGTCGGGTCGATGTTGCTCTTGGTGGTCTCGCCGAACCTCCTGCAGCTCTATGCGTGTTGGGAGCTGATCGGTCTGGGCAGTTACGTCTTGATCAGCTTCTGGCGGACCAATCCCTCAGCGGTCCAAGCGGGTACCAAGGCGTTCGTGGTCAATCGGATCGGCGATGCGGGCCTCCTAATCGCGTTGGGCTTGTTCGTCGGTTACGCCGGGACGCTCGACCTAAATGCGCTGGCCGCCGGAGCGACCGAGTCGATGCCGACCTGGGCATTGATGCTCGCTTGTGCCGGCATCACCTTGGGATGTTTCGGCAAAAGTGCTCAAACACCCCTGCACGTCTGGCTACCTGATGCGATGGCCGGTCCGACCCCGGTCTCGGCCCTGATCCACGCTGCGACGCTGGTGGCGGCCGGCGTCTACCTGTTGGGTCGAACCCTTGTCTTTTTCCCAGAGCCGATCGGCCTGATTATCGCCTACAACGGGGCGTTCACGTTCCTCTTCGCCGCCTTGGTGGCGGGCGTTCAGCGCGACATCAAGCGGACCTTGGCCTACTCCACGATCAGTCAGCTCGGCACGATGATGATCGCCCTGGGCTGCGGCGCGTGGTCCACCGCGGTGGTCCATCTACTGACCCATGGGTTTCTTAAGGCGTTGCTGTTCCTGGGCGCGGGGAGCGTCGCGAATGGTGCCGGGACTTACGACCTCTCGCGACTGGGCGGTCTCCGAAAACGGATGCCCTGGACGGCCTGGACGATGGGTCTGGCCGCGCTCTCGTTGGCCGGACTGCCCCCGCTGGCCGGCTTCTTTTCGAAAGACGCCATCCTGGCCATCGCTCTTGAGACGGCCGATCGGAACCCCGAGCACATCGGACTGTTCCTGCTCCCCTTGATCGGCACGGCCTTGACCGGGTTTTATCTGTCTCGGCTCTGGTTGCTCTGTTTTTCCGGAGCGCCTCGGTCCGAAGGCGCCGCCGAGGCCGAGGAGTCCTCCGCGCTGCTGGTCGTGCCGTTGGTCATCTTGGTCGTGCCCAGCGTGCTTGTGGCCTGGCCGGTCTTCGGTTTGGAACCGCTCCTCAGTTCGATCGGCCCGAGCGGTTTAGAAATGACCTCGATGTTCCGCTGGGACGTCGTCGCCGGCGCAGTGATGACCGTCTCTTTGGGGATCGTGGTCGCCTCAACGTTGTACTTGCCGATCCGTCGGATCGATCCGGCCCGCTTGGCCCGTCGCTTTGGCGTCCTCTCAAGGCTCCTGACCGACCGCCATTTGGTCGACCTGCTCTATCGGACCCTGCTGGTCCGACCGACCTTGCATCTCGCGAAAGGCTTGGCACGCTTCGACCGCCGAGTCCTCGACCTCGTCCCGAGGGCCCTGGCAGTCAACGCGACCCGGATCGGCCGTTTCGCTGGGATCGTCGATCGTCGCGGGGTCGACCAACCGACGCGGACGATTCCGTTCGGACTGGGCCAACTCGGTCGATTCGGGTCGCGACTCCAGACCGGCCGGATCCGCGACTACGTGCTTGGCTTCTCGATCGCGATGACGGTCCTGCTGCTGACAACTTGGATTTGGACGCGTTGAGCCGCGTCGACGGATCATCATTCCCTGACATCCCCACGATCCATCCCTTGAGGGTGACGCATGTCCGATCTCGTCCTCTTGAGCCTCGTCTGGATGGTCCCGCTGATCGGTTCGGGACTGGTCTTCCTGCTGCCGAACAGCGCACACGGGGCGCTTCGGTTGACCGCCTTGGCGACGACGATCGCGACCTTGCTCGTCTGCGGGATCGTTGCTGCGAGCTACCTGACGATCGAGGTCTCGGGGGCTCCGCTCCGCACCGTCGATCTCGGCGAACGGATCGCGAGCAGCGTGGACGGCGACTTGGCGGTCCGTCATGTCTGGATTCCGCAACTGGACGTCGACTACGGGCTGGGTGTTGACGGCTTGAGCCTCGGCCTCCTGCTGCTGACCTCGACTTTGGCGGTCCTGGCCTGCCTCGCCTCGTGGGGGATCGCCGAGCGAACCCAACTTTACTTCGGCCTCTTCCTCATACTGGAGTCGGCCTGCCTCGGGGTCTTCTTGGCAACAGACCTTGTCCTCTTTTATTTGTTCTTTGAGTTCATGCTGTTGCCGATGTACTTCCTGATCGCGCTTTGGGGCGGACCCGAGCGCGATCATGCGGCCTTGAAGTTTCTGCTTTACACGCTGTTCGGGTCGGTCTTCCTGCTGCTGGCGATCCTCGGCCTCTACTTCGGCGATGGGGCCTCGACAGCGCCTCGGACCTTCCAGATCGGCGAGTTGGCGGCGATCGCTCAGGCACCAGGCGGGTTCGACCTCCGATTCCAATACACCATCGCTCTGCTGTTTCTCGTCGGGTTCGTCATCAAGCTACCCGCCGTTCCGTTCCATACCTGGCTCCCCGACGCCCACGTCCAAGCACCGACGCCGATCAGCATGATGCTGGCCGGCGTCCTGCTCAAGGTGGGGGGATATGGCCTGATCCGGCTCGCTTGGCCACTCGCGCCGCTCGGTCTGGCCGAACTGGCTTGGTTACCGATCGGTTTGGGGACGTTGAGCATCGTCTATGGCGCATTGACGGCCCTCGGCCAGAGCCATTACAAGTCCCTGGTCGCCTACAGCTCGATCAGTCACATGGGGTACGTCCTGCTCGGTCTGGGCCTGGCCGCATCGAATGCCGAGGTCCGTCCCGCCGCGTTGGCCGGCGCCTACGCGATGCTGCTGGCACACGGGATCACCTCGGCGGGCCTCTTCTTCTGCGTGGGGTCGGCGGAGAAGCGGACCGGCACGTTGACCTTGGATCACATGGGCGGGTTGGTGGCGCGAATGCCGTTCGGGACCGGTGTGGCCTCCTTGTTGCTCTTCGCCACGCTCGGCCTGCCGGGTCTCTGTGTTTTTGTGGCCGAGGCCTTGGTGATCCTCGCCGCGATCCGCGCCCAACTTCTCTGCGGGATCCTGGCGGCGCTCTCGATCGTGATCACCGCCGGCACGATGCTCTGGACGCTCCAGCGGGCGTATCTCGGCTCGACGCCTCGAACCACAACCCCTGAGCCGTCGGCCAGTCCAGAGAACGACCCTTCTTCGGTCAACAGCGACCTGCCTCACGACCTCGATCTTCGCGAACGGCTGATCGCGATCCCGTTGGTGATCTTGGCCGTCGCGCTCGGGGTACTCCCCCAGCTCCTGATCTTCGATTGGGTCGGGCCGACCCTAAGCCAACTCGTCTCGGACCGTTGAGGATGAATGGTTCTTGAAGGGCCTCGACGGGATCGGATAGGGAGAGAGAGCCTCAACGTCGTCGAATCGCAGCTGTTGGCCCACGTCGACGTTCGATCCGACGTGGGTAGGACCGCTCAATCCTTGTAGGGATCGTGGATCTCCGGGCCGGCCATCGCGACCCCGAGCGGTCGGAGCACATGCAGGATCTTGATCGTGTCGCGGTGCTGGTCGAGCACGTCGTTGAGGCGTCGA
The DNA here is from genome assembly GCA_964609385.1 of uncultured Planctomycetia bacterium. Taxonomy (GTDB): domain Bacteria; phylum Planctomycetota; class Planctomycetia; order Isosphaerales; family Isosphaeraceae; genus CAZSSM01. The sequence goes on from CAZSSM010000133.1 coordinate 6,519, forward strand.
TAGGCCTGAGGCGCCTCGTCGAGGTCGCCGCCCCGCAGACAGACGTTCCGCTCCTTGAGCCAGCGGTGCATCTCGTGTCGGCTGATTCGCCCACTTTGGCGAACACGTTTGCCGCTGGGTTCGCGGACGGTCTTGCCCTTGGCGGCGGTCCGGCTCATGACCCGACCGGCGCCGTGGACGGTTGAGTAGAGCGACTCCCGAGCGAGTTTCGAATCGACCCCCTGGACGATCACCGCGTCGTCACCCATCGAGCCGCCCACGAACCCCTTCTGGCCGGGGAAGGCGGGCGTGGCTCCTTTGCGAACAACCCAGAGCGGTTGGCTGTTATGCTCCTCACGCCAGGCGTAGTTGTGATGGTTGTGGACTTCGTCGACGATCGAAGCGCCCAGGATCTCGCGGACGACGTGTCCAGCGACGTACTCGCGGCCAGCGTAGGCGTAGCGACCGGCCAGGGTCATCGCCCGGATGTAACGCCGGCCCAGGTCCGATTCGACCTCGAGGAGCGTTGGGGGGACATCCATGCCGTCGCGGCCACCGGCCAGCTTGAGGAACCGAGTCGCGGTCCGGTGTCCGAGACCCCGCGACCCAAAGTGAACACCGACCCAGACCCGATCCTCCTCGTCGACGAAGACGTCGACGTAGTGGTTGCCCGAGCCGACGGTCCCCAACTGGTCACGGGCCATCCGCTTCAAGCCCGAGACTTCCCGTTCCTCCCAAGCCTCGTCGTCAAACAGCTCGTGATCGACTGGGGTCGGGTTGGTCCGCCCGACGCCGAAAGAGATCTGCTTGGCGATGTCGTCCATGATCGACTCGATCCGAGGCTGGATCTCGTCTCCACGCGCATCGGTCTTGTAGGCCAGGTTGCCGCAACCGATGTCGTAGCCGACGCCCGAGACCGCGATGTGGTCCCGATACGCGACGACGCCACCGACCGGCTGCGAGTAGCCCTTATGCCCATCGGCACAGAGCACGCCCGCCACAGCTTGGTCTCGAACGCAACGCTTCAGTTGCTCAACGGTCGCCTCATCGTGCGTCCCGAAAATCCGAATGGCCTCGCCCTGTTCGTTCACGCCATCGCTCTCCGACGACAGGTTTCCTCGAAGTTCGACGCGGACCTCCCGCGTCGATTTTGCAAGGAAACGCCTCAAACGACATCTTCGCGTCTCATGATCCGACACGCTAACATGGACCAGGTTCATCCATTGTCGGATCGAAAGGTCAAGCATTCATCAATTCAAATAAGCTGTGGGCTACCGTCATCGGCACGTCAATCAAGCTACAGTAGACCTCTCAAAGCTCAGTGCTCCTCGGAAATTTGGACGGCTTCGAACCCTATTCGCGGGGCTCGCTTCGATTCTCCGGTGTGGGCCGGAGCAGACTTTGTGAGGTTTTGCGGGCGTCTAGGCACCAGTCATCGCGATTACCCTCGCTGATTCGCCGAGCCTTGGCTATTAATGGACATCCCTCGTCATGTCTCCTCGTCCTGAGTGACTTTCCTGCCTTTCTTTGGAACCAGCTTGCATGGTCCGTTCCATTTCGGCCCTCATCGCATTGATCTCGATCGTCGGTGTGGTCATTGTCTTAAATGCGAATTCCGAACCGACGGTCATCACGATCGGCCGTTCCACCGCCCCGTCCTTGGCATCTCCGTCGGACGAGTCGCGAACCGACAACTCTGATGATGAACACATTGACCAAGCTGCTGAGGCCAACGGCTCGAACGTCGAACGGACGGGTTCAGACGACGGCGACGACAATGCTGTGGAGCGTCGAGATCGGAGCCGTCGGCGCCGGAAACAATCCCAGCGGAGCCGCTTCAGCCTCGTTGAAGCGAAAAAGGAGTTGCTCTGGACGGCCGGTACGGGGGGCTACGACCGCTACCTCAGCCCGTCGATCACCTCGATCGGCGAGCAGACCGTTTTCGTCTTCTGTGAAGGTCAGACGCTGAACGGCGACCAAGTGACCGACAGCAACCTGCTTCTGCGACGCTCTGAGGACGGGGGCGCGACCTGGGCCGAATCGATCGTCGTGCTCGACAACGACGCCCCATGCATCAACCCGTGCGTTCTAGTGGATCGGTCCACGGAGATGATCATCTTGCTGGCCACGCTCCATGGAGGGGCCGGTATCGAGGATCGCCTCGTTCAGCTCAGCAGCACCGATGCGGGCATCAGTTGGCTCGCGATCACCGACATCACCGATCAGGTGAACCCCCAAGGCTGGTCGGGCTATATGACCGGTCCGGGGCAGGGGATCCAGCTCCGCCTCGGAGACCATGCCGGCCGTCTGATCGTCCCGTGCACGCATCAAGACGAGAACGATGAGTCGATCGCGCACCTGATCGTCTCCGACGATCGGGGATCGACTTGGCAACTCGCCGAGGGCATGATCCCCGGCTACGTCCACTCGCAGGTCCTCGAACAGGCCGACGGTGATCTCTTGCTTTCGCTCGCTCCTGGTTCGGACACCGAGCCGCACCACCGCTTCATGGCGATCAGCAACGACGGTGGCCGGAGCTGGAGCGAGCCGAAGCCGACCGAGTTTGTCAAGGATCCGGGGATCCAGGCCGGTCTAACCCGGTTGATCCCGGTCGATCGTCTGACCGAAGATGACGATCCCGAACTGATACTCACCAACCCCACCCACGTCTCGGAACGGTTCCGCTTGATGGCTTGGATCAGCTCCGATGACGGCGAAACCTGGACTCGCGCCAAGACGATTCATTCCCAGGCGGCCGGCGCTTCAGCATGCCTCTGTCTGGACAACGGCATCATGATCTGCGTCTTTGAGGGGGGCGACTCGTTCGATGCTCCCGAAGAGTTCATCGCCGTCATCCGGTTCGATCGGCCCTTCTTCTTCGCGGACCTGGGCAAAACCAACTAAACCCGACACGGGCCGGGATGGGGAGTCGGATCAAGGCCATGTCATCACTTTCGGTTCCGACCGATTTCGAGCGTCCTGTCCGACGCATCGCCTTCGTTATGGATCCGCTGGACCAGGTCCAGCCGGATCACGACACAACGTTCGCTTTGCTTCGCGAGGCGGATCGTCGCGGACACTTGACCTATCACGTCGACCCGGCCGGCGTCGGGTATGCTGACGGTCGGGTTGAGCTTGATGCTCGTCGGGTCCGAGTTCGCGACTCGTCGGCCGAATTATTTCAGGTCGAGCCGACTCGCCGACTCGGGCCTGATGATCTGGACGCGGTCTGGATCCGAACCGACCCACCATTCGATGACGATTACCTCAACGTCACATTGATCCTTGATCTGCTCCCACCACGCGTGGTCGTCGTCAACAGCCCGAGCGGTCTTCGTGACGCCAACGAAAAACTCTCTGCCCTCCATTTTCCCGAACTCGGACCGAGGACCCTTATCACTCAGGACCTCGGACGCTTGACCGAGGCGCTTGGAGCGTTCGGTGGTCGGATGGTTGTCAAACCGATCGATGGTCACGCGGGCGTTGGGGTCTTCCTGGTTCGTAACGACGACCCGAACCAGCGTGCCTTGCTCAAGGCCTCGACCGCCGACGGTCAACGCAAGGTCCTCGCGCAGGAAGTGGTCGAGGAGGCCGACCAGGGCGATAAGCGAGTTCTCGTCCTCGAGGGTCGGCCGATCGGTGCGATGCTTCGACGCAACGTCTCCGGAGGGTTCGCCCACAACATCGCCCAAGGGGGATCGGCTTTCCCGGCTCAAGTGACCGAGCACGATCGGCGGATCTGCGAAGCGATCCGCCCTTGGCTTCGAGAGCGCGACCTGTTCTTCGTGGGGATCGATGTGCTGGGTGGCCGGTTGATCGAAATCAATGTGACGAGTCCGACCTGTCTCCAAGAGATCAACCGGTTCGATCAGGCCGAGCTGGAAAGCGAAGTCACCGATGCGCTCGAGGCTCGAATCGATCGGGCCGCTCGTGTTCCCTGCTGATGGCGAACGAAGTCCGAAGTCGCGATCGATCAATCGCTCTCGAACTCATCCCGATCGGGGTAGAGGGCGTTCTCGGCGGATCGGACCAGTTTCTCGATGGCGAAGGGTTTGCGGATATAGTCGACGACCCCGAGAAGCTCGGCATAAGCGCGATGCCGGCTCCCCTCGTTGGCGGTGATCATGATCGTGGGGATCATCCCTTCGGGACGCGTCCGCAGCTTATCCAGGACGAGGAAGCCGCTCTTCTTCGGCATCATCATATCGAGGATGATCAGATCGGGCTCCTCACGCTCGGCCAGGTGAAGTCCCGTGTTGCCGTCACGAGCAACCAGGATCCGATGCCCTTTGGCCTCAAAGACCGTGCGCATCGATTCCAGGATCTCATGATCGTCGTCCACTAAAAGGATCGTCTTGCCCGAGTCCGCGTCCGTCATGGCCATGGACCGCGCCTCCTTCGAACCGATCTTCGTCGCAATGGATCAATCGGAGATCAAGCAGTTCCATCGTAGAGCCGGCTCCAGAATCAGAGCAAGTCCGTCTGCGTGAGTCTGGCTCGATGGGGGGAGCATTCAGACGCAACCTCGGAAATCGCGGCAGCGTTGGGACGGTTGTCATAGAAAAGAATGACGATCGCGCCCATAATCGAGCCAATACCCACCGACTCACGCGATCCTTCGAGGGAAGGTGATGAGCCAGCGGGTGTTTCCAGATCCCCGCATATTTTCGAGGTTTCGTTCGTCAAGCATCTCCGAAAGCGCCGCGGACCGTTTGGACTTGCCTGACCATTCGTTCGTTTCGAGGAGTCACAAGGAATGATACCCATCACGATTCGAATCCGTTGGACCCTCGCCTCAATCCTCTGCCTCGTGTTGCTCGGCGGCTGTGGTGGAAGCGACGTCCCCGATCCGGGCTCGGATCCCAATGCAGCGATCGTGCCTCAGGTCGCCTCTACGCAGCGGACCCGTTCGGCTCCCGCGTCGAAGCCGAGTCCCGCCCCGTCGAACAATGGTGGTGCGGTGCTCCCCGGGCTTCCTGGTGCCGGATCGTCCACGCCCGCCCAGTCCGGTGAAACCCCTTCGGCTGAGTCGAGTTCCGGTCGTCAAGCCGGCCCCGAAGAGGGCGGCTATCCCTCGTTGCCGGGTGCGGGTGGTCAAGCCGGGTCCCAGGGCGGTCAGGCCGGATCACAAGGTGGTGGCTATCCCTCGTTGCCTGGAGCGGGTGGGGAGTCTGCTTATTATGGTGGGTCCGCGACGGATGCCGAGGAAGGTCGTGGCGGATCTGACAGATCCGGTGCCTCGGGTCGAGGCAACGGCCGTTCGCTCGCGGGGGGCGAAGGCTCGAGCCGCAACCGAGGCAATTTCTCCTTGCCGGGGGCTGGCGGGGCCGGCAGGTCAGGTGGCGGTGTCGACTTGGAGGAGGGTGGCGGCCAATCCGGTCGTGGCGGTGGCTACCCCTCCTTACCACCTGGCGGAGGACGAACGGCCGAGTCGGGCCAAGACGATGACGACGGCTATGGGGCGAACTACGGCAATCAGTATGGCGGGAACAGCGAGTATGCTCGTTCCAGCGGAGGCTCAGACGAATACGACAACTACACCGGCCGGGGCGGCGGCCTTGCGGGTGGCGGAGGTGCTGAGGGCGGGTTCGGCGGCCGAGAGCAGGGTGAAGGCGGTGGTGGTCAGTTCGGTGGAGGTAGCCAGGCCGATGAGCCGGACTACACCGATCCGGCCAAGGCGACAGAGTCATTCATGGATGCCGTCGAGAAGCGTGATCCCGATCTGCTGGCTGAAGCGGTCGCCAAACGGGCACGTTATTCGGAATACACCCGCAGGAGTCGCGAACTGCTCGTTTCCTTTCTCGATGGCGAGCCGCTGGAGTTTCAGTTGGAGGAATTGGCCAACTCGATCCAAGATTTCGAGGTTCTTGACGGAAACTACAGCCCGAAACAGCGGAGCCTCGCCTTCGTGATCATCGGCAAATCGACCGAGCGAGATGTGACCTACCGACGCCTTTACCTTCGCAAAGAGAAGGCTGGGTGGAAGGTGCTGGAAGTTGGCCGTGAGCGTGTAGACAAGGATGTTACGGGTCGCTATCGGTCCCGCTCCAACGACAGCAATCGTGGCGGCTCCTAAACGCGTTTCGGATCGCGAGGCGGCCTGGTCGTGTCTCAATCCAGATGCGACCAGGTCGTGTTCCTGATCAGTGCTCGGTTCCGAGATCAGATTGATCACGATTATGGCTTCGACCGCAACCTAATCCTCGACCGGTTCTATCGATCCTTTCAAAGAAATGAGCCGCAAGCGCGATTCACCGACGCGTTCGAGAAAATCCCATGAACGCCCCGCCCCGATCGCTTGATCCTATCTTCGGGGGATGACTCGATCCGCGATGTCGCGGTCGGACCCTCCCAGGGGTCGCAACGGTCGTCGGGGTCATTCGGGGCGGGCATCGTGGTTCCCAATCGGGCCATCACCAGAC
>CAZSSM010000134.1:0-12851 GCA_964609385.1 uncultured Planctomycetia bacterium
GCTGGTTGAGCTTGTGCGGGTACTCAGCGATCGGTTCGCTGATCGGCGAGGCCGAGTCGGCTCGATTGCGGGCACGTCGGCGGAGACCCTTGGGAAACGGGTGGAAGGCCTCGCGGCGCGACCAACCGTAGTTACCGCCGTTCTCGATGATGTCGATCTCTTCCCAGAGGTTCTGGCCGACATCGCCTCCCCACATCTGGCCGGTCTCACGGTCGAAAGTGAACTTCCAAACGTTCCGCAGGCCGATGGCGTAGACCTCCGGCGCCCAGCGGGCGAACCGCTCCGGATCGCGGAGACGCGGGTTGGACGGCGGGATCCCATAGGCGCGGCCTTCCGAGGGATTGTCCACATCGATCCGGAGGATCGAGCCGAACCAATCTGAGGGGTTCTGTCCCGTGTTCAGCGGATCGTCGGCAGCGCCGCCGTCACCCAACGAGATGTAGAGGAAGCCGTCGGGACCGAACTCGATGCAGCCACCGTTGTGGTTGCTGAACGGGTCCTTCTCCGAGATCCAGATGATCTCCTCACTGTTGGGATCGGCCCGGCGCGGATCGTCGGCCGAGACGCGGAACCGGCTGACAACCGAGCGGCGGCCGGCCGCGTCGTTCTTCGGATCGACCGCCGAGTAGTAGACGAAAAACTCGCCGTTCTCGGCGTAGTTGGGGTGGAAGGCCAGGCCGAGCATCCCTTCCTCGTTGCCAGCCCGGTTGACCTTGGGGCCGCTGAGGTCCAGGAACAGACGCACGTCGTTGGTGGCCCGGTCGTTGGGGAACGAGACGATCCGGCCAACCTGCTCGATCACGAACAATAAGTTGCTCTCATCGCTCGGCCAGGCCATTGCGACGGGACGCTCGAACTTCAGGCTCTCGAAAGCCACCTGGGTCTTCATCGCCGGCAGCGGCGCGTTCACGTCGGCCGACTCGGCCGCGACGCTCGGGGTCCGCGCCGATCCGGCTCCCACCGCAATCAGGATCACGCTTAGACGCAGCAAGGTGCGGGAGGTCATTTCGGGGATTCCTTGGATCACGACTTGGCAACTGGGCGGAGTGGATCGACCGCAAAGGCCATCGCGAGGATCGGGCCACCACAAGCGGCGCAACCGAGGCCTTCCGGCAATGGTCCTTAGTAGACTCAACCGCCCGGCATCCGTCAAACCGATCGCCCTGCCTGCAATCGACTCACAAGCTTCGACCTGTCTTCACACGCCCCGTTTCGATGACCGAGTCCCTCTACGATCGCAACCGAGTTCTTCGAAAACACGAACCTTATGAGCGAATCTCCAGCCGATCCAACGTGTTGGCTGAGTACTCTGCCGGGGTTCATAACTCGGGACAGCTAGGTTCGATTTCTAGCCTCTTGTCGTCAGCTTGCCAGGGTGGTAACTTGCAGTTCAATTGCATGTGTAATCTCTTCACAATGCTGATATGACCCCTCTCCCTTTCTTCCAGATCAGGAGCCGACCTCATGAAGAGGAGTTCCTTGGTACCAACTCTGCCGGTCATGATCCTGGTTGTGACAGCCGTCATGTGGGCCGTCGCCGCGATGGCGGGCCATGCAAATGCAAATGCCGTTGTCTTCGACTTCGAGGAGCAACCCGATACGGGTTTCAGCAATGGCGCCTTCATGAGCCTCACCGTCGTTGCAGACGGGTTGCAACTCACGATCTCCCGGCCTGGGACGCCGAACCAGTTCGACTTCTACGACGTGAACGACATCGGAAATCCCACACTCCCGGCCTCCTGGGGATCACGTTCTCTGAATCCCTGGTTCAGCAACGAAGGCACGGCTTTCGTAGGCACGTTCGACCGCCCGGTGAGGTCGGTGTCCCTCGAGATGGGTGACTTCGGTCAGGATCCCGACGACCTAGTGCTTCAGGCCTTTGATGGCGTTGACGGGACGGGTTCGCTGCTCGATGAAGCGACCTTTCAGCTTCCTTCAGGTGGGTCAGACTTCACCGCGGCCCGCCTCTCGGTCGACGCTAATGCCGTCGCGATTCGATCGATCCGCTTTATCGGCGGCACCGACGCATTCGACACGCCTTTCGGTACGTTCTCGATTCCGAATTCGGTCTACTACGACAACATCTCAGTCGTCATCCCTGAGCCGTCCACGCTGTCGCTCTCGCTACTCGCCGTGACGGGCCTGCTGGCGCTGCTGCGGCGACGCATCTGACCTTCCGCAACCCTCGCCATGCGCTGCTGCAGAGCCGTGGTGGGGTTAGGCCCGTTCTTTCACTCCACGCCGTCGATGAAGACGCACGTAAGACCGTCCATCTCTCCTGAGCCGACTCTCCCCAAGCGGACCCACCAGAGAAAGAAGACCTCATGATGTGCAAGCTTCCTTGTTCGGCGGCCCTGGTTGCCGCGCTGCTTACTTGTTCCAGTCATGCAGTTGCGGCTATCCCGCAGTTCTCGATCGCGCCCGTGCCGCTGTCGCCGGGCGGCTCGGCCAGTTTGGCCCGCGGAGTCAACACTTCCGGCGTGATAGCCGGTGTCGAAACCGACGCATCGGGCAGCGCGAGCCTGTTCGTCAGTGACGGCATCAACACTGTCAACGCCGGCGTCCCGAGCTACTCCACGCCCATCACCTCTACGCAGGGATTCCGCATCAACGACCGCGGCGTTATTGCCGGCGTTGGCCACTTCAACGCACCGCCCCCAGGCGAGACCACGGGCTCGGTACAGTACGACCGCGGCGTTGTCTACAACGCGACCACCTCCAGCTACCTCGCCGTGCTCGAGCCCTTCAATGACGCCGGTGGCCGCGCTGTGTTCGGGCTCTCGCTCAACAACGCCAATCGCGTCGTCGGCAATGCCAGTTCGAATCCCGACATATCGAACCCGTTCCCACGCCGCGCCTTTTGGTACGACGTCGACCCCAACCAGCCGTTGACGACCTACAAGCTCGATCCGCTAATCAACGGTCTGCCGTTCCCAACAAACTCGTCGTTCACTGTTGCCAACGATGTCAACGCTGACGGGCTGATTGCCGGCTTCGCCATCGTTCCCGACGACGCGTCCGCCAACCGCAACCGTGCGGTTCTTTGGGCCCCCGACTCACCGGACGTCAACGGCAACCCGTACACCATAGCCAACCGCATCGACACACGTAACGATGCCGGAACCAGCAGTATCGCCCGCGCGCTCAACGACGACGGCTTGGTCGTCGGGCGGATGACGTTCTCAGCAATGCCGGGTGACGAGACCGCCTTCGTTTACCGACCGGGCGACGCCGAACTAAACTCACTCGGCTTCCTCGACGGAGTGCGAACCGAAGCGCTCGACATCGGCCCCAACAACTGGATCGTTGGGTACGCCGGGGCCAGCGAAGGCAATCCCGCGGGAACGTCGGGTGGGCCCGACACGAACCGGGCGGTGCTCTGGCTGCCCGATGACGGTTCGGCTACCGGCTACGAGACGCTCGACCTGAACTCGCTCGTTTCCCTCGGATCAGTAGAATCCAGCGGGTGGACGCGTTTACTCCAAGCCCGTGCGGTCAACGGCGACGGCACCATCGTCGGCTTTGGTCGCTATGTCGCAACGCCTGGGGGTCCAGAGGTGACTCGCGGCTTTGTGATGACCGTAGTGCCCGAGCCATCATCCTTCTCGCTGCTCTCGGTTTCCGCGGGCGTAGGCCTTTTGGCGCTGAGGCGCAGAAGGTGATCCCGGCTTCTTACGCAGCTCGGATTTAGAGGTTCGTCTGATTTTGGGAAAGTCGTGAGGGACGTAGCGCCACTAGCAACCGATTTCACCACATAGCAGGGGCGTTGTAGACCTCGAGGAAGTCGTACGCCCGTCGGGCCGCGTCCAACCGTATACAGACCAAGTAGCCGATGAGGAATACTTGCTCCTGATCGATGACATGACTTTTACATTCAATTACTCATAACATATTTTCACGGAATTTCTCAGTGGCAATCAATGACTGCCTCTAAATGCGTTACTGGACGAAATTCAAGAAACGGGCTCGAATATTATTTCGCGTTCATGGATTGGGGCTCATCGGCACTGGCGCGATCATTCGGAGGGGGAATCGAGTCGGTTCTCGGCTTCAATCCGAGGTATCCTTCGAAGCTGAAGATCGGGCGTCCGTCACGATGGCTTAACCTCAGTCTTGTCCCGTCTCACCCCACGAGGAAACCGCGATGGGAACCCAATCGGACGACGAGGCGATCGATCGCGAGGTGATCACGGTCCGCCCCGATGAGGCGACGATGACCCGACAGCAACTCCCCTACTTTCTTGGGATCTCCAACGTGTCGGCCGGCGCAACGGGCTTGTCGATGAACCTCGTCGTCGTTCCACCCGGCGGTCGGGCCACGCCCCACATCCATCGTAGCTTTGAGACGGCCATCTATGTCCTGGAAGGGCAAGTCGAGACGCGCTACGGACCGGGCCTGAGTCGATCGGTCATCAATAGTCCAGGCGACTTCCTGTTCATCCCGCCGGGCGTGCCGCACCAGCCGATCAACCTCAGCGAGACCGAGCCGGCCCGCGCCATTATCGCCCGAAACGATGCCGGCGAGGTTGAAGACGTCGTCCCATACCCCGAAGCCGAACCCGACGATCGGCCGAACTGAGGCCTCAGGAAAGCCGCTCACACCCTGCTGCTTTGCAAGCCCAATCGCGTCACCACAACGCGGGCTTTGTCGCGATGATCCCCCTTGGACCGCCCACACCCTACCCACAGGCAAAGTCGATTGCCAAAGAAGTGGAGTCCGGGACAGGTCGTGCTCGAATTAATGGAAGAGATTCGTGCTCGATCCGTATCTGGCCCATGATCTCGAGAGCCGTTGGTCTTCCATCGGGAGGTCCAATCCGCTGCTCCAAGATCCCGCCTCGCTCGAGATCCCTGAATCACTTTTTGGTTCGACGGCAAGCGCTGACGACTGAGTCGTCTCCAATCACCGGACCACGGTTTGTGATCAGGTGGTCCCTGCACGCCGACCGGCGTTTATGTTGAGAGGACAAGCGATGCTGGCGGAGAACGACCTGAGGCTAGCCTGGCATGCCCAGCGTCGCGGATTGCGTTCGCGTCGGCTGGCCTTGGTGACTCTCGCATTGGCGGCCGGCGACATCCACAAGCATTCCTGGACCGAAACGCTCTGGGAATCACTAGTCCGGAGTCACCCCCAGCATCCGTTTGCCCGCTGCTTCGATCGCGAACACGCCCTTTCCGATCGTCGGATCCTCCGGCAACTCATCCGACTCCGACATACGTTTCCACCAGTTCGGGTGGACTGGCTCCTGCAACGCGAGGAGGTCCGGACCGGTCCGTATCGCGCCCAGTCGTTGTCTACGCCGTTGATTGTCTCCGATCTGCTGCGTTGGGACCGTGGGCTCATCCGTCAACGGGTCCGAGAGGCCTCGATCGCCGTCGACGTGCACGATCCCATGCCGAAACCGATCGTGTCGGCCATGTCCGGTTCACCAGACCCCAAAGCCCCGGATCGTTCCATCATCGAGACCGCTTCCTCGGCGTCGTGGATCGATTGTCTGGCCTCGATGCTGATGGTCGTGCAGATCCATCAGATCGGTAAATCAGCGGTCGCCCTGTTTCGCGATGATCGCCCATCAACCACGAGTCGGACCCAGCCCTCCACGGGCAAGAGATCTGGTTCGGCAGTCGTTATCCCGCACGTCCCGAGTGACCACATCCACATGCCCAAGTTTGCGGACCTGGAGCCCAGCATCTACTCGTTAAACCGGCCGGTACCCCGTCCCTGAGCAGAGAAGAGTCAGTCCGAGTCAGGGTCTGACCAGGACGGCCGCGCACTGGACGTCGGTCGGGATGCTCCAACAGATCCGTTGGCCCCGCCTTGATGGAGCACGCGGACCGGCTCTCGTCGATGGCGGAGGTCAGCCGTCAGGGCGTTTCCGAGCCGTCGGTCGAGGGCATCGATGGCCGCGTCCAGGACACTTCGCGCGGTGTCGAGATGATGCGGCCGCATCGCGTAGGGGTCGCGAGGTAGACCCGTCTTCGGATAGACTAGCCGCTCATTGGGTAAATCCAGGTCCTCGGGGACCTGATGGGGTTGGAGCGGCTCGAAGTCGCGGCCGTTAACCGCCGATCGATAGTAAGCCCGGCGCTGAGCAGCCGGGCCGGGATAGGACCACGCCGCCTTGAGCGAGAGCAGCTCGGCGAATTGCGGCCACGGTGCGCGTCGGGGATCGAAGTCCGATGGCGAAGGATCCGTAGCGATGGTCGGCAACAGACGCCAAACTTCGGCCAACGGCATCGGGCGACTTGGGTCGGCCACTAAAGGCGCCAATTCGGGACGGCCTAGCTCGACAGCCGCCTGATGAACTAGGGCTTCGGCCGCGCTGAGGTACAGCAGGAAGCCGGCGCGGGCCAATCGGCTCGATTCACTCTCGGACCGCGCGATCATCAACCGGCTTTGATTATGGAAATGCAAGGCGTCTTGGTAGAGGCAATGAAATGGGCTGACGACCGCCTCCAAGATCGCCTGCGATTCGGTCGTCGACGCCGAGGCAGACTCGGCCTGAGTACCTGGGCCGTTCCGATAGGGACGCGGCGCCTCGAAGGTCTGCGACATCGCGGAAGATCCTCTGGAAACTGAGGGCCTCGAATCGTTCCGATCGAAAGATGTGAAACAATTGCATTACCCGAAGATGCCCGGCCACGCAACACAACGGCCTGTTTAGATCGACAGAACCATTTGTGGAGCGAATACGAGGACTTCGATCAAACTATTTGCCTTAGGGGTCACCGACAAGGCCCGGTCAACCCCGTGGGCTTCAAAGAGGTTCTATTGTACGCCCAACCGACCCATTTGGAACGGGTCCGGGCCATTCGAGCGATCATGCCAAGTCACTCATGCCGCGACGCATCGCTCAGCTCACTCCGAACGCGCCTGCCTGGTGAACTCCCAAGGTGAATAGAACCGTTCGGGGCCTTCTGGCAGGAGCATTTCGGCGTCGACGGGAACTTCGAGGGCGAACGGATCCTCGAAGATTAACGTCCGCGCCCGGAGAAGGCCGGTGTGGCGAGCCCCTTCAGGCACGAACTCAAGGTTGAGGTGGGTCCAGGCTGCGATCGCTTCAGGACCTCGTCCGGTCTCCTCGAGGATCCGAGCCAAATTGATCTGGGCGCCGTGGCGATAGAGCAGGAACGAGAACTGGAGCAGCGGGAGCCCCTCGGCCTCGCGGACCGGTGTGATCTGCATGGAGGATTGGAACATCCGCTCGGCGTTCTTCAGGTCGCCGCGCTCCAGTTGAGCCAAGCCGAGGAAATAGGTCGAATAGATGTCCATCACCCGAACGATCGGCGGTGGTGCGGGCTCATCGTTGGCCCAACGCAGGTTCTGGGAGAACCGAAAGCGGACGTACTGTGTGATCGCCGACCGGGTCTGACCGGAAAGCTGGGTAATCCGCGCTGCCAGGAGGGGCAAACCCAACTCTGGGTTGAAGAACTGCAGGACGAAAGAAGTTTGGGACTGGAACCCCGGATCGTTAAGCAACCGACGCTCGACCAGGGCCGGCAGGGCCCAGAGTTCGACATCGGTGATCAAGTCGCCGAGGGCCTCGCGGAACGCCTCGGCCAGCTCGTCCACGTTCCGGTAGAGGACCATCCGCGCATCGCCGGTCAAGGTGCGCTGAAAGAGCCGCATCCGAGGCGTGAGCGTTCCGGAAGCCGAGTCGAGCAGGATGTCGATCCGGGCGTCGCGGAGCTGATCGTACGTGACGAGGCTCTCCTGGCCGGGGATTGCGAGTTGAGCCAGGACACGGGGATCTTCCAAGGCCTGGCGGAGCGTCGCAACGCCCTGGCCATCGGGCGCAGGCATCTCCAGGCCCAGCCGAGTGTCGAACAGGTAAGCTCGGCCATCGATCAAGACCGCGCAGGCCAAGATTCGGCCGGGATCTTCCTCCAGAGCTTGCATCGCGATGGCCGGGTTGGAGGCTTGGTACAAGGTCGCCAACTCGTCGCGATCGGGCCGCGTCGCCGACTTTGGAGTCACCCGGACGATCCCAGCGTCGACGCCGATCTGGCGGCAGAGCGTCAGGAAGAGCCACGACCGTTCAGCTCGGTTGAGCGTGCCGTCCTCGGTGGCCATGCCACGCAAGGTCACATCGAAGGGTCGGGCCTGGGCCTGCACGAACTCGGTTCCGTCCACGTTGCTGTAGCTGAAGATCTCCGAAGGGATCGGCTGGACCTGACGGACCATCCAGGCAAACAGGTCGCGGACCTGATCCAGCTTCGGGTCGTTCGGATCGACGAGCCGCCGCGCCACCCGAGAAAGCAGTCGCATGTCCTCAACGTAACGCGTGTCGAACGTTCCGTACTCGATGCGCTCTAGGTCCTCGACCTGCAGGTCGGAGATCACCGGATCATCCCGGAGCAGGGTCCGGGTCGCCTCAGTCAACTGGAACTGCCGCTTCGGCATCGTCCCGAAGAGGTCGTTGAGGTTGCCCCGCGCGATGTTGAAGTTGTCGCCGCCGGGCTCCAGCTCGGCGCGGTCGACCAGCGAGAGGATGTTCTCCAGGATCGAGCGCTGTTGCTCGTCGAGGACCGGCGTATCCAACTCTGCCTCGTCGAGTAGCGGCCCTCGAGCTTCCTCGACCCCATCGGTTTGGGTCGAGGACCGACTCCGATCCAGCAGACTTCCGGAGGTCGTTCCGATCGTCTCGACCTCATAAGCCTCGTCGTCGAACGAAGAGGAGCACCCCGTGGCGAGCCCAAGCAGGGCCCCCATCAGGAGGATCCCAATTCGGTGGGTCGTCGAGGCGATCCGTGCAAAGCTGAACGTCGCGAGACAGAGAGGCAGCCGCACCGTGTTGGCTCCTTTTGATGTTGGGCGACCGCATGAGGCCCCGCCTGGCCTCGGTGACCGGTGCCCCGATCGAATACGTCTCGGTACGTCCCGAGCCGGCGGCCAGTTCAAGGCCCAGTGTCTCGCGACGCTCGATTCGAAATCGGTCTCCTGGGCGTCTTGTTGATCCTCAAAGGGGGATCCCATACGGCGATCGCGCCATGAGACGATCGATGATCGCGCCGACGTCGCTGAGGAACCCCATCAGTATTTCCCTGGTTCGCAGAACTGGCAGGCGACGATCGACCATTCCGAATTTGATTCGATATACCATCATATATTTGGCGCGGACTGTGCGACCATCTACGGCGCCGACCAGCGCGAGGCCGTTCTGAATCCTGGGCGACTCCGGAAGCAACCGGCCCCGGGAGATCACCTTCGACGACGCCTTGGCGGCCGAAGGACCGATCCGACCCGATCCGGAGACGACGGACTCCGGCGCACAACACCCCACTGGTCTTGTGTCGGCAACCACGACATGAATGGAGCCTTCTCTGACCAGTTCACCACGCCGGCCGGCAACTCGAGTTCAGGAAGGGGTCGCGGGGGAAGGATAAGGATCGAGGGCGTCGCGGATCCGGAGGCAGGCGGCGATCAAGTCGTCGAGGTCGTCCAGTCGGAGCGCGTTAGGTCCGTCGGAAAGAGCGCGATCGGGATCGGGATGGACCTCCAGGAAGAGGGCATCGCAGCCGGCGGCGACGGCGGCTCGGGTCAACACCGGGACCATCGCACGTTCGCCAGCGGTTGACCCCGAACCGGCCGAGGGCAGTTGGACCGAGTGGGTCGCGTCGAAGACGACCGGTGCGCCGAGTTCACGCATCCAAGGAATCGCCCGGAAGTCGTTAACCAGCCGCCCATAGCCGAAGAACGTCCCACGCTCGGTCAGCAGGACCCCCGAGGCACCAAAAGCCTCGAGTTTGCCAACAACATGACGCATATCCCAAGGCGCCATGAACTGGCCCTTCTTGACGTTGACCGGGCGTCCAGTCGCCGCAGCGGCCTCGAGCAGATCGGTCTGTCGAGCCAAGAAGGCCGGGATCTGGATCAGGTCGACGACCTCACCGGCGGGCGTAGCCTGCGACGCCTCATGGATGTCGGTCGTCAACGCCAGGCCGGTCTGCCGCCCGATCTCCTCCAGTTGACGGAGCCCCTCGTCCAGGCCCGGCCCTCGGAAACTGGAGATCGAGGTCCGGTTGGCCTTGTCAAAGGAAGCCTTGAAAATCAGGGACAAAGCCAAGCGGTCGGCCAGCCTGGCCAGGTGGTCGCCGATCCGACGCGCCGAGTCGTTCGGCTCTAACACACAGGGGCCAGCGATCAGAGACAGCCGTCGGCCGTAGCCGATCGCAATGTCCCCCACTGCGACGGGATTGGGGGTCCCCGACGATCCGTCGGGCTCATGGCCATTGCGTCCTTGCATGGGTCGGCCTCCGACCTTCGAATTCTGAGGAGCGATCCACCTTGGGTCATCGCTCCGGTTTGGAGATCACGCCTCGGTTCGATTCGGCTCAGCAGGCGGAAGAGGCTACCGCGACCGGCTCGACGGTCGGTCGATTCCAGCTCCGCGTTCGGACCGGATCGGAAGTCCGGATTCCGGGGAAGCCGGCAGGGACGAGCACTCGGACGGCCGACGGATGCGCTTCAATCGTCCAGGGGCGGTCCGGCGTGATCCAACCGCCGGGATCGCCGTCGAGTTGGACCGGTGCGGGCTGGTCGGTCTCGATCCAAGCCCGGCGCACTCGTCGATGCGTGATCCCGTCACGACGGGTATGCACACCGCGGAAGACCATCCAGAGATAGCGCGCCATCTGGAACGGTCCGGGATTGCGGAAGACGACGAGGTCTAGCCAACCGTCATCGCCGCGGGCCTTGGGTGCAACCGGCAGGGCCAACGCATAGCGCGGCAGGTTGAACAGGAAGACCATCGCGCCGTCGAGCGACTCGAGCCGTCCCGATCCTGTCTCGAACCGTGCGGTGATCCTGGGGAAGCGATACGCCCAACACGACTGCAAGATCGGTCCAACATACGCGGCTCGAGTCGTGGTCCGGACCTGGCCATCGCGACTAGTCCGACCCCGATGATGACGCGTCACAACATCGGCGTCGAACCCGATCCCGGCCATCAAGCCGAACCGCTCCCGTTTATCGATAAGCCCCACATCGAGGTCGACGACCTGTCCGTCCCGCACAAGATCGGCAACCTCAAGCGGCCGAGCCCCCATGCCGAAATGACATGCGAAGAGGTTTTCGGTTCCAGCCGGCATCACCGTGATCGGGACCTGTGGTTGCTCATTGAGCAGGGCCATGATCGTCCCGTCACCGCCCACCGCGATGAGGCAACGGCAAGCGTCTGGATCTGCATGCGCCCGAGCCACGATCGCTCTGCGATCGTCGATCGTCCAGGCGACCCGAACGTCGAAGGGGCTCTGATTCAGGTGTTTAATCAGCCGAGACACACGCGTCCGTCCGCGTCCGCGACCAGAACGGGCGTTAATCACCAAGCCGACCCAACGTCGAGGGCCGACAACATGACGATGGGATAAACCTCGATGTGGTACCATAGAACTACCTGACGTGAACCTACCATGTAGGCCAACCCGACCCACGTCAGGCAATCGGCCACGACCGTTTGCGCAGGCTAGCCCCGAATCGATGGGACGTCAACGCGGACCGGTCGCAATCGCCAAAGATCATGCCAATGGCGTGCCGAAAGGGAACATCCCGTGCTGCAATGGAGAAAATTCATTCGGCCGATTCGTTGATCTGTCCGAGCATCGAAGCAGCCTGGAGACGCTGAAGGATCACAAAATTCTCTCGGTCGAGCCGCTCGAAATCGGCGCGGAGTTCGATCAGTCGTTGCTGCCCAGCCTCGAACTCGTTGAGGATTTGTGCAAAATCATCGAGGGCTTGATCCCGACGCTCCTCGGCCTCACGACGATCCCGACGGTGCCGTTCCAGAGCGGTCTGCACGTTATCCACACTGGCCTGAGATCGTCGCAGCTCTGAGCCCTTGCGACGCTCCTCCTCGATCACCTCAGCCAGTTCGGCTTGGGCAGGGACGATCCGCGCCTGGATAGCTTTGAGCTGCCGAGTGTACTCAGACTTCGCCGCGTTAAAGTCGAGATCGGCCTGAACCAACTGCCGCTTCAAATCTTCGATTTCGCCGAGGACCCCGGAGGACTGGGCTCCGAGGGATCCGATTTGGGCATCGGCTGCGGCGATTTGACTCATGTATTCGCGATTGAGTTTGGCCACCGCCGCGGTCAACAGGACCGCGCCGAGGATCGCAATCGTGATGATTGCCACCAAGACCTTACCGGGCGTGGACATGGATCACCTCTCCAGCCTGGGCTGAGGTGGGACCGTCCGTCCGCGGGGAGGAGCCGATCCGTCCGATCGCCGGAGGCGAGGTCGAGGATCCATCCAGCGGGGCCGAGACCCAAAACCGAAACCAAGTGATGATGAACACGGGAAGACGAGGAAACGATTCGTCAACAAGCCAATGGGACGCGGACCTGTCAAACGGGTCCCAACGGACGCGGGCGACTCTCATCCCTCGTGAATCGCTCAATTATACCCCCCAACGGCCGGCGTGCCAGCGTCCCGCCCGAGGCCAACTCGTCCAGACCATCCAGGCCTCGCGACCTCAGCAACCTGACATGATTTATGGGGACCGGATCATCCAGGTCGCGACGATCTCAGGATTTCCCTGGGAATCGAGCCCATCCTTCTCAAGTCGGCGACTCGAATTCGATCATCGATCGATGATCGCACGATCGTGGTCGTGGCTCGCGTCATCCGAGACACCGGAGGTTTCCGGTCGCTCCTGATGGTCTACCAGATCCACCTGCTCGGCGATCGGCTCGACGAGACGGCGGAGCCAACGTCCTCGGTTCCTAGGAAGCTTGGCTCGGCCGAAGTCGCTCAACTGGGGGAGGAATTGGTTCCAGGTCAGCACCGTCAGGCAGGAGGTCCCTTGAAAAAAGGCCACCAAGGCCCGCGCCCGATGGACCGCCTCGTCTGC
>CAZSSM010000135.1:0-12342 GCA_964609385.1 uncultured Planctomycetia bacterium
ACCGAGAAGTCGAACTGGTCCTGGGACGATCAGGCCAAGGCTTATTATTGGCACCGCTTCTTCTCGCACCAGCCGGACCTGAACTTCGCCAACCCGGAGGTCCGTCGCGCGATCCTCGATGTGATGCGGTTCTGGCTCGACCTGGGCGTTGATGGGCTCCGACTCGACGCGGTCCCCTACCTCTGCGAACGCGAAGGGACCAACTGCGAGAACCTGCCCGAGACCCATCAGGTGCTCCGTGAGATGCGCGCCTGGCTCGATCAAAACTATCAGGATCGCATGTTTTTGGCCGAGGCCAACCAGTGGCCCGACGACGTCCGACCCTATTTCGGCGACGGCGACGAGTGCCATATGGCCTTCCACTTCCCAGTCATGCCCCGAATTTTCATGGCCCTGCGCCAGGAGAACCGGTTCCCGGTCACCGAGATCATGGCCGAGACGCCCGAGATTCCTGAGTCCTGCCAGTGGGCCTTGTTCCTCCGTAACCACGACGAGTTGACCTTGGAGATGGTCACCGATGAGGAACGGGACTACATGTATGCCGAGTATGCGGCTGACCCACAGGCGCGCATCAACCTGGGGATCCGTCGACGCCTGGCGCCGTTGGTCAACTACAGCCGCCCGCGCTTGGAGTTGCTCAACAGCTTGCTCTTCTCGCTGCCCGGCACGCCGGTGATCTATTACGGCGACGAGATCGGGATGGGCGACAACATCTATTTGGGCGACCGCAACGGGGTGCGCACCCCGATGCAGTGGAACAACGACCGCAACGGCGGGTTCTCCCGCGCCGACTTCGCGCGGCTCTACGCCCCGCCGATCATGGACCCGGTCTCGGGCTATCAGTCCATCAACGTCGAGGCCCAACAGCGCGACCCCTCCTCGCTGTTGAACTGGATGAAGCGGCTCATCGGGCTCCGCAAGCAGCACCCGATCTTCGGGCGCGGGCGGATCGAGTTCCTCCACCCGACCAACCCCAAGGTGCTCGCCTACGTCCGACGCTTCGAGGACGAACTGGTCTTGGTCGTGGCCAACCTGTCCCGGTTTCCACAACCCTGCGAGTTGGAATTGGCCGAGTTCGAGGGGCTGACCCCGATCGAGATGTTCGGCAACATCGAGTTCCCTCGGGTCGGCGAGTTGCCCTACTTCGTGACCCTGGGGCCGCACGCCTTCTTCTGGTTCCAACTGGTCCGGCAGGCCACGCCGATCGCGGTGCAACGGGTGCCCGAGCCGTTCGAGCGTTTCGGCGCCATTCCGATCCTGGAGGTCACCCCGGACTGGGAGGCGGTGCTGACCAACTCGGCGCGGCGGGCCTTCGAATCCGAGGTGCTCCCGATCTATCTGCCGCGTCAACCTTGGTTTGCGGAGGCGGTCCGCGACCGCGAGGTGGCTCAGATTCGCCTGGTCGAGCAGTCCGGCGCCCTAGGCGAGGGCCTCAACAGCCTGCTCCTGATCATCGAGGCGGACCTCAAGCCAAACGAGACGCTCCGCTTCCTCCTGATGGTCAGCCTGATCCGCGGACCCATCTCGGAGGATTGGTCCAGGCACCACCCCGAGTTCGTCATCGCGCGGTTGTCCGGCGGCGAAGGGGGGGTCTTACTTGATGCGCTGGGCGACGAGACCTTCCGCCAAGCGCTCTGGACCCAGATCCGCGATCACGAGGCCCTTCCGATGCAGAAGGGGACCGTCCAAGCCACCGCCACGACGGCCCTGAGCGGCCTGGTCGGTCCCGATGCCATGCCGGCTACGGCGATCCTGGAACCCTCCACCGCCCAGGGGCAGGCCGCCCACTCGATGATCCGGTTCGGCGACCGCCTCGTCCTGAAGATCTATCGCCAGCTCGACGCCGGGCCCAACCCCGACTACGAGGTCGCGCTGTTCCTGACCGAGCGGACCGGCTTCCCCCATATGCCGAAGGTGGCCGGCTCGTTGCAGTATCGCCCCCAGCGTGGTGAGCCGGTCATCCTGGCCATGCTCGAGGAATGGGTCGAGAGCCAGTCGACCGGCTGGCAGTACGTGATCGACGAGATGACCAACTACTTCGAACAGATCCAAGGGCGTCTGGGCGATCGGGTTATCCCGGAATCAACGCGCGGCGACTTCCGATTGTTCTGGACGCCGCGCCCGCCGCACGAGCCGATCGCGGAGTCGCCGTCGGGCCTCTCCAACGCCAGCGTCGAGCAGGTTGTCGGTCTCGTCGCTGGCGCCATCCAGTTGCTCGGCCAGCGGACCGCGCAGATGCATCGCGCCTTGGCTGGCGACCCGGACGATCCGGAGTTCGTCGCTGAGCCGCTGACCAGCGACGACACCGCTGACCTGGCCCGCTCGCTCCGGATCCACGCCGACCAGGTCGCGCGGACCCTCCGCGACGTCCGGGCCGACCTCGATGGCATCGCCGGCGAATTGGCCCAGACCTGCTTGGCCCACATCGACGTGCTCGCCGAGATCCCCGCGCGGCTCCGCAAACTTCGCGACCGCGGACGCAAATTCCGGGGCCACGGTCGCTATGTCCTCGACGAGGTGCTCCGCGTCCGCGGCGACTACGTTATCCTCGATTTCCAGGGCAACCTGCTCCATTCGCTCGAACAGCGCAATCGCAAGCGACCGCCGGCCTCCGACGTGGCCGACATGCTCCGATCGCTCGGCTATGCCGCCTACGGCGGACTCTTCGCCTTCACCCGCGACCGACCCGAGGATTTCGAAGCGTTCGAGCCTTGGGCTCGGCTCTGGCACCAGAACGCCTCCGGCGAGTTCCTCCGCGCCTACTTCGATGCCATCCAGGCCCCCGAGGCCTCCGATGGACAGGCCGACTCCTCCAAGGTCCCCGACGATCTTTGGCCGACCGACCCCGAGGCGGCCCAGCTCCTGCTGGTGGCGCACCTGCTCGACCGCGTCTATGTGGAGCTGCTCGACGAACTGGCCCGACGGCCCGAATGGTCCGTCATCCCGCTCCGAATGCTCCAGACGCTCCTGGTCTCCTACCTCAATCAGAACCAAGCTGACAAGCCGTGAAAGGTTCGGGCTAGGAGAGAAGTCAGAATAAGTTCTGATGTTCCTGGTATGGACCTCTTGTTTCAGCTTCTTGGTCGTTTTCAGATCAGATCCCAGACCTCGGCAACCCGAGACGCGAAAGGCCTCAACTCCCCGTGACTTGGACTCCGCAATTCGGCGCCTGGCCCGATCCCGACGGCGGATTCCGGGTCCGCATGCTCGGCCATCGCCTCGACCAATTGAGCCTCGTCGTCCGGCCCGGTTCGGATGACGAGCAGGATGTCCCGTTGGAGCGCCTCGACGACGGGACCTTCCAGGGCCGAGCTCCGACACTCCGACCCGGCGATCGGTACGGCTACCGGATCCCCGAGCACGACCGGATCTGGCCCGACCCAGCCTCCCGAAGCCAGCCCGGCGGTGTCCACGGGCTCTCCGAGGCGGTCGATCCCTATCGATTCGCCTGGAACGACCACGGTTGGTCGGGACGACCGCTGGCTGGCCTGGTCGTCTACGAACTGCACATCGGCACGTTCACCGAGGCCGGAACCTTCCGAGGCGCCGTCGAACGCCTCGCGGACCTCGCCGAGCTGGGAATCAACGCGATCGAGATCATGCCGGTCGCCGCGTTCCCGGGTCGTTGGAACTGGGGCTATGACGGCGTTTGTCCGTTCGCGCCGAGCCCGAACTACGGGACTCCCGACGACCTCCGTGCGCTGGTCGATCGCGCCCACGACCTGGGCCTCGCGGTCCTCCTGGACGTCGTCTACAACCACTTCGGACCCGACGGCAATTACCTGGGGTTGTTCACCGATCGCCTGGAATCGCCCACCCATACCGGTCCCTGGGGGGCATCGTTGAACTTCGACGGGCCGGGCTCGGACCAGATCCGTGCCTACTTCATCGACAACGCCAAGCACTGGATCCACGAATACCACGTCGACGGCCTGCGCCTCGACGCGACCCATGCGATCCTCGATGACTCCGAGCGGCATTTCCTGGCCCAGTTGACCGACGAGGTTCGTGAGTCGGTCGACGACCGTGAGATCGTCCTGATCGCCGAAGATCACCGGAACCTGGCAATGATGGTCGCGCCGACCGATCGCGGGGGCTGGGGCCTCGATGGCGTCTGGGCCGACGATTGGCATCACCAGATGCGTCGGCTATTGGCCGGCGACTCTGAGGGGTACTTCGCCGATTTCGAGGGGACGCCCGAGTCGTTGGCTCAAACCTTGAAACAGGGCTGGAGTTTCTCAGGGCAATATTCGAACCACCTCCAGGAGCATCGCGGGACCGATCCGAGCGGGCTCGCGTACCCACGGTTCGTCATCTGTTTGCAGAACCACGATCAGGTCGGCAACCGCGCCTTGGGAGATCGCTTGACCGACGCGATCGATCTGCCGACCTACCGGGCTGCCGTCACGATCCTCTTGATGGCTCCCGAAACACCGCTCCTGTTCATGGGTCAGGAGTGGGCTGCTTCGACACCCTTCGCCTATTTCACCGACCACAATCCCGAACTCGGCGCGTTGGTGACGGAGGGGCGTCGTCGTGAATTCGCCTACTTCTCCGAGTTCGCCGACCCGGAGGCCCGCCGGAAGATCCCCGACCCGCAAGCCGAGTCGACGTTCCTGGCCAGCCGACTCGACTGGGCCGAACGCGAGCGACCCGAACGGGCCGGCGTCCTCCGACTTCACCGCGCCCTGCTCGCGATCCGCAAGCGGTTCGGCCTCTCGGAACTCGACACACGCGATCGCTTCAGCGCATTCGCCTCGACGATCAATTCAGTCGACCTCACGCGCACTGACGTCAAACGATCCTATGAATCGGTCGACATGTCCGATAAAGACTCCTCGATCGTGTTGACCTACTGGCTTGGCGGCGGCGAATTCCTCGTGGTCGTCGCGAGGTTTCGCGGCTCAGGAGACGTATTGTTCAATATCCGCACGCGTTCAGGAGACCTCTACCGCTTCCGAGACGTCACGATTGAGACACTGCTGACAACCGAGGCTGAAGAGTTCGTGACCGATCCCATGCCGACGCGAATTGGGTGTGCGAAGCCAGACTTTTACTTCTTCGTCAATTTCGCGCGGCCGTCTGCGGTCGTTCTGTGGATCCGGCCTGTCAAAGCGAGTTCGTGAGCCGCCCCTCAACGGCTTGGAGGATCTCGGGAACCTCCGCCATCGCGCCCATCCCCTCGTCGCCACAGGCCAGTTGCTTCGCGATCGGGGCGATGATCTGGATCGGTCCGCCCGGATCTTGGAAAATTCCCAAAAACGCATTGATGCGGTCGATCATCGATCGTTTGTCGATGACGACAGAGTTGGTTGATCCCGATCCGTAAGTTTCACCGATCCATCGGAGGTGTCGGAGCGTCACTGAACTTTCCCACATGGCGGTGTTCATGGCTGGGGCGAGCAGGATCGGCCGCTCGGGTCCGATCTTCCAGGCACGGACGATGCAGGTCAGGAGGTTGTCCGACAGCCCATAGGCAATCTTGGCCAGCGTGTTGGCGTCGGTCGGCGCGATCAGGAGCAGGTCGGCCCAGTTGCGCAGCTCGATGTGCAGGATCGGGTCGCCCCGACGATACGAGGCGCCCGGCCACTCGTCGCGATCGCGGTGCAGCGGTGTCGAATCGTCGAGGTCGCGCGGGTCGAAGAAGTAGAGCGACGGCTCGGTCGCGGCGACCCGGACGTCGTGACCCTGATCGCGCAAGCCATGCACGATCTGGGGTGTCCGGATCGCGGCCACCGACCCCGTCACGCCCAGTAAGATCCGCGCCATCACCAGATGTCCTTGAGTCTCAGGTGGTGAAGAAGTCTCAGGATTCGCCCTAAACGGGCATCAAGTCGGTTGAGAGTGGAGGTCGTCCTCGATCTGATCCCAGAGTCGGGGTTCCTGATGCTTTCGTCGTCGCCAAGGGCCGAGGATTGCCTCGACCCATCCGACGAGGTTGGGCCCGTCGATCAATTCGATGGGGTGGTCCAGGCAGAACCGTTCGGCCGAGAGGGTGAACCCCGTGGTTGTGACGAAGTAGCCGCGGACGGCCCGGCTCTGCTGGAGGGCGCCCAGAAACCGTTGGAGGTCGGGCGAGCCGACCAGGCTCTTCTTGTGGTGCTTGCACTGGACGATGGCGTGGACGGCCTCGCGGTTGAGCCGGAGGTCGACCCCTTGGTCGTCGGTGCCACCGACCCGCTCGACGTCGAAGCCCTCGGCCTCAAAGAGTTCGGCGACGAACTCCTCGAAGGCCTCGGCCGAGAGCCGATCGAGCGTCTGGAGCCGGCGCTGGAGGCGGACGTTGCGCTGTTGGTGGGCTTCGTGGACCTGCCGCTCGGCGAGCAACGTCTCGCGCGCCCGCTGGTAGCGCGTCTCGGACTGGGCGTAAGCGGGTTCCTCACCGCTCATCCGCGCTAGATAGCGCTCGATCTTGTAGGAGGCGTTCATGATCGCGTTGTCCATCCGGGCCCGCTCAGCACGGGTCAGATGATTCCGATAGCGTCGATAGACGACGTATTCTAGGTGGTCCAGCGCGTCGGCCAACTCGACGTCCGACCCGATCGTCGAGGCCTCCTCACGGTAACGCCCACGTGATGGGAAGAGCAGGCCTTGCTGGAGGTCGACGAACAGGGAAGAACTGTCCTCAGGATGGTTGATCGACATCGACTCCGAAGGCGTCGATGGGATCGTCGGGCCCTCGGTCGTCGACGGATCGGACGCGACGCCCGAGGGATCGACGGCGTGGCGTCGGAGCCAGGCGAGAAACAGTTGGGCGAACTGGGAGTCATCCATGGCGCGTGGGGTTCGACGATCGAAAAGGCCTTTTCAGTCGCGAACGGTCGTCGGTTCGACGGGCCGATCGGACGCTCTCCGAGACCTCCCTAGTCTAATCGGAACCGGGCCGTTTATGCTCCCAATGGCCGAACATCGACAGATCGATCCCCTTCGGAGCACTCGGTTCGATGACTCGTGCACCCCTCGATTCCGAGACGCCTGAGGACGCCGAGGCCCCGACGTTCGCGGTGATCTTTCCAGCGGCGGGCCGCTCGACACGGTTTGCCGATCCGTCGCGGAAGAAGGTGGTCCACGAGATCGCTGGTCGCTCCGTCTGGATTCACGCCGTCGCGCCGTTCGTTGAGCGGCCCGATGTGGTCGAGCGGGTCGTGGTGGTCGCGCCGGAGGACGTCGAGGGGTTCACCGAGGCCTATCGCGCGGTGTTGCGGTCCTGGCGGATCCGGGTCGTGGCGGGGGGCGCTGAGCGGTTCGAGTCGGTCGCACGAGGGCTGGCCCATCTCGAGTCGTCGGCCACGCATGTGGCGATCCACGACGCGGCGCGGCCGTGCTTGGACCCGGACGATCTGGATCGGCTCTTCCGAGCGGCGCGGACCGAGCCGGCGGTCGTCCTGGGCCATCCGGTTTCCGACACGCTCAAGCGGGTCGAGGTCGTTGAGGACGGCCGGATCACGATCTGCGAGACGTTGGACCGTGCGGCGATCTATGCGGTCCAGACGCCCCAGGTGGCGCGGCGATCGATCCTGGAACGGGCCTATGCCGAGCGGGGCCGCTTGGTCGCCGAGGGCGCGACGATCACCGACGACCTGCAATTGGTCGAGGCGCTCGGCCACCGCTGTCGGGTCGTCCCCGGATCGCGATGGAACCTCAAGGTGACCTATCGGGAGGACTTGGCCGTCGCCGAAGCCCTCCGGGCCGATCGCGGTTCCCTTCCTCCCGACATTGACGACAGGAGGAGTGTTGTCTGATTTTCTGGAGGTTTTTGTTTGTGTTTTTAGACGAATTGTCGGTTTTTCTAGTTTTGCTTTTTCGATTCCAGTTTGTCGCTAGATTTTGATCATGAATCTTGAAACTTTCCGCGACAAACTGAGGCTTTTGCTTGAAGAGAATAGGTTTACAAATCCGTCTGCTCACAAGGCACTGAGCCAAGCAGGCTTGCTTACGAAGCGTGCTACTTTTTATCTGAATTTCAAAGACCGTGATCCGCCACTTAGTGAAGTGATTACGATCTGCAAGTTCTTTGGCGTGTCGCTTGATTCGATTTGCGATGAGACGGGTGATGTCGCTCGTTCCGGCAAGCTTGACCCAAAGCTAGAAATCGTCATGAACCTTGTTAAGAAAATCGGTCCCGACACGGTGCTTGAAATTCTGGCCGGTGTGACCGATCCGCTCGAACGTCAATCGAGGCCGCGAGCGTTGCGGACCGAAGACCTTCGCCCCATCGACGGCAAACTGGAATAAATCTCATGATATTCTCAACAATCAATTTAATCATAAGGACGGCGGGTGCCGTCGCATTAGTCAAAAACACGTTTGACCTAGAAACCCGCCGAAAGAAGTCCTATGAAAAGACGATCCGTTATCACGGCACGGATCGGATCGGGCAGATCTTTCGGTCGGCAGGACTTTCGGACGGCATCCCGATCGAGGATTTCGACGCGGTCTTGGCCAAGGCCGAAGCGATCCGCGAGGTCCTAGAAAACCCGCCCCCCCGACCGGCGATGCCGCCCCCCTTGCCCACCAACCGAAACTCAGCGGTCCGAGGACGATAATCTGATCAGTCGCAGGCAAACCCAAACCAGTCCGAGCCGGTAACACCACGTATCAGGTCGCCGATGACCTTGGTAGAGACTGACCTTGAGGTTGGAACGTTGGTCAGCACGATGAGAGTTCTGACGATCAGCGTTCGGTTTTTCGAGAGTGGTCGGTGTACCGGAAGCGGTCGCTAAACTCGATGACAAACCGATCAGAGAGGGCTTGGAGCACGAATCCGTCCCAGATTTTCGTCATGCTCATTCCTTCGGCGAGCGTACGGCGGGCCAATCGATCCGGAAATTGTTGGTCGCGGAGCGACTCAAACTCGGCTCGACGCTCCGGATCGACTTCGGTCAGCCGCGCCTGGAAGAAGGCCTCGAACCGCTCTTCAGGGGTGATCGCTGAGAGGGCTTTGAGGGCTCCGACGACGGCGTTGTCGTTGAAATCGGCTTTGGCCTCAGTGACGAACTGCTCCAGGGCGTCCTTGACCGGATCGGTCCGGTAGACCATGGCGAGGTTGACCAGGTCTTCGCGTGACTCCTCATAGATGACCTCGGGGAGCCAAACGATCATCCGATGGACCTGTTCCGGGTCACGGGTCAGCATGGCGGCGAAGGCCAGGTTGTGGATCGTGATCGGGGGGACCGGCGTGGCGCGGACGGCCTCCAGATCGATCGCTTTGGCCACCGCCGCGCCGGCAGCCTCATGATTGAGGATCGAGGCCAACAGCAGGGCATTGGAGGGTCGGAGCGGGTCGGTCGTCCAGCGCTCGTCCTCCACGTCGGCCAGTTCCAGCAGATCGGCCACATCGATCCCTTGCGGCATGACGAAGGCGTATTGGAAGTAGGTCGAGACTTGGGCTCCGCTCCAGCGTGCATAGGCCCATTTCGGGGGCATCTGCACCATCCCGACGAAGAGCCAACCGATTCGCTGCTGCATCAGAATGAAGGCATCGACCTTCGCCTCGGGCGTCAGTTTACTCTGGGCCAGGTCCTGCAAGACCTCGACGAAGACGTCGTCCTGAAACAACTCGGCGGTCGTGTATTGCCCGACGTATTCGCGAGCGGCCTTCTCGAAGACAACCGTGTCCTCGGCCGGCGCGCCGCCCTGGTCCGGGTCCGCTTCGGGAGGATTCCCGGTGATGAGACCTTCCGGCGCGGATTTCCGATCCCCCGCCCCGTCGTCTTTCTCCTGCGCCTTGGCGACTGGCACGGCAAGAACCAGCAGCGCCACGATGACTCCGCGACCCACACTTGCGTACCAAGGTCCGGTTCGTTCGATCCGCATCGATCTCTCCCCATTTGACGCGCGGGAGGCGGTCTTTGAAGCCCGGCTGAGCCCCGAGCACAGGTCGATCCGTCATCTCAGACCGAATTCCCTCCCACGTCGACGGTATCCTCCACGCACGCACGGGGCAAGAACCGGGTCGGATCTTGAGGATTTTCACTGGAGGGAATCGTCGTTATTTCCGATACAACCGTCAGGGTTGGTCGGCCCTTGTGGTTTCGTCCCGACGCGTCGCGTGGGGTTTCGACCGGTTAGGGTCACTCCGGGATCGTGGAAGGGCGAGGTCAAAGGTGATGGACGACCGATCGAATGGCCCCGAAGCGACATCCGCCACGCGGGCGCTGATCGTCATCCCGGGTTCGGTCAATCACTTCTACAACACGGCGGGCCGGCGGGTTGCCGAGGCGTTGTCGACGTTGGGATACCAGACCCGCCTGGCCGACCCCAGCCAGTTGGTCTCGGGGTCGAGTTGGGGCGAACTCTGCCTGATCATCAACATCGCCGAGGTCGGCCACGCCGCCCGCGCCTTGGGCTTGGACGAGGTGGCCTGGCTGAAACGGCTCCGCGCCCGGTTCGCCTTCATCGGGTCGTTGGGGATGGAATCGGTGCACACCGAGTGGTTTGGGCAGATCGCGCAGTTGAGCCGACGGACCGGCATCGAGATCGTCCTCGATCTCGGCCTCCTCGACCAGGAGGATCAGATCACCCCCGCCGACCGACGGAATGTGACCTACCGGTTCGTCCCGGACGGCCTGACCGATTCGGAGCGGGTCGGTTTCGAGTCTCGGAGGGACCAAGCCGGTCCGCGCCCGATCCCCTGGTGCTTCATCGGTCACCTGACATCCCAGCGCGCCGCCTTCGTCGACGAGTTGGTCCATCGGATCGATCCCCGCGGCTTCGCCTACATGCCGGGGGTCGAGCCATACACCGAGGTCGGCTCGCCGCACTTGAACCATGACCAGTTCCTCCGGGTCCTGGAACACTCCGACTACCATGTCTGGTGTTCGCATCACGATTCGTTTTACATGGAGCTCGAGCGGTTCCGCCTCTCGGCCCTGACCGGGTGCATCCCGTTGAAGGTCATGATGGGGGACTCGGCGATCCCAGAGGAGATTCCGCTTCGGAGTCTCGTCGTTCCGAGGGAGGACCTTCCTGCGGTGCTCCGACCCGAGCAGGTCGCCGAGGCGTGGTCGGTCTTGCGGGCCTTCTACGGGTCGCGTTGCCTGAGCGAATCGCTCGGGGCGGCCTTGCGTTCGCTGGGACTGAGGTTGCCGACGGCCTCGAGACCTCGGGAGTCGGAGCCCTCCGTTGAGGTGCTTCCGCTCCGCAAGTCGGCCTGAGCCTGAGGCCGAACACGCCAACAATTCCGAACGATCCCGGAGGTGTATCGGCATGACCGGTTTGACGCCCAACGGCGTGACGATCGTGATCCCGAACTGGAACCACGAGATCTTCCTGGCGCGTTCGATCCAGTCGGCCTTGCGCGGCGTGGAGGCGTTGAGCGAGGCCGGTGTCGACGCCGAGGTGTTGGTCATCGACGACGCGTCGCGCGATGGCTCACTGGTCCTGCTCCGTCAGCTCGAGGCTCTGCATCATGGTCGCGGGCTCCGCATCCTGGCGCGTCGTCAGAACGGCGGGCTCGCCGCGGCACGCAACCTCGGGATCGCCGAAGCGCGATACCGCCATATGGTCTTCATGGATGCCGACAACGAACTCGTGCCCGAGAACCTGCCCGTCGTCCACCGGGCCATCGTCGAGACCCGCGCCGCGATGGCCTATGGCAACCTGCTGGTCCGCGAACTAGGCCAGAGCACCGCGCATCATGCCTTGAGCAACACCAGCTTCCAGACCAAAATCTTCGACTACGGCGGCAACTACATCGACGCCTTCGCCATGATCGACCGGATCCAGGTCATCGACGCCGGTTGGCTCAGCGATGCCTGTTCGGCCCATGAGGACTACGAACTCTGGCTCCACCTGGCGACGTCGGGTCGGACTCTCGTCTTCGTCCCCGTCACGTTGGGATATTACTACGTACTCCCCAATTCGATGATCAAGGAAGATCAATCGATCAACATCCGGGCCAACGGCAAGGCCCGTCGAATGTTCAATCAAATCAATGCACGATCGCTGCTCCCCTTGCGGACGTGCTGTCGGCGTTATCATCCCGACCTCGGCGAGATCTGAGATCCGTCGCCCCACCGGCCGGAGTCCGCGTGGACGATGGAGGAGACCTCGAAGGGTGACGGACCCGCATCATCCGGTTGGCGGCCGCGCGGCCCCCTTTGGCGGACGGAAGGAACTGGCATGAGTGGTCTGGGACTTGGGACCGAGTCACACCTGTCGATCGCCGGGGTCAGCCGGGTCGTCGAGCAGTACCGGGCTCGGCTGGTCTGCGACGGGGGCGCAGCCGAACCGGAGAGCGGGTCGCTCTCGGCGCTCGATGGGATGCTGCTGAGCCTCTACCTGCAATGTCGGGGCGAGGTGAGCGTCGTGATCGACCACGCCGCCGGGACCACCTTGGGG
>CAZSSM010000136.1:0-12210 GCA_964609385.1 uncultured Planctomycetia bacterium
GGGCGTCGACGCGCCTGGAGCCAGAGCCGTTCCCAGAACGGGACCGGACGCGCCTCGATCGGTTGACCGCTCTGATAGCGCCTCAGGTCGTCGGCCAGGTCGCCGGCGCGGACGTATCGTCGTTTCGGCGACTTCTGCAGACACTTCAGGGCGATCGTCTCGAGGTCGCGGGGGATCTTCGGTTGGAGCCGACGGGGTGAGACGGGCTCACGCGCGAGGACCAGCATCAGGGTGTCCGTCGGCGAGGTCCCTTGGAACGGCGGCCGTCCGGTCAGGAGTTCGTAGAGGATCGCGCCGAGGGCGTAGATGTCGATCGCGGGCGAGGCGGCGTTCGCGCTGGAGCCGGGCAGGGCCCGCTCGGGCGCCATGTAGCTGGGCGTGCCCAGGATCTCGTCGGTGCCGGTCAGGTTGGACTCGGCGTCGGCGGCGACCGACTTGGCGATCCCGAAGTCGGTGATCAGCGGCCGACCTAGCCCACCGGGCGACGAGTCGGGACCGGGGCGTGCCTTCGGATCCCCGTTTGGTTCGAGCAGGATGTTGGTCGGCTTGAGGTCGCGGTGGACGACGCCTTGATCGTGCGCGGCCTGGACCGCATCAGCGAGCTGAGCGATCAGGATCGCGGCGGCTCGGGGATCTTGGGGCGTCGCGCCGATCCGCTCGTGCAGGTTACCGCCACCGACGTACTCCATCGCGAAGAACGGCCGGCCGTCCAGGTCGCCCACCTCATAGATCGTCACGATGTTGGGGTGGCGGAGCTTGGCGATCGTCTCGGCCTCGACGCGGAACCGCGCCAGGCGTTCCGGTCGCAATCGCCAAGCGCTGTCCAATGTTTTGAGGGCCACCACCCGGTTCAGGCCGACCTGACGCGCCCGGTAGACGATCCCCATCCCGCCTCGACCGATCACGCCGGCGATCGCGAAGCCCGGCGGCGACGGCAGGTCTGAGAGGCCCGGCAGGCCCGGGACGTCCGGTGAATCGATCGTCCAGGCCGAGTCCAAGTCGCGCCGGGTGGGATCCTCGATGGGACGGTCCCCGTCGATGTTATCGAGAGCAGGGCCGTCTTCTTGTCGGCCGGGCCCCGCGACGGTCAAGTCCGTATGGAGGTCGCGGAAGGCGTCCTGGAGGTGGTCCGAATACGGACCCAGGTCGGCCAGCGACTTCAAACGCGTCTGGCAGGTCGGGCAGGCGCCAACGTGCTCCTCGATGGCGGACAGATCGTCGTCGAGCGGGTCGTCGGGTCCGACCAGCAATGCCGCCAGAGTCCGCTCGTCGGGGCAGGGGATCGAAAGCAGAGGGGGCTGCGACATGGTCGTGGAAAGGCCCCTGATCACATGAGGATCCGGCGAGGGCGCGACGCGATTTCAGGTCGACGCCGGGGAGCGAATCCCCTAAGGGCGTCGACGTTGAGGCATGGTCCCGAATCCCGATTCCGGAGTCATCGTCCGATCGGCGTCTGTTCCGGGGTGACCGATTCGGACTGGGCGATCCGGCGCTTGAGGACGGCGATCTCCTCTTTGAGCGCCTGGAACTTGGCCCGCAGGATCGGGTCCTCCTGAAGAAACCTGCGCATCCGGCTGGGATTGGCCATCGTCCAGCCGTAAAGCTCGGCTTTGTCCTCCGATGGATCGGTTTGGGCGTATCGGGTCACGAACCCCGGCGCCCATCGCGAGTAGCCCGGCACGTTCAGCGACACGTCGATCCCACTCGATAGCTTGCCACCACTGAGGGGCTGATATGCCTCGAGACCACCGCTCAGGGCGAGCCAATTGGAGTCCGGGGCGCCTCGGTGGACCGCGACGTCGATCAGGTGGAACACCTCGTGGTGGAAGTCCGAACGGATCAGATCGTTCCGGGAGACGAACTTGAGGTAGTCTAAGCCTTTACGACGCGCGTAAGCGGCGATCCGGCGGCTGTCCAGCCCGCTCGAGACGTCGAGGAACAGATACTCAGTCCCGGCCAGCACCAGGCCGGCGCGCTCGCCGGCCTTCTTGCCGTCCCGGAAGCTGAGCCCGCCGCAGAGCCAGATGGTACGGAGCCCGATCGCCTCGAGGATCTCTGGCGGGTAGCGCGGAATCTCCTCGAGGAGGATCCCCCGGTAGTCGGCCGCCGCCTGGCCGCTGGCCCGGCCGAAGACGACCTGCGCCGCCACCCGACCATCGGGATAGGTCACGGTCAACTGCATCGGCCGCTCGGCCCGAAGGATCCGGACCCCGTGGGAACGCTCCAGAGCCTTCAGACGCGCCGGCGTCGGGTCCTGGAGCCCCGGACCGGTCAAGGCGAGCATCAGGACGAGAGAGGTGCTAATCACAGGATGGTCTCGTTGAGGATTGCTCGGGGGAGTTTTCGGCGGTTCGGTTCCGGTGTCGGGTGTGATGTCGTCCCACCCTTGGCCATCATAGCCAACGACCCAGAGCAATCCGTAGTGACGGAAAAAGGCGATGGATTCCTGATTAAAGTTCGCCTTGCCGGCTCGCCTCGACTGGAGTTGGATCGTCCAGGTTTCTAATAAATCTTTGGTTTAGAGTTATGTTAAATTGCTAGTATAGAGTGGAATTGACAATCGGCGTTTCCTGAGCAGCCGAATCACTTCCAAGCGCGGGTGTCCCGATGGGTCCAACTCGCCGAGCACCTTTGCCGCGTGGGGAAGTCTCCTCAGCCTCGCCGGCTGAGGCGATCGAGAATCCGAAGAGCACCGCGACCGGCGCCGTCAGGACCGCGGAGAAGGTTCGACTCGGGAGTGGTTTCAGGAATAGGGTCTTTCTTGAGACGGATGAAAGATGAATTGCGGCTCATTCGACGATCGGCCGATGCCCGGGGCCGTCCGACCGACGGCCCCGACGGTCGGGGCCAGGACACGTCGATTTCCGCCAGCCTTGTGGCGGCGCTCCAGGCCGATCGCTTCACTCGCCCTTCTTAGGCGGGGACGTCGGGTCGGCGTCTCCCGTCGCATCGGCCTCGGAGGGACCGTTGGCCGCCTCACCTTTCGAGGCGAGGCGACGCGCCTCGTCCTCCACAGCATCGATCGCGATCCCCTCGCGGATCCACTCGGGGGCGGTTTCGCCCTTGAGGTAGTGACCGAACCACTCGAGGATGCGTCGGTGGTAGTCGACCTGGTTCGGCTCGCGACGGAATCCGTGGTCTTCGCCCTCGTAAACGAGGAAGACCATCGGCTTGCCGGCCCGTCGGGCGTAGTTGTAGAACTCGGTCCCCTGGTCCCAATCGACCACCCCGTCATCGTCGCCGAAGGCCATCAGGATGGGGGTGTTCAGCTCGTGGACCTTGTGGATCGGCGAGTTGCGGTGGTGGGCCTCGGGGTCTTCCCAGTAAGGCACCTCCATCCGAGCCTGGCCGGTCTCCCAGTGGTCGACCTCCGGGATGCCGGGGTTCCAATGGATCTGGCCCATGAAGCTGACGAAATCGGTCAGCGGTGCCCCGGCCACCGAGGCGGCGAAGATGTCGGTCCGTGTTGGCAGGAAGGTCGCCTGGTACCCACCCCAGGAATGGCCGATCAGCCCGACCCTCTCCGGATCGACCAGGCCGCGCTCGACCACCGCCTCGACGGCTGGCCGCACCGCCTCGAGCGCGCTGATGCCGGGATCTCGGGCGCGGTAGACGATGTCAGGCATCAGGACGAAGTACCCCGCCTGGGTCCAAGCGGTGAAGTTGTAATAGTCCCGCTCGTCGGGCACCTCGAAGGAATGGATCGAAGGTGTTAGAATTTCATAGGTGTAAACGATCATTGGGTAGCATCGAGACCCGTCGTAATTTGCGGGGTAGAGGAGTCCGGCCTGGAGTCGGCGGCCGGCCAGGCTCTCGAACTCGAAGAGTTCCGATCGCGTCCAGGGATAGTCGGCCAGGAACGGGTTCGTTTCCGTGACCTGGCGGGCCCCGGCGAGGTCCGGGCCGGCGATGAAATAATCGGGCGAGTCATCGCGGGCCTCGGCGCTGAAGACGAAGACGTCGGCCCGCTCAGCCTTCGTGAGCCGGAGGAGCATCGCGTCCCGCTCGAGGAGTTGCTCGGGCTCGGCTTCCCCGGGTAGGAGCCGGGCGTAGCCCCGCCGTTCGGTCCACTCGCCACGGGTCCAGAAGTAGAGGGGCGAATCGGGGTCGAAGCGTTCCTCATCGGGGTCGAGGTCCTCTAGCCGGTAGACGACCTCGTCCTCGGCGCCGCGGGTCAAGCGCGTCCCCCCCGAGCCGTCCGGGGCGATGCGCCAGACGTCGAAGCGGTCGTAGAGGAGGACGGCCTCATCGTCCCCCAGCCAGCCCCCGACGCCATGAGGCGGCAGCAGGTCGGTGGGCGTGTCGTACTCGGTGTCGGCGAAGTCGGCCTCGATCCCCTCTGTGAGGTTGGCCCGCATGCCCGTCCGGAGGTCATCGGCCCAGTAATCCGTCCCGTCGAAGGAGAGGAGGTATCGGCCGCCGGCGCTCGCCCAGTCGTGGCGGACCTTGCTCAGCAGTTGCGTCCGCTCGCCGGTCTCCACATCGACGACGAAGACGTCATGATATGGCCTCCCGAACATCTTGCCCCAGGGATAAGGGGCCGACACCTGCTCCACGGCGTGCCGCCAGCCCTCGAGCAGTTCCGTCTCCTCCATCAGGTCCGAGCCGATCCGGACCAGGCGGTCGTCGTCGAGGTGCCAGATGGCAAGCAGGGTCCGCTTCGCATCGGCATCCTTCTCAGCCATTTGCCGAGGGACGATGCGGACATCGGAGCTGTGCCAGATCTGGAGGTTCGGCAACTCCGGCTCGTCCGAATCCTCGTCGGCTCCCTCCTCGTCCGCGTCCGGATCCTCTTTGTCCTTCGAGGCAGCGTTCCGATCCCGAGATCGCAGGCCGAGCGCGATCATCGACCCGTCATCGGACCAACGGAGGTCCCCGTGACGGGACACCTCGATGCCTTTGCCGATCGGCGTGTGGTCGGGCCGGAGGACCACCCGCTCCGGCTCGTCTGCGTCCAACCCTCGCCAGGCGAGGACGGCGTAGGCGGTCCCGTCCTCGCTCGCGGGCTCGACGGTGCGGAACACCACGAGGTCGGTCGCGTCCTCTCGCCAGACCAGGCCGCGATAGGCCGAGCCCGAGGAATCGAGGGACTGGAGCCGCCCACTCGCGGCATCGTAGACCTGGACCCCGTTGCCCGAATCGTCACCCCTCATCACGACGAAGGCCAGCAAGGGATCGGCCTTGGACCAGGCGAACTCGGCGACGTTGCCGAACGTCGTCTCGGCCCCCGTCTCGACGTCGAAGAGGCGGAGATCAGCCCCCTTTCCCTCCGGCTCGTCGGGCGCATATCCAAGCAGTGCGAGGAAGCGCCCCGATTCGTCGAAGGAGGCCTCACGGACGTCGTCGAAGATCCGCTCCTCCTGCCCATCGGCGAGTCGGAGCAGGCCGACGCCCATGCGGACCGGCTCCTTCTTCCGTACCAGTCGTTTCTTCTCCGCCTCGGAGACGCCGACGGTCCAGGAGATCCAGCCCCCCGACGCTGAGAACTGAGGCGCGCTTCCTTCGACGAACGCCCACTCGGCGTCCCCATCGAGCTGGCGGATGTGCAGTGTGTATGTCCGGTCGACTTTCCGCGTCCGGTAGGCCAGCCATCGGCCATCCGGGGAGAGCTTCGGGCTGCCCCAAAGCGCCTCCCATCGGCCGTACTCGGCCGGGGATAGGCTCGGCCTCGATCCCGTTGCTTGCGAGCGCGGGGGCTCGGCTGCTCGTGACGGCGTGGTGAAGCCGGCCGATATCGTCAGCAGGAGCAAGAGCAGGGTCGTGAGGCCGATCCATCCTGGCGGGGAGATCGGCGAAGACATCGCTTTCGGTCCAATCATGCTGATTGAGTCTCCGCATCGCGATCCGAGGGATCAATTACGATTCAAGAGGCGAGAGGTTTCTGATCCGGAGCGGATCCCATGTGCCCCGAGCAGTCGGGGCCCGGCCGGGCATGGGCAGTGCGACATTGTGTCCAGACAGGGACCACACCGCGACGGGCCATCGTCGTCGTTTTCCCGGGGATCCGTCCGCGACGGACGCGCGTGAGTTTAAGGGCGACCCTCAGGCTGGCTCGACCCGGTCTCGGAGCCGAGGTCGCCGAATTCCCGTTCGAGCCGCATCCGATGGATCTCGGGCGGTATGACATCGGCGGGCGGGGTGACGCTGCGCTCCTCGTACTCCTCACGCAACTGGGCCTCCTGACGTTCGGCGATCCCCTCGGGGGAGTCCCCACAGCCCGGGACCGCGACGACGAGGCAGGCCAGTCCCACCCAGAAAAATCGACACTTGATCATAAAAATGCCCCTGTCTTTTGGGGAGAGCTTTGTCGTTAGAAGCGATCGGCGCTGATTACTTCACCTCCATTACTCGATCCGAGTGACCACCAGGTGCGTTCATCAATCGCTTCGTTGATGAACCGGACGCTGCCGTCCCCCATCAGCACATTCACGCCGCCCGGGTGCTCGCTGCTGGCGGTGATTCCCGAGTCTCCGTCCCATTCGTGGACCTTATCCCACCAATTCGACCCGCCACCCTCGAAGAAGCAGGAGCGTCGATTCGGAGTCATCAGGTGGTTGTAGGTGTTGCACGAGCTGTAGTATCCGTCGACCCAGTTGAAGCCTCGGAACCTGGACAGGGAGTCCCGGTCCGTGAGCGAGAGCCCCGCGCAATCGGCGGCCATCTCGGTCAGTGACATCGGGGTCAGTTCGCCCTGGATCTGGTAGACGACCCGCGTCTCGGGTACCCCCGGGTCGAGGTAGCCGGTCCCGCTGTTTATGAGCCGCTCGCTCCAGGCGGCCGTATTGCTCAGACCATCCCGGACCGAGGCGGGGCGGATCTTCGTCCTCGGGTCGCCTTTGGCCGCGTCGACGTAGGTCTCGCTGAGGTCGTAGTCGACGCTCGTCATCCCGTTGGGCCGGGCCCAGCGATCGGCGGTCATCCCCCGTTGACCATCCGGGCCGGTCGAGTTGCGGGGCCATCCGTAGTTGGGGACATAGCTGCAATCCGCATAGGAGATTCCGCGATCCTCAAGGAAAACGTTCTGCTCGCCGTCGGAAGGGCACAGGAACGTCGAGATGGCCGCCGCATTGGCCGTCTGATTCTGACTCGCTCCGGCCCAATCCTCGGTGTCGAAATTCGCGTAGATACCACCGTCGAGATATGGCAACAGGAAGACGTGGGCGGCATAGAAACCCCCCGGCCAGCCGTTCGGCTTCAGGGGCGGGAAGTAGCCGTTGGCGTCCAAATGCAGATGCGACGCAATCCCGATCTGCTTGAGATTGTTCTGGCACTGAGCGCGGCGGGCGGCTTCGCGGGCCGACTGGACGGCGGGCAGCAGGAGCGAGATGAGCACGGCGATGATCGCGATGACTACCAGCAACTCGATCAGCGTGAATCCCCTGCGGGTCGTGAACACCATGGATTCCCTTCGTTCTATCGAGGCTTATCGTGATTGTATCGACAACCGACATACCCCCCTTCCAGGTCGAGGCTGTGGCTGTCGCAATGCATGGGAGCTAACATCGGTTCGGGGATGGGTAAGGATCAGTGGACATGAGGCAGGCCTTAAAGGAGGAAGCTGCCCGATCTACGTCTACCTGCCATGGGGAACTCGAAGTCTGCCCGGACGCGATGTCCTGCATCTGGAACAAAGTGCCAGCGATCCCGGACGAGTTCCCGGGTGCCGACTGATCTAGGGTGACGTCGAAAGTTCCGACCCGACCGGCTCGGAGTTCGAGAGGCGGCACGTGCTGGGGCGATCACGCGGACGGGGGGCGAGCTTCGGGGACCGCGTTTATCCGGGTCGTCGCACTATTCAGGAGTCGTCCTGCGGCGCCACCTGACTATTCGGGATAGGTCACGGTCAACTGCATCGGCCGCTCGGCCCGAAGGATCCGGACCCCGTGGGAACGCTCCAGACCCTTAAGACGCGAATGAACTGATCCCCGAGCGTCGAAGTTCCGGCAACTCGAGGGATCAGACATTCCTTGGGATAGGATGCTCTAACATATAGCCAAAGAGATTCGAGGTCAGATCACTCAAGCCAGGATGTCGTTGACGACATTGCCGTGGACGTCGGTGAGTCGGAAGTCACGGCCTTGGTAGCGGTAGGTCAGGCGGGTGTGGTCGATGCCCAGGCAGTGGAGGATGGTGGCGTTGAGGTCGTGGATGTGGACGGGGTTCTCGATGACGTTGTAGCTGAAGTCGTCGGTCTGGCCGTAGGAGATGCCCGGCTTGATCCCGCCGCCGGCCATCCAGACGGTGAAGCAGCGCGGATGGTGGTCGCGTCCGTAGTTGGTCTGGGTCAGGCCACCTTGGCAGTAGACGGTCCGGCCGAACTCGCCACCCCAGACGACCAAGGTGTCGTCGAGCATCCCGCGCTGCTTGAGGTCCTTGATCAGGGCTGCCGAGGCCTGGTCAGTGTCCTGGGCGTGCAGGCGGATCCGGCGCGGAAGACTGCCGTGATGGTCCCAGCCGCGGATGAAGACCTGGACGAAGTTGACCCCACGCTCGGCCAGGCGGCGGGCCAGCAGGCAGTTGGCCGCGAACGTGCCGGGCGTGCGGGCCGCCTCGCCGTAGAGGTCGAAGGTGTGGTCGGGCTCGTTGGAGAAGTCCATCAGTTCGGGGACGCTGGACTGCATCCGATAGGCCATCTCGTATTGGGCGATCCGCGCGTTGGTCTCGGGGTCGCCGACCTGATCGTAGAGCCGACGGTTGAGCGTCGAGAGGCCGTCGAGCATCCGTCGGCGGACGGTCGCGTCGACGCCGTCGGGGTTGGACAGGAAGAGGACCGGGTCGCCCTGCGAGCGGAGCGAGACGCCTTGGTGTCGCGAGGGCAGGAAGCCCGAGCCCCAGAGCCTCGCATAGAGCGCCTGCGCGTCGCTCTTGTCGGTCCAGGTCGAGTGCAGGACGACGAACTCGGGCAGGTCGCGGTTGGCCGTGCCCAGGCCGTAGCTCAGCCAGGCGCCCAGGCTGGGCCGACCGGGGAGCTGGCTGCCGGTCTGGATGTAGGTGATCGCCGGGTCGTGGTTGATCGCCTCAGTGTGAACTGTCTTGATGAAAGCGATGTCGTCGACCACCTCAGCCAGGTGCGGCAGCAGCTCGCTGAGCCAGGCGCCCGAGCGCCCATGCTGGGCGAACCGGAACAGCGACGGCGCGATCGGCAGCCGGCTCTGGCCCGAGGTCATCGTCGTAATCCGCTGCCCTTGGCGGATCGAGTCGGGCAGGTCCTGGTCGAACAGGTCGGCCAGCTTCGGCTTGGGATCGAAGAGGTCGAGCTGCGACGGGGCGCCCGACTGCATCAGGTAGATGATCCGCTTGGCCTTGGGCGCGAAGTGGGGCCGTGCCAACGAGCCGCCGATCGAGTCGAAGGAGGGCACGACAGCGTCGGCGGTCGGCTCGGCGCCGAGAGCCGAGCGGCCTCGGAGCATCGAGGCCAAGGCCGCCGTGCCGATCCCGAAGGCCGAGCGGCCGAAGAAGTGGCGGCGGGTCAGGAGCAGCTCGTGTTCGCGTCGAGGATCCATGGATGACTCCGAGCGAAATAATTGAGGCGATTTGGTCAGAGATGTTTTGACTGTCAAGTGTGTCAAGGCCCGTCCGTCCCGACAGGTTCGGGTCGCGTTGAGTCGAGCGTGGGCGGGGATTCACAATCGGCCTGGCCGGTCAGGGCTTGGTGATCGTCTCGTCGAGGTTGAGGATCAGGTTAGCCACGAGGGTCCAGGCGGCCAACTCGTCGTCGGGGATCCGGGGGTCGTGCGGCGAGTCGCCGACGTCGACCAGGCGGGCGGCGTCGGCGGGCCGGTCGCGGAAGTGTTCGCGGTGCGCCCGATACTGTTGGAGCAGGACATCGAGTTCGAACGGATCGGGGTGTCGCGCGACGGCGGCGCGGAAGGCGAAGGTGACGCGGTCTTCGGGCGTCGCGCCGCCTTCGAGGACGATCCGCTCGGCGAAGTGGCGGGCCATCTCGACGAACCCGGTCTCGTTCATCAGGGTCAAGGCCTGGAGCGGCGTGTTGGTCCGCTCACGGCGCACGGTGCAAGTCTCACGCGTCGGGGCATCGAGCACCTGCATCTGCGGCGGGGGGGCGGTCCGCTTCCAGAAGGTGTAGAGGCTCCGGCGATAGAGCGCATCGCCCTGGTCTTTGCGGAAGGTGGCGGTGTTGCTGCTGGTGTAGGCCACCGCTTTCCAGATCCCGTCGGGCTGGTACGGTTTGACGCTAGGGCCGCCGATCCGCTTGACCAACAGGTTGCCGAGGAACAACGCGTTGTCGCGGACCACCTCGGCGTCGAGCCGGTAGCGCGGACCTCGGGAGATCAGGCGGTTATCCGGGTCGGCCTCCAGGATCGAGGGCGTCACCCGCGACGACTGCCGATAGGCGTTCGAGTGGACGATCAGGCGGACCATATGCTTGACGTCCCAGCCGCTTTGGACGAACTCGACAGCGAGCCAGTCGAGCAGCTCGGGGTGGCTGGACGGCTCGCCTTGGCTGCCGAAGTCCTCAACGGTCCGGACCAGGCCGGTGCCGAAGAACTGCTGCCAGAGCCGGTTGACGGTCACCCGAGCCGTCAAGGGATGGTCCGGTCGGGTCAACCAACGGGCCAGGCCGAGCCGGTTGTTCGGCACGTTTTCAGCTAGGCTCGGCAGGACGGCGGGCACTCCGCGCTGGACTGGCTCGCGTGGCTGGTCGTATTCGCCGCGGTGCAGGATGCGCGCGGTCCGGGGCTGATCCATCTCGCGGGTGATCAGGGTTGAGGGGATCTGCTCGTCGAGGGCGCGCCAACGTCGGGCCAGCGAATCCTGGCGCATGTGGAGCGGGTCGAACAGGTCCCGTGCATCAGCATAAACGTATTCGAGAAAGTAGTCGCGAAGTGTCGGGTCGGACGTGTCGGATGTGGAGGCGTCTGCATCTTCAAGGCATGTCTCAGTCGCCGAATCGACCGGCTCGGTCTCGTGGGCGGCTTGGAGGGCCTGGGCGACCGGCTTAGGCAGGTCGGGCGGCTCGACCTCGGCGGCCCATCGGGTCCAGGCGGTCAGCGAGGTGAACGGCAGGGCCGATCCGCCCTGGGGCGTCCGGGTGACCGACCCGACCGCATCGTAGTAGACGGTGCCGCCGAGCTGAGTGAAGGCTAGGCCACCGACGATCGCGCCGGGCTCCAGGCCGAGGTCCTCGGCGGGGACTTCCAGGCGAGCCCAACGACCGGCCTCGGGCAGCGGGCCGACGAGTCGTCGGCTGGGTGTGCCGGGTTGGCCGATGCCGATGGCGTCCTCGCCCCAGACGGCGCGTTGGTTCCAGTCGCCGTCGTGAAACTGGAGCATGATCGTTCGGGGCGGATCGGCCGGATCAATGTAGACGTGGGCGAAGAGGGTGTCACCCTGGCCGATCTTGAGGCCCACCTCGGCGTTGTCGATGACGTGCTGGCGTTGCTGGGCAGCTTGGAGCCTGGTGGCGTAAGTTCCGCTGTGGACGGGGGCTTCGGGGGCGGTCACGAACGGCCAGTCGCCCCGGTAGGCGGGTCGACCTCGCGCACCGCGCGGCAGACTGTCGTCGAACCAGAGGTAATCGCGTGGCGCGAGCGAATCGGCCAGAGCGTCGTCCGCTTCGGGGCCGGGGTCGCGGTACGCGTCGACCAAGCGCTCGAGATGCTCTGACACGAGCGCGTCGACCTCCACGCGCTGAGCGTTCAGTTCGCCTTGGATCCGCGCCTGCTCAGGTGAGGGCACCTTGATCGCTGGCGGGGGCAGGGGAGCATTCCCATCCATCGCCTTGTCAGACATGCTGTAGAAATACGAATAGAGCTGATAGAACTCTTTCT
This sequence comes from uncultured Planctomycetia bacterium, assembly GCA_964609385.1. Lineage (GTDB taxonomy): Bacteria > Planctomycetota > Planctomycetia > Isosphaerales > Isosphaeraceae > CAZSSM01. Next base: position 11,793 of record CAZSSM010000136.1, read on the forward strand.
GCGAGATCGGATCATACTTATGGTCGTGGCAGACGGCGCATCCGGTGGTCAGGCCGAGGAAGATGGTCGACATGGTCTCGGTGCGGTCGATGGCGTAGCGGACGTAGAACTCGTCGTCGATCGCGCCACCCTCGCTGGTGGTGACGTTGCAGCGGTTGAAGCCGGTGGCCACCAGTTGGTCGAGGGTCGGCTTTTCCAGCAAATCGCCGGCCAGTTGCTCAACGGTAAATTGATCGAAGGGTTTGTTGTCGTTGAAGGCGTCGATGACCCAGTCGCGGTAGGGCCAGATCTCGCGGTAGTTATCCAAGTGCAGGCCGTGGGTGTCGCCGTAACGGGCCGCGTCGAGCCAGTAGCGGGCGCGATGCTCGCCGTAGTGGGGCGAGTCGAGGAGCCGTTCGACCAGGCGAGCATAAGCCCC
>CAZSSM010000137.1:0-12178 GCA_964609385.1 uncultured Planctomycetia bacterium
AGTGTGCGCTTGCCCGAGCCGCTCACGCCGGTCACACACGTCAACGCGCCCAGCGGGATCCGGACGTCGATCCCTTGCAGATTGTGCTCGGCGGCCCCTTCGACGACCAGCCAGCCGGGCGAGTCGGCCCGCCGACGCTCCGAGTTGGTCCGGGCCTGTGCCGTGCCGACCGACCGACCCGCATCGAGGTAACGCCCGGTGATCGACTCGACGGAGTCGGCGATCGCATCGAGGCGCCCTTGGGCGACGATCCGACCGCCCCGAGGCCCCGCGCCCGGCCCGACATCGACGATCCAGTCGGCCGCGCGGATCGTCTCGTCGTCGTGCTCGACCACCAGGATCGAGTTGCCCCGATCGCGGAGCCGACCCAGGATCGCCAAGAGCCGTTGCGTATCGCGCGGATGCAGGCCGGCCGTCGGCTCATCCAGCAGATAGGCCACCCCGGTCAGCCCCGACCCGACCTGCGTGGCCAGCCGGACCCGCTGCAACTCGCCCCCGGAGAGCGAACCGGCCCGACGGTCCAGGCTTAGGTAGCCCAGGCCCACCTCCCCCAAGAACCGCAACCGTCGGAGGACCTCGACGATAATCCGAGGGCCCACCTCGGCGGCCAACCCGTCGAAGCTCAAGCCGTCCAGCCAGGTCACGAGCTGGGTCAGCGACCATGTTGAGGCTGTCGGCAGCGATGCCCCGGAGACCTCCACCGCGCGCCCCAACGGCCCCAACCTTGCCCCCGAGCAATCCGGGCACGTCACCTCACTCCGATACGCCTCGACCGCCTGCCGTTGTCGCTCCCCCTTGGCCTGCTTCAAGGCTTCGGTCAACCGCCCCTTAAGGGCCTCCAAGAGCCCGTCGACGTCCTCAAGCGACCACTCCGAGAGCGTTGTCGATGTGTCGAGGCCGTGCTCTTCGAGATATCCTTGGATCGCGGGTCGGAGCGGCTTGCCCGCGCGCCGTCTCGGTTTGCTCGTCGCCTCCAAGCTCGGGTCGCTCAGCGGTGCCAAGGCGTTTCGGTCGATCGACAGAGTCCGGTCGGGGATCAACAAGTCGTCGTCGAACTGGCGGACAGTTCCGAGTCCTTCGCAGGTCGGGCAGGCGCCGTGCGGGCTGTTGAAGCTCAGCGTCCTCGGCTCCAACTCGTCGAAGCCCGCGCCGCAGTCGGGGCAGGCCAGCTTGCTGCTGAGGACCCGATCGGTCCAGGACCGGTCCTCGGCCTCGACCGACAGCACGATCGCCTCGTCGCCCAACTTCAAGGCCAGGTCGACGCTCTCGGCCAGCCGGGAGCGGACCCCCTCGCGAATAGCCAGCCGGTCGACGACCGCCTCGATGGTGTGGACCTTCGAGCGGGCCAGTTTGGGGTCCTCCTCGGCCTCCAACTCGACGACCGTACCATCGACCCGAGCCCGGATCAGGCCCGCCTTACGGATCGCCTCGAAGGCCTCGCGGTGCAGCCCTTTGCGGGCGCGGACCATCGGCGCCAAGACGATCACCCGACGGCCCTCGCCGAGCCGGAGCGCACCCTCGATGATTTGGTCGGGCGTCTGCCGGTCGATCGGGGTCCCGCAGCTCGGGCAGTGCGGACGACCCACCCGCGCGTAGAGCAATCGGAGGTAGTCGAGGATCTCGGTGATCGTCCCGACCGTCGATCGGGGTCCGGCAGCGCTGGCGTGCTGGTCGATCGCCACGGTCGGCGGCAAGCCCTCGATCAGGTCGACGTCGGGACGCTCGCGCTGATCGACGAACTGCCGTGCGTAGGTCGAGAGGCTGTCCAAGTACCGGCGCTGGCCTTCAGCGTAGAGCGTGTCGAAGGCAAGGGAACTCTTGCCCGAACCGCTCACGCCGGTCATCACCACCAGCCGGTCGCGCGGTAGGTCCAGGTCGACGTCTTGGAGGTTATGGACCCGCGCGCCTCGGATTCGGATCCAGTGATCGGGATCGGGGGACATCGGGTTCGGATCAATGTTCGTGGTTGCCAACGGGGGCCTTCGCGATCGACTCGTTGACGGCCGGCCCATCCCGGTTAGGGGCCGTTCAGCCCGTCACCTCGGGACGGATCCGGATTTCGATGTGGACGGGCCGACCGGTCATCCGGTTAGCTAACAAAGAGAGCACACGAGAGCGGGGAGTCACCTCCGAGGGAGTGGTGCGTCGGTCCTATCCCGGGCGCTCCGGCCCTGATATCTTACCGACGACGAGGGGGCCGGTGGACATCATGGTCGTGGTCGTCAAACTCTTCGCCGCGGCACGCCAATCGGTAGGCGCGGATCAGATCGCTCTAGAGATCCCCGAGGCCATCGAACCGACGACCGTCGCCGCGGTGCGTCAAGCCTTGGAGGCCCACGAGCCCGACCTGGCCGGCTTGCTGGCCGCCTCAAGGATTGCCGTCGATGGTGAGTTCGCCGATGACGCGACGGCCATCCATCCCGGTGCCGAGATCGCCCTGATCCCACCGGTCAGCGGGGGGAGCGTTGACATGGCCGACATGATCCAAATCACCGAGGACGTTATCGATCACGCCAACGTCACCGAGTCGGTCCGCACCCCGCGTGCAGGAGCGGTCTGCTCGTTCCTGGGAACCGTCCGCGAGTTCACCGGAACAAGGCAGACCGTCCGGCTCGACTACGAGGCCTACGTCCCGATGGCCGAGCGACAGATCGCCGTCATCGTTGAGGAGTCGCGACGACGCTGGCCGCTGGAGCGCGTCGCGGTCGTGCATCGGATCGGTGCCCTCGAGTTGGGCCAAATCAGCGTCATCGTGGCCGTCAGCAGCCCGCACCGTCGCGAGGCGTTCGAGGCCTGCGCCTGGATCATGGACACCCTCAAACGCGACGTGCCGATCTGGAAGCGTGAGACCTGGGCCGACGGCTCGCAGCAGTGGTCCCACCCCGACTCGACGCTGGGAGCCCCATGATGCCCCTCGATGCACCCCTGGTCGATCGCTTCGGCCGGATCCACACCAACCTCCGAATCAGTGTCACCGACCGCTGCAACATCCGCTGCGTCTACTGCATGCCCGAGCGGGTCACGTTCCTGCCCAAGGGCCATCTCCTGAGCTTCGAGGAGATCGAACGGCTGGTCCGGGTCGCCTCGAGGATGGGGGTTACCAAGATCCGCCTGACCGGCGGCGAGCCGCTTGTCCGTCGCGACTTGCCAACGCTGGTGGCCAAGCTGTCGCAAATCGACGGGATCGTTGACATCGGCCTGACGACCAACGGGACGTTATTGGCGCCGATGGCCCCCGATCTGAAGCGAGCCGGCCTCGTGCGGCTGAACGTCAGCCTCGACACGCTCGACCCGGACCGCTTCCGCGCCCTGACCCGTCGCGACGGGCTCGACGATGCCCTGGCCGGCATTGAGGCCGCCCGCCAGGCCGGGTTCGCCCCCATCAAGGTCAACGCCGTCGCCATCCGGAGCCTCAACGAGCCCGACCTGGTCCCGCTCGCCCGGTTCGCCCGCGACTCGGGGCTAGAACTCCGGTTCATCGAATATATGCCCCTGGATGCCGTCGACCAATGGGAGCGCGATAAGGTCCTTTTCGCCCACGAGATCCGCGAGCGCCTCGAGGCCGAGATCGGCCCGCTGGTCCCCGACCCAGACCAGGACCCCCGAGCCCCGGCGCTCGATTATCTCTGGGCCGACGGAGGCGGACGCCTCGGCTTCATCGCCTCAGTCAGTCGGCCCTTTTGTGCCCAGTGCAACCGGATCCGGATCACTGCCGAGGGCAAGATGCGCAACTGCCTCTTCGCCGTTGAGGAGACCGACCTGAAGGCCCTGATTCGGGGCGGGGCTGACGACGAGACGATCGCTCAAGCGATCCGTGCCTCCGTCGGCGCTAAGGCCGAGGGGCATGAGATCAACACCGCGCTGTTCATCAAACCCGAACGGCTCATGCACGCCATTGGTGGCTGATGGTGATGCCGATCCGACGCCTGGTCATCGACGGACGTCGGCTCGGTCCGGGACGGACCGGCGTCGGCCGCTACCTGGAGGTCCTGCTCGACGCCTGGTCGCGCGTGGGACTCCCGATCCGGCCGACCCTGGTCGCGACCCGTACGCCGATCGCGCCCGAGCATCGGGCCGAACACCCCGAGATCGATTGGACAACGCCCGGCCCGCGACACCCGGCATTCCTCTGGGAACGCTGGGGTCTTGGGAGGATCCTCCGCGCAGGCGACCTGCTCTTCGCGCCGGCCAACCTGATCCCGGACACTTGGGGAGGTCCGACCGTCCTGGTCCTCCACGACACGCTCCACGCTCGCGCCCGGGGGACGCACGGCGGGCCGATCCGCAACGCTCGCGACGCCTGGTACGTCTCACGGTACCGGTCGGCCGCGCGACGAGCCACACATCTGATTGCGCCTTCGAAACAATCGTCGTTCGACATCGCCGATGTCTATCGAATTGACCCTCGTCGGATCACCGTCATCCCACCGGGGATCCCCGACGACCTTAATCCGTTACCCAAGGACGATCCCCAACGTCGACAACTTCGCGAGCGCTTGGACCTCGGCGATCGACCGTTCCTGCTCTCTGTCGGCAAGCGTTCGAAGCGCCGACACCTCGATGCGGTCGTCGAGACCGTCGCTCGGCTCCAAGTCGACCAGGCGGCACCCCAACTGATCCTGGTCGGCCCTCGTGCACGTGACACGGTCATGAATGTCCCCGTATTCGTTAGTGACCTCGGATATGTTGACGAATCGACCCTCCGCGTCCTCTATGCGGAGGCCTTGGCCCTGGTGCTGGTCTCGGACTACGAGGGGTTCGGGATCCCGATCGCCGAGGCCTTGGCGATGGGCTGTCCAGTGATCGCCAGACCCGAGGGCGCCTTGCCCGAGGCCGGCGGGGCGGCGGTCCACTGGATCGACTCGGCCGAGCCCGACGCGATCGCCGAGGCTGTCCGATTCATCCAACACGACGATCCCAAACAACGAGCTGTTCGGCGTCAACAAGGCCTCGACCACGTCCAGGCATTCCGAGCCACCCATGTTGCTGAAGCGGTTGCGCGAGTGTTTGATAAACTTACTCAAGAGAAACAATAACCACTTTGTTCATGAAAAAACTTCGCGTCCTGGCTCCCCATCAGAATAGGCTCCGAGCATGGATGGGTGGGGGTGTGACGTACACCGGAGGAGACCCGGGGCCGACTCACCTAGATCGGCCCCAAGGTCTGGCTTCCAAGCGGGACTGTCCCTATCTACCCAACCTTCGGCGAGCTTTGAGAATTTAAGGATTCGGCATGACGCGGCTGAGTGTCGTCGGTTAGGGAGCGTAGAGGCGGATGAATTCCAGGGCAGGGCTGAGGGGTTGCTCGTGACCGCAAGGGCAGCGGGTGATCGTGCTGACCTACCCTCTCCCAAAAATACCGACGATTTTCGAAGAAGCGGGAAGCCACCCGTCCAAGGTCGGCATGGACCTAGTGACGCGGCATGAGCCGGTCAAGGCGGGTCCAAACGCGAGGCGGGTCGATGGCGCATCAGGCAGCGAGAACCGAGAGTCGATCCGACCTGGCCTTGATCTTCCAGGTTGGAGTGCTTGGAAATCGCGCGGACGCCGAGTTGCTGGCGATCTTCGAGGATGGGCCGCCTCGAGCCTCCGAGGCGGCCTTCTCCGCCTTGGTCGCCCGCCATGGCCCGCTCGTCTGGAGCACCTGCCGGGCAATCCTGGGTGATCCCGACCGAGCCGCCGATGCCTTCCAGGCGACCTTCGTCATCCTGGCTCGCAAGGCCGGCCGGATCCGGGTCGAGGAGACCCTGGGCCGTTGGCTCTACGGAACCGCGCGACGGGTCGCTGGCAAGGCTCGGGCTCGCCATGTCGCAGAGCGGGCCCGGTTGGCTCCGCTGGAGGCGGCTGGCGATCCCGAGAGCTCAACGATCCCGCTGAGCCGGCCGAGCGTTCCGAGCGACTCAGGGTGATCCACGAGGAGATCGAACGTCTGCCGGCACGGTATCGCGACGTGGTCGTGCTCCACCACCTGGAGGGGCTGCCTCAAGACCGCATTGCCCGCCAGTTGCGTCGACCGGTCGGGACGATCCAGAGCCGACTGCATCGAACACGCTCCTTACTGCGGGATCGCATGGAGCGGCGTGGGTTTGCTCCGACGCTCGCCGTACCGCTCTTCGGACCGTTCCCCGAACCCTTGGTCGGGGCTACGGCGACCCTCGCCGTCCGTGTCATCGGCGCATCGTTTTCCGGGACGGTCCCGGCCGGCGTGGCGTCGCTCGTGTTGTGCTTGAGTTGGGGAGAGAGCATGATCAAGCTAGGACTTGCTGGGGCATGCGTCGCGGTCTCGACCTCGACGCTGATGCTGGCCGCCCACGGAATCCGGGCCGAGGAGGGCAGGGGGGAGAGCCCGTTGCCAGCCGAAACCATCTCGGCCGTCTCGGCCACGTCGATGACAGACAACCTGCGGGCCCCAGATCAAACCACCGACGCTGTTTCTTCCTTCAGAACAGAGGTTTGATAAAGGACCGGGACGGCTGAAGTCGTCCCAGTCCTGATGGGTGCGACGTTCAAGGATGTCTTAGATTAGCGACCATCCGGGCCGGTATTCTCGGCGGATGATCGGGTCGGCCTCGGGGGCGTTGATCGCGCGGAGCGAGTCGGGATTCCACTCGATCGTCTTGCCGATGCGGTAAGCGACGTTGCCGAGATGGTTCGCTTCGGTGAGCCAACCCGCATAGGTAAAGTTGCACGTCGTGGGAGCGCCAGTCTTACAGGCGTGGATCCATTCGGCGTGATGACCCATCGATTCGGGGATGAACGGCTCGGGACGCTCGAAGTCGGCGTATTTCTCTTCGGGGAGCAGGAGGTGCTTGCCGTAGTCGGCCAGGAGCATCCCGTCGTCGCCGATGAAGAAGACGCCGCTGCCCCACTTCGGGATCGTTCCCTCGTCCCAGAGCTTCGGTTTGGACGTCCCCTGGTGCCAGGTCAGGGTTAGGGGCGGCATCTCGCCACGCGCGTCATAGGTATAGGTCGCGGACATGGATGCGGGGGCGAGTTCAGGATGCGGGGAAGGTCCGTCGGCCGAGACGGTCCGCGGGGCTTTGAGGTCGAGAGCCCAGAACGGCAGGTCGTTCCAGTGGCTGCCGAGGTCACTCATGGTGCCGCTGCCGAAGTCCCACCACCGATACCATTTGGGTCCGGGCAGGTAGACCTCGTGGAACGGTCGGGCAGGGGCCGCGCCGAGCCAGAGGTCCCAATCGAGTCCGGAGGGGATCGGCGAGGAGCCGGCCGGTCGGTCCTGAACCGAGACGATGTCGCCGTGGGCTTCGGCCTGCTCGGGAGACTGCCAGCCCCAGGCGCGGGAGACCCAGACGTGGACTTCGCGGACCGGGCCGATCGCGCCGGTCTGGACCAGTTCGACGACGCGCCGGTAATTGTTCCCGGCATGGATCTGGGTGCCCATTTGGGTTGCGACCCCGGCCGCCTCAGTCGCCTCGCGAACGACACGGGCCTCCCAAATGCTATGCGTCAAGGGTTTTTCACAGTAGACGTGCTTGCCCATTTCGAGCGCTGGCAGAGTTGCGAAGGCGTGGGCGTGCTCGGGCGTACTGACGACGACGGCATCGAAGCGGTCGGCGTGGTCGTCGTAGAGCGCACGGAAGTCCGTGACCCGGATGGCGCTTGGGTTACCTTCGGCTGCGCGGTCAATCGACGACTGCTGGACATCACAGAGGGCGACGATGTTCTCAGAACGAACGCCTCGATGATTGGCACGGCCGCGTCCACCGACGCCGATCAGGGCGATGTCGAGCTTCTCATTAAGGTTGCGGGCGCGGAGGATCGCCGGTGCGGCGAAGGCCCCGACCGCCGCCCCGGAGGCCAGGCCGAGGAACTCGCGGCGCGTCGTCCGAAACTGAGTCATGAGGACGTCTCCAGGTTCGAGATGCAGCTTCTTTCGTTCCTCGGACGGTTCGAAGGCCAAGACCCTGGTCGGCATCGACCCGACAGCGCGGATCCTGTTGCTGAGCGTGGCCAGGTCTTTCCCCGATGTCAAGCCAGTGGCCCGCTCGAGTTTTGCCCCGCAGCACTCACCTGGGTTCGTACCGGGGGACAAGCCCCAGCTGCCGATGTGGCACCGATACCGGGTCGAGTTGTACCCGCACTACGGTCAGCCCGCAGGCATCATCGACGAGTTCGGGAATCAGCTCGAGTTCCCCGTAGCGTTTCGGAAATCTAGGAGGGGACACCGGCAGCAAGGGATCGTTAGGCTCTTGAAGGAGAATCCGTCATGATTCGGAACGAGCAGGAATACAAAGAGGCCATCGGTCGGATCGCCGCCGAGGAGGAGCGACTCGAGGAGCATCGGCGGTCGCTCGAAACCGAGGGCCTCGACGCCGAGCAGGTCCAGCGGTTGGTGGACCCGATGCTCTCGTTCCACGCCCAACTCGTCGAGGACGTTCGCAGCTACGAGCGTTTGCGCCGCGGCGAGTTCGATGCGTTGCAGAACCTGCACGGGATCGGTCGACTCCTGGTGGGTCTTCGAATCTTCCGCGGGTTAACCCAGAAGGAGCTCGCCGATCAGCTCGGGGTGGATCCGTCCCAGGTTTCGCGTGACGAACGCGACGAGTACCACAACATTAGGCTGGCTATCGTCGCCATTGCTGCGTCTGATAATGGACGTTATGTTTCATTGGGCGTTTTCAAGCAAATCAGAATTTTTTAATAATCTTCTCCAACAACGCCGCTAGCCGCAAGCAATCGAAGATTCTTTGGAAACGTAATGTTTAGGATGCCTCATTTGTTGGCTTGAACCTTTGGACGTGCTGCCTCAGTCATCTGTGGTCGTGAGGTGGCGGGATCGAAGCTCGCCGATGATCAGAGCAGCAACGTCAACGTCTCCGCCAGACACTGAGGAGGCCGGGAATGACGGCCGCGACCCCACACAACGCTAGCGTCACGTAGATCGAAATGGCTTTCTTGATCGGATCTGGATCCAAGCTTGTGTTGTCGTTGCTCATGGCGCCTGCTAAGAAATCCGCCGTCGCAGCCGAGGCGGCACCCAGCACGCTCGCCAGAACCAAGATGATTCCGAGGGGTTTCATGGGGCTCGATCCAGGTGGGGTCCGGGATTCATTTCGAGGTGCATCCCGTGGGCATGGGGCCACCACGCGGCACATTCGGTGGCCCCGTTCCGAGTCAGGGGGTTAGAGTCAGCGTGAATCGCCGGCGTCGACGACGTCGCCATCCACCGAGGAGTTCCAGGATGGCCGCGGCGATGGCGGAGAGGGCCACCGTCGGCGGCGTGAGCACGGGTGTGCGGTGCATCATCGGAGAAACCTCATGAGTCGGGAGGGAACGAGGGGTTACCACCGCAGCGGGCACGCGGCGGCGTTGAGGATGATGATCAGGTCGCTGGCCGAGATTGTCGCCAGCGCAACGCGATCAGGCCGGCGACCCCCACGACCATCAGTGCAAGAGACGACGGCTCGGGGATGATGAAGGATCGGAACGCGACTTCGCTGGCCGCGCCCGCTCGGCTTGTCGAACCGAAGTTCGATGTATAGCTGAGGCGAACGAACCGGGCGTTGGTCGGAGCGAAGGTGAAGACTTGAGCTGGGTTGAGGGCGAACTGGGTCTCAGCGCTGTAGTTGCCGAGGACCGTAGCGTCACTGAAGTCATCCTGTAAGGAAGCGAGTAGCGAAAAATCCCGAATGGCCGCGACGCCATCCACGCCCCAAAACGCCATGGCATCGATAAAGAACTCACCGCCGAGATCGAAATCGAGAAATGCCGGTGGTTGGGTTCCAAACCCAGCGGCCCAGCCATTGCGAGGCACCGACAATGTGGTCGAGACGAAGCTGTCGAAATCGGTCACGCCGCTGACGTAGTTGGCGGTCAGACCGCTCTGATTGATCAGGTCCTCGACAGGTTCCGAGTTGGCCGGAATGCCAGGCACGATCAAGGACCCTGCGCTGCTGCTCACGGAATCAACCTGGAGAATAGACCCGGCTTCCGCTTGGCCGAAAGCGAGTCCGAAACCCAAGACAAAAGCGATGCTCGTGAATCGTTCCATTTCTTCGGTTCCTTGAAACAAAAGAAGTTCATCAAAACAGATAGTTCTGTAATGTTGAAAAGTGCGCTTCGCCTAATCAAGTGCCACTGCGGTGAATGCGCAGCGGGATTGGTCCCGGCGATGCGGGGTTGGCATGATGCGGCTACCCAATAGTGAACTAAGGGAAAAAACGCCCGACCCGGCGCGCGTCGGCAAAAAACTCCGAAATTTTTTTGCAGATGGGTCATGACACGTTGCTAGGGGCCAATCCCTTTGGGAGAGATCGATCGGTTCCCGGCCGTTGACGCGTCGACCCGATTCAATGGAGCGACTCGAGTTCTTGTCGGGCTGATTGGAGTTGCCGAGCCGACGGAGAACCAGGAGCCGCAAGCTTTTCGGCCCTGTCGAAAGCGGCAACGGCCTCGGCCCGATCGCCCCGTCGCACGTGGGCCGAACCCAATGCCAGCCAGAGCTTGAAGTCCTTGGGGAATGCTTTGACCCCCTGCTCCAGTTCGGTGATCGCCTCATCGAGGCGATCGAGCCTGAGCAGCGAATTGGCCAGTAACGCGGTCGTCGAGGCTGCCCGATCCGGCCTTATCCGCTTGACGACCCGGAAGTGCTCAATCGCTTCATCGTATCGTTTCTGGAAGTAATACGTCATCGAAATACGGATATGTGCGAGGTCGAACTCCGGGTCCAGCCGAACCGCCTCGCGATACTCCGCTTCAGCGGCCTCGAGGTCGTCCATCGCATGGTAGGCGATCGCAAGACAGAGGTGGGCCGAAGCCGAGTCGGGCCGCAGCGCCACAGCGCTGGAGGCATGGACGAGCGCGAGGTCGGGACGACTCGGCTCGATACGGTGAATCGAGTAGAGCTCCATATTGAGCAAGAAATCGTTGGGGTGGGCCCGCCATGCCCGTTGGAGGAGCGGCACCGCATCTTGACGTAGGTTAAGCCAGCGGAGCGACTGTCCCATCAGTCGCCGGGTTGCCACCGGGAGCGTCTCGAAGTCAACGCTCGCGATCAATTCCTGAACACCATCGCGGAGTTCCTTCACCGTGACTCCGGGGCGCTCGTTAGACCGCAGTTCGGCTACTCGGAATACCAACTCGCGCATTTGCCATCGTAATGGGTCGGAATCCGCCACCATCACCGCATTAAGAATCTCACGCGGAGACGGATGGGGTCGGCCCGCGATGCTCTGGGGACTATAGTTAACGATCCAAGAATCCATGGCCGCAATGATCTCTGCGCGGATCTCCTCCGGCCTCGTCGCGATCTCCCGACCAACGTCGCGAGGATTCCTCCGCGTCAAGTCGTAGCCCGCTTCGGTAAACGCCTCGGTGAAGTCGCTGGCAGCCTTCTCGAAATCATAGTTATGGACCCGGAACATAGCCCGATCCAATCGAGTGATGAGGCGTTGGTCTGCCTCAGACCGTTCCAAACCTTCATCGATCGTTGCTGTCAGTTTCTGGAGCGATTGCTGTTGCGCATCAGAGGCATCGGCTAAGAGCCGGTCGGCCTGTTCGGCGGCCTCTCGGGCCGTGCGCCAAGACGCCGGATCGCCCCAAGGGTCAGACGCGGCCTCATCGCGAAGGACTTCCAGTTCGCTGAGCACCAACGCGGCCGAGGCTCGCTGCTGCTCGCGCTGTTGTTGCCAGATCATGTAGCCGACCGACAACACGAGGATCAAGGTTATGCCGAGTCCCGAAAGCACTGCCCAAAGCCGTCGCCGCTTGTGTTCCTCGACGGCACGAGCCTCGGCCGCAGCCCGGCTTAGCTCGGCTTGGCGGAGTTGGTCTTCGATCCCCTCCAGGTACACTGTGAGTCGTTCGGCGACCTCGCCGGCGTCTCGAGGCCGTTTGGCGGGGTCGACTTCGAGGCAACTCCGGGTCAGTTCGACCAAGGCGGCGTCGATCGGGAGGTGTTCCAACGGAGTCAGGTTCGGAGACAGACGCCCTTGTGAGCCGGCATGGAAAAGCGCCAAAGCGCTGGTCTCGTCGTAGATCGGCTGACCGGTCAGGATTTCGAACAGGATCGCGCCCAGGGCGAAGACATCGCCGCGACGATCGGCTCGGCTCCCGGCGACGGTGAAGCGTTCCGGGGACATATAGACCGGTGGCCCCACCATCAGCCCCGGCGCGAGCCGTTCGCCCTCGTCACCAGTGTCTTGGGAACTCTTCGCTT
>CAZSSM010000138.1:0-12129 GCA_964609385.1 uncultured Planctomycetia bacterium
ACTAGGAATCGGGTTTGCCCTACCGATAGATGACGTGATGCAGATCGTCCAGCAGATGATGCGCTGCCGAGAAATGTCGTCGACTTATCATGGGGTCGTTGCTCAATCGATCCGTGACGATGTCGATGAATCGTTGCGGCTTCGGGTCTCGCGGATCGTCCCAGGCAGTCCTGCGGAGCGATCTGGCCTTCGAGAAGGGGACCGAATCCTTTCGATCGGTTCTATTGAGCAGGTCCATCACCCGCTCGATGTTGAGCGTGGGTTGATCGGGGTCAAACCGGGACAGCAAATATCTGTGGTCGTCGATCGTGGCGGGTCGGTCGAGCAGCTCGATTTGACCGTTGATCGACTCAATCCCGATGGATCGGTTCCCGAGCCACGTATGGTCTCGGTGTCGACAGCATCAGCAACGGGTGGATCGAACCCGATTCGTAATCAGCTCGGCCTGGAAGCCGTTGCCGTTGGCGTTGAGTACGTCAGCCAAGTTTCACAGAAGCTTCGGGGTGGGTTATATGTCCTCTCAATCGTTCCGGAAACGCCAGCGTCTGATGCCCAGTTGAAGCAGGGCGACATCCTCATCGGCATGAGCGTCAACGCGAACCATTGGGAGACGGTCGCCCTTGAGAACGTTCTCTACATCCTGAACCAATGGAAAGCGAATCCGTCAGGGCCGATCGCTTTCTACCTGGTCCGGAACAATCAGGTGCTTTACCGAAGCTATCAGCCGACCCCGAGCATGGCGCGGTCGTCGACGAGTGACCGCTAATCGTTCACGATCGCCCTCGAGACAACGCAACAGCGATCCTCTGTCAGGTATTCTCGAAGGGTTGGATTGCTCGTCGTCTGATGGGTGATCTAACCCTCGTTCGTAGGGTCAGAGGATCAGGTTTCTGTGCTTTGGCAGTGAGGGGGCAACTGATGACGGGCGGATCGATAGGCTCCCCTAGCGAGATTGGACCGCATCGACCTCTACGGATCGTCATCGCGCCCGACAAATTTCGTGGAAGCATGACTGCTCGGGATGCTGCCTCGGCGATCGCTCGGGGTGTCGAGCGTGGGGCTGAGGGTTTTGGTCACCCGGTGACGATCCAAGAGATCCCTCTTGCCGACGGTGGCGAAGGGACTGCCCAGGCCCTAGTCTGGGCGACCGGTGGTCAAATGGTCCGCGTCGCTGTGGAAGATCCGTTGGGTCGACCGATCGAGGCAGAGTATGGGATTCTCGGTGACGGTCGGACCGCCGTCATTGAGATGGCGACCGCCTCAGGGCAAGACCGATTGAAGCCCGAGGAGAAGGATCCGACCCAGACCACCACTCGAGGAACCGGCCAATTGATTGCCGATGCACTGGACCGCGATCTCCAGCGAATCCTGGTCGGGATCGGTGGCAGCGCGACGAATGATGGAGGGATCGGGATGGCCGAGGTCCTCGGCTATCGGTTCCTCGACGCCGACGACGACCCGATCCCTGCGATCGGGGGAGCGTTAGGGCGTCTGCATCGTGTCGAGGCACGGGACCGCGATCCGCGACTCAACGAGGTCAGCATCGAAGTCGCCTGCGACGTGACGAACCCACTCTATGGTCCCAAAGGCGCATCGGTCGTCTACGGCCCCCAGAAGGGAGCAACCCCAGCAATGGTCTCGACCCTCGATGCAGGACTCGTTCGTCTTGCCGAGGTGATCTCTCGTGATTTGGGTGTCGAGGTTGCCGATCTTCCTGGCGCTGGTGCGGCCGGAGGACTCGGAGCGGGTCTGGTCGCCTTTACTCAGGCGACCCTCCGACGCGGGATCGATCTGGTCCTCGACTCGGTTCAGTTGGCTGACCGACTCCGCGACGCCGACCTCTGCTTAACCGGTGAAGGAAAGTTGGACGCCTCAAGCACATACGGCAAGACCGTTGCTGGGGTCGCCGCGTTAGGAGACGCGCTCGGCATCCCCGTTGTGGTGCTCGCCGGGACGATTCGACCTGAGTCCGATCCCTTGCTTCAACAAGGAGTCACAGCGGCCTTTGCTATTCCGGATGGCCCGATGAGTTTGAACGAAGCGATACGAGATGCCGAAGGCTTGATCGCAAGGCTGGCCGAGCAAATTGTCCGGCTTTGGATTCGCACGCGAACCGGTTGATGGCTTTGCGTGTCAGGAAGGAGAAAAGCCATCGCAAATCGGTCGGCCTTGCTTGACTTTCCTCTGGTCCCCTACCAGAATGCGAAGTCACGTTTTCCCCCGCCGCCGGAGTGGCGGAATTGGCAGACGCGCTAGCTTGAGGGGCTAGTGGGCTTCGGCTCGTGCTGGTTCGAATCCAGTCTCCGGCATTATTAATGCAATCGATTTGCGACGACTCGAGTGTTCAGGTCGATCGTTTGATTCGATTCCTCGACACCACTCGAGGAACGAATTGGGTCGCAACACCACAAATCAACAGAGCCCCGCCAACAAGCGACATTGGTCTAGGAATCTCACCAACTGCGAGATAGGTCCAGACCGGGCTTAATACGGGCTCAACCAAAGTTAGCAGACCGGCCTCTGCGGCTGGTACGGTTCGGAGTCCTCGCGCAAAGAGAGCGTAGGGGATTGCCATTTGGATTACTCCAAAGAGGAACAAGGTCATCGCCTGCTCCACTGTTGGGATAATCACCATCCCTCCCATGAGGAATGACCAGAGCAAGAGCAGGATTGCACCGCCCAGATTGTTGACCGCACTGAGCCAGAGCGGGTCTAAGTCCTGAAACGATCGTAGTCCGATGATGATGAGTGCGTAAGCGATCCCGCTGGAAAGTCCCAGCGTTATGCCGGGAACGGCCTCCAAAACCGATTCGAAGCCGAAGCCAAGGATTAAGGCGATCCCAAGTCCCGCAATGGCGATTCCCATCAAGGTCTGCCTGGACGGCTGCTCTTTGAGAAGGACGATCCCGAGTGGGACGACCCAGATCGTCGCCGAGCATTGCAAAAAAATCGCGTTCGCAGCAGTCGTGGCGATGGTCGCGGCGATGAACAATCCACTCATGGCGCCGAAGGTCAGGATCATGGGGATCATTGTCGGACGAAATCGCATTCGATGGCGTGGGACGACCAAGACTAGAGCGATTCCCGCGAATAACCCTCGGTAGAATGCGATGGATACACCATCCTCGATGGCGATCGACTTGGTGAAAGCGCCGCTGAGGCTCCAGAGGACTGCGGCAGCCCCGATCATCCCCCGACCCCAGGCTCGCGTCATGAATGGGTCCGAACCGACCTCCTTCGAAGCGAGTCCCTCTGCAGTCGACTTCGGCGGAACCGTGCTGGTTTGGCCAATCGATTGCGGGGTCCCGGTCGCGTTCGATCCCTCGCCGTCCATTTGATCCACGCTCGTCGTGACTCCCTCACGAGACTGGTCCCCGGGGTGCGCCGGCCATGGAACTGATCGTCTACTCGATTCTGGCGCTCGTAGCCTATCTGGTGCTCAAGTGGCTCTTCAATGGCATCCGTTGGCTCAGCGGGTCTCGCTATCGAGCCTTCCACGCCTTGGCTCGGCTTTACCACGGTCGCTGTGAGACCCAGCAATTGGGCGATCGTCCAACGGTCCGTTTTCCCATTCCTGGCGCGGAGGTTCGAGTCGGGCTGGCTCCCGACGTTCCGGGTCGGCCTCAGATGCCTCCTCGAACTCGGGTGATCGCACGCTTCGAGAACGGTGTCCCGCTGCGTTTGGAACTGGCCTCGTTCGAACGACCAGCCCCACCTCAGCCCCCCAAATCCACTAGCATCCACGACTTGAAGACACCTCGGCTCCAGGGGCGGTTCCGGGTCTACTCGAACGACCGGGAAATGACCGATGCTTTGCTCAACGAGATGACCGCCGTTCACATCGAACGGCTCGTCACTCGGTCTCCCCGAGGGGGATTCGTCCTCTCGTTGACCCCGGAACGGCTTCTGGTCCAGATCGATCGGAGCCTCGCCACCGAGACGGCCATCCTCATGGAGGTGGTCAACCATTCCTTGGCCTTGGCCGACGAATTGATGCGGTTGGTTGCCGATCAGGTCAGCGCGGGGATCCTGATTCTCGAGGAACCGCATCGGGAATCGGTCGAACCGGTCGGATCCCCGACCTGCCTGGTCTGTTCCGAGCCGATTGTCGGCCGGGCCGCGATGTGCTGCCGTTGTCAAACACCGCATCACCCGGATTGCTGGTCGTTTGTCGGGGCCTGCTCAGTCTTCGGTTGCAAACATCGCGAGCACGCGATCGTACGCTACGATTCGATGTGACCGATTCCTGTTCCCAATGGCTTCACTTGGACTAGGTTTGTTCGGCCGGATACCCTGGGAAGTTCTACGACACCAAATGCCGAACCTCGTACGGTCGGAATTTCCTGGTTGCGTCGCAATAATCGATTCGGGGTCAACGAATTCCCCATTGAGGAGGGCCATCATCATGACAACACATGCCGCAGCAGATCCGGGAATCCAAGTGACGTTTCTGGACCAAACCGGGGCCAAATCGGTGCGTGCAGTGATCGCGCCGAGGGTTCCGGTCAGTCGGATCTTGCCCAACATCATCACCAAAATGAAACTGCCCAGCTCCAGCCCCGACGGTCAGCCCATGAGCTACTCATTGGACCATAAGGAGGGTGGGCGCAGACTCTTGGAGCAAGAGACGTTGGTCGATGCCCATGTGCGGACCGGTGACCACCTGATCGTCTACCCCGAGGTCGTTGCCGGTTGATCCGCCCCCTTCCGATTGTCGTGAAGGCGCCACGAGCCGGCTGAACCGATCTCGCGGTTCGTGGATCACGGCCGATCCCTCCGTGATTGATTCTCATCCTTGGCGTTGAGTCGACCAGATCGGTTCAAAGCCTTCGTTGCCCGTGCTCTCGCACCCCGATATAATGCTTTCCGATTCATCGGTGCGTCACACTCGGGAGACGCTCGAGAAAAACCTATTTGGCTCGCGAAACAATTCTGGGAGGCAGCCAATGGCCTTCTTTCAATCCAACTCACCGCGAGCCCGACGGATACGGAATGATCTTCTAGCACTCGACCAATTGTCTGGGGAAAGCGACATTTTTTCCTATCAGGCAACCGGACGCGATTCCCACAAACAAATCGTCGTGACCTTTCAGGGACGTGGGTTGTCTCGAGAGAATTCACAAATTCAGGTTCGTCAAGAACATCACGTCGAGATCAAGTTGCACGCGTCGTATCCTCGGTCGATGCCCGAGTTGCGTTGGCTCTCACCGATCTATCATCCGAACATTTCCGAGATCGGGATGGTTTGTCTCGGTGATTACACCCAGCACTGGGCGCCGAGCGTTACTTTGGACGAGCTGTGCTCAATGCTCTGGAATATGGCCCGCTATGAGAATTACGACGTCCGAAGTCCATACAACCGCGAGGCGGCGATCTGGACGACCCATCAGACGAGTTACCGCTTCCCATTGGACCCCCGGCCGCTCCACAATCTACGAACGCCTGAGCCACGCGACGCTTCGCCCTCTTCGAAAACCCCCTCGGTCGAACCTCTGATTCTGCTTGAGGAAGAGGAGACTCCCAGCGGTGAACGACTTGGGTCGGAGACGCCGAAGGGTCCACCCCCCCTCTCCTCCGTTCGAAAGAACGACCTCGAGTCTCACATCTCTGTCAAAGACGACGTCGTGTTTCTCGATTGATTTGAGTCGATCGCCGGACGGACTTCGTAACTAGCGTTTCCTTCGCCTCTCGTCTCCGTCCGATCCTGCGAGCCCTTAACATGGCTGATCCTCAACCGGAACAACCACCCCATGCTCAGGATCCGAGAATGGATGATGAGTCGGTTCTGGTGATCGATGAGTCGGACCGCTATGCGAGGCTGCGCCTCATCTCATGGTGGCGTCAGGATCGACTTGCTCAGGCCCATGTGCTGATCGTCGGAGTCGGGGCCTTGGGTAATGAAGTGATCAAAAACCTTGCATTGATGGGAGTTGGTCATCTCTACATCATCGACTTTGATGATGTCGAGCCCTCCAACCTTTCCCGATCGGTCATGTTCCGGATGGACGATGGAGGGCGACCCAAGGCGGAGGTCGCTGCCGATTGGATCCGACGGGCCAATCCTGATGTCGAGGTGACGCCGATCGTTGGCGATGTGATCCTCGACGTTGGATTAGGATTGTTCCGGCACGTTGATGTGGTTATTGGATGTCTGGATAACCGCGAGGCTCGACTCTGGGTCAACCGCCAGTGCTGGAAGGTCGGAACGCCTTGGATTGATGGGGGGATTCAGGAGATTCAAGGGGTCGTCAAGGTCTTTCGGCCCCCTCATTCAGCTTGCTACGAATGCGGGATGACCGCTCAGGACTATCGCCTCCTGAACTTGAGGTACAGTTGTCCTCTTCTCAGTCGAGACGAGATTCTCTCCGGGAAGGTTCCGACCGCCCCGACCATTGCCTCGATGATTGCTGCCCTTCAAGTCCAAGAGGCGCTGAAGTTGCTGCATGAGATAGAAGTGCAAGACGGAGTAATTCATGTGTTCAATGGTGTTGGAAACACATTCTACACCACTCAGTTACCTCGTCGAGATGATTGTTTGAGTCACGAAAGTTATCCCGATCCGGTGCCTTTGCCGATCGGTTCGAACTCAACCGCCGGCGAATTGTTCTCAGCGGTCTCCCCGATGATCGAGGGGCAACTCATTCTCCCTCTCGATCGAGAACTGGTGACACGGATCCTTTGGCCAAGCTCGGGGACCGAGCGGATCGTAATGCGTCCGCGGAGTCGGGTCTCGGAATCGTGGCTGACCTCTGAGACGGGCGAATCGGGCCGGCCCGAGTTGATCAGTCATGTCGAGCAGGGCGGTCGGTTCGATTCAAGCCGACTGGCCGATTTGGGGATCCCTTCCTGGGACATTTTGGTCGTCGAAGGAGCCGATCAAGCGGTCGTCGTTGAGTTGGCTGCCGATCGTCCCGACGCGGAAGTCGATGCGATCGGAGCGACAGGACGATGAGCGACATGGAGGCCGATCTTAACGACGATGGGATGGACTTCGGTGAGGTTGTCTTTCGGGAACCAGGCCCGGTTGTCCGCCCCGATCGGGACACCGAGTTCGCTTGCCTGGCTTACAGAAAACCTGAGGCGGCCGACTTGCCGGTCTTTTTCGATCGCCTCGCAGCCGATCAGATCGAGCGTCACGCCCTCTCCGACACCTCGGTTGAGTTGGGTGGAATTCTGCTAGGCAAGGAATGTCAAGATCCACAGACGCGAATACCGTTTGTGTGGATTCGGCATGCAATTGAGGCACGACACTACGAAAACACCCAAGCTAGTTTTACGTACACGCATGAGAGTTGGGAGGAGATCAATCGACTCCGGAGCGAGCAGTATCCGGACCTGGATATTGTGGGCTGGTACCATACCCATCCTGACTTCGGAGTTTTCCTCTCCAGTCACGATTTGTTTATCCAGCGAAACTACTTTTCTCAACCGTTGCAGGTGGCCTACGTTGTGGACCCAATCCGACAGACGAGAAGCTTCTTCGTCTGGAGGGCTTCGGAGATCGTCGAGATCTCAGGGTTTCACGTGGTCGCTCCTCGCGACCAGCGAGTCGCTCTCGCACGGACGCTCAACGACCTGGAACAGATTGAGGATCGCTCCTCCGGCGCGGGCGGTCATGGACTCAGTCCCTTGCTTGAGGCGGAACTTGTCGCCATGCTTAGCAGCACACGTCAAGCGGCCTTACGAGGTCCCCTGCCCGATCGCTCCGCAGGATCGGCACTCAACGCCCTGATCGGGCTGGTCTTGGGCCTTCTGATCGCTCTGGCCGGATTCGGATTCTACTCCATCGAGACCAAACTCGAGGGTCAGACCAAGCAGTTGCAGGCGGTGACCGCACGTCTCGAGGACCAGAGCGGCAACCAAGCGTTGCTGTTGGGACTCCTTGAGTCGGCTGAACTCGATGGAAAAGATCCTCGTATTTTCCTTCGAGAGTATCGCATCCAGGCGGAAGAGGCGATGAAAATGAGTCGGGCTGTCGATCAATTTCGAAAGACGACCGACGCCCTATCCGAACGACTGTCGGAAATGAAATCGGAACGGGATGAAGCCAACCAAGAGATCATCCGCTTGGAGCAATCGCTCGAGACCGCTGAGCAGAACAGCGAAAAGCTCTCCAAACTAATCGAGGAGTTGAAGGGCGAGAAGGATGACGACTTCATGAGTCCTCATGCCCTCTATCAGATCCTTGCCATTGCTGGAGGGATCATTAGCCTTATTCTTGGAGGAGCGGTGGGTTATCTTCTATACCGGAATCGAATCGACCTGCCGGGCTCGACAAGTTGAGGGGGTCTCCCGCAACGCAAATGCCTGTTCCTGACGAAATTCCAAACGATGGCTATCTTGCCTCACCCGAACTCGGCATGATAGAAACCGTTGCTGCACCTAATTGAGAGGGTGCACGGGCATCCAGCCAGGGATCGGCTGTGATGAGGGATTGGCCACGAGATTGGCCGGGCGACCCTCCACCCCTGCTCTGGCTCATCACTTCCATGCCGACCATGTCCCTTCGTCGGGTAGGCCGAAGCTATATGCTGCAGGGCTTACATGACTCCGAACTCGATTCCCGTTGTCTTTGCGAGGCGCTGACCGAAATTTATGGGGTGGCCGTAGCTCCGTTGATGCAGCCAACCTCGGCAAGCGAAGAGATGTCTGATGCGATTGTCATCGATCTTCGAGTCGACCATCCTGAGCAATTAAGAGAACGGATCGAACAAACCGTTCAAGATCTTGGCTGGTCGTCGACCTTCTGGTCGGTCCACATGATCGGGGCTGATCCGGTCGATGTCCTCCACTACCATCGCCCTGAAGTGGGCGCTGAACCGAATCTCGGAGATCGGATGGTTTAGTCGAGCCCACTGATCGCCTTATAAATCGTCCGACGCGACTCTTCGGGTCCCGTTCTCATTTTTGGCCTCCGACGGCTCGTTGTTCGGGAAAAAACTCTCGACCGATGTGGCCTGTGGAACGATGATTCGAGGAAAACGATCCCGATGACGACGTCGACGCCGCTTCCGACCGACGAAGGTCTGACGGACCTGCATCGATGCGAAGAACGATTACAGTATCGCTTTGAAGATCGTCGACTGCTTCGTGAAGCGTTGACCCACGCTTCAGGGGCAGACCACCGACTGACCTCAAACGAACGCCTGGAGTTCCTCGGAGATGCGGTGCTCGGCGCAGTTGTCTGTGATCGCCTTTATCGGAAGTATCCTCATTGCCTCGAAGGGGAGCTGACCCAGATTAAGTCCGTCGTCGTTTCACGGAAGACCTGCGTGGAGCTTTCGCGTGAGCTGGAAATACACCAGTTTCTTGTAATCGGGAAAGGAATCGGCGCTCAGGATCAGGTGCCGCACTCGCTTCTAGCCGATGTCTTCGAGAGTATCGTCGGAGCCATCTATCTGGACGGTGGGTTTCAGGCCGCGCGTGATTTCCTACTTCCCCTCATTGAGCCAGTCATCGATGCGACCTCCGAAGGATTGGCCGGTGCCAACTATAAAAGTCAGCTCCAACATCTCACGCAACGGTTGTTCCAACAGACGCCTACCTATCAATTGATCGAAGAGCGCGGGCCGGATCATTCCAAGAGCTTCCGGATCTGCGTCATCATTGAGGGAAAGACGTTCTCGGAAGCTTGGGGAAACACCAAGAAATCCGCAGAGCAATCAGCGGCAGCACTCGCCTTGGACCAACTCTACACTACGCATCCTGATCTAGCCGATCCTTCAAAGACGATCGAAAGTGTTTCGAAGTTGGCCAAGGAGCCGAACGAATCGGCTATTCCGAGAGACGGAAAGACCCAACCTGAGTGAATCCTCATGAACTGAGATTTTTTGAAATTGACTTACGAATCGTGAGAAAAGACCCGGTTCTCGGGATTGTGGATCTCTTGCATCAGGTCGGAGCAACTCGTACCTTGTACCATGCATCTTCGTCTTCGTCTGAGTTCTTTCACGGATTTCGCGTGTCTCAACCCCTCAGCACTGATCTCTCCATCCCCCCGGAGATCTGGCTGTTTCTATCCTTCCTGCTCGGAATCACCCTTTTCTTCAAATTCAATCGGATTTGGAGTTTCCGAAACCTCGATATTCTCCTGCTCTATGCATTGACACCGGGGATCTTAACGCTCGTGAGTTCTCCACCCGGTTCAAACTGGCTGGGCTATGTCGTTCTTTTCATCGGGTCCCTGTTTTGGTTGATTCGTTGTTTGATCGATCTCGGACTTCCCCGACGTCCCGTCCATGAGCCTAACCTGAATCAGGCTGGGTTGGTTTGCTTAACTGGTGGAATCCTTGGACTCCTGATCGTCGAGGCGATCAGCTTGTCGTACGTCGATGGTGTGGTTCGCAACCCCGCAGATTCGTCGAGCCCACGTGAGGCGGTCCAAACGATGGCAGCGATGGAACAGTCAGGAACCGACAAGGGTCGGATCTTGGATGGACCTGTCGGCTCATCGTTCGAAAACTTGATCCGAGCGGCTCCCTTGCCCGATCCACTCCGAAGCAAACCGCCACGGATCATTTTGTCGCGCATCCTCGTTGCGATCGAGCATCTCGGCTTGGTCGTCTGCCTCGTCGCAGTTGGACGGACACATTACAACCAACCAACCGCCGGAATGGCGATGGCCTCCTGCTATGTGATCTTGCCCTACACACGATTCGGCGTGGTCGATAGCGGTCAATTGACGCCTGTCACGCTCATCGTTCTGGCCATCCTCTTGTTTCGACGACCAACCTGGACCGCTATTCTCATCGGAGTCGCTGCGTCGTGGACGCCTGCCTGCGTCGGTCTGATTCCGCTCTGGGCCAGTTTCTACCGACGTTGGCGTTGGTTGAGTTTCTCGGTGATCGCGATCTCGATCGTCGGGGGATTTTGGATCGCTAACGTGACGATCGAGCCCTTGAAGCGATTGACTGAATCGCTCGGCGCTCGAAGTCCTTCTGAGGTCGGCCTGTTTCCTATCCCGCCCGAATTGCCTGACGACGCCGACAGCCTTTGGGCTTCGACCGAGGCAGCCTATCGACTTCCTGTTTGGACCGCATACCTGGTCATGGTTGTGCTGGTGACTCTTTGGCCTTCGCAGAAAAATTTGGGTCAACTCATCGCGCTCTCGGCTCTTCTACTGGTGGCCAGCCAGTTCTGGTACTTAGAGCGAGGTGGGACTCTGGTGGTCATCTACACCCCCTTAGTGCTCCTCATGATGTTCCGACCCACCTTCGATCGAAGACACCATGCTCCAGAGAGTCCTGCGGCACGCGAGCCGAAATCTATCTCTGCATCGTGACTACGTGACGAATTCTTCCTAGAGGTGTTCCGGGATCTCCGAGTCTCTTGATCTCGACTCGGTCATCGAGCCCGACGATGAGGACGTCGCAGTGGCCAAGGAAGAGCCCGGTCTCGAAAACACCGGGCAGGGAGAGAAGTTGGTTTTCCAATGCCTTCGGGTCTGGAATTGTGGCAAAACGGCAATCGACGATTGCGTTCCCTTCATCCGTCAGCTTGATCGACCCATCCAGGTCATGTCTGATTTCCGCCGATTGCGCGATCAGAGAGAGTCGGAACCGAACCATCTCCGTGGCGATGGGAGAAACCTCGACAGGGACAGGATGAATCGATCCAAGGGTCTCGACTCGTTTCTCTAAAGTCACGACGTAGACACGAACCGCTGCAAACTCAGCAACGATTTTCTCATGCAGCATTGCCCCGCCGCGTCCCTTGATCATGTTCCAAGACGGATCGACTTCGTCTGCTCCATCGATGCAAACATCAAGGGGTTCTTGAACATCAGAAAGAGGAACGATTGGAATCCTGAAGCGACTAGCAAGGGTCGCTGAGGATTGACTCGTAGGGACCGCTCGGAGATGAGATAAGGTCCCGTTCTGGAAGGCCTGGCCTAACGCTTCGATGAAGAGCGTTGCTGTCGATCCTGTTCCAAGCCCCACGGTCATTCCGGAACGGATCAAGGAAAGTGCAGCAGATGCAGCTCGTTGCTTTGAAGATGAGGAATCGCTCATCGTGACAATCCGGCTTTCGAGCTTCGTCGAGTCCAGTCAGATCATCATAAACTCAGTCGGGGTGACCAGATTCGAACTGGTGACCTCCTGCTCCCAAGGCAGGCGCGCTAACCAGGCT
>CAZSSM010000139.1:0-11948 GCA_964609385.1 uncultured Planctomycetia bacterium
TCGGAATTGGTTTATCATAGCTATCACGCCAAGGATCCGCGCACCACTCCCAGACGTTCCCCAGCATGTCGTAAAGGCCCCAAGCGTTCGGAGCCTTCTGACCAACCTCTTGGGTGCTTGACCGGCTGTTTGCCGAGTACC
Organism: uncultured Planctomycetia bacterium; assembly: GCA_964609385.1. Classification (GTDB taxonomy): domain Bacteria; phylum Planctomycetota; class Planctomycetia; order Isosphaerales; family Isosphaeraceae; genus CAZSSM01. The sequence goes on from CAZSSM010000139.1 coordinate 142, forward strand.
AAGCGATCGCGTCGAGGCCCCCGTAACGCGACGCATCGGTCCCCGCTCGACAGGTATATTCCCAGGCCGCCTCACTTGGCAACGACAATGACAGACCCGGAACAAGCGAGCCGATCCGCTCCACGAACTGTTGGCAATCCTCCCAGCTCACGTTCTCAACTGGTCGGTCCAACCCTTTGAATGAACTCCGGTTCTCCTGCTCACCCATCACCGCCACCCACAACGCCTGAGTACAAGGCGTGGCAAACATCCAGAAACCCGAAGTGATCATCTCCTCATGCTGAGGCCTTTCCTGTTCGAATCGGCCCTCCTCATCCTCCGGGGAGCCCATCAAGAACCGACCCGGAGGGATCCAACGCATCCGCTGACGAACGCCACCCACCTCAAACTCAGCCCACGCCCCAAACGGATCGCGGCCCCAAGCCACCGCCCAACCCGGCGGCACACCACCCTTCCAGAACGGATCGATCGGTCGGCCCGGCTTCACCTTGATCACCCCGTTCCGGGTCCGGAGCAGGCCTAGGGGGCTCACAATGGACGGGTAGATCGTGGCGAGCGAACCCGACGTGAGATCAGGGGGGTGGTGCCAATGCGCATGGAGTCGGTCATCGGACATAAAGAGCTCGATCGTCCGTTTCTCACCCAGGTCAAGACGGCCCGGATCGAGGTCCGGGTGCAGGTCCCCCCGATGCTCCTCGTCATGAACGATCTCGTACAGCTCGTGCAGGACTCCCGATCGGTCGAAGGCCAATGCTGTGCTCATATGAGGGAACACACGGTGCAGCCAGATGGACTGGTCCCGGAGGCCGTTTGCCCGTGATGCGTCGCCGTCCTCCGAACCCTTCAGTTCGTCGAGACGCCTGAGGAACCACGCCTTTGCCTCGTCGACCACCTTCCGATCCAAGGCCTCGAGTTCGACCTCATCCTCCAGAGCCAACATTTCCGTGTGATAGACGCCTGAGTACAGGTCCTGGCGAAACGTTTTGACGAGTTCATAGATCGCCTTGCGGATCGACTGGTCGGTCACATTCTCAGAACGCCGCGCTTGGAGTTCTCGAGCGCGATCGGGATCGAGCGTCGCCGCCTCATCGTGGCGACTCAGCAGGGCCGGCGACTGCCAAACGTGCGCCTCGATGCCCGGGCTGTGGCGCATCTCGTCGAGCAGGAGACGGACGGCCCGGACCAATTGCGGCTCGATCCGCAAGGCGAACGACAACAAGATCAAGATCCGCTCAGCGTGCCGCTCGCGATCGGTCTGGCTCGATACGCCAAAGGTACCGCTCCAGCCGGTCCAGGGGATCACGCCCCAGCATTGACGGAGGTCGGTGGCGATCTCTCCCCAGCGACAAGGCACCAAGGCCAACGGGAAACTGCCCCCACAGCGATACGACCGGCCCCACTCGAGCCACTTGCGGTGGATCGGCCCCGCGTGCGTGTCCAAACAGCCGAGATCGCCCAGGACCAGGACGGGACTTCCCGAGGTGGGTGGTAGGTCGCGGCCCCGGAGCGATCGTGGCCAGCGGAGGATCGGCCGATGCAAGTTCTCGTTGAAGACGGCCACCTCGATCTGGTCATGCGGATAGACCGACTTCAGGCTGTCCAGGACCTGATCCTGATCCGACCAATAAGGGACCAGTCGCCGGCTCCGATCCACAATAACCCGGATCGATGTGCCCCAAGCCCGCCGACGCGCGCGTGGAAGGTCCTCGAGAAATCGTCCCCGGCTCCAGCGGTCCAAGATCCGGGGGACATCCAGTTCATCGCAGGGTTGTGAGCAGGGCGAGGCCGCACGGAGATGGGTCAAGATGTCGGCCGTACGGGCCAATGGGATCTTGGGGATCGCGGCTTGGACCCGGTCCTCATCCCGTTCGTCTTCCCGAGCATTCGACTCCGCCTCGAGCTGGCGGATCCGTTGCCGCTCGACCTTCGCAGTGATTTCAAGCGGTTCTCGGGCCTCGAACGACACGAGTTGCCATAGGGGCGTTTCGAGAAATCGGGCCGTCGACGGTGGCAAGTTTGTCCGAGATGGGGACGCACTATCACTTATGGTTATCTCGGACCTTGCCTCGACTTCGATCACTCTCCCTCCGGTTCTTGGTCGAAAGGACTCGAAGCCGAGCATCTCGGCCAGGTGTTCCTGAAGCGCTTCGTCGTCTGGGGCACAGGCCATGATCCGAGCGATATCGTTGAGCCCGGTCGCAACGCGGTTGTCGACCGCCCACTGAGGTGGACGGCTCATGACTCGGCCTCCGTGTCCTTGCGGAGGGTGTAGCGTGCGAGGTTCTCAAGCATGCTCTGAGAACCGTCCCCGATGCACAAGGCGCTCCGGAGCAGGTCAAGGTATTCGGCCTGACCCGGTAGTGGCATGATGTTGAGCGAACGGGCCTTATCCCGCGCCTGGACGAGCAAATCAGCCGCCCGGCGGAACAGGTCGTCCGAAGCCCCCTCGAAACCCTGGAAGTGGACCGCGCCACGACGCATCAGGAATGTGACGAGGTCCTCGGCCTTCTCAGGGATCCGCAGTCGATGGGCCAAGCAGCGCCTCAAGAAGGCGTTGGGCAACGTCCGCTCTTCGTTGGTCGTGATGATGATCAGCGGAGGCGGCACATCGATCTTGATCTCGACGGGCTTATCGGATCCCAGCGGAGTGAACTCACCCGAACCGAGCGCCTCCAGGAGTCCATTCGGGACATCGGTCTCGGCCTTGTCGATCTCGTCGATTAGGACCACGCAGCCCTTGTTCGGATCAGCCGTCGGGTCGATGCTCGGTGGGGAGGTCTTGCTTAGCTCGGCTTGATTCTCAGCGCTCTCCCAATCGAACGCCCACCAGAGGGGTCCTGGCCGGACATAGTTGACGGTGGCGAGTCGTCGTCGAAGATCGTTCCGAAGCGCTTCCCAGCGGTCTTTGGCCGAACTCTCCATCGAGGAATCCCCTTCCGATGGCTCCTCGAGTTCTTGCGTGCCCCGGAACGCAGCGGCGATCTGAGCGTCAGCGAGTCGACTAATCGCGTCGAAGCCCCAGAGCAGATCCCGCGACTCGGTCCGCGAATCGACGACCTTGCGGACCAGGGGCCGTTCGAGGGCTTTGGCGGCCGCCTCGGCCATCTGCGTTTTGCCCGTGCCCGGGTCGCCCCGCACCAGTAGTGGCCTCCGCGCCCCGATCGCGGCCCGGATCGCCAGCACGTCCCGCTCCTCGAACTCATGGTGACGCTCGGGAACCCCCAGCCGCGCCGAGAGCCGGACCGGCTGCTCCCAGTCGATCGTGGGCGGAGGCTCCAGAACACGGGGTGAGGGTGATTGGGATGTCGACGATCCGGCCGACGGATCAGATTTCTGCTTGCTCATGGATCACCATCACCCGCATCAGTCGTTGGAAAAGCTCGGGGAGCGCGGGAGGCCGTTGAGGTTCTTCAGCAGTCTGATCTGCCAAAGCCTCTCAATCCCGAGTTGTGGCTCGATCCCCACGAAGATCAGAAAATTCCTGATCTCGGGGACCTGGGAGAGCTCCCGGTCAAGGACTTCATAGGCCTGGGCGTCAGACTGTTCCTTGAGGACCACGCAATATTTCGATTTTCTTTGGTCCTTGAGCATCTCTTTGAGTTCCCGGATCAGTTTCTCTTGATAGTCCTCCTTTGATTCATCGGATCGTTCCGGAACAGGAATGGGATACATGACGTCTCGGTAGATCTGTGTCAGGACATCCGAAAGAACACTCCGGTTCGGACTGTCGATCGGGGGACACTCAAAACGGAGACAGATCCCGATCGGCTTTGACTTCTCGGTATTTCCGTCCGTCTCGTATTTGAACTTGGGTGACATCCCGTCTTTCCAAGCGATGAGCACGTCGACGGTTGCCTCGAGGATCGCGCCTGGTTTGACGAATCCGACACCGGTTTCGTCGATGCTCTCGGCGAATCTCTTGAGAAGTTCGGTCGGGATGTGAGCGGGCAGGACGAGATCGACCACCTCGGTCAGTTGATCGATTGTCGATTGGTAGTCGGATCGATTCTCCCGGGCAAAATCCTCACAGAGCTTGACGATCACGCCCACGGGATCCTGCTCGTCATCCGCGTCGTCAGAAATTGGGGACGGGTCGACGATGCGTTTGGCCAATTGCTCGATCTGATCAGAGCCGGGATGACTCGGACCGGGTTGGAGGCGTTCCCACAAGAGACTCAAGACCCGGTCTTTCTTCGAGGCGTCAAGCGTCCGCAACTTCTCACGAACTAGGCCAAGGATCCGAGCGACTTCGCGATGGGCCCGTACTTCCACGTCACGATGATCGTCAGGAGTTCCCCGTTCACCTTGGTCGAGGATGTTCCGAAGCGTGCTGGACGGAACCATGTAGGCGAACTGCTCGCCAGGTGTCGAGTTGGCGCGGACGATCATGCCGGCGACTTTCTTTCGGGTCGTGCACCAGACGGCTGATCCACTGAATCCCGGCTCGACCGAAACACCCACCTCGGCCCCAGAGTCGAGTTGCGCCGTCCCGTCGGCAATCCCTCCTCGATGTGTGGCCGTGATGATGTTGCCGCGGCGATCACTCTGGCGAAACCCGAAGATACGGACATCGACGTCGAGTTCCAGCCTCTCGTCGACGAAGGTGACCGAACCGACTTCGACGGGAACGTCTTCATTTAACGTGATCACGGCGATGTCGCTGCGGAAATCTTCCGATTCCGGATACCAGGTGGTCACACGACCCCGAAGGATCCTGCCGTCACCGCCAAGAAGCGGAAACATGAGGTCGACTGTCCCGACAGGATGGGCCTGCCCGTCCATCGTCCCGAATAGGGCTTGGTTGACCACGTGCGCGCATGTGAGGACTCGATTCCTGCCGACCACGATACCCACCCCGACCGGGCCTTGGAGGTTGCCAGCCCGCAGAATCCGGGCAACCCCGTTTTGGTAGTACTCCATCGCAGCACCTTGCACGGCATCGTGATCGCGATTCGGATCGGACGGCGTTGGATCATCTACCCCTTCAGGAAGATCTGGCTCTGTTCGACTGGCGGAAGGGAATGGATCCGACATCCGCAATTCCTGACGACCTCGGGGCGTCACGACAGCTGCTATCCGACCCCGCAACCGTACTCGATCGACGAATCCTTCCGTCTCCAGCGACTCGAGCGCGGTCCTCGTATCGTCTAGCCCCATCTCGGCACGATCCGCGATGAGGGCGTCGTCGACCTCCTCGTCGGAATCACCCTGGAGATCCCGAAGTGCCTTCAGAACTCTCCGTTCACCGCGTCGGAATGCCATGGGACAGCTCGACCTATTTCGAATTCGGCTCAAGTCGGAGGAGATGCTCGGTGTCACCGTCGATAAGTCCCTGTGCGCCCGCATCGCCGGTGACACACAGGTAGGCGTCTACTCGATACTGGAAGAAACGACCGAGCCAGCTTATTCACTGGGTGCGATGGTCAGGCCCAGGCCAATATCGCTGGAGTCGAGACCCATCAGCCGGGCCATGCCCTCCATCCTAGCGATGACCGCATGTGGCTGGAAGTTCCCCGTTTCACGCTGCAGCTTCTCAGCCCAGAGCGCCGCCACTCCGGCGACGTGGGGGGTCGCCATGCTCGTGCCGTTCATGGCGACCAATCCACCACCAAGTCGGATCGGTCGCGCCGAGACGATGCCCACCCCAGGTCCGGCAACCCGAGCATTGGAGTTCGAGAACGATGCGACTGCGAAGGGGTTTTCCGAGTTCCCGGTGCGACGCAACGCCCCGACCGAGACAATCCCCTCGGCGGCCGCGGGAGGGCTTACCCCGATCCGATACAGCGGGTTCACGTCGCGCAGGCTCTCGTTGCCCGAGGCCGCTACCACTACGGATCCCGGCTGAAACGGATCGCGTGGGCTCAGGATCGCCGAAAGACGGTCGAAGAAGCGGATGTTGGCGCGATACTGCTCCAGGGCGATCGCCGTCGCGACCCGATCCGGATATCCCCGCCGAACGAGTTCGCTCTGGAACCGAGGGTAGTCGAGACCCAGCGACATGGAGATCACGTGGGCCCCGCTGTGGAACGCCCAGAGCAGCCCTTTGAAGATCGCCTCAGTCGATCCCCCCAATTCGCCTAAGACCTTACCCGCCAACAGTTTCGACACGCCCCGGGCGACCCCGATCCTGGTTCCAGATACGTCCCGGCCCAGGATCGTGCCCGCGCAGTGTGTCCCATGGCCGTTGATGTCGTTCTCTGTCTCGTCTGTGAAGTTCTTGGGATCGACCTCAACGCCCTGAAAAGCCGGGTGAGTGTGATCGATGCCGGTATCGAGGACAGCGACGACGATTCCGTTGCCGGTGTAAGGGGATGTGTGGGCCTCAACCGCCTCGATCCCCCAGCTGATCGGTGGGAACGACTCTTCTGACGCGTGGGCTTGAGCCGACGGCGGGACCGTCGATGGCGGATCGGTCGGGGACAGCGGGATCGGCGCAATCAGGGTCATGGGCATCGGTGGAACCGCGTCGATGACGTTCGGATCCCTTAACGCGTCCCTCTTGTCCGATTCCGATTCGAGAACGTCGACCGAGACGTCACCCGGTGCCACGCGATCAACAGCGACCGGTCGCGAGAAGGAATCTGCAGGATCGCGAACCGCCTGGTTCGCGCGGAGGACAACAAGCTTCGTTTCGATTGGATGTCCTTGTGACATGGGCTTCTCCCGGAAGACATCAATAAACGAAGCCAAGCGTAATCAGGAAACAACCCAGACTCAAGCGAACTACGCCTGTTCCACGGAGGATCCCCTGTCGGATGCAGGTGATCGCCGAGCATCTTCGTCCTCAAGGGTCGAGGCAAACGGCCATGACATCTGTGATATTCTGATCAGGACGTATTGCTAGCGGGGAAGCGGTGACGGATCGGGTCCTCGATCACAGTCGTGGATAGGCGATCATCATGGGAGTCGGCAGCCAGTTCTTCGATGGAGAGATCCGGACAATTATCTCCGTTCTGATATGCCGTGATCCTCCAGGAGCTCGCCCCGGCTGCCGAGCCGCGGATCTCTGCAGCAGTCGAGTTCAATCGGGATCGGCCGGGAGGATCAGGCGGGCCTGGCGGACGGCGAAGGTGTCGTCGCCCGAGAAGACGAGATGGACCGTTGTGCCGTCGTCGGACATCCACTTGCTTGGAAGGCTTTGCGTCTCGCCGGGACTGACGTCCCAGCAGTTGGTGAAAAAGACCGTTCTCCAGGGGCCCCATGGTTCGGGGGCTTCGTAGATGCCAAAGCCGCCCTCGAAGCGGGTATCGACGTTTGAGGAACCCGGTTCGGCCAAGGTTTGGCAGAGGAGGTCGCGTCCGAGTGGCGCGTTGTACGTGATCGATGAGCGGTAGACCCGTCCCGGGTTCTCGAAGACGCTGGCTCGCGCCCCGATCTCGCGTGCCCAATGCGGTTCGCCCTCGTCGTCCAGGCCGGCGAAGAACCTGTAGGCGCCGCGGTCGGTCAGCTGGTCGATCGGGACACGGGCCAGGACGAGCCGACCGCAAGACTCGTAGGCTGAGTTGCTGTCGGGCGAATCGATGTAGACGTATTTGTCCCGAGCGCCGTCGTAGTCGCGGCCGAAGTTAAAGCTCTCGGAGAACCGCCAGTCAGCCCAAGTCCAGGTCGCACCGCGGTCCTCGGACCAGGCAAGCTGGGCGTTGTCGGCGTTGCGCACCAGGAGGTAGAGCGTGCCACCGACGCTGAGGATGCCGCTCGCCTTGAGACCACTTGCGCCGTCGCCGATCCGCTCGAGGGACTGGGACCGGAGGTTCTGTCCCTTTGGGTCGTCTGGACTTCCTTCGACTCGGGAGAGGCCGAGACTGAGCTTCTCAGGGACGAAGGGTCGGAATCCGTGGCCGTCGCCGAAGGCGGTGATCTGGGTATCGTCGTCGGCCCAGGTCATCGGCCAGTTATCCGACCCGAGGGCGCGACGGACGATCGCGCGGGCAGGGGCCCAGTCGATACCAATGAACGTCGAGCTCGGCGGGTACGGGGCGTCAGCGCTCGGCGACACCGTCTGCACTGAGGCGACGAGCGGCCCGAGGAAGGGGGCGAGCACCTTGTCGTGCCCCCAAACGTCTTCGCGATCCCACGACTTCCCCGCTCGGCAAGCGACGAGGTCGAGGCTCGGGATGACGACGATCAGGCTGTCGTAGAGGCCCCACGACCAGTAGGCATCGCGAGGGACGCCGGGCAAGGTCCCGTCGGCGTTGATCCACCAGAGGAGACCGTAGTGGTCCGAGGCGTTGCCGTGGTGCTCCGAGCCATACTCCGGGAGGCCGACGACGTCCTCGACCGGTGTCCGGGCCGCGTCGATGAAGTCCCTGCTCAGGGTCTGTTGATCCTGCCATTGGCCTCCTCGAAGGTACAAGGACCCGAGCCGGGCCATCGCGTCGACGTTGGCATGGATGCCCGAGCCGAACTCGCGGGAGAGGATGCCGTCGATCTTGTGCGGCCGATAGGCGTGAGCCCGCCACCGCAGGTCGTCGCGGCTGATGCCGATCGGCTCGAAGACGCGTTCGAACATCAGATCTTCGAGGTCGCGGCCATACGCTAAGGTGACACACTCGGCGAGCCAATTTGGGCCACCGTCGCTGTCGTGCCATGCGGTTCCCGGGCGGAAGAGCAAAGGCTCGTAGCCGCCGCGTTTGGCGAAGCCGGCTGTATGGGTGGTGAGGTGCCGGAGTGTCACCTCGTCGAGCCAGCCCATCTCCCGGTTCGAGTCTGGAGGGACACCGAAACTCGGGTGCCGATCGACGACGCGATCGTCCAGCGACAGCTTCCCATCAGCGACCGCCAGGCCGAGGGCCGTCGCGCCAAACGACTTGGTCGTCGAGTTCAGGTCGTAGAGGCGGTCGATGTTGCCCCAGGTCATCACCACGGTCCCGCCCCGGACGACCATCCCGGAGCCCTCGCCGGTCAGGGCATAATCCCGAGCTTCGCCGAGCCTCGCCGCGTCCATCCCAACCTCGGCTGGGTCGGCGTGAGGCCAGTCGGTATCGGTGGATGCAACCCAGGCGTGTGCTCCTTGCAGATCGACGCAGAGGGCAACCACGAGGAGCAGTGGGACCGTTCGATTAGGGATCATGAACGCCTCTTCTATCGGTGAACCCGATATTCGGTTGATTGCCGCCACCTCTTGCTGCTCCATCGTATCTCCCTCATGAGCGAGCGTGCCGAGGAGCGGCTTCGGATGAATCACTATCGCGATTACCGTCATCATCCCAAAGCCGGCCCATCGGAGCACCTATAAGCGTCGGCGTTGCTGTTCGTCATTTCGAGCTGAATCGAATGGATGACGGATTAGCGAGCGAAGCGGTCCCACTTCAAGTTCGCCAGCGGCGGACGGACCCGAGGGGGGTGATTGAGTTGGTCGCAATGGCCATCTGTCTCCTGAACGGGTTTATGGGCCAGATCTACGACCGGATACCGGTGATCGTATCACCGATAGATGACCCGATTTGGCTGGGAGAGATAGAGCGGGGCGATTCGCTGGCCGACCTGCTGATCCCATGCCTCTCGGAGTTGTTGACCGGCTTCGAGGTGAGCCGGATGGTCAACCGGCTAGGCCTCGACACCCCGGAGATCCTCAAGTCAGTCGCGTGAGTGTAGCGGACCGATACGCCCGACGATGTAGGCGGGTTCCAATCGTCGTCAAATCGATACCAGGGCGAGACGATCTAGCTCGGCCAGCTCGATGAAGCTTCCGGCCGAGTGATCTTGGCCAGGAATAGAGTTCCCCTCGCTGCTGGTTGCCCGGTTCCAGCAAGAATCAGCGAGGTGGGGGAAGCTCGTCGAAGCCACGCGATTTGGCGAATTCAACAACAGCTTGATCTATCAGGGCGCTTACGCTTGTTCGGTTGCTCTCAGCAAATCGTGAGAGCCAATCTTTCCACTCGACGGAAGTTTTAATGATGACCGCAGTTCGTTTCGACTGCGGTTCTTCTTCTTCAATGTCAGCCATTAGCTATCCCTCGGGAATGCGACTCTAGCTTTCGCCAGTTCCTACTAACTGACTTCGAAGTATATACCTGAGATCCAATTCGATCGGCTGCTGGAAAGATCGAAGATTGGAAAAGGATTGCGTCAGGATAAACCAAGGATATACTTTTGGTCTCCTGCTTCCGAAAGGTCTCTCCCATCCAGTGTGCTGGAACGTGGAGGAAGCTAGTACCACCGAGGAGGACACCCCATTGTACATCAACGGCCCGAAGCGCCAGACCCCTTACGATGCCACCTTCTGCACCGAGGAGCGAATCAAACCGAATGCCAAGAAAGCCCGCGCCCTGATCGACGCGATCCATGAGACCATCCGGCAGCGTCGCGAGTGCGATGGCGTCAGTGCCCTCGTCCAGCATCTGGAAATCGACGCGGGGAAACGTTGTGAGGCTGCCGAGAAAGCGATGGTGGCGACCCTGATCGACCTGGGCATGCCGATCAAGCTCACCGACGAGGGCTATCGCCATGACCCGGAGTTGGCCGCCGAGAACTCCTTCGACTATCCCCAGTACGTCTTCCTCCACGACAACGTCGCGTTGTTCGTGCATGTCAAAAGCAGCGGGATCGAGGTGGTTCTGACCTCCCGCGACTTAGCCGTCGACCTCGACCAGTTCGTCGAGGATGCCCCGCGAGGCTCACTCGGCTGGACCGAGAATCCCCACTCGAAGGGCGACTCTGACACGGCCAAGCCGGTACCCACGGCTTCACCTCTGGACCCATCGATATGGACTCAAGTCGAGGTCGTTGGGGCGAGTCTGTGATGAGTTTGCAAGACAGCCCTCATTGGGGGATCGGAGGTCGCCCGACATCGGCAATCAGGAGGGAAGGAGGACTTGGTCTACCCGACCGATTTGTCTGAATTTTCTCTGTTGGACCGGCCCAAACAACGCCGACCAAAAAAATACGGGGCCCCTCGTCCGGCCAGGCGAGGGGCTTAATTTGGCCTGGCCCGATGATGCTTCCCTGTCGCATCACGGGTCGGGCTGGCCCGCATACAGGGGACCCGTGATGGGAAACACTCGCTTGATCTACGAGGCAATCAACAATTTCTGCAAATCAATTGTCAAGCTAAAAAGTGCTCGGCAAGTTGCACATCAGGTTAATTCGATAAATCCCATTAAATACGTATATCCTGATAGGTACGTCTATCCTATTTCTTATGAAGAGGCTCATCTTGCTCAAAGTCTTGAAGTTTTTATCAACGCGCTCAATCTTGTGATTGAAAACTTGACAATGGGAACTGCATTACTCAGACTGCAAAGGTACCGCGTCTTGCTGGAAAAATGGATTAAGATCGAGCCGATTGTCGCTCAATCTCCACTTCCGGATGAAATCCAATCCATCCTAAATGACGAACGACCTTGCTACGAGCAAAGCCCGCATTGGACTGAATATCTCGGGACCATGAGATCGTGTTTCGAGCTACTCTTTAAGTCTAGCGAGTCAGAGAAGGGCTACGATCTCGACCAGTCAACTGAATGCATTTTACATGAAATGTACACCTTGGCTAAAGAAAAGAACGTGCCCGCTCTGGATATTTGCGACCTGGAAGAAGGCTTAAAGCGTGCCGAAGCCTTATTGAAAGATCACGCTGGATACAACATACTTGGATACACGCCTGGACTAGGCTACGAATATTTAGTTGAATCCGAAGAAAAATCATATTTAGTAGAATTTCGAGAAATAACAGAGGAATTACGTTTTGATTTAGATGAATTAAATCAATTATCATTAGATGTTGATAGCCTTCGACATCGAAGTTACCCTGTGACACCTTTAGAAAAAGTCGCTTGTTACAATCATTCGCAACAAATTGATATATCATT
>CAZSSM010000140.1:0-11794 GCA_964609385.1 uncultured Planctomycetia bacterium
GACCCACCACAAGTAAGATCAAGCGATCGGGGCGGAGCGTTCACGCGATTTTCTCAGCCTTTGGGACGAGTTGGGCTACACGGTGATTTCTTCGGAAGGATCAGTGCAATCGGTAGAGGTTCTGCTGCTGGCCGGCTCAATACACACGGTTGGTGCTTCGTGTGGAAGAGCGGATGTTTCTGTTGTTTGTTTATATTTTAAATGTTTGTCATTAGGTCGCGAATCTTGAAGGAGGCCGCCGAGTCAACGCCCCGCGCGTCTTGGATCGAGCTTGCCAGGGTCGGTCGAGGGGGGTAAGACACCGAGGCCTTTGGGTCTTTGGCGTGATTCCCGCATGGACGTAGAATCCAGGAGAGCCGACGCGATGCTCCCCGACCTCGAGCAGATCCGGATGGCGGCCTACTTCCGTTGGCTGAACCGAGGCTGCAACCACGGTGACGATCGCGGGGATTGGTTCGCCGCCACCCACGATCGGCTCTTCGCCCTGAATTACGAGCCGATCGCTATCGGACCGCCTCGGGGGGGCGATTACGGCGGCTTGATCCGATTCGGCCCGCGGGTCTGCCGGTTCTGCGAGGAGGCGACGCCTTCGGTCGCGTTCTCCGGGCCGAACCCGTTGGTGCCGGCCTGCCTGGGCGAGCCGCCCTGGATGGTCGAGGACCACTGCGACGACTGTCGCGAGAGCTTCGACGAAGCGCAAGAGGCGGCCTTCGAGGCGTTCCTCCGTCCTTGGCGGGCCGACCGTCGGTTCCCGGAATCCGAAGACGGTCGACGCGCGGTGAGCATGCCGGTCGGCGCCTATCAGACCCTGACGCGGATCGCGCTCTCGGTGCTCCCGGAACGCGAACTGGACTATGTCTCGGACGCCCTGGAGTGGGTCATCAATCCCGACCCTGATTGCGACGCCGGCCAGTTCGTCGGGGGTGGATGCTACATCCATCGCCGGGCGACCTGGGCGGATCGGCCCTGGGTCGCCTTGGCCCGCCGGATCGACGACGAGATGCCCGCGCCCTACCTGCTCGGGTTCGTCGGGGTCGACGACCTCAGCATCGAGTTCGGCGTCCCGCTCTGCATCCGCGACGAAGACCTCGACGGCGAGGTCATTCGGACCCCCCAAGTGGCTTGTCCCGACGAGGCGATCCGAGGCGTCGGTGTGTTCCGGACCGACTTCGTCCCGGTAACCGTCCAGCCTCCACGTCCCTCGCGGATGCCCGGCCTGGCCGCATCGCTGGCCGCCGTCGCCGCGAGCGCCGAGGACGATGACCTCGACGACGAGCCTCGCGGATCCCGGAGACGCCCCGTCGAACCCGAACCGGTTCGCGCAACCCGACACGTCGAAGCCAGCCGCCACATCGATATGCTTCTAACGAGCTGTTGAACAACCTGGGCCAACGATCCGGGCGTTGTCGAGGAAGACGCCCGATTCGATCCGGTCATCGCGTAAAATGATCCGATCAGCGAAGGGACGTCCGGGATCGGCCTCAGGGCATGCCCTTCGTACGACGTTCGGATCAATGCGAGACGGGATTGAGTGGGGGCGGACCGTTGACTTTGAAGATCATCGCCGGAGCGCGTCGGGGGCAGAAGCTGGAGGGCCCGGCGAGCCGGAACACGCGGCCGACGTGCAACCTGGTCCGCGAGGCCCTGTTCAATATCCTGGCCGATCGGGTCGACGACGCCGACGTGATCGACCTGTTCTCCGGGACCGGAGCCTTGGGCCTGGAGGCGTTGAGCCGAGGCGCCGCGACGGTCCGGTTCGTCGAGCGCGACCGCCGCGCCCTGGCTGTGGTGAGCCGGAACGTGGCTCGGCTCGGCTTCGAAGACTGCACCGAGGTGATCGGCGCCGACGTTTTCCGCTGGGCCAAGGCCTGGCGGCCCGCGCCCGATCAGGAACCAATGCTGATCCTGATCGACCCGCCTTTCCGTGAGTACCAGGCGCCGTCCCGGCTCTTCGCGATGGTCCGGACCATGATCGGCGCGGCGCCGGTCGGCTCCACCCTCTTCCTGGAGACCGACGAGCGCGTCCGCGTCGACCAGTTGCCCGAGCCCGATCGCTGGGACTACCGCAAGTACGGGAGCAAACACCTGGCCCTCCGCGAGGTCGAGGCCGACGATCGTCTCCCCATCGACGACGTCCAGGATGACCGGGACGTGCGTTCGAACGTCGACGACGTGACGCGTGTCCAAGCCTCCGAGACCGAGGACGGGGACACGGAGTCGATGCGGATCGACGTGACGGCGGACGGGCTCGACGGGTGTGAGGCGCATGGTGGACGCAACGCGGACTAATCACGAATCGGGCCGAGATCCGGGCGACGGTCCCGACGCCTCGACGCCTCAGCGCGCGTTCGCCTTAGAGGTCGTCGAGCGTCTGCGGAGCCGAGGGTACCAGGCGCTCTGGGCCGGCGGCTGCGTCCGCGACCTGCTGCTGGGCCGGTTGCCGGCCGACTACGACGTGGCCACCGATGCTCGGCCCGAGCAGGTCCAACAGCTCTTCCGGCGAACCGTCGCGGTCGGGGCCAGCTTCGGCGTGATCGTCGTCGTCGGAGGCCGTCATCGCGGCGACGTCGAGGTGGCCACCTTCCGGAGCGACGGCGCCTACATCGACGGGCGTCGGCCCGAGTCGGTCGTCTTCAGCAGCCCCGAAGAGGACGCCCTCCGACGCGACTTCACCATCAACGGCATGTTTTATGACCCCGTCGCCGATCGGGTTATCGACTATGTCGGCGGTCGCGATGACCTGGAGGCCGGGGTCGTCCGGGCCATCGGCGATCCTCGCGCGCGGTTCGACGAGGACAAGCTCCGATTGCTCCGCGCCGTCCGCTTCGCCGCACGGTTCGGGTTTGACTTGGAATCCCAGACCCGCGCGGCCGTCGAGGCGATGGCCGATCTGGTCACCGTCGTCGCCGCCGAGCGGATCACCCACGAACTCCGCAAGATGCTGGAGCACCCCCAACGCTCCAAGGCGATGCGGATGACCCTCGACGTCGGGCTGCTCGGGCCGATTCTGCCACGGGTTGACGCCATGGCCGCTCGGGAGACCGATTGGCGAATCACCCTCGATGCCTTGGAGCGTCTGGGATCGGAGGTTGAGTTGCCGCTGGCGTTAGCGACACTGCTGAATCGGATCGACTCAGGCGAGACGACTCTCGAACAGTTCGCCGATGACCTGGCCCGCGACCTCCGCCTCTCCAACGCCGAGCGCACCCGGTTGACCTGGCTGGTGAGTTGCCGCAACGTGCTGGTCGAGGCCCCCAACCTGGCGATCTCCACGCTCAAGCGGATCCTTGCCGAGCCCGGCATCGATGACCTGATCCGACTCCATGAGGTCCTGGCGTGGGCCGACGATCGGTCGTCCGATCATGTCGTTTTTGTGCGAAATTATCTATGCAGTCAACCTGATGGTCCGATCGATCCGCCACCGTTGATCACCGGACGCGACCTCATCGCCTTGGGGCTCAAGCCGGGGCCTCACTTCGCCGCGCTGCTGGATCGGGTCCGCGACGCCCAGCTCGAGAACGGGGTCACTACCCCTGACCAGGCGCGCCAACTGGCGCTCTGCATCGCCACGGAGGATCGGGCGCCGGAGCGTGATTGACTCGTCCGAAGTTGGCTCGGAGCCATCATTGCGATTCAATAGGATCCCGACGTGGCGATGGCCCTCGCCGTCGAGGAGTTCGTCACCCGTGCGGGCACCACGGCCTCTGATCGCGGAAAAGCCGCTGCTAGCCGTTGAGAGCGTATACGAAATTAATTAAAGCGTACGTATTTAATTGTTTTGTGTTGATTTGATATTTTTGAGAAATTTCTTAGGTTCGGCTTCGGGATCGGTGTCTGAGTTCGATCCCGAAGCTCGACCCGCGCGATCTTGATTCGGAGGATCGGCGCCGTTGCGTCGGTCGCGTTCCTCCTGTCGGGCTCAGCGACCTGATCGAGCTGCGGACCGGCGCCTGGTGGCGGCCCTGGCCGCTGCTGGTCCTCAAGGGAACGTGTCTCACTACGCTCGTGGTCTGTGGGCTGATCCTGTTCGGTTATGCAAAGAAGCGGGTGGGAAGCTAAGCCGATCGCCGCGATATCATTGGATGAAGAGTAGGCACGGCAATCGACAGTGAGATCAGGTGTCGTCTCGATGACACGAAGGATCGTCACGAGCGCGAAGGGGCGGCGTACCCGAGACTGGCGACGATGCCGATTCGCCTCGGGGCTCCTTGCGAGGCCTGGGCCCGATACATCGAGCGATCACCCGATTCGAATTCCTTCATGAAGGATGGGGTCTCATGCCTCAAGCGATCTCCGGTCCCGTCGGACCTTGGACCGACCACGTCGTGATCCGCAAAGGCGGGAACAAGGCCGACGACGTCCGAGCCGTCCAGGAATTGCTGTCGAGGGCCTCGATGTTGACGGGCGATCCGAAGCTCAATCCTGGGCCGATTAACGGCGAGATCCCGCGCGGGACTGAGACGAAGTCCGCGACCTTGGAGGCGATCGGCGTGTTCCAGGCCGACCTCGTCAAGCGCGGGGTGTTGCGAGGCGTCGACCGTCGCGTGGATGAGGGGGGAACCACTTGGTCGGAACTGGTTGAGTTCGTCGAGGTCGACCAGCCGCAAGGGCCTCCATTCCTGATCCAATATCAGGGTAAGGTCGTCCCCTTCTTCACCCAGTTCGACAAAGCCTGGGGCGGCAACAAGCTCGGCAAGAAGAAGACCCTAGGTCAGGCCGGGTGCGCCATCACCAGCATCGCGATGATCCTGAAGTTCTACGGGCGCGAGATCGATCCCGGTTCCCTCGACGAACATCTCGATGCGAACAACGGTTACAGCGGCGATAACGTCTACTGGGCCAAGGCGTTCGAGGCCGGCGAGGTGGCGGGCAAGCCGACGTTGAAGTTGACCGACCACCAGTTCAAGTCGACCAAGCAGTTCGATGCGAAGGTCCACGAGCGACTGGGGCGCCACTGGCCGACGCTGGCGCACATCGATTACGGTCAGGATGCGGGCTTGCGAGGCGACCACTGGGTGGTCATCGTCGGTTCGACGCCCGGCGGCGACTTCATCATCAACGATCCCGGGACGAGCCGAGGCAACGGCGCCGGCAATCCCTGGAACCGCACGACGATCCTGCAACAGTCTCGGCGTAAGGGCGGCCTGAACCTCGTCCGCCTCTGCCTCTTCGACGTCCAAGGGGCCTGAGCCGTACCGGATCTTATCATCGGCGGGCGTGTCACATCACGTCGAGAAGTCCTTGCGTGACTCGTCGGAGCCGTCTCCGGAGATCGTTCGATGCTCACCCTCGAGACCGAACGACTGCTCCTGCGTCCGCTCACTTTGGACGACGTCCCCGAACTGCATGCGTTGCTCGATCAGGAAGAGGCGATCTGGCGGTACGACCATGGCGATGCACGATCGTACGACGAGCGGATCGAGTGCGTTGAGAATCGGATCGCGTAATGTGCGCGTTACGGTTCCGGCTGTTTCGGGATCGTCCGCAAGGAGGGCGGGCGGCTGATTGGGCAGGGGGGTCTGAGCCCGCACGAGTTCGAAGAGCGTGACGGAAGCACGTCGGAGGTCTTCGAGGTCATGTACGCGATCGGTCTCGAATACCAAGGTCGAGGGTACGCGACCGAAGCGGCAGCGGCTTGGGTCCGCCATGCCTTCGAGGTCGTTGGTCTGCCGAGGCTGGTCGTCTGCCCGCTCCGCGAGAACAAGGCCTCGGTCCGCGTCCTGGAGAAGTTCGGCTTCCGGATCGAGGACGACTGGCTGGAGCCCGAGACCGTCATCGCGACCCTAGAGCGCCTGGCCTCGGGACCTTGAACGGGCTCTTCGTGTCGGCTTATCAGCAGATTCTCATGTCTAGGATAATCGTCAGTCGGCCAGGACCATCGGGGCGGGTTGTCCTTCGGGGGCGCCGGGTCGGCCGGACATGCAGCAGTTGGTGGGGCAGACGTCGTGGCTGGCGCGGTACTTGCCGACGGCCTGGCGCTCGGGGAGCCCCTCGGTCCGCTCGCGGATCAGGTCGCCGAGCATCCGGACGAAGGTCGGGTGGGTGCCGACCGAGGCGGAGCGGACCATCGTCATCTGGAGTTCGTCGGCGGTCTCCTGGGCCTCTTCGTCGAGGTCGAACATGACCTCCATGTGATCGGAGAGGAAGCCGATCGGGTGGATCACGACGGCCGTCGCCTGGCGATGGCGGAGATCCTTGAGGTGGTCGAGGATGTCCGGTTCCAGCCAAGGGTCGCTGGGTCGTCCGCTCCGGCTCTGGTAGACCAGTTGCCAGCGCTCCGGGGGAATCCCCAAGGCCTCGGTGACGAGTCGGCAGGACTCGGTGAGCTGGACGACATAGTTGCAGTTCTTGGCCATGCCGGCGGGGATGCTGTGCGCGGTGAAGGCGATGTGGGCCTGTTCGCGCTGGCCCTCGGGAAGCCGTTCGAGGGCCTCGCGAATGCGGTCGGCGTTGGCGGCGACGAAGTCGGGGTGGTTGTAGAAGACGCGCATCTTGTCGATGTGCGGGGCGTGATCGCCGACCTTCTCCTGAGCGGCCATTACGTTTTCCCGGTACTGACGGCAGCTCGAGTACGAGCTGTAAGCGGCCATGACGACGGCCAAGGCTTTGGTGACGCCGTCCTCGGTCATCTGCTGGACGACGTCGTCGAGCATCGGGTACCAGTTGCGGTTGCCCCAGTAGATGGGCAGGTGGAGGCCGAGGCCGTCCAGTTCGTTGCGGAGGGCGTCGATGAGTTCGGCGGTCTGGGCGTTGATCGGGCTGACGCCGTCGTAGTGGTAGTAGTGCTCGGCGACCTCGAGCATCCGTTCGCGGGGCACGGGCTTGCCGCGGAGGACGTTCTCCAGATAGGGGATGACGTGGTCGCGGTGCTCGGGACCGCCGAAGCCGACGATCAGGAGGGCGTCGTAGCCCTGGGTGGTGGGGGTGGCGGGGTCGGCCTGTGGGCGCCAGACCTGGATGGGTCGGGGCTCGGCTTGGGCGGGTGGCAAGGGCACGGGAGACGTCATCGGGACGACCTCGTCGGCATCGCCACGCGGAAGTTCGGGGCGGATCATCGCGTAGCGTGGTGTCTCGGGGCTCAAAGTGCCGGTATTGTAGGCGGGCTGATGCGTCGACAAGGACGGCGCCACGGGTAGAGTTCGACGGTCCCCGGTTCGGAAAGACGGTGGGTTGATGGCGACCAGCACGGATCAGCAGCGGAGCGTGGAGAGGTCGGAGCGATCGCGGCCCGATGCGGATGCGGATCGGGCGCCGGATCGCGGGCTTTGGCCCTGGGTCGGCCGGATCGCGGGCCTGGTGCTGGCCATCGGCGTGTACTACGGGCTCCAAGGGGCGTCGGACCTGGGCGAGCCGGGCCGCGTGACCGCCTCGATGCTGACTCTGATGGCCGTCTACTGGATGACCGAGGCGCTTCCCTTGCCAGTGACGGCGCTCCTGCCGTTGATCCTGGCCCCGACCCTGGGCGCCTTCCCGACACAGCCCCAGGTCGGCGAGGTGGTCTCGGTCCAGGGCGATTCGGAGGGAGAGGCCTATGCCGCGACGGTCCTGACCGTCGATCCGGGAGCGGACCGGATTCAGCTCGCCGTGGGGGACGGAGAAACTTCGAGGACCGTCGAGGTGTCGTCCGGGTCGGTCCGTCGGATCAACGTGGCTTCGCCGATCGCGCGGGCGGCCGCGCCCTACGCCAACAAATTCATCTTCCTCTACTTGGCCGGCTTCCTGATCGCCCTGGGGATCGAGCGTTGGGGCCTGCATCGCCGGTTGGCCCTGATGACCGTCTCGTTGGTCGGCGCCAGTCCGGCGCGACTGGTCGGCGGGTTCATGCTGGCCACGTCGGGCTTGAGCATGTGGATCAGCAACACTGCCACCACGGTGATGATGCTGCCGATCGCGCTGAGCGTCGTCGGTCTGCTTTCGGATCGCCTGAGAGATGGGGTCGATCCCGGATCGGATGACGGTCGCAGCCTCGATCCCGGTTCTTCGACGCCTTCATCGACGCGCGATGCCCGGAACTTCGCGGCGAGCCTGCTGCTGGGGATCGCCTATTCGGCGAGCTTGGGTGGGATGGCCACGCTGGTCGGGACGCCGCCCAACGTGTTCTTGGCCGGGTTCTTGGAGGATCGGGGCGAGGAGTTGAGCTTCGCGCGCTGGTTCTCGATGGCTCTGCCGCTGTCGATGGTCTATGCCACGGTATCGTGGTGGCTGCTGACGCGGGTCGTCTTTCCGGTCCGAATCGGGACGATTCCTGGGGGCACGCGGGTGATCCGCGAGGAGCTGGAGGCGTTGGGTCCGATCCGTCGAGGCGAATGGACGGTCCTGGCCGTCTTCCTCGGCACGGCGCTGCTCTGGATCGTCCGGACACCGTTGACCGGTTGGGAGGCGTTGACTTCAAGGGTGCCAGCGGTCGGTCGCCTGGACGACACGATCATCGGGTTGTTGGGCGCGTTGGCGTTGTTCGTGATCCCGGTCGACCTGCGACGTGGACGGTTCGCGCTGGATTGGGCGGTGGCGTCGCGGATCCCTTGGGGAGTCCTGCTGCTTTTCGGGGGCGGCTTGAGCTTGGCCTCGGCGATTAGCCAAAGCGGTCTGGATGCCTGGTTGGGTCGTCAGGTGACCTCATGGGGCCTGCCTGACGATGCGCTGCCGTGGGCGGCGATGGTGGTCGTGCAATTGCTCACGGAGTTGACCAGCAATCTGGCTACGACCGCCGCGATGGTCCCGATCTATCACGGCGTGGCGCTCGACCAGGGATTGCCCCCGGAGGTGATCCTGGTGCCGGCGACCCTGGCGGCCAGTTGCGCGTTCATGCTCCCGGTGGCCACACCGCCCAACGCGATCGTCTACGGCTCGCGTCAGGTCAGCATCGGACAAATGATGCGGGCTGGACTCTGGTTGAACCTGGCCGGACTGATCCTGATCCCCTTGGCTTGGATCAGCCTCGGTAATTGGCTGCTGATGTGATGATAGGATCGAGAGGGATCAACTGGTGAGACGCAGATCGAGTCCGTCGAGGTGCTCGAAGCTCGCCTGTGCTTCAAGTCCGTCGTCGACGATCCGGACTCGCTGGAGGACCCGACGACGGAGCCGACGCGCGTCGCGGGCGAAGTGGCGGATGCGGGTCAGAATCTGGCGGACTTCGATGACCGGGCGATGGACCAGCCCCGGGGAGTGTCGCCAGATCTCCGCCGCGTCGCACAGTTGAGCCGCGTTGCTCGAAGCGAAGTCCAAGATCAGGCGATGCGGAATCTGAAGGACAAGGTAGCCCCGATCCGGATGCTCATAGAGCGGCCGGGGGTTGTAGTAGGATCGGTAGAGAATCTCGACTAATGCGGCTAGGTCGAAGCAGGTGATCCCAGACATGCCCAGATGGGGCCAATGGCATCGGGGATCGTCGACTAGCGCGAGCCGAGTGACCTCCTCGTCTCCGAGGAGATACCAATCTGTCCAATCTCCCATAGGGAACTCGTGTTTGCCAAACTTCCGCGCCTTGCATGGCCTGGAAGTTCACAGAGGGATCGGGGCGGATTCAACGAAAACGGTCGTCCTTCAATGATGTCGTAGGCGCATCGCGCGACGGCGACCAGGGAATTCCGGTTGAGGAATGGGATTCCACAACGCGTTGGCGCGATACGCAACGCTCGATCCCGAAGGACACATTTCCGTCAGGGTGTGTTTCGGGATATGTCGTCGCGTCCGAACTCGGCCCCGATCACCTGGACGATCGGGGCGATTGGGCTGTCAGGTCGACGATGTGCCGGTCGAATCGTCGGCCGGGGCGGTGGGCATAATCGAGGGCAGCCGGATCGCGTCGCCGCGCGGCCCGTTGAGCATCTGGAACTTGGCCTGGGTAGTTTGGCCGAGTCCATGCAGCTTGATGAAGCCTTGGGCGGCGTTGGAGTCGAATTGGTCGTCGTCGTCGTAGGTGGCCAACTCGGTCCGGTAGAGGCTCTGGTCGCTCCGACGGCCGACGACGACGGCTTGGCCTTTGAAGAGGCGGAGGCGGACCTCGCCGCTGACGTACTGTTGGTTGGCCACGACGTAGGCCATCAGGTCCTGATGGTGGGCGCTGAACCAGAGGCCGTTGTAGATCAGGTCGGCGTACTCCTGACTGACCAGGGTTTTGAACCGGAGCGCGTCCTTGGTGAGGGTCATCGTTTCCAAGGCGCGATGGGCCTCATGCAAGGTCAAGGCGGCGGGGGCTTCGTAGATCTCGCGGCTCTTGATCCCGACCAGGCGGTTCTCGATGTGGTCGACCCGGCCGATCCCGTGGCGTCCGGCCTGAACGTGGACCTCATGAATCAGGTCGACCCCATCGCGCTCCTGGCCGTTGATGGCGACGGGCCGTCCTTTGTCGAAGGTAACAGTCAGCTCCTCAGGCTCGTCAGGGGTCTCGGCGAGGGCCTGGGTCCATGCGAAACACTCCTCGGCAGGCGCCGCCCAGGCGTCCTCCAGCGGGCCGGCCTCGATGGACCGGCCCCAGAGGTTCTGGTCGACGCTGTAGATCTTTTTCTGGGTCGCATCGATCGGGATCTTGTGCTTCTGGGCATATTCGACAGCCTGCGGCCGGCTCAACCGCCATTCGCGGACCGGAGCGATGATTCTCAGGTCCGGCGCCAAGGTCTGGAAGGTCACGTCGAAGCGAACCTGATCGTTGCCCTTGCCCGTGCAGCCATGCGCTACGGCCACCGCGCCGTGGTCGCGGGCCACCTGGACCATCAACTGGGCGATCAAGGGGCGGCCCAGCGCGGTGGCCATTGGGTAGACCCCTTCGTACAACGCCCCGGCCATCAGCGAGGGGAACACGAAGTAGTCGACGAACAGGTTCCGCGCGTCCTCGACAACCGCCTCGACAGCCCCGGTCTGAAGCGCCTTCTGGCGGACCACTTCCAAGTCCTGACCCTGGCCCAAGTCGCAGGTATAGGTGATGACATCGAGGTTGTAGTTCTCCTCGATCCACTTCACAGCGATCGACGTATCCAGGCCCCCGCTGTAGGCCAATACCACCTTGTTTCGTGACAACTCGGTCAGGCTCCGGAGTTGAGGGACGCCGTTGGGGCATTGGGAGGGACAGTCCGATGCTCTCGTTCCCGGTCGACACCCCTGTGTCTTGCCAGGCTTGGCGGTTTCGGGACCGTCCCGACGCGTCAATGGAATCGGCCGATCGGCCGCAACGCACCCACACGTGATGGGGACCGATCGAGAATACTTCAGGCTAGAGGTCGGCACGGCGCGTCGTCAAGCGGCGCGACCGGCATTGTTCGAGCCGACACGCGCCGCGATTCCTCCCCCCTCGACGGAATCCCTTTGTTCGGTACGGAACTCAAGAATCGTCGGGCTCAAGGCCCGCCTCGCGGAGTCGTCGGATCAACGCGGCGACGCGGAGCTTCTCTCGTTCGGCCTCCTGTTGAGCCTCCTGGGCGCGGATCCGCTCTTGCTCGGCTTCCTGACGTTCCTGTTCGGCTCGTTGTTGGGCTTGCTCGATCTTGTGCTGGGCCTCTTGTTCGGCCTGTTGAGCGCGGATCCGTTCCTGCTCGGCCTCGCGTTGGGCCTGCTGGGCCTGCCGACGGGCTTGCTCGGCCTCGACCCGCTCGGCTTCGGCTTCTATCGTTGCCTGCTCGGCTCGGTCGCGGGCCTGTTGGTACCGGTCGAGGAACCGCTCGGAGGACCGTGCCCAACTTTGCGGTGAGCGGAACCGACGTCCGTCGGGACCGGTCAGCAGGAGGTTCTTGCCCCGGAGTTCGAACCGGACTCCCAGGCGTGGGCGGCCCCCGCCCAGGGGCGAGGGGGGCAGGGC
>CAZSSM010000141.1:0-11762 GCA_964609385.1 uncultured Planctomycetia bacterium
CACACTGACGGCGAACAGCAACGAGACCGGCGTCGTGTAGGGCAAGGTGGCCGGGATGATGTACGGGACCAGCTTGAGGATATCGATCAGCGGGATGCCCATCCGGGTGGCCTCAGCCATCACCATGAAGAGCACGAAGACCGAGGTGATCGTCAACATCGCCAAGGCGAACGACCGGATCACGTCGCCTAGGACATAGCGCTGCAGGATTCCGAGTCGCACCGTTCCCCTCCGGCATCCCTTCCCGCGGGCAGATCGTGGACAGCGATCGATTCGCCCGGACCCGAAGCGCCGCATGGGCCCGTTCGAACGAGCCCCGCGCAATCACCGCTTCTCATCGGTCATCGGGAGTCTTTGGTTGAGAACGTTGCCCGGACCCGGCCACCTTGTCGAGCCGGATTGGTCGCCGAATCGCTCGCTCCGCCCAGTTCAGGCTCCCCGAGTCGATCCACTCAGGGCGACCGATCGGGGTTGACGGATCGCCTCCAACGATCGCTCGACGGCCGATCCGAGCCGACGGGTCCCTTCGGCCAAGGCGTCGAGTTCGGGGACGCCGAAGCTGAACCGGATCTGATGCGTCGGCGCAGCGTTGGGCTCGTCGGCGAAGGCGTAGCGGCCCGGCACGTAGAGCACGCCCTGTTCGATGGCCCGGTCGAAAAGCGGACCCTCGGGGCCGGTATCCAGATCCTCCGGCAGGCTCAGCCAGACATAAATTCCACCAGCCGGCTCGGTCCAGTGGATCGTCGAGTCGAGCGGGCCGAGGTACTCACCGAGCGCCTTGAGGACCACGTCCCGCTTGGTCCGATAGCGTTCACGAAGCAAGGCCACCTGCGCATCGTAGGAGCCGTCGCTCACAATCCGGACCAGCAAGCGTTGGTGGAAGTGCGAGGTCCCGAAGTCGTGGTTCCCTTTGAGGTTCAGGACCGGTTGCAGGAGGGATTCGGGCAACGCCCCGTATCCAACCTTCATTCCGGGAGAGAAGGTTTTGCTGAACGTTCGGGCGTGGATGACCACCTCGTTGGTGGGGTCCAGGTGGAGCAGGCTCGGCGTCGAGATTTCTTCGAAGCTCAAGCCGCGATAGGCAGCGTCCTCGAAGACATAGATCCGTTGCGATTTCGACCACCGTTCGGCCAAGGCGATCAGCTCAGCGCGTCGGGACTCCGAGAGGCTCAGGCCGGTCGGATTGCTGTGCTCCACCACGCTGTAGATCATTTTGACCCGGTCGAGCTGCCCTTCGGCCTCTAGGTCGGCCAGCGTCTGCTCCAAGGCGTCGATCCGGAGTCCGTCCTCATCGCAGGCGACCCCGATCACCCTCGCGCCTCGCCCTCGGAGCAGCCCGAGGAACACGAAATAGGTCGGCGATTCGACCAGGACGATATCGCCTGGATCAAGCAGCGCTTCCGCGACCAGATAGAGCAACTGCTGCGAACCGGTCGTGACGACCAACCGATCCTCCAGGTCGTCGAAGTGAGATACCGATCGCTCAGGGACCTCGTTGCGGATCCGCTCCGCCAAGAGGGCTCGAAGCTCCCCGTCGCCTCGGGTCGAGCCATACTGCAAAGCGTTCCGTGCCATGGACGGTTCGCGAAGCACCGCTTCGATGGCCTCGGCGACGGCCGAAGCAGGTAAGGTTGCCGCATCGACGAACCCGGCGGCCAGCGAGATCAGATTGGGGTTGGCCAGGGCGCGACTCATTAGGTCGGAGATCGCCGGGGGGCCCATGCGTTGGGCCAGCGTGCTCAGGGTCGTCGGCGGAGTCATGCGAAGTCCAATACGGTTCGGAAAGGCGCGGAGTAAACGACCAACAGCGAACGTGGGCGGACTCGATCCGACGTCGGCCGCAATCGGGAGCGATTCAACAATCGTTGCAAAGAAACGGTCATTAGCTTATCCGGACCGTCCCGAAATCGACAACGGCGCGAGCGAGAGAGTCCCGCTATTCAAGATACAATGAACCTTCGACGCGTTCGGTCGATTGCGGAATCCCCTGCCCTAAGGTTCCATCCTCGAGCCAAGCGGACTGTCTCGGACCTAGGCGAAGCGGATCGTCG
Source organism: uncultured Planctomycetia bacterium (assembly GCA_964609385.1). Lineage (GTDB taxonomy): Bacteria > Planctomycetota > Planctomycetia > Isosphaerales > Isosphaeraceae > CAZSSM01. Next base: position 2,052 of record CAZSSM010000141.1, read on the forward strand.
GACGAGCGGATACGATCTCGACGCGGCTCATCACCGTTCGTTCGTGCTCAACAACGAAACGAATCCGGATCTCAAGGATGAGGTGAGCCGCCTCACGAGGCCTTACGATCCGGAGTAGCGTTGGTGTCAGGCGTCCCTCGCTGGCGGCTTGAGTCGTGGACCCCGTTTTCTGGACCACCCTGTTCGTTAATCTCGAACCCGTCCCCCCGAACCGATGGAGGTCCCATGTCCCGAGCACCCAAGCGGCACTCGCTCGCCTTCAAGGCCCAGGTCGCCCTCGAAGCGATCAAGCAACGCCACACCGTCTTGGAGATCGCCGCCAAGTTCCAGGTCCACCAGGGGAAGAAGCAGCTCCTGGACAACTCCGAGGCCGCCTTCGCTGCCGCATCCGACCGCCCAACACGTCACCAGGACTCCCTCCAGGAGGAGCTTTCCGACCAGATCGGCCAGCTCCAGGTGGAACTGACCTTCATGAAAAAAATGCGGCTCACGTCGGCTGGTCAGCTCCGTGACCTGGTCGAGCCGGACCACGCCGAATTGAGCCTGCACGGCCATTGCGAGCTGTTGGAGCTGAACCGCTCCAGCCTCTCCTACGAGCCGCCACGGAGGACCTCGCGGTCATGAAGCTGATCGACCGCCAGCACCTGGGAGACGCCGTTCTACGGGAGTCGGAGGATGGTGGCCTGGCTGGGGTCGCAGGGCTACATCGCCAACCTCAAGCGCCTCCGGCGGCTGATGCACCAGATGGGTCTTAATGTAATCTACCCGAAGCCTCGGTCGACGACGCGGTGCCCGGAGCAACGGGTCTACCCCGGCCTCTTGCCATCATCCTGGACCGATGCCGAACATTCGCTGACGCAGACAATCGAGCACGATGTCGAGTCATTGCCGGAATCATTTCGGTCGAGAATACCAGGCCTCAACGGCAAGGAATGCGAGGCCATAGACCAGAGTCGATAGCATCAGAGCCAGTCCTCCTGTCCGGACCGTAATCCCGAGGCGACCGTACATTGTCAGATCCGTGTTCGATGCCGAGATGATCCCCAACGAGAGAGGAATTGCGATCAAGGCAAGGCTAATCGCCACCTTGGAGACCAAGCCGAGGACCGGGCCCTCGTCGACGGGCCGTGGCTCTTGGCGCGAAAGCCAAGCGACCAGGAACACCATGAGAAACGCCAGGCCGATGAAGCTGCTTCCGTACTGGAGGAGCTTATATCCCGGGATGGAAAGGCCCATGACGATCAGGGCCGTTTCATCGAGCGCGGGGATGAGGCGCGTCCCCCATCGGTCCTCGTGCGTGAACGCGTCCCAGATGATGTGGGTCGCGGCTCCGATCACGATCGCCAATGCCGCCCATGCGATGGAACTCGGGCGCATCACCGTGCGTATCTCGACGAGCGCGGGGCAGCGGCGCCGGACAGCCTCGGGCAGCAGCGCGCACACTGCGAGCCCATCGAGCAGAGCCCGGGATGAATGTCTCGAATAGGCTAACTTATCGTCTAAACGGTTGACCTACTCACCCGGCTCGGCACCGGGGTCTGGACCAGAGCGGCCCAGTCCCCAGCCACCCTAACCTGTGGTCTGCCCGAGAAGAGGGCAAGGCCTCCGATTTCGGTCCATGAGCCGATCGTCTCAAGGTTTCCGCCATGGAAGACGGCTCGATATTACTCGGCGAGCGCAGCAGCGATCGGCTCATCCCAGAAGAAATATTCGTTGCTGTTGTCGGGATGATCGAGGACGCGTTCCTCAATGGGGATCAGGCTGTGTCGGACAACCTCGAGATCGGGGCGCTCGCGGGGCACATCGAAGCCGGGCAGGAACTCGAGGCTTAGCGAGCCGTCCGGGTTGAGCGTGCAGAAGGTCTGGACGACCTGAGCGCCGGAGAGCTTGGCCAGCTTGACCCAGGTGGCGGCCAGGCGATAGGTCCGATTCAGGAACGGGACCTCGACGGCGTGGGGACCCTCCCAACGGATGTCGTTGGCGATCATTACGATCATGCCGGCGCGGAGCACCTTGGTGGCCTTGAGCAAGGCGCGGGCGGCGTCCTGGGGATCGTTCCCCTTGCGACTGACGAACAGACCGGCCTGTCCGAGCGGCCCCCCCTGCTCGGCGTGGTCGCGGAGCAATCGCGAGACGTTCCGCGGTCGCTCGATGAACAGCCGAAGCTCGTAGCCGAACCGGAGGAGCCAGTGGGCTGGAACCAGGTTGGCCCCGTAATGGTTGCCCAGTAGGACGATCCCTCGACCGAGCTGCAGCGACTCGTCCAAGGCATCGAGTCCCCGAACCTCGCAGACCTCGCGAATCTGCTCCTCGCTGAGGCCGTCCAGAAGCATGTCACGCATCCGCCAACGCGCCAGGTTGCCGGCCAAGTCGGGTCCCAGACGTTGAGGGGTCCAGTCGCGATTCAACGACCTGGAAGCGCGTTCCACGGCGCGATCGATCCGCCAGCGGACCCGACCGTCCCAGCGGTACTCGCGGCGCCCGAGATCGCCGACAACGCGACCGATCGCGCGCGGCGAGCAGGTTCGTCGGAGCCCCGGCAGGAGCCAGCGGACGAACGCCTTCCGGAAATTGAGCCCGCGACGTTTCATGGGACGACCCGATTCCTAAGCGGCTGGGGCATCCGGCCGCGTTTCGATGGGTGAGGCCCGCAAGTCGCGGCCCTGAGACGTTCAGAATGAAGGAGGACCGAGCCGGGGATTTGGCTCAGCAGAGAAACGAACGCAATGATCGACTCGAGGCCGATCGACGAGGCTCACGCCGCGACGCGATGCTCTTGAACGTAGCCGGCCACATCGCCAACGGTCAGCAGGTCGGGCACGACCTCCTCGGGGATGTCGACGCCGAAGCGGTCCTGGATCTCGACGAGCACCCCGACCAGATCGAGCGAGTCGATGCCGAGGTCCTCGACGAAGGACGAATCGGCTGTCACCGTGACCGACTCCTCCAAACGGGCCGCCGTGCGAACCGTGTCAATTAGGCCGGCCAGGAACTCTTGGGTTGGAGTGGCGGGCATCTGTGTCTCCTCAATGAGCGGGCAAACGAAGGGAACGGGTACGGATCTCGTCGCGAACAACCGATTACCTCGCGATCGCTCTGCTTAGACAGCTCGAAAAACCAAGGCGTTGTTGGTTCCTCCGAAGCCGAGCGAGACCGACATGACCGCCTCGACGCGCTGGGGGCGCGCATCCCCAGGGACGTAGTCGAGGTCGAGTTCGGGATCGGGCTGATGGTGGATCGTCGGTGGCAGGACCTGCTCGCGGAGCGTCTTGACCACCGAGGCCGCCTCGATCGCCGAGGCCGCACCCAAGGAATGACCGACCGCCCCTTTGATCGAGCTGACCGCCAAACCCTCACGCGCCCAGGGACCGAAGACCTCTTTGATGACCTGGGTTTCGGAGGCATCGTTGACCACGGTGCTCGTCCCGTGCGCGTTGTAGTGCGTGATCTCTTCGGGATTCATCTCAGCGCGTCGGAGGGCCTTCCGGAGACAGGCGGCGATCTGCGGTGGGTGTGGCATCGCCATGTGATGGCCGTCGGAGTTCCAGGCCCAACCGGCCAACTCGGCCATTGGGGTCAGGCCGAGCCGACGGACCGCCGACTCACGGGCCAAGACGAGCATCGCGGCCCCCTCGGACATCACGAACCCGCCTCGGTCGACGCTGAACGGTCGGCTGGCCTGTTCCGGGTTTTCCAGGCTTCGATCGCCGTCCTTCTCGCGGTAGAGGGCGCGCATCGTTGAGAACCCGTTGATCACCTGCGCGACCAAGCAGCTCTCGGTGGCGCCACAGAGGGCTAGATCGACCTCGCCGGAACGCAAGAGGGTCGCGCCGAGAATCACCGCGTGGCCGCCGGAGGCACAGGCGTTGGCCGGGGCCAAACTGGGACCCAGCAGTTGGAGGTCACGCGCGACCTGGCCGGCGGCCTGGTTGGCGATCAGGCCGGGGACGAGGTAAGGGCTCGTAGCCAAGGACTTCCGACGCGACGACTTCTCGGCCTCGGCGTCATACAAGTCCATGCCCCCAAGCGCCGAGCCGACCATCACGGCGACCTCCGCGCGCTGGGCCTCATCCAACGAGTCGAGCCCGGCATCGGTCCAGGCCTGTCGCGACGCCTGGATCGCCAGGTGCAGGAACCGCGCGTTCAGCTTCGAAGCCTCACCGGCCGAGCGATCGCGATCCGTCGCGGGAAGGTCCTCGATAACCCCGGCGATGTCCAAGGCGAACCGCGCGCGGTCCAACGACTCGTGACGCTTCAGGCCAGACCGCCCGGCCAGGACGGCCTCCCAGGTCGATTCGATGTCGGTGCCCAAACAGGTCAGCCCGCCCAGGCCCACGACGTACAGACGCTCGGTCATCCGATGATCCTTCAACTCCCGTAACCGTAAACGACCCGACCCGATCCCTCCCGGGCCTGCCCGATGATCCGGAAACGCGGTATCTTGTCGAGTTCAAGGGCGGCCAATCGAGGTCTCTCTCGGCCCCAGTCCGACGTGTGGCAATAACCTGTCCCGCGCCGACGTCTGTTCTTTTGACCCGATAACCAACCATCGGGCGGTCGCCCTCCACGCTCCAGCAAATCCCCCCGACCAACTCGTTCGTGGAAAGGTGCGATGCGATGCGCCAACTGGTCCGGTATCTCAGCGCCCAAGAGCCTCAGGCCCGTCCCGGCCTCTTGGAAGACGGCCAGGTCCACCCGCTCCGAGGCCGGCTCAGCGACATCCTCCACGACGCACGGCCGTCGGAGGCCTTGAGAGCTCAGATCGATCCGACCCGAGCTGCCCGACCGCTCGAAGACGTCCGCCTGCTTCCACCGATTGACGAGCAAGAGGTCTGGGGCTCGGGCGTCACGTATCTCCGAAGTAAGCAAGCTCGCCAAGAGGAAAGCGCCGACGGCGGCGATTTCTACGACAAGGTCTACGAGGCCGACCGCCCCGAACTGTTTTTTAAAGCCCTGCCCCACCGCGTCACCGGCCACGAGCAGGCCATCCGGATCCGACGCGACACCCGCTGGTGCGTCCCCGAGCCCGAGCTGGCCCTGGTCCTCGCGCCCGACCTCCGACTGGTCGGCTACACCATCGGCAACGACCAGAGCGCCCGCGACATCGAGGGGGAGAACCCGCTCTATCTCCCGCAGGCCAAGACCTTCGACGAATGCTGTGGACTCGGACCCGCAATCACCTTGGCCGAGGACATGCCCCCACGCGACCAGATCGCCATCGGCCTCCGGATCGAGCGCAGCCAGAGCGTCGTTGTCGAGGCCCAGACCCGACTCGATCAGATGAAACGAAGCCTGGACGAACTCATCGACTGGCTCGGTCGCGAGGCCAGCTTCCCCTTCGGCGTCGTCCTCCTGACCGGCACCGGGATCGTCCCGCCCGACGAGTTCAGCCTCGAGCCCGGCGATCGGATCGCCATCACCATCGACGGGATCGGCACCCTCCAGCAGATCTGCCTGCGCGGATCCTGAATCCGAATCGAACCACGCCGGCGCATCACCTTCCGAGGATTCCCGGCAGTGCGTCCGCCTGTTAAGGCCCCTCCGCCCCGCGCCCCCGACCTTCGGAGCCGACCTCCATGCCCTTCGAGACCCCATCGACTCGGCGTCGAACCGAACTGGGACTGGTCCGACGTCCCATTGTGCTCTTGGCCGTCCTCGTTCTGACGTCGATGGTCGGATCGATCGGTCGCGCCCAACCGGGTTCTGCGACCTGGCAGGCGGAGGATCCCTCGTCCTTGGTCACCGCCGCGCGTCGTGACGGTGATCCGGCCCGGGGCGCATTGATCTTCCATCGATCGGCCTTAGCCTGCCTGCAATGTCATCCACTACCGGGTGCGGGACCGGCCGTCGGACCTCGGCTGACTGAGTTGGAGGATGTCGAGGACGTTGACCTGGTCGAGGCGATCCTGGACCCCTCGCGACGGATCGCGACAGGCTATCAAAGCTCGATGATCGCGACGCTCGACGGCCAGGTCCTCAACGGACGGATCCTCGAACGCGGGGAGGGGATGATCCGACTGCTCGACGCGGACGCCAACGTTGTGGAGGTCCGTGAGGATGACGTCGACGCCTTGGCCGATTCACCCACCTCGACGATGCCCGAGGGCTTGGTCAACACGCTCTCACGGAGTGAGTTCCTCGATCTGGTCGGCTACCTGATCGCCTTGAACGAGGGCGGTGTCGAGGCCGAAACCGCGCTGAAGCCCGACCCGGAACGGCTCGTTGTGCGGATCCCCGAGTACGAATCGCGCGTCGATCACGCCGGGTTGATCCGATCCTGGGACGAGGAAAGTTATCTGCGCGGTGAAGCGATCTATCAGCGGGTCTGCATGAACTGTCACGGGACCGTCGACCAACCCGGGTCGCTCCCGACCGCCCCTCGATTCGCCTCCGGAGAGTTCGGCAACGGCTCCGACCCGTTCACGATGTATCAGACTGTGACCTATGGCTATCAGCGGATGGTCGCCCAGGATTGGATGGTTCCCCAGCAAAAGTATGATGTGATCCATTACATCCAGGAACGATTTCTTCAACGCCATAACCAGACGCGTTACGTTGAACCCGACACGAGCTATCTGGCCGGTTTGCCCACCGGCGACACCTTCGGTCCGGAACCTTCGACGCTGGAACCTTGGGTGATCATGGACTACGGTCCGAGCCTGATGGCCTCGATCGAGGTCGGCCGCGACGGGTCGAACCTGGCGGCCAAGGGGGTCGCGGTCCGTCTCGACTCGGGTCCCGGTGGTGTCTCACGAGGCCGACAGTGGATCCTCTACGATCACGACACGATGCGGATGGCCGCTGCCTGGTCGGGCGAGGGGTTCGTCGATTGGGGCGGGATCCTCTTCGACGGCCGGCACGGGGTCCATCCGCATATCCAGGGCGCGTTGACGGCGGCCAATCCGGACGGACCGGGCTGGGCCGACCCCCGTGATGGCCGCTTCGACGATGAGCGGATCGTCGGCCGCGACGGGCGCCGATACGGTCCCCTGCCCCGAGATTGGATCCGCTATCGAGGCCATTACCAATCAGCCCGAGGCACCATCTTGCATTACGATGTCGGGACCACCGAGGTCCACGAGAGCCCCGCCCGACTCGACCTCGACGCTCCCGGTCCGGAATTCGACGCTCCCGATGGCTTCGTCCGACACATCTGGATTGGACCCCGCGACACCGAACTGACGATCCGGGTCGCCCATCTGCCGGGGGCCGACGCGCGGCAGCTCGTCGACGAACCGACCTCACGCGCCGTGCTGTTCGCAAGACCCGACGTCGAGGAGGGGTCGCCTTCATCGTCGACCCCGTTGAACCGCTTCGATGGGACCAACGCCTTAGCGGTCGATCAGGGAGGTCTGATCGACTTCAGAGAGCACGACCTGACGATCCTCGCACGGATCCGGACAACGGAGGGGGGGACGATCCTAAGCCACGCCGTCGAGGGCGATTGGAGCCCCGACGACGTCGCCTGGTTCGTGAGCGACGGGCGGCTCATGCTCGACATCGGTTGGGTCGGCGCGGTCGTCTCGCGGAGCGAGGTCGACGATGGAGAATGGCACGACGTCGCGCTGACATACGCTCAAGGGTCGGGCACGGTCCGCCTCTTCGTCGATGGCCGCCTCGATGCGCGCGGCGTGCTCAAACCCCGAGGCGATGACGAGCACCGCTCTCGACAGGTCCGGATCGGGTTCGCCGCGCCTGATTTCCCCGAGCCTCAATCGGCGTTCAACGGCCAGATCACACGCGTGGCTGTACTCGATGGAATCCATGATCCACGTCGGATCGACCTCGATTCGCGGTCGATCCCCGGGGCGCGTGCCGACTGGATCGCCGAAGCGGGATGGAGCGATCGGACCGACTCGGGATTCGACGCGCGACCGATTCGGGTCGGCTCCCCAGCGCCCGAGGCACGTTCCATCGTGGCGGGCTTGCGGGCCGACGCGCCGGACGTCTTGGATCGCTTGAGCTGGACGACCGAAGAGTCGGGAGACCTGCGACTCCGGATCGACGAAGGGGCCGAACCGCTCCAGTTCGCGGTTTGGTTCACGAACGCGGACATCGATGATGCCTCAACGATCGTCAACGATCCGGCCGTCTCCACATTGACAACTCCCCACCTCGAGGAATTGACCCGCGGGGGAGCCCCGCTCTGGCCCGAGATCGTGACCACGACGATCGTACCGGGCTCCGAGGACGATCCGTTCGCCGTCGATGTGTTGACCCGCCCCGCCTCGAATCCCTGGAGCGCACGGATGCGCCCTTCGGGTATCGACTTTCTCGATGACGGTCGTGCTGCGGTGATCTCCACCTGGGACGGCGACGTCTGGCGCGTCGATGGGATCGATCAACCCATCGGCGAACTCCGTTGGCAACGGATCGCCTCGGGTCTCTTCCAGCCCTTGGGCATCAAGGTCATCGATGGTCAGATCACCGTCGGATGTCGCGATCAGATCGTCGTGCTCCGCGACCTCGACGGCGACCACGAGACCAACTACTACGACTGCTTCAATACCGACCACCAGGTCACCGACCACTTCCACGAGTTCGCCATGGGCTTGGAGACCGACGCGTCGGGCAACCTCTACTACACCAAAGGTGGCCGGCACGCGCTCGAAGCGGTCGTCCCACATCACGGAACGCTGCTGAAGGTCAGCCCCGACGGGTCGCGAACCGAGATCCTCGCCACCGGCTTCCGCGCCCCCAACGGCGTCTGGATCGAGCCCGACGGCTCCTTCATTCTCTCGGACCAGGAGGGCCATTGGACGCCCAAGAACCGGATCAACCGCGTCCGGCCCGGCGGATTCTACGGCTATATGTGGGGCTACCACGACGTCGAGGACCCCTCCGATGCGGCGATGGCCCCGCCGATCTGCTGGATCACCAACCGCTTCGATCGCTCGCCCTCTCAGGCCATCCGCGTTTCCAGCCCCGCGTGGAGCGACTTGGAGAATGCCCTCTTAATGCATTCGTATGGATATGGCATCATCTATCGAGTTCTCGAGCAACAGGTCGGCTCACGGAGCCAAGGGGCCGTCGCCAGGCTGCCGATCCCGTCGATGCCGACCGGCGTGATGCGTGGGCGGTTCCACAATCGCGACGGTCATCTCTACGCCTGTGGCCTCTTCGGCTGGGCCGGCGATCGTCAGCAGCCCGGCGGATTCTATCGGATCCGACGGACCGATGCCGAACTGGTCATGCCCGCCTCGTTCGAGGCCACGCCGGGCCAACTCCGGATCGGCTGGACGAGCCCGCTCGACCCCGACGCGATCGACAAAGATCGGTTCGCCCTCCGCGTCTGGCAACTCCATCGACGCTCCAACTACGGCTCCGACCACATCGACGAACATGCGATCCCGATCACCGACGCGCGGTTGAGCCCGGACCGGAGCACGCTCATCCTCGAGGTTCCCGACCTGACCCCGACGATGGGCCTGGCGCTTCGATATCGCGTCCGATCCGCCTCCGGCTTCGACGTCGAGGACCAAATCCACGGTACGATCCATACCCTTCAGACCGATCGGCTCCAGGATTAGGCGTCAGCACGTCTCTCTGAACGACCGTCGAACGAAACCATCTGCCCGACCGATGGCTCGGGGCAAGCCCGAGAGCGGTCGGGTGGATTATTTCGAAGAAATGATCCCCCAGCGCGATTCACCGATGCGTTCGAGAAAATCCCATGAACGCCCCGCCCCGATCGCTTGATCCTATCTTCGG
>CAZSSM010000142.1:0-11652 GCA_964609385.1 uncultured Planctomycetia bacterium
GCCTGCCAGGCCCCGCTCGACGACCTCGCCCCCGAGCAGGTCGAGCTCCGCGACCAGTACCGGACATGGGAGATTTAGTAGATTAGTAGCGAACAGTTTGAGTAGCCAAGGCTTCGAGGTGGCCGTCAGAGCATTTCGACCAAGGCGAGGAAACTGACTAATGAACAAAAGAGTGGTGACCATCAGCGTGAACTGCGCTTGCATCGCCTTGGCTTGTGCCATTGTTTTGGGCGGACTCAAGGTTCACTACGGATCGCTGGATGCCGCTCTCGCGTTCCTCCGCAACGATCGACCAAGATGAATCTTTTTCCGATTATTACCAGCGATTCCGTGACGGACTAATAGATGCTCCATATGCCCTACATCATCTAACATTGCACGAATTGCTTAGTAGCCCTGGGTTGTCTTTCTCGGATATCGTCGATGAATCAAGCGGCGGTGAGGTCCGCTTCGAGTTCCAACTAAGGCTCCCCCAGTGGTCCCAAGAAGTCGAACCGATCAGGGGCTGGTGGAGTTCCGATCCCGGGCGATCGTGGGCGATCACCAGCTATGAGGTCTCTTACCCGGGCTCCTACGCCAAGTTCGGGATAACGACTTATCGTGACGGTGAACCCGGCCACCCGATCCCCGACCGAGTCCGAATGACGTGCATTTGGAATGAAGAACGAAGTAAACGAGAAGTGAATTTCGAGTTCCAGCAATATCTGGTTGACGAGATCGATGACCATGGTCTTTCAGCATCCGACTATGGGGTGGCTGGCGTGCCCGATCGTCCAAGTGACACGGGCGCCATCTCGACCGTCGCGATGGCTTCCCTCGGGTGCCTTGGCTTGTGTCTGGCTTTTTTCCTCCGACGATTGTCCTGGTCGCGTGTGCCGGGACCCGATGAGATGACCCGCGATGACGAAAAGGCGTACCCCGATGATCGCTCCTAATCATCAGACCGTGTCGCACGATCGTTCTTCTCGAGCCTTCACACTGATTGAGCTCCTGGTTGTCATTGCAATCATCGCAGCGCTAATCACGTTGCTCCTTCCGGCGGTCCAGAGCGCGAGGGAGGCGGCTCGACGGGCCGCCTGCTTGAACAATCTGAAACAGCTCGGCATCGCGCTCCACAATTACCACGGAGCCCATGGGGCGGTGGTCTCAGGGCGGATCACCTCTTTCGCAGCATCATCAACGTCCACCCCTTTGGATGGGGGACTGAACACTCCCTGGTCTGCGCTCATCCTCGGACACATCGAGCAGGCCGCTCTGCATTCCAGCTTCAATTTCGAGTTAGGCGCTGAAGGCCTTGAGAACCGGGGATCTCATGCGAACGCGACGGTCATGGGAACGCGGCTCGAGATGTTCCAATGTCCCAGTGATACCACGAATCCCTTTCGTTTCCCCGACGACTATCGCGGTGGAGCGTTGCGACCGTTCGAGTGGGCGCGCGGCAATTATGCCGCGAACTGGGGCAACACCATCTACGTTCAGATCGATCTCCGAAAAGACGGAGCTGCCGACCACCGTCGATCCCCATTCAGTCTGAGGACATCGACTCGGTTCGCGGATGTGAGGGATGGGCTGAGCCAGACGGTCTTCTTCGCCGAGATCCTCCAAGGCGAAGGCACCGACTTACGGGGTGCGATTTGGACGGCCTACCCCGGGGGATCGGCCTACTCGAGCGGCGTCTTGCCGAATGGACAAATCCACATCCATGGCCTGGGCACTGCGGGGGATGCCCTAATGGATCCGGGTCTCTGCGTCAATCAGCCTCAGCTTGGATTACCTTGCGACGGAGACGATACGTCGAGCCCCAGCCGATCCTATGCAGCATCACGTTCACGTCATCCCGGAGGAACGAACGTCCTCATGGGCGATGGATCTGCTCGCTTCGTCACGGAGACGGTCGATGTCGAGACCTGGCTGGCGATCCATTCGATCGCCGGCAGGGAAATCCTGAGCAATGACGAGTTCTAGGCCAATGAAGACATTCATTTCTCCGTTTGAAGTCCTCGGGATGACCCTTTCGTCGGTGCTGACGGTTGCGGCGGTCCTCAAGGCCCACCAGATCCTTGTTCGTGGCTATTCAATAGGGTCCGCCTTCTTCGATTGGGCATTGATCGCCTTCGAGCTATCGCTTGCCGTCTGGTTCCTCTCCGGACGACACGGGAAACTCCTGAAATGGTTCGGCTGTTCGGTCTTTTCGGTCTTCTCGTTGGCGACGTTGCATAAGGCCCTTTCAGGCGACGCTTCATGCGGTTGCTTCGGCGAAGCGTCCATCGATCCACGATTGACCTTCGCCTTCGACTTCGCGGCGACCGTCCTCTTGGCCCTCTGCCCGCCCTCGCCGGCCCGTCTGCATCCGCTTTCTCGGGTCAGTGGTGCCTTGTTCATCGCGTCGATCCTATTCGTATCGCTGGTCGGCGGACGGACCTCGGATGAGCTCAGATCGATCGAACCGGCCGAATGGATTGGCCGGCCGATGCCGATCGCCGACGCAGTCCGCTCATCGCATGATCTATCCCGCGGTCACTGGGAGATCATTTTCTATCGGGCCGGGTGCGGTGATTGCCTCGACGTGATCGAACAATATGCTAAAGGGATCGGGCGAAGCCCCGCCGGGTCCCGCCCTATTTTCGTGCATGTCCCGCCCCATGGCTCGAATTCCCCAGTCGAAGCCGACTACCCGGCCCTCCGCTTCGGCACACTTGACGACTCGTCCGCTTGGATGGTGGAGACGCCGCTCTATTTGGAGATCAAGGACCTTGAAGTGAAAGGTTTTAAATCACACACACAATGAACTTATTACAAACATAAATTAACGCGTGTGTGAAATCTAGAATTTGTTCAACTATGACAATCAGTGTCGGAGTCGGCAATACGCTACAGCTAGGCGAGTCCTCCAACCAGTCCTTGCCTCCTCCATCGCTGGAGGATATACAGCTCAATCGCTCGGTGTGCCCCGCTTTCTCCTATGAGGTTTCCCCGTTTAGAAGGACTTAACGAACCAGTAGAGGAGCATCGCGACGATCCAAGCGATCCCGAGCGCACGTCCGGCTCGGTCGATCCAACTCGGCTCCGGGTGCCACCGCCCGCCTACCCAGAGGAGGATCCAAGCTACGAAGACTGCCTGGCCGGGATGTGCTGACTTTATCATTAAATTATTAGTAAAAATTAAAAGTTTTTTTAGGCCCCATGGAGTGAACAGATTGGTCGTCAACTCCGGTCTGTTGAGGACGGTTACGGTCATGAAGATCACCATTCGGCCGATGGTCGTCCCGATCGGGATCAGGGCAGCGGCGCAGGCGACGAGTCCTGGCTGACACCACATACGGCGACGGCCCGGTCGTGGGGCGACCAGCCTGAGGGCCACGATCCCGGCGCACCAAGCGGTCAGGATTGGATCGCACGTCGAGACAAACCAGTGCGCCAAGAGGGTGAGTCGCTCGTACCAGCCGAGTTCGCTGCCCGACCAGATCGCTATCCAGATCTTTCCAAGATCGCGATCCGAGAAATCGAATTTCCATTTGCAGATTGCCAGCCCGAGGGCGGTCGCGGCCACAAGCAGCAAGATATCGCTGACCCGAAGTTGTCGGCGCGCTTCTCGGTATCCTGACATAGATCCATTCCTCCTGGTTGCGGTTTCGCGGAGACGAGAACGCCGCGATATGGATCGTTATGGAACCGAACGAGATTCCACTCGAAACTGCCCGAGCAGGAGCGAGCTCAACTGGTTATCCGAGCGATTGCGAGTGATGTCGATCCTGCGCGGTCATGGTCGCAGGAACATGAAAAGTATTCGAACGCGGCCGAGGAGACCAAAATCGCCTCCCCATTCTGTACCAGGATAATGCTAGCTGCGAAGACCGCGTACCGGGAATCCCCTCATCAGCAAATGAGTGGCCTGATTCCTGGTCGCGTATGAGAGAACTGAGCGATCCGGAAGAGTAGCTACCGGGTCTGTAAAACAAGATTACAGACCGAGTAGCCACACACCGCGTGAGGATAACCGATGACACGGATCGCAATCGCGCTCGCCCTCACCGCCCTCCTCGGCGTCGGCTTCGTGCCGAACTCGGCCGAACCGGAACGCACCTCCAATTCCCGGGCCTCCACGAACCCGAACACCGACATCTCGGCGAATACCCCCCACCCTCAACCGCCGGCGACCATCGGGCATCCCACGTTCCTGAGCCCGCACGCCTCGCCGATCGCCGTGCACGGCGACCTCGTCTTCGTCGTGAATACGCCGGCCGACACCGTCGACGTCCTCGACACCGACACGCGCACCGTCCGCGTTCGGATCAACGTCGGCATCGATCCGGTCGGAATCGCTGTCCGGCCCGATGGCAAGGAGGCTTGGGTCGCGAACCACATCTCCGATTCGGTGAGCGTCATCGATACCGATCCGACCAGCTCGACCTACCTTCGGGTCATCGCCACCATTCAGGAGATCGATCCGGCCACCAAGGCGACCCGCTTCGACGAACCGGTCGGGATCGCCTTCGCCAGTGACGCCAAGGCTTACGTCGCTCTCTCATCGGAGAATCAGATCGCCGTCATCGATGTCGAGACCCGCGAGGTGACCAAGCGGCTCACCATCACAGCGCAGGACCCACGAGCCATCACCGTCCGTGGCGATCGCCTGTACGTCCTCCCGTTCGAGTCCAACAACCAGACCCAGATCTCCGGCGGGACCGGTTCGTTGGATGATGACTTGAACACCTTCGATGCACGGCAACACATCCTGGAAAACAACAACGTGCTGTCGCTGGGTGCGGTCGTCGACATCGTCAAACACCCGAGGATCCCGGACCGGGACCTCTATGTCTTCGACACGGAGACCGACGAACTTGTCGAGACCGTCGACTCGCTGGGGACGCTGCTCTATGGGGTGACCGTCGACTCGCATGGCCGGGTCTTCGTCGCCCAGACCGACGCGCGCAACGAGATCAACGGCCGCTCCGGGACGCAGGGACACGGCCTGGCCGAGCTGGAGAACCGCGCCTTCCTGAACCAGATCACGACGGTCGATCTGAGCGGCGACTCGCCCATCGCCCCCGAACGGATCGACCTCGAGCCCTTACCCCCGGAACACCCGGAACCAGGGATGGCCCTGGCCACGCCGTTCGCGATTCAGATCAGCGACGACGATGCGACCCTGGTCGTCTCGGCTGCCGGTTCGGACCAACTCGTCACCGTCGATGCGGTCAGCGGCGCGGTGCTCGGGCGCGTTGAGGTCGATGCCGTGCCGCGCGGGATCGCCTTGGAGTGCGACCCCGACGGCGGACTGTCCCAGGCCTGGGTCCTCAATGCCGTCGCCAATACGGTGTCTCTGGTCGATTTGAACGACCCAGATCACCCCGAAGTGCTCGAGACCATCGCGTTGGCCGATCCGACGCATCCGGTGGTCAAGCGCGGACGCATCGCCTTCAACTCGGCCAAGGCCTCCACGACCAGCACCTTCTCCTGCGCGAGTTGCCACCCCGACGGTCACACCGACCAGTTGGTCTGGGTCCTGGACACCCCGATCGTCACCGGCGGCGATCAGATCATGCCCCGCTCGACGATGCCGGCGCGCGGCCTCCGCGACACCGCCCCCTATCACTGGGACGGCATCCCAGGCGACCCTTATGGCGGCAATAACAGCGCCAATGTGTATGGTCATGACGACCCCAACAGCAACCCCGATGACCCGGCCAGCAGCACCCGGCACTTGGTCGACGGCGGCCTGGCCTCGACCATGAAGTTGGTGGGCGACCCGACGGTCAACGACGAAGGCAAGCCTGGGGCACTAACAGCGGCCGAGCGCGACGCCATGGCCACGTTCCTCCTCAGCATCCCGTATCCCCCCGCCCAGCGCCGAGCCTATACCAACGTCCTCTCGGAACAGGCCGAGAACGGCTTCCGGCTCTTCCACATCGAAGGGGACTTCCAGGGCGGGCCCCGACCCAACGTCTGCGGCGACTGCCACCGGATGCCCTTCTGGGTCAGCACCAACACGCCCGGCACTGGGATGGACGCCCCCACCTGGCGAGGCGCCTATGACCGCTGGCTGATCCTTCCCCAAGGTCGGCTCAACCTGATCGACTTCGACTTCTATCGCAATATCGCCGAGCGCGGGATCCCCGAACGGAACCTCTGGGCCTTCTCGTGGGGCGGACGTGAGCGGTTCAATCCCGTCTGGGACATGGTTCTCGAAGGGAGCACCGGGTACTCCGGTTCCTTCGCGCGTCAGGTCACGCTCAACCAGCAATCGGCCGACGACGCTTTGACGGTCGACCTGCTGGACGCCCTCGAACTCTCGGCCGTTGAGGGCGGCGTCGTGCTCCAGGGCGAAGGCGTCTTCCTCAACGGTCAGGACGGAGGCGTCAAGCCCGTGGCGCTCCAGTTCGACGCCCAGTACCGGGGCGGCACCTACGTCGAGCGGCTCGGCGATCGCGAGGCCTTCGGCCGCGACGAACTGCTCGCGCTCGCCTCGGATGGCCGTTTCGTCGGGACCTTCACCGCGCGTCACGGGGTAAACGCCGATGTCGACCACCCACAACCGGCCCTCTGGACCCTCGGCCCGATCCACGAACAACGCGGGCGCCAGGACTTCCCCGTCCTGTACGGCGACAACGCCACGATGACGATCAGCGGACGTCACATCCACGACGATGCGCATTTGATCGTCGATGGCCGACGCGTCCCGGGGACCTTGAGCGTCGACGGCGAGACTCTCGAGATCACCTTGGAGAACGTGCCCGCGATCGGGATGCACCTGCTCCAGGTCCAGAATCCGGACGGTCTGTTCAGCAACGACTTCATCTTCCACGTCACCGAGGACTCTGAGGGCGCGGAGGCCCTCCGTCGACGAGCCAACGGCACCCCTGACGGCGAGTCGCTGAGCGACGTCCTGCGCGAATCCGGTTGGGACCGGATCGTGGGGACCTGGGTCGACGCCGGCACGCAGGGCGAGGCCCTCAGGATCACCTACGCCTGGAAGATCGAGGGCATGGTGCTCGAGATCACCAACCATGAGCGCACGAAGGAATCGGTCGCTCTCATGGGGATCAACGGCAACACCGGTCAGGTCTATCACATGGGCGGGGACAGTGAGGGGACGGCGTTCCTCGGCGAATGGCAGTTCGAGGAGGAGGGTGATGCCGTTCTCGAACTCGGATATTCCGGCCGCAACGGTTCCGAGGGTCGGGTGACGGTCCGCTATCGCCTCGACGATGATGATGAAATGACCCTGACCCTCGAGTTGCCGCAGCCGATCACCGTCGAACTGATCCGGACCAAGTCGGGACGGTAATCGTCCTCCGTCGACCGGCAATAAGTCGGTCGAAAAATCGGGAACCATCGACCGCCCGCGCGCCTTTAGTCCATGACCCCGTGGTGATCGGGGGAGGCAACCTCGACACTTGGATGTCGGGGTTGGTCCCCGATCGCGGGGTTTGCTCGGGACCAGACGTGCGGGAGGGCGGTGCGTTGGCGGTTACGGACCGGACGTCGGGGGGTGCCCCTCGACATCTACGAATCCTGTTCGACGTCGGGGCGGTCGGCGACGTCACCGATGGGCAATTGCTCGAGCGGTTCACCAATCGCACCGGCTCGGCGTCCGAACTAGCCTTCGCCGCGCTGGTCGAGCGGCATGGGCCGCTGGTCCTCGGGACCTGTCGCGCCGTGCTCGGGAGGTCCCCCGAGGCCGACGACGCCTTCCAGGCCACCTTCCTAACCCTTGTCCACAAGGCCGACGCGCTCTGGATCCATGACTCGCTGGGGCCTTGGCTCTACCGGGTCGCGCACCGGATCGCCCTCCGAACCCGGCGCCGATCAGTTCGTCGCCTTCAGCACGAACGTCGAGCCGCCGAGGCACGGGCCGACCAGACCGAACCGGCCCCCGACACGCCCATGGCCCTCGAGCACCAGGCGATCCTCGACGAGGAGGTCGCCCGGCTCCCCGAATCGCAGCGCGCTGTCGTCGTCCTCTGCGATCTCCAAGGGCGCACCCACGAGCAGGCGGCACGCCATCTCCGATGCCCGGTCGGCACCGTCAAGAGCCGACAGACCCGTGCGCGGCGGACGCTCCGCGCGCGGCTGGAGCGGCGAGGGATCGGAGCGCCGAGCGTCGTCCCGCTGACCCCCGCGATGATCGAGGCGGTCCGTGTCACCGTCCCGTCATCGCTGATCCAGTCCACGATCGGTCACGCGACCCGAGTCATCGCCGACCGTGTGCTCGCTGGGACGGTCCCAGCGCTCATCGGGCGGCTCGCCGGAGGAGGCCTCTACATGCTCACCACCCACAAAATCCAGACGTTCCTGTTCTTAACTCTTGGCGCCGTCGTCACCTGGAACGGGGGCCTCGGCCTCGGATCGACCGACCCGGACGACGAGGACGCTCCCAAAGACGGGGCGATTGCCGTCGTCGTTCCCGATGAGCCGTCCCAGGAAAAACCCCCGGCTCCCGAGGACGAGACCGCAACCGACCGTTCCCAGACCTATCGGGTTACGTCTCAGCGAGTGGCCGCCGGGTTGTACCGCGAGCGCGGCGTTGTGGTGCCCCCGAAGGAAGTGGTGATCTATTCGATGATCGAAGGAACAACGACCCTCCTAACAATCCTGCCCGAAGGATCCACGGTCACCAAGGGCGATCTCCTCGGCGAACTGGACACATCAGACCTGAAGTCCCAGCTGATCGAACAACAGCTCGTCACCAATGAAGCCGAATCATCACTTCAACAAAGACAGCTTGAGCAAGAAATTTCCGAACGGAGAATATCGGAATATATTAATTGTTTTATGTATCTAAGCGACTGCAATACGAGGGTCGGCTCCAGATCGCCGAGGCCGAACTCCGACTGGCGCAGAGGAACCTGGAACGCCTATCGGCCCTGAACCAGGAACGCGCCGCGATCGATCGGGCGGAAGTCGATGTGCTCAAGGCCGAGGTGGCCTTCCGCAACGCCCGTAAGGCCTTAGAGATCCTCGTGGAGGAGACCAGACCCCGCAAACTCAAAGGACTCGAGGCGTCAGTCCAAACAGCTCGAATGGGCGTGGAAACGGCCGAGTTGAATTTGGAGCGTTCGCGCACATTGGAGAAGCAGATCAGAGCCCAGATCGCCCTAAGCAAAATCATCGCTCCTCGCGATGGGATCCTCATTTACAATCGCGATGGAGGCTTCTTCGACCAGGAAACACGGATCGGCCCGGGAACAATCGTCCGCGAGGGCCAGCCACTCTTCACGCTTTATCCCCAAGCCGACGACACGGAACCGCTGGTCCGCACCCTCATCCAACCCAACCTCCTGAACGCCATCTCGCCGCATGTCGGGGATTCGGTCCGGGTCCGGATCGAATTCGATACAGGGAGCGACGATCTGATCGGTGTCATTGAGAAGATCTCTCTCGTTCCCCAGCCCGATCGGAACGGCCTCATTGCAGAGCCTCGGAATGGCGATCGAACGGGACACTACTATCCGGTGCTCGTCCGAATCAAAAAGGATGACCGTCGAATCCTCCCAGGAATGTCGGTCAGCGTCGAGTACTACAAAGATTTCTACACTGTGCCGCTCGATGCTCTCTACTTATTCAGACAAACTGAGCTCTATCGAAAATCCTTTTTAAAAACAACACAAATTGGTGAACTTATTGACTACGTCGCTGTTAAAACGAAGGACAACGCATTCGTGGTCCGGCAAATCAGAGGCCGGACCGGATACTCCGAGTCCGGGCTCGTCTTCGGGATCCTCAATGGCCTCGATCCCGACGAGGTCGTCAGCCTCGACCCCAACGCAGAGCTTGGGCCGAATGCGCTCAAGGGGATCAATTTTGGTGACCCATACTTCCAAAATCGCTAGATCTTCGCCGCAGTTGAAATTGAGCCTCCACTAGTTCGAAGCCAGTAGGTTCACATATCGGCGGAAAGCCCGACTTCTCGGTCGAACGAACCGTGCACCTTCTGGCTGGTCTGGCAAGCTGTCTCACCGGTCGGTTGATCCTGATGGCTCGGAGACGACCGCTTGAAAAGATGACACTCAACTCAAGCTACTGGTCGAATTGAATATCAGATTTACAGAGCTTAGCGACCGCGAAAGCCCTTGAGCCGAAATGATCGTCGAGCATTGAGGGCTTTTGCAGCATAGCCTTATCATCTCAATTGAGTATCGGTTTATCGTTGCGATAGAATCAATTTTGGTGAAACATTCAGAACTGAAACGTTGAAATCCATGGTGGATTCTATCGACTCCCTTGTGTCAGTGAGTATTCTCACACAAGAGATTTTCAAAAAACCGAAACCAATGCCTTGGTCTCAAGCAAGGCATCCTGGTAGGTTCTGAGCGGCCTGATGGGTTCCCATGGAATCCTCCAGACAACGCACGTCTTGAACCGGGGTTGTTGTTTTTCTTCCACACCCCGTCCGTTTCGTTCTTTCAACTTTCGGAGCATCTCCCAATGATTCGCCCCCTGAGCTTGTTCGCCGCCTCGGCGCTGACGATCGTCCTCTGCATCCCGGCCTCGGCCGTCGTCGTCTTTGACGAATCGACCATGGGCGACCTGTCCACCGACCCGTTGGCGCCGACCGCCCTGGACTTCTCGGTCGGCTTCAACGAGATCATCGGATCGGTCTCCACTCCGGACGACACCCGCGACATCATCACCTTCACTATCGACGACGGCTTCCAGTTGGTGGGTCTGTTCCAGCTGCAGTACGAGGACCTGGACATTGGAGGCCCGGGCAACACCGGCTTCCACGCCATCAACCTCGGTGACACCACCTTCGTCCCCTCCGGCACCACAGCCGGTAGCTTCCTGGGCGGCGCCCACATCGTCGAGGTCCCGAGCACCACGAACTTACTGGAGACGCTGGCCGCTGCGCCTCAGGCCGGGACCGGCTTCACCGCCCCGCTGGGCCCGGGCACCTACACCTATCTGATCCAGCAGACCGGCCCGGAACTGACCGGCTACACGATGTCGTTCGAGGTCGCACCGATCCCCGAGCCCACCAGTCTCGTCCTGGTCGGACTGGGCGCCGCCGGCCTGCTCGTCTCGGCTCGTCGCTTCACTCGCTGATCCGAAGCGAACACAGGGAGTAGCGACCTTTTATCTCTGAAATGCTGCGGTGATCGAATCCGATCACCGCCGACACAATATATTTTAATAAACTAATACGATCTCGATAGAGCAATGTTTTTCGCATGATCAGATATCTGAAAAGCGATCGAATTCCTCTGGGATCGGCCCCAAGGTCTCTTTGAGTTTGGCCAACTGGGTCTGGAGGGCCTCGGTCGCGTCATCATCCAGTTCTCCATCATACTTCCAGAGAACGTGTCCTTTCTCATTGAGGATGAGAGTATAAATGATTTGATCGTCGTTGATCCCCAACGTCTTCATGAACGTCTGCTTATCGATGTAGAGGGTGATGGTCCGGGCACGGATCGTTTTGTCGCGGATCCCGGAGCGCATACCGTTATCAATATAGATCCGACCGATTAATCCAGGGTTCTCGATGACGGGCAGTTCGTAGATGGCAATACGGGCGTCGCCGTCAATGATCGGCTCGGCGACGGCGATCCAACGGTCGATCATCGGCTGGTGCCACTGCTCGAACCCGAGGATGGCGATCCGGTACGTGCCGGCCAAATCTTGGGGCACGGTCAGCTTGCGCTGATTGAGATC
>CAZSSM010000143.1:0-11319 GCA_964609385.1 uncultured Planctomycetia bacterium
CACACCGGTTTTCGAGACCGGCCCTTTCAACCACTCAGGCACCTCTCCGGGGTAAGGTTGTCGGACACCCGACGATCACTCAAGGGTTGGACGGCCAGGGGGCGTCGTTCCGATGGGCGACCCGTCGTCGACCTTGGAAGAATCGAGACAGGATTTCTCCGCAAGGTTCGGCCAAGACGCCGGGAACAACCACGATCCGATGATTCAGTCGGGGGTCTTCGGTGATCCGATAGAGCGAGTGACATGCCCCGGCCTTGGGATCGGCGGCGCCGTAGACCACGCGGGCGATCCGGCTGAGCACCAGGGCCCCGGCACACATCGGGCACGGTTCGAGGGTCACGTAGAGGCAACACCCGTCGAACCGCCAGGTCCCGAGTCTCCGCCCGGCCTCCGTCAAGGCGAGCCGCTCGGCGTGAGCCGTCGGGTCGTGGAGTGTCTCGCGGAGGTTGTAGGCCTCGGCCAGCACGAGATCCTCTCGGACCACGAGGGCTCCGACGGGCACTTCACCCCGCGAGGCGGCCTCTTCGGCCAGTTCAAGCGCTCGACGCATGTATCGCCGGTCGGTTTCCGTGGCCTCGACCGTTGCTTGGGACGAGGTCTCGCTCGCTCTCAAGTAGATTACCCTAATCCAGTGTCGACACCCACTCAAGATCAACTCCGGGACGTAGCCGGACGCGCCGAGTCCTTTGGGACGTTCGGGGGCGTCGGCTCGCCTGCGATTCAGTGTGGATGACGCCTCACCGATTCCGGTACACCGGTCGAGGCCCGGACGGCCGATCGGTTGCGGGGAATTCGGTCACCTCGCGCTCGAACGGGAATCGCCAGGGCATGCATCCCCCCTGCCCTCGACGAAGCCCCATCCTACCCGACGTGGACTCGCGGAGACCTAGTGAATATGCGTGCGATTCTGCTCACCCCCCGGACTCCGAGACGAATCGGGCTCCGACTCACCTCGGCGTTCCTGCTCGGGGTTGGCCTGCTGTTTTCGGCCCTGAACGCTCCGGCCCAGTCGATTGAAGGCGACGAGCCGCAGCCGAGCCGACCGAGCACCAACCTGCGGTTCCAGCCTAAGATCGCGACTTGGAGCACCGAGATCGTGCCGGCCGAGGCTCAGCCCGGCCAGACGGTCACCTTCCGCGTCTCCGCTGAAATCGATCCCGGCTATCACCTTTACGAACTCGTCGAGGAGCAGCCCCAATCCGAAGGGCCGCGCTACACCGAATTCGATTTCTTCCAGACCGCCGGCCTGATCCCCCAAGGCGACTGGAGCCCCGATCGCGAGCCGATCCGCCAGAAGGAACCGGCCTTCCCGACCGTCGACGCGGTCGTCTTCTTCGAGGATCAGGTCACCTGGTCGCTCCAACTTCAGGTGCCCGACGATGCGAAGGCGGGCGAGCGGACGCTCAAGCTCCAGGCCGGCTACATGCTCTGCAACGACCAAGTCTGCACCCGGCCCGGCCAGTGGGTCTTGCCTGAGGCGAGATTGACCGTCCTCGAAGCCGATTCCGAACCCGACCAATCCGCCTCGGAGACCCGACCGACCGACGCGTCGAGCGAATCGGACTCCGACGAGGATGAGGCGGTCACGGATCCTTCAGAGCAGCCGGTAGCCTCCGAGTCGACCGTCGACGAGTCGGCTCCCGAAGCGCCGACGGCCGTCCAGCCTGAACCGGCCAAGCCCAACACCAACCCGCGGTTCAAACCCCGGCAGGTCCGTTGGTTCACGGCGATCACGCCGAGCCAGGCCAAGCCGGGCGACTTGGTCCGGTTCGACGTCCGCGCCGAGATCGATCCCGGCTACCATCTCTATGCTTATGTCGAAGAGCAGCCCCAGACCGAGGGGCCCAAGTACACCGAGTTCGATCTCTACAACAACGGTGGCCTCGACGTCGTCCGCAACTGGACCCCCGACGCTCCGCCGATCTCGCAGAAGGAACCGGTCTTCCCCTCCCTGGATTCGGTCTCCTTCCATGAGGATCAGGTGACCTGGAGCGTCTACCTGCAAGTCCCCGAAGGCGCGGATGCCGGCGATCGGACGATCCAGGTGCAGGCCGGCTATATGGTCTGTGATGACCAGACCTGCAGCCGGCCGGGCCAATGGGCCTTGGACCCGGTTCAATTGGCCGTCCTGTCGGACGACGCAAACGTCGTGACCCAGTCGGTCTCCCTGCCCGCCGACCCGTTGGGCAATCCCATTCCTGCCGAGGGTGGAGGTGATGAGACCATCGCCATCGCCGATTCGTCGGCATCGCGGGCATCGACCGGCGTTCGGAACCAAGCTCAGGAAGCGATCGATGCGGGCTTCCTGCCGTTTCTGTTCACCTGCGCCCTTGGCGGACTTGCGACGCTGCTGATGCCCTGCGTTTGGCCGATGATCCCGATCACGATCAACTTCTTCGTCAAACAGCAACAGAAGGCCGAAGAACAACGCAAGGCTTTCGAGGAAGCCCAGAAGCAAAAGAATGTCGGGCAGGATGAACTCGATGCCTATGCCAATGCAGCCGAGAAACCTAAGACAGGTTACAGCCCGTTGTTGCTGGCTTCGATCTACAGCCTCTCGATCATGGCCATCTTCACGACCTTCGGTTTGATCGCCGCGGCGGTCTTTGGGGAACGGACCGCACAACTGGTTGCGAACAACCCTTATGTGAATATTTTTATCGCCGTCATCTTTGTCCTGTTCGGCCTCTCGTTGCTGGGCGTCTTCGAGTTCCGCCTGCCGAGCTTCCTGCTCAACGCCTCGGCGAAAGGCGAGCAAGCCGGTGGCCTCATCAGCATTATATTCATGGCCCTGACCCTGACGATCACCTCATTCACCTGCACCTTCCCGATCGTTGGTGGCCTGCTGGTGATCGCGGCCAAGGGTTCGTTCCTCTACCCGATCGTAGGGATGCTGGTCTTCTCCGGGGTGCTCGCGCTGCCGTTCTTCGCCTTCGCGATGGCGCCGAACATGGTCAAGGCCCTCCCCAAGGGCGGCGACTGGATGAACACGGTGAAGGTCGTTGGCGGCCTGATCGAGATCGGCGCCGCATTGAAGTTCATCAACGTCGCCGAGACGGCCTATGTCGATCCGAGCGAGGCGATCACCGACGCCCAGTTCACCCTGTCGGCCTGGGTCATGCTGACGGTCGTCTGTGGTCTCTATGTCTTGGGGATGTTCCGCTACAAAGGCGACTCGGACTCGGTTCACATCGGCCCCGGTCGGCTGTTGGTCGGCAGCTTCTTGATGGTCCTGGCCCTCTACGTCTCGCCGGCCCTGTTCGGCAATCCGCCGGAGAGCTACCTCTACAAGCGGCTCGTCGTCGGACTGCTCCCGGCCGATGCGGGCGAACTGGAACATTCCTCGTTCGCAGGAGGAGGCGCCGGGCTGCTGGAGCGACCCGAGGGGCGTTCGACCGAAGCGACCTCGTCTGACCCGGCGATCGCCACCCGTCAACAGGACCTCTTTCACGGCGTCCTCTGGGACATGAGTTACGAAGAGGGTCAGGAGAAGGCCAAGGCCCAAAGCAAACCGATCCTGCTCGACTTCACCGGGGTCAACTGCGCCAACTGTCGGCAAATGGAGCAGGAGGTTTTCTCCAAGGCCGAGGTGATCGATCGCTTCGAGCAGTTCGTGACCGTCTCGCTCTACACCGACCGGGTGCCGATCGCCTCGATCACCCAGGCCGAGCGTGAGGCGTTGGCCGAGGCCAACTTCGAGCTAGAACTGGAACTGACCAACGACACGACCCAGCCGCTCTACGTGGCCGTCACCCCCGATGGCGAGTTCCTCAACGCTCGAGGCGGCTACATGCCGACCGACGACTTCCTCGAGTTCCTCGACGAGTCGTTGGATCTCTTCGAGCAGAGCCAGACCGGCGATCGGGTCGCTCAGGCGAAGTGATCATGAGTTCGTGACAGCTTATCGACGGATACTCAGAGCGACGCGGCCCCCAACCGATCATTGGTTGGGGGCCGCGTTTTTTGCTGTCGATACGATATGTTTTGATCGTCAGCGATCAAGTCACTATTCGACCCAATTCACCGAGGATTGGTGATCGTCCGTTGCGGCTTCGACCACACGGCCGATCACCCAGGCGTCGATATGGGCCTCCTTGCGGATGTAGCGGGCGATCGCTTCGGCATAGTAGTCCGAGACGATCAGGACCATCCCGAGCCCCATGTTGAAGACGCGGTCCATCTCGGCCGAGTCGATCGGACCGAGTTCGCGGAGCCAAGGGAAAACCGGCGGGACGTCCCACGATCCTCGCTGGACCTCGGCCCGACAGCCCGGGGGCAGGACGCGCGGGAGGTTCTCGACCAGGCCGCCGCCGGTGATGTGCGCGATCCCGTGCACCGTCTGCTTGACCCGATAGTGCCGGGCGACCGCCTTCAACGCCTTGGTATAGATACGCGTTGGCTCGAGGAGTTCGTCGGCCACGGTCCGCCCCAAGGCCTCGACGTGGTTTTCGGGACGCAACCCCGCGCGTTCCAGCACGACCTTACGGACCAGGCTGTACCCATTGGAATGCAGTCCCGAACTGGCCAGGCCAACCAACCGATCACCGGGCCGGACGTCGCGGCCGTCGATGATCCGCTTGCGCTCGACCACCCCGACGCAGAAACCGGCCAGGTCGTAGTGGTCCTCGGCGTAGAAGTCGGGCAGGATCGCCGTCTCGCCGCCCAGCAACGAGCACTCGGCCTCCAGACACCCCTGGCTGACCCCCCGGACGATCGCCTCGGTCGTCGACGGGGCATCGCGCCCCATCGCGATGTAGTCGAGGAAGAACAGCGGCTCGGCGCCCGCGCAGAGACAATCGTTGACCGACATGGCCACCAGGTCGATCCCCACCGTCTCATGACGCCCTGTGGCGAAGGCCAACTTCAGCTTGGTGCCGACCCCATCGCATGCGGAGACCAGGACCGGGTCGTGATATTTGCGGGTTAGAAGCCGGATCTGATCATCGAGTCGGAAGAGGCCCGCGAAGCCGCCGGGCCACTCCATGACGCGCGGGGTGAAGGTCCGACGGAGCAAGCCGGGCAGGCGCCCCATCGTCTCGCGATATGTATCCAGGTCGACCCCAGAGCCTTTATAATGTAGTGGTTCGTCCATGGCTCGGTCGATCCAGCGGAAGAGGGTGCAGCGTCTGGTCCCTCGGGGGTCTCGGTGGCGGACTCAGCCCCCGTGTGACGACTCCTTGATTATGACCGTTCCACGCCGTATCCTCAAAAGCCCGCTACAGTTTGGGAGGGGTCGGTCCGTCGCAACCCCTCCACCCGCCGGTCTGTTCCCGCCCATTGTCCATCCCCGTTTGAGGAGTTCGTCCGATGCGCAAGTGGATCCTGATGGCCATGACCATCCTGGGCCTCACCGCCCTCGTCGCCGCCACCCCGATCCAGGAGGATGAGGACGAGAAGCTCACCTTCGATGAGCTGATGACCAAGGTCAGCAAGACCAACACCGGCATCCGCAAGATCTACCGGAGCCCGATCGTCTATAAGAAAGACTCCGGCAAGATCGTCGAGTCGGCCGAACTGTTGGTCAAGCTCGGTAAGATCGCCCGCAAAGAGACCAAGTACGCCGAGAAGCTGGAGAAGCCGGTCGAGGAATGGCAGAAGCTGATGGACGAGATGATCGCGAGCTGCGAGACCCTGGCCGAGGGCGTCAAGGACGGCCAATCGTATCGCGACATCCGGACCCTGCACCGCAACGTGACCCGGACCTGCAGCAAGTGCCACTCGGTCTTCCGCGTCGATGACGACTTCGTCGCCGATCGCAACTAAGGCCGACCGGTCTAGCCTCTCGAATCACTCGCCAAACCGGCTTCCCCTTCGCTGCCGACTCCATCGGTCGGACTTCGGAACACGGAGGGGACGTTCGGTTCACCGATCGGATCCAGGCTCGTATGGCTTTTGAGATTCGTCGACTCCGCTCCCGTGCCCTTCTCGAGTCGTTGGAGGCGTCCCCTCGGTGAGCGGATCGGTCTCAGAGGGATCCTGGCCGCCGGTCACTCGGTGCTATGAGGCCTGTGATCCAAACCAATTAGACTGGAACCTCGCCTTCGATGACGCCCTGTTGGAGCGGAGCGATCAGGACGACGGTCCCAGTGTGCTCCGACTCTGGGAGTTTCCCCGCTTGGCGGTTGTCTTGGGCGCATCGGGCCGTCGCGACTACGATGTGGATCTGGAAGCGTGTCGACGCGACGGGGTCCTCCTGGGCCGTCGAGGGAGCGGCGGTGGGACGGTCCTGCTCGGTCCAGGGGTGATTTGCCTCAGCGTGGTCCTGCCGATCGCTGGCGTCCCCGACGGTCGCGCCGTCGACCGAGCCCAAATCGCTGTGCTCGCCCGCGTCGCTGAGTCCTTGTCTCGGGCCTTGGGAGATCCGGTCGAAGTCCATGGCTCGGGCGACCTGACCTTGAGCGATCGCAAGTTCGCCGGCAGCGCGCAACGCAGGCTCCGTCGATTCCTGCTGGTTCACGCATCGATCCTCTACGAGATCGATCTCGATCTGATCCCTCGGTACCTTCGCGAGCCTCCTCGGCAGCCGTCGTATCGCCGATCACGAAGCCACGACGCGTTCCTGACCCGGATCCCCCTCCCGCGTTCCGAACTGATCACCGCGCTCAAGGCGGCCTGGATCGACCCGAACACACCGACAACATGGCCCGAACCTGAGTTAGAGGCCGCGACCCGACGTCGTATCGAGGACCGCTTCGGCCAGACGCGCTGGATCGAGCGGTTCTGACATCAGATGACCTCGGATGGTTCCACATCGCCTGATTTGACAGCATCCCTTGCGTTGTGGGCGGGCACCCCGATCGACCGATCGTCATGAACCGTCGACCAACGGCGTCCGATCCGCCCGAGGATTCCCGTCGAAATCGGCTAAGTCCAGATCGTGTGTCGGTTTCTTCAGCGTTTGGCACGCCGATCGTGTCTCAATGACGATGGGGATTCGTCTCAGGGCCGCCGCGTGGTTGAGAACCGCACTCGATCGGTTGGCCTCAATGCTGCTCCGAGACGCTCCCGTCGCGAGCCGAGTCCCAGTTCCGATCGTGAGTTTGGGATGGGGATCGAGCGGCGCTTGGAGTAGAATTGATTCGGCGTCGGGTCTCGCGAATTCGAGCATTCTGCATGGATCGGGTCGATCCCCGTCCGGATCGCGGGCGATCGGCTACCGTGATCGCATACGTGGGGGCGGGAATTCATCGATCATGAATCGCGATAATCTTAATCAAATTGAAGAACTTTACGCGCGTTGGAAGGCGAATCCGGAGTCGATCGATCAGTCATGGCAGTACTACTTCGCGGGCTTCGAGATGGCCGACTCTGGCAGGACGCCGAAGGCGGTCGCCCAGGTCCCGAGCACCCCGCCGAAGCCGTCCTCAGCGGTCGGCGCCGACTCGGCCCGTGCCGGTGGTGATGCTCAACTCCAAGCCAGCGTCACCCGGCTGGTCGACGCCTACCGCGAGATCGGTCACATGCTAGCCCAGACCGATCCGCTGAAACTCATCGAGGCCCCGCCGGAATCCGAGGCCCTGAGCCCGGAGGCCTTCGGGCTGGGCGACTCGGACCTGGAGACGACCTTCTACAGCGACCTCTTCGACCCGCCGGCGTGCATGCTCCGCGAGCTGATCGCCGCGCTCCGCGAGACCTACTGCGGTAGCATCGGGGTCGAATTCATGCACATCCGCAACCTGAAGATCCGCGAGTGGCTCCTGCAACGCATGGAGCCGAACCGCAACCGTCCCCAGTTCGACCTCCGTCGACGACGGCGGATCCTGCTCCGGCTCAACGCCGCCACGCTCTTCGAGAACTACCTGCATATCAACTACAAAGGGCAGAAGCGGTTCAGCCTCGAAGGGGGCGAGACCCTAATCCCCTTGCTCGATGCGATCATCGATCGCGCCGCCGGACATCAGGTCCGCGACGTCGTGCTCGGCATGCCGCACCGCGGGCGGCTCAATGTCCTAGTCAACATCCTCAACAAGCCCTACAGCATGGTCTTCCATGAGTTCGAGGGCAATATGCCGCCCGAGACCGTCGCGGGCGACGGCGACGTCAAGTATCACCTGGGCTTCTCCGGCGACTATATCTCGGCCGACAACCGTAAGGTCCACCTCTCGTTGACGGCCAACCCCAGCCACCTCGAGGCGGTCAACCCCGTCGTCGAGGGGCGGATGCGTGCCAAACAGCGCCCCTATCGCGATCAGCGACAGCTCGGCCTGCCGATCCTGATCCACGGCGACGCCGCCTTCTCCGGTCAGGGCATCGTCAGCGAGACCCTCAACCTCTCGCAACTGCCCGGTTATCGGACCGGTGGCAGCATCCACGTCGTCGTTAACAACCAGATCGGCTTCACCACCTCGCCCAGCGATGCGCGCAGCTCCCGATACTGCACCGACGTGGCCAAGATGATCGACATCCCGATCTTCCACGTCAACGCCGACGACCCCGAGGCGGTCGTCTACGTCGCCGAACTGGCCTTGGATTTCCGCCAAGAGTTCGGTCGTGACGTGGTCATCGACATGGTCTGCTTCCGGCGCCATGGTCACAACGAAGGCGACGAGCCGCGATTTACCCAGCCCCGGATGTATCAGGTCATCGATCACCTCAAGCCGATCCGCGATCGATATACCGAATCGCTCATCGCTTCAGGTGATCTGAATCAGGAAGAGGCCGATACGATCGCCGAGACCTTCAGCGACAAGATGAAGGCGATCCATAAAGAGGTCAAGCAAGGGCGACACAGGCCCGACCCCGCGCCCGGATTCACCGGACGCTGGGCGGAACTCAAGGCCGAATACTCCTTCGAACCAGTTCCGACCGGCGTCGACGCCGAGACGCTCGGCCGGATCGTCAAAGCCTTGACCGATGTGCCCGACGGGTTCCAACTGCATCGGACGATCGCCAAGCAGGTCGACGATCGCAGCAAGATCTTCCGCAACGGCGGACCGTTCAATTGGGCCTATGCTGAGGCCTTGGCCTTCGGCAGCTTGATGCTGGAGGGCCACGGGATTCGGATCAGCGGCCAGGACAGCCGTCGCGGGACCTTCAGTCAGCGGCACGCCATGTGGGTCGATACCCAGACCGGTCAGCCGCACTACCCGCTCCGCCACCTCGGCGATGATCAGGCCAACTTCTGCGCCTACGATAGCACGCTCAGTGAGGCCGCCGTGCTCGGCTTCGACTACGGCTACTCCATGGACTCACCCACCATGCTCGTCATGTGGGAAGCCCAGTTCGGCGACTTCTGTAACGGCGCGCAGGTAATCATCGATCAGTTCATCGCCTCCGGCCAGTCGAAGTGGAACCGCTGCAGCGGCTTGGTCTTGCTGCTACCCCACGGCTACGAAGGTCAAGGGCCCGAGCACTCCAGCGCCCGCATGGAACGCTTCCTTCAACTCCACGCCGAGGACAACATCGAGGTCGTCAACGCCTCCAGCCCGGCCCAGTACTTCCACCTGCTCCGTCGTCAGGTCAAGCGCGATTTCCGGCGCCCGTTGATCGTCATGACGCCCAAGAGCCTGCTCCGTGACAAGCTGGCCGTCTCGCAGCTCGACGAACTCACCAAAGGCCACTTCCAGACCGTCATGGACGACGATACCGTCGATCCGAGCCGGGTCCGACGGGTCCTGCTCTGCTCCGGCAAGGTCTACTACGACCTGCTGAAGCACCGGAACGAACAAGGCATCGACCATGTGGCCCTGATCCGTCTGGAACAAGTCTCCCCGTGGCCCGCCGACGCCCTCAAGGCTGTCCTGGATCGCTACGATCAGGCCGAGGACTGGGTCTGGGTCCAGGAGGAGTCGCAGAACAGCGGCGCCTGGAGCTTCGTCGAACCCCGACTGGCCGAACTCAGCGATCGTCGGTTCCGCTACGTCGGTCGCGACGCCAGCGCTAGCCCGGCCACTGGCTCTAAGAAGATCCACGACCTCGAGCAGACCCAGTTGGTCACCGAGGCCGTCGGCGGTGTGCCCACCCGCGCGATCCTCGTCCACATCGACTCCTTGGCCCACGTCAACGGGAACGGTCACTCGGTCGCCGCCGCTTCGGGTGGTCCGAGCCCGGCCGGTGAGGCCGGCGCCGCCAAGTAAGGGCCGGTTTCCCTGAGCCCTCGGGTCGATCGCACTCGCCGATGCTCGGTCAGTCTGGCCGGTCTCGGCGGTCTTCATTCGGCCGACCGGACCATTTCATTTCTCCGGCCGGCCGCGCTGTCTGCTCAAGGGCCGCACCCACCTCTTGTGTTCCCCCATCCCGAAATCCCCAAAACATCCACGCTTAGCCCCAAAGAGTTATGACCCATGGCCACTGAACCGATCCTCGTCCCCGAAGTCGGCGAGTCGGTCACCGAAGGGACCCTGTCCCAATGGTTCAAACAGACCGGAGACTACGTCGACGAGGGCGAACCGCTCTACGAACTGGACACCGATAAGACGAGCCAGCCGGTCGAGGCGATCGTCGCGGGCGTCCTGACGATCGAAGTCGAGGAGGGCGCCACCGTCGAGATCGGCACCCGAATCGGCTCCATCGACACCGAGGCTCAAGCCCAAGCTCCGGCAGCCTCCGCCGCCTCGTCCTCGACGGCCGCTGCAGCCGCCGTTCGCTCGGCGGCCACTGCAGCCGCCGTTCGCTCGGCGGCCACCTCGGCCTCCACGCCCGTCGCCGGAGATAGCCACGCGCCCGCCTCGCCGTCAGCACAACGGATCGCCGCCGAGTCGGGCGTCGATCTCCAAGCCGTTCCCGGGTCCGGACGTGGCGGGCGGATTATCAAGGAAGACGTCCTCGCCGCCTCGACCACCGCGAAGGCGCCGGCCGCCCCACCCCCATCGTCGCGCCCGGTCGCGCCCACAACACCTCCCCCGATCGGTCCGGCCTCGACCCCCGAACCCGACAACGGCCAGCCGCGACTGACGCGCACCCGGATGACCGGCATCCGCAAGCAGATCGCCAAGCGACTCGTCGAGGTCCAGCAGACCGCCGCCATCCTGACGACCTTTAACGAGGTCGATATGAAGCAGGTCATGGACGTCCGGAGCCGCTACAAAGAGATGTTCAAAGAGAAGCACGAGGTCGGGCTCGGCTTCATGTCGTTCTTCGTCAAGGCGGTCATCGAGGGGCTCCGGACCTTCCCGGCGATCAACGGCCGGATCGAGGGCGAGGAGATGCTCACCTTCCACGACCACCACGTCGGCGTGGCCGTCAGCACCGAGCGCGGCCTGATGGTCCCGGTGATCCGACACGCCGACCGGCTCAGCTTCGCCGGAATCGAGCGGGCTATCGTCGGGTTCGCCAAGAAGGCCCGCGAGGGGGCCATCTCCGTTGGCGGCCTCCCAGGCG
>CAZSSM010000144.1:0-11242 GCA_964609385.1 uncultured Planctomycetia bacterium
GGCGCCTCGGTGTTGTACGCGCGGGCCAGGCGGGTGATCGAGTCGAGCAGGATCACCACGTCATGGCCATATTCGACGAGGCGCTTGGCCTTCTCGATGACCATCTCGGCGACCTGAATGTGCCTCGAGGCCGGTTCGTCGAAGGTCGAGCTGATCACTTCGGTGTTGTCCCCGATGATCGAGCGCTGCATCTCGGTGACCTCTTCGGGCCGTTCGTCGATGAGCAGGACCATGATGTGGACATCGGGGTGATTGGTTTGGATGCTCTGGGCGATCTTCTGGAGCAGGATCGTCTTACCGGTCCGGGGCGGGGCGACGATCACTCCGCGCTGGCCTTTACCGATCGGCATGATCAGGTCGACGACCCGCATGCTGATCTCCTCGGAGGTTGTCTCCAATTGGAACCGTTCCTTGGGGTGGAGCGGTGTGAGGTCGTCGAAGCTGATGATCTCGCTGAGGCGATCTGGGTCGTCTTTGTTGATCAGCTCGACGCGCAGGAGAGCGAAGTAGCGCTCGTTCTCCTTGGGTGGCCGGATTTGCCCGGCCACGGTGGCGCCGGTCCGGAGCCCGAAGCGTCGGATCTGACTGGGCGAGACATAAATGTCATCTGGGCAAGGCAAATAGTTGTAGTCGGGGCTCCGAAGGAAGCCGAAGCCGTCGGGCAGGACCTCGAGGGTGCCCTCGCCGAACATCAGGCCGTTCTGCTTGACCCGCTCCTTGAGGATCTTGAAGATCAGATCCTGCTTTTTCAGGCCGGTAATCTCGGGGACATTCTCCTCGCGCGCGATCTCGATCAACTGCGGCATCGTGCGCTTCTGGAGTTCGGTCAGATGGATCTTTCCGCGCTTAATATCTTCGTATCGTTGATGGGTTTCGGAGTCGCCGAAGGTCTCCTCGTCGAACTCTTCCTCATCATCATCGGAGAATTCGGGAGCCTCCAGCGTATCGATCGGCGCGTCGTCACTCGGCTCGGGAGTCTCGGGCCCATCGTCGGGCTCCCCGTCCCGATCGACGAGTTGGTTGGTCCCTCGTCGCGAGGTCTCAGCGCGTCGTCGGACGGCAGGTCGTCCGTCATCGAGTTCTTCGACGGCCGGATCGGCGATCCGATCCCCGGAATCGACCGACTCGGTCTCGGCCTCCTGCGGGACGACGGTTCGCTTCGGGGCCGTCTTGGTGGCGGCTGTCTTGGAACGGGTCGTTCGGGAACGGACCAGCTTGACCGGCGGATCGTTGGAGTTGTCGTCGCCCGCAGCCTCGTCGCGGGCCAATTCGGCATCGCGTTCGTTCGAGGTGTTCCCGTTGGCCTGAGCTCCGCTACGCGAACTCCGAGTCGAGCTGCGGCCGGTCTTGCCGGCGGCCGACCCCGAGCGGTTTGTCGATTTGGCCATGATCGGGTTGGCTCCTGGGGGCGAAGGCGAGTCCGTCGCGTCGGGGATCACTCCAAGCGCCGGGGTACGTGGAGGCGACGGGTTCGAGGAAGCCCGGAGGGACGTGAGGGTCAGCGCGGGTCAGATCGGGATGTTTTCAGAACCACGCGTTGAAAAATCGGCCAGGACGGGCAACCGCTCTGCGCAAGCGATAGACAGGCCGGACTCGAGCCTGGTTCAGACCGGGGCGTGTCTCAAGCCGGTCGATTCGTCTCGGGGCGAGGGTCGATGTTGTGGTATTCGGGACGAATCCCAACGATCCCGCAGGATGCCGAGTCGTTCGGTCAGGGCCTCGGGGCCATCCGCGTTAGGGATGACCACGTCGGCCAAACTCCGCTTGAGTTCGAGGGGCCATTGGGCCGCCTCGCGTCGCGCCAGCTCCGACTCGCTCCACTGCCGTTGCTCGACCAGACGTTGCAGGCGAAGGGGCTGTGGCACATCCAGGTAGACGACGTGATCACAGAGGATGTTCCACCCGGCCTCGAACAAAACCGCCGCGTCGACAACCACTCGCCGCA
Source organism: uncultured Planctomycetia bacterium (assembly GCA_964609385.1). Lineage (GTDB taxonomy): Bacteria > Planctomycetota > Planctomycetia > Isosphaerales > Isosphaeraceae > CAZSSM01. Next base: position 1,946 of record CAZSSM010000144.1, read on the forward strand.
CTCCACGCCTCGCCGCATTGTCGATCCGATCCTGAAATCGCGACATCATTCGCGGGTGCATGAGACGTTCCAGTTCGTGGAGGGCCGCTGCGTCGTTGAAGACGAGGGCGCCGAGGCGTCGTCGATCGATCTTTGATGGCGGCTTTGACTGCGTAGACGGAGACATCGGCGCGGTCGGCTCAGGGAGATTTGACGGGTCCAGGATCGTGTCCCCCCAGAGGTCTACCAAGGCGTCGCGAATCTCGGGCAGGTCGAGACAGTGGTGGCCCTCACGATCGGCATCTAGGACTTCGCCGAGCGGACCGGCAAGTTGGGCGGATGCGACGCTTTTCCCCGCACCGATTCCGCCGACCACACCGTAGACCAGGATCGGACGCCCGACCGAAGGGGCACGACGCCGGGCACGTTCGAGATCAGACTCGGAATAGGGTCGCATCGGGCATACCTGAGGCCGGAAGTCCAGAGACAGAAGCATGGCGATCGGTTACGGCGAACGCCGAACGAGTCATGGAAGACGCACGCCCCATGCCGCGGGAGCGAGATCGTCCTCTGAATAAGGCGGAGTCACGACAATGCCCGTTATGGAGACATCCGATCGCGAGCCCATCATGAAGTCGATTCAAGCCGAGGTGAGCAAAGACGCGACGGACCTGCAAAAAGTCCAAGCACCATCGACCTGTTCGTGTTGTTTCCGGTCGTCCAGGACCGACGAGCAACGGCGAAACGCCTGTCGATGAAGACCAGAGTCATCATCGACCACAGAGCAGCGAAACAAGCTGGAGCGGCGGGGAATTCGAGTATGACCGGGAAAGGAACTAACTCGACTCTTTGACTTATACGCGAAGCCTCGCGCGATTGCAATTCGTTTCCCGGCCTCATACTGTCTTCGACCGAGGCTCGAGGCCGGTCTGAATCGAACGTTGCGGTGACTCGGTCGAATGGATTCGGGCTGCCTCGGTGTTCCTCAACCGGCGATTAATGGGCTGATGGGACCTCGATCGGCTGGCCGTCGAGCCAGTTCGGTCCAACCTTCAGGTCGACCCGAATCGGAACGTTCAGCGGCAGGGCGCGGCTCATCCGATCCTCGACCAAGGAGGCCAAGTCGTGGATCTCGTCGTTGGGCACGTCGAAGAGGAGTTCATCGTGGATCTGGAGGACCATCGCCGATCGGAGCCCTCGCCGTTGCAGTTCTTTGTCGATTCGAATCATGGCCGTTTTGATCATGTCCGCGGCCGTTCCCTGAATGACGGTGTTGACGGCGGTGCGCTCGGCCTGATTGCGCGTGATCCCGGTGGTGGACTTGATGCCGCGGATGGCGCGTCGACGCCCCAAAAGGGTCGAGACAAAGCCATCGGTCTGGGCCCGTTCCAAGAGGGACTGGATGAGGGCAGCGACGCCCTGATAATCACGAAAATAGGCCTGGATGAACCTCTCAGCGTCCTCCTTCGGGATCCCCAGTCGACCGGCCAGTCCATAGGGGCTGAGCCCGTAAAGGACTCCGAAGTTGACAGTCTTGGCCATCCGGCGTTGGTCAGGCTGCACATCGGATGGATCGACCTGGAAGATCTGAGCGGCCACGGCGCGATGAATGTCCTGGTCGTCCCGGAACGCCGAGCAGAGCCGGTCATCTTGGCTGAAGTGCGCGAGGATCCGCAGTTCGATCTGTGAGTAGTCGGCCCAGAGCAGCGACCATCCCTCGGCACGCGGCACGAAGGCACGGCGAATCTGCCGTCCTTGCTCGGTCCGGATCGGTATATTCTGAAGGTTCGGATCGGTCGTACTGAGACGTCCCGTGGCGGTGACCGCCTGTTGAAACGAGGTGTGGATTCGCTGGTCTCGCGGAGATATCAGATTAGGCAGAGCATCAACATACGTATTTTTAAGTTTGGCTAACTGTCGATGCTCGATCAGCCTTGATGGAAGATCGTGCTCGGCAGCCAGTTCCTCGAGGACCTCATGGGCCGTGCTCGGCTCCCCCCCCGGAGTCTTCTGGCGGCTGGGCAGCTTCAACTCTTCGAAGAGGATCCGGCGGAGCTGGGGACCGGAGTTGATGTTGAACGGTCGACCGGCCAAATCGTAGATCTCCCCCTCCAACTCGTTCAAACGATCCGCAAAGCCATGGGCCAATTGGCGTAGTTGAGCCGTATCGACGCGAACGCCATGGCGCTCCATCCGGGCGAGAACCCCGATCAGGGGCTGCTCCAGGTCGTCGTAGAGCGAATCAAGCCCGGTATCACGGAGCTGGGGCCCGAGAATCTGCTCGACACGGAGCGTGACGTCGACGTCTTCTCCGGCGTAGTCGGCGACCTGCTCGATGGGCACCTGATCCATCGTGGTCTGTTGCTTTCCTTTGCCGATCAGGTCGGTGATCGGGATCATCTGGTGATTCAGGAGCCGGAGTGCTAGATCGCTGAGATTGTGATTGCGCTCGCCGCTCTCCAATAAGTAACTGATCAGCATCGTGTCAATCAGCGGTCCGGACAGTTCCAGTCCTTCTTGTTGAAGCACGAGCAGGTCGAACTTGAGGTTCTGGCCAATCTTGACGAGGGCTGGATCGTTCAGCAGGGGTCGGAGCGAATCGATGACCTGATCGCGAGGCAGGACCGGCTCGCCGAGCGGCCCAGCCACCGGGATGTAGGCCGCCTGGCCGGGCTCCCAGCATAGGGCGACACCGACCAGTCGGGCGTGGATCGGGTCCAGCCCGTCGGTCTCGGTGTCCAGGCAGATGCGTTTCGCATGGATCAGCCGCGCGATCAAAGCATCAAGCGCCTCGGGGGTCGTGATGCATTGGACCTCGGTGACGACGTCGGAGGCCTCCGACTGGGCCGGCCCCATCGCGGTCACCTCTTGCAGGAACCGATGGAAGCCGCATTCCAGACAGATCGCTTTGAGTTCGGCTAGATCGGGCTCGGCGAGAGCCAGATCATCCCACGTCACTGTCAGCGGGAGATCGTCCCGAAGGACGACCAACGCGCGGGCGGTCCGGGCCTGCTCGCCATACGCGTTGAGGTTTTCTTTGCGTTTGGCTCCGCTGATCTGATCGATATTGGCCAGGACGTTGTCGAGGGTTTCGAACCGCTGGAGGAGTTGGGCTGCGGTCTTGACCCCGATTCCGGGCACGCCAGCGACGTTGTCGACCGTGTCGCCGCTGAGTGCTAGGAGGTCGACGACTTGATCGGGCCGAATACCCCAATCATCGTAGAGGGACTGCACATCGTATTCCACGTGCTTGCGCATGTTGTAGATACGAACTCGATCGTCAAGAAGCTGTCGTGCGTCCTTATCGGCGGTACAGATGAGGACCTCGATCCCGTCAAGGCTGGCGCGTCGGGCCAAGGTGGCGATTATGTCATCGGCCTCCATCGCCTCGACGCGGAGGATCGGAAATCGGAATGCGTTGAAGAGGCGCTCCAAGGTCGGCATTTGAGCGATCAGATCGTCGGGCATCGGCCCGCGTTGTGCCTTATAATCAGCGGCGATCTGGTTGCGGAAGACCGGCCCTTGACCGTCGAAGGCGGCTGCAACGTAGTCGGGTTTGAGCCGATCGCGGATCCGAAGCAAATCGCGGAAGATCCCGAAGACGGCGTGGGTCGGCTGCCCTGAGGGCCCGCTCATGCCCGCGCGGATCGCGTGATAGACCTGGTAGATCAGCGAGTACGCATCGACGAGGACCAGCCGGCCGGTTGCGAACATCTGGACGCCTCCAACAAAGCGGGCTCGTTGTTGTATTCCCCGGCCTACGCGGGAGTTCTCGATGCGGTTCGAAAGGCCAAGACGGGATCCCTCTCTTGTTTCAACGGCTCTGCGGCGGCACGACTCGAGTCGATCGAGGGGGTTGGTTCTCAACCGGCCGAAGATTCGCCAAGGTCTCCGCAATCGGTCCAGCGCGCGAATTTGACCACCCCCGCGGAGCGTCTTAGTATTCAGTGTCCGTCGTCTCTTCTACCAGACGACAACAATTCCCCGATCCTCATGTGCCGACACCATCCAAACCTCACGTCCCGATCCCGTCGTGGGTTTGTCCCGGACGGTCGAGCCTTGCCGAGGATCGGGATCCTCCGGGCTCATCGGTGAGGTTCGGGCTGTTGGGGTCCCCGTCGTGGGCCCAAACCCCGGGTGTCGTTGGGAGCCTCCTCCATGGCATCGTCCAACAGCAATCAGGGATTGCAGATCGCCGTGGCGTGCCTCGCCGCCCTGGCGGTCATCTTGTCCGTCACCGCCTACCTGCTCTATTCGAGTCTCACGGAGAAAGAGGCGCAGCTCAAGAGCGCCCAAGATGCCAAGCGGACCGCCGACAGCGAGAAGCAACAGGCTGTCAACGATGTGCAGGAGATCGCCCGCCTCTCCGGTCACAACACGCAGGACGGAGAGCGGCTGAAGACGGCCATCTCTGAGGATCTCGGACAAACCGAAGGCCAGATCCAGACGATCGCGTCGATCATCGCTGCGACGCTGAATCAGGTCGGCAATCAATTCGATGCCAATGCAGGTGTGCCCGCAGACCAGATGCGACCCGAAGACGTCCTCAACCGTTACACGGCACAGAATCCGATTCAGGGCTACTCCTACGCCCAGTCGAATGATGACTTGATCGCGTTGCTCGACATGATGGCCCGTTTGAATGCGAACCTCCTGGGGAGCAACATCTCGCTGCAATCCCAGTTGGCCGCCCTGACCAGCCTGAAGGATCAGGAGTTGGCAACTCGGGAATCCCAGATTGAGGAGATTGAGCGAGAGCGAGACGATCTCGCGGAGAGCAACCGAGAGGTCCACAACACGATCCTGGTCGAAAACCGGGAACTCAGCAGGGACTCACGCGACAAAGGACGCCAGATCATCGATCTGCAGCGCGACCTTGATGATCAACGCAGTCGGTTCGAAGAAGAGCTCCGCACTCAGAAAGAACTCGTTGTTTCGCTTCGTCGTGAGGTGGAGCGGCAGGAGAACGTTCTGGACATCCCTGACGGCCGCATCGTTTCGGTCGACTACCGACTCAATGAAGTCCGGACCACCCTGACGCGCGGACAGGGCGCTCGGCCCCGGATGCGATTCTCGATCTTCGATCGCGACGATGAGGGGATCCCGTCGGAAGAGGTTAAGGGGATCATCGAACTGACGAGTGTTAACGGTGAGTTCAGCATTGGCCGTATCATTGATCTAAAATCCATCGATTCAGACAACATCCAGCTTCTTGTAGATCGATCTCGTATCAGTTCGTTGCTCAATCCCATCCGTCCGGGCGACCTCGTGTACTCATCGACCTGGGATCCGGCTGGCCCCGAAGGCTCGCCCCAGAAATTCGCCCTAATCGGCAATCTCGACCTCGATCGCGATGGTCGCGACGACCGCGAGAGCGTTATTCAGATGATTCGCGACGCCGGTGGCGAAGTCGTCTTCGATCTGCCCCCGCCGAACATTGGTAAGCAGTCTGGAGAGATGGCTGGCAACATCGCCTGGTATGTCGAAGACAAGCGCAAGCCGTTCCGCCCGCTCCGTGAGCAAGAGACACCGTCCGTTCAGCTCGAGGCTCTTAATACTTACAACGAAAACTATAATGCAGCGATCGATCAGGCTGAATCGCTCGGCGTTCGGCCGCTCGCTCTGGAAAAGTTGGCGAAGTATCTGGGCTACACGTATGGAACTCCCTACACTGTTCAAGTTGAACAGTATAATGATGTTCTTGCTGACCGCCTTCTCCGTGGTGATGCGGACGATTCCGAGAGCGACTCGGATGTCGGGGGAGATCGCTCAAGCTATGGAACAAACGACGAGTAACGAGTGGCATTGACGCCCGTTACATTTCACCTCGGTCAACCGATGATTCCGGATGACCGAGGTGTTTTTTTCAGACTCGATCCTGAAGCGGAACAACTTTGCGATTCGGGACACCGTTGTAGCGTGCCCTCGGCCTCATGAGGCGGTTGTGCTGCAGTTGTTCGTTGATGTGCGCCGACCATCCGGCCGCACGACCCATCGCAAAGATCGGTGTATAGATTTCGGTCCGCAGACCTAAATAGTGATAGAGGCGGGCCGTCGGCCAATCGACGTTCGGCAGAAGTCCCTTCTGATCGACGACGGCCGACTCAATCGTTTGCGCGATATCTTCCCACTTGGTCTGACCGATTTCATGAGCAATCCGCTGGCAATGGGGTTTGATCACGCGTGCACGAGGGTCACCGGTCTTGTAGACACGATGGCCGAAGCCCATGATCCGCTTCTTTTGTTCCAGAGCATCGTGGATCCAAGATTCGGCTCGGGCGGGATCACCGACCTCGACCAGAACGTTCCAGGCCGCCTCATTGGCGCCGCCATGCAACGGACCCTTCAACGTGCCGATCGCAGCGGTGACACCTGAGTAGATGTCCGAGAGGGTCGAGACGGCCACACGGCAGGAGAATGTGGAGGCGTTGTACTCGTGCTCGGCATAGACGACCAGCGAGAGGTCGAATGCCTGGGCCTTGGCCGCGCTCGGCTCCTGACCGTTGACCATCGCGAGGAAGTTGGCGGCATGGTCGAGGTCTTCGCGAGGGGCAACCGGCTCCTGACCGGTCACGATCCGTTCTCGCGCGGCGATCGCCGTGGGCATCCGAGCGATCAGCGACTCGGCCTTCCGAATGTTGGCCTCATGATCGTTCGGGGGTGCATTGACATCGTCATCGAAATGGGCGAGAACGCTGACGGAGGTTCGCAGAACGTCCATGGCATGGACTGAGGCCGGAATGGCCCGGTAGAGATCCACAAGCGGTTCCGGGATGGCGCGTCGCGCGGCCAATCGTCCTTTGAGGGCTTCGAGCTGCGTTGCGTTGGGCAGTTCACCATAGAGAAGTAGGTAGACCGATTCTTCGTAGGTGACTGTCCCGGCGAGATCCTCGATGCGATACCCCCGATACTCGAGGTCACCCTGACCCTCGACCCCTTGGAGGTTGGTGATCGAAGTCTCACCAGCGATGACCCCTTCGAGACCGGGGAAGTAGTTGTCATTTGGGCTGTCACTCATGCGTGGTCAAGCTCCAGGATGGACGCGCGGGGGAACACCGGGAAGGCGATCGAGACGTCGAGACCGCGATCGGACGACGCTTCGAGGTCGCTGTTGGCAGCCGAAGCCACCGAAAATGTTCGCCCCGTTGTCTCGAGGGTGATCCGGGATCTCCCTAACCGCTAGCCGGAGCGATCAAACGATCACCATTCGGTACCAATGAATCGAGCGTCCAGAATATACGGGCGATCGGGGCTCGTCAAAGTAACTCGAACGTACAACATTGCGGCGTTAACTAATTCGACGGTCGTGCCGATCCGGGTCATCGTGATGATGAAGTCATTATGGTCACGATGCCGGAAACACACTCATAACGAAAAGAACTGGCCCGGTCGCCCTAAGACGACCGGACCAGGATTCAACTCTGCAGGTCTCACCCCCGAGGCGAGTTGTCCACGCCTTCCGCCCAGTCAGCGCAGACGCCATGCAGAGCCGATCGCACTTGGTTCATGATCATGAAGGAACTGGCCCGGCCGCCCAAAGACGACCGGACCAGGATTCAACTTCGCAAGTCTCGCCCCCGAGGCGAGTTGCCCATGCCTTCCGCCCAGTGAGCATGGGCGCCCTGCGAAGTCGATCTCACACTGTTTCAGGAAGTTCGATCTGACTGACCTTGGAATTTGGAGAAGCAGGTTGTCTTGGCCATCTCTCGCCAGGTGCTTTTTAGAACTTTCAATCCATTCTGAAAAGGGTCGGGGCGGTTTTTTTCTGGAATCGATGATCGTCTCCCCAATCCCGATGGTGCTCGACGACCGGGACGGTTCGACTGGGCGGATTTCAGCCCCTCAGAACGTCAGGCATCGCCTGAGGTCGATAGGCCTTTAAGCAGGCGCACCAATGCCCCGATCTGCTCGGGATCGAGTCGGTCGAGTTCGAGAAGCTGCTGGGCGGTCGTCTCAGCAAGATCGGTGACTGCCTTGAGATTTTGGAGCCGCTGGAGAATCGCATTGAGGGCCTGGTATTCCCCAGGATCGATTAGAAGGGAACCCTCATCATCGAGAGCCTCAGTGAGCATTTGGAGCGTCGGATCGAGTTCCCGACGCTTTCGCTCGGCCAGGATCCGTCGGACCAACGTCCAAACATCGCTCTCGGCGCGGAAGAACTCGCGACGTTCACCGGGATGGTGCTCGCGATGAACCAAGCCCCAACCGATCAACTCGCGAAGGTTCATGCTGACGTTACCGCGTGAGACCCGCAACTCGCGGCAGAGGTCGTCGGCGTTCCACGATTGGCCCGTGATATAAAGGAGGGCGAACAACTCGCCCATGGTCGCGTTGATGCCCCAAGAGCGGGCCATCACGCCCCAGTGCTCGACGAAGAGGCGGATCAATTGGCTTCGACGAGCCAGCGGCGGGGTCGCTTCCCAACCGGACGATGGGGTCCCCGACGCGTCGGGAGCGTCACTCGAATTCGCGTCGCGTGTCATCCATGCGGGCTCATGCTCATGGAGGCTCATCGCCGGGATGGGGCGAATCACAGCCTCAACGGGAACGACCTAGATCCCGATCGGGCATCCCGACATTTCAAATGGCCCGATCATTGACTATAACCGCACCGAGGGAAACCGCGATAGCATGTTGCGAGTTCGCTTTTCTTGCGTCACAATCTAAAGATGGACGAGAACTAGTCTTCTAGACGACTCACGCAACGGTCGATCTCACTGGTCGTTTCTCTGAGTGTCACAGTCCTCGCCCTCGAACAATGGCGTGATGCTCGGTTCTCTCTCGAGTTCACGTCCATTCACGCGCATATCCCCAACGTCGATCGACCCAAGCGAAGGACGAGGCCAGGCCTGGCCCCCTCTCGACTTCGATCGAGGAGAATTCCCCATGCCCGAAACCGTCGTGCACTTCCAGATCCGGATGCCTCCTACGTTGCACAGCAAGCTCTACGATTGGGCCAAGGAGAATAAGAAAGTCTCCCTCAATCAGTTGATCGTCAGCCTCCTTGAGGAGGCCGTGGCCAAGCACGACGAAGAACAAGCCAAGGAGGAGCAGTCGGTCTCGTGACCGCCTGGACTCCTGTGTCCGATCAGGCGATCCCGGGTTGCCATAGGCTGATCCGTCCCTTGGCGGATGCTCACGACTTCGAAACCGTCCGTAAACAGGTTTCCTCCCCCCGCTTGAAATCGGGGGGGGTCGCCGCTATGATTGCCGCAACTGCATTCCCCGATAGCTCAATCGGAAGAGCGAGCGACTGTTAATCGCTAGGTTCTTGGTACGAGACCAAGTCGGGGAGCTACCCAATTCGATCACATCATT
>CAZSSM010000145.1:0-11182 GCA_964609385.1 uncultured Planctomycetia bacterium
GGCCGTGCCTAAGGTGATCGACTTCGGGATCGCCAAGGCGACCAGCGGTCGCTTGACCGACCGGACCCTCTTCACCGAGTTCCGTCAGCTCATCGGCACGCCCGAATATATGAGCCCCGAGCAGGCTGAGTTCTCGGGCCTGGACGTCGACACCCGGACCGATGTCTACGCGTTGGGCGTCCTGCTCTACGAGCTGCTAACCGGCACGACGCCCCTGGACGGCGCATCGCTCCGACGAGCTGCCTGGGACGAGATGCTCCGCCTGATCCGTGAGGTCGACCCACCCCGGCCGAGCGTCCGGCTCAGCAGCCTCAACGAGGTCGACGACGCAAAAGCCAAGTCGGAGTCCAACGCGTGCAGCGAAGCCAACCGACGTGCCCGTCGACGGTCGTCGACTGCTCGGCCCCGCCCTCGCGTCGGTGACGATCTCGACTGGATCGTCATGAAAGCCTTGGAGAAGGATCGGACGCGACGATACGCCACGGCTCGCGAGATGTCGCAGGACATTCAGCGCTACCTCGATGATGAGCCGGTCACCGCCGTGGCACCCGGCCCTTGGTACCGGACCCGTCGGTTCCTCCGCCGGCACAGGGTGGCGACGTTGGTCATCGCGGCATTGTTGATCTCGTTGCTGGGAGGCTTAGGGATCGCTCTAGCCGGCTTGGCCGAGGCGCGTCGCGGTTGGTCCCAGGCGCGACTGGCCGAGAGTCGTCAGCGTGACGATGCCGAGCGGCTCCGGATTGCCCTGGAGGCGGCTCGACGCGCCCAGGCCGAGGCCGATGCGCAGGCCGACCGGACCGCGCACTTGATGTACGCGGGAATGCTCGGCATGGCCGACGAGGCTGTCCAGGCCGGTCGGATCCCCCGCGCTCGCGAACTCCTCGAGGCCTGTCCCGAGCGACTCCGCGACTGGGAGTGGCGCTGGGTAGCCCGCTCGTGCCGTGATCAAGCGCGAATCCTGCCCGCGCTCGGCGACGCCTCGCCAACACGGATGGCCTGGCATCCCGATGGACGTCGGCTGGGTGTCGGGTACGTCGACGGCCATGTTCGGATCTGGGACGTGCGTGACGGCCGCGTCCTACATCACGTCGAGCTGCTCGATCGCGCGGTGACCGCCTTGGCCCTCAGCAACGACGGTCGCTGGATGGTCGTTGGTGATGCGGGCGGTCAGTTGGCTTGTTTGGATGTGGCCACCGGAGAGCTGCTCGGGTCGATCCCGATCGCGCATGCCGGCCCGGTTCGGGCGCTCCAGACGCTCGACGAGGCTAAGGCGGTGCTTTCGATCGGTGAGGACGGCGAACTTCAGCTCTGGCTTTTGCCCGGCTTTGAACCAAACAACGAGCCCTTGCAGTCCACTTTGAGGGGGCTGACCGGGGTCGGGTTCAGTCCCCGAGGCGAGAAGATCGCCACGGCCGGCGACGACGGCCGACTGGTCGTCTGGACCCGCAATCGCGGATCGGTCCGGATCGCCCTCGAGATCCAGACCATCGCCGGTCCCTATCAGACCCTCTCCTGGGACCCGACGGGCAATCGCCTGGCCACGGCGAGCTGGTCGGGCACGTTATCGCTCTGGGATCCGCGTTCCGGCGTTCGGCTCGGGATCCTCCGGCGCCAGGCCGAGCCGATCGAGGCGATCGCTTTCCGACCCGACGCCCGAATGCTCGCCGCCGGCGGACGCTTGGGCGTGATCCGCCTCTTCGATGCCCGGACCGGCGAGCCGATCGCCACCCAAGGCGGGGAGCAGGGGGCCATCCGCGCGCTCAAGTTCAGCCCGGCCGGCGAGCAACTGGCCGTCATCGGCGACGATGGGACGGTCCGGATCTGGGACGCCGAGCAACTGACCGGCCGAGTCGGTTACCTCGGCCATCGCGAACGGGTCGTCCGAGGCCTGGTCGCGCGGGACGGCCGTCGCCTGATCAGCCTGGATCGACGCGGTGATCTCCGGCTCTGGGATGTCCTCACCGGCGCTCCGGGCGATCGGTTCGCAACCGACTTGCGAACCGCCCTCGACCTCGAAGTCTCCGACGATGGCCGGGTCGCCGCCGTGCTGGGCGAGTCCGTTGAGGGAGCTGTACGGGTCCAGATCTGGGACCTCGACGACGGTCGACTCCGCGACTCCTGGGCCGTCGACGGCGCCTGTCGCGCGCTGGGCCTAAGCCCCGACGGTCGACTCTTGGTGGCCGGCTCTCCATTGAATCGAAGCCAGAGCGTCACGACCGAGGGCTCTCCGAGCCGCGTCGTCGCCTTGAGCTGTTACGATTTGGAGACCGACAACACTTCGGCGCAGATCGACTGGACCGTGGCGGGTCCCGAGGTGTCGGCCGTCGCCTGGGGTGGCTCGACGACAACGGCGATCACCGCAACGTCGAGGGGGCAGGTCGCGCTCTGGGATCTCGCGAGCGAAGTGTCCGAGGCCTCGCAACGTCGGTACTGGCGGACCGACTCCGAGTCGACCGTGTCGGCCTTGGGGTACGATCCCCGTGGCTTGATCTTGGTCGGTGACATCGACGGTCGCGTGTGGGTCTGGTCGATCGAGACGGGGGATCTGCAACGGATGCTGCCGGCCCACGGTTCGGCGATCGCGGCGATCCGGGTTGTTGAAGGGGCGGGCCGCTGGCTGACCGCCGCGCGTGATGGCGGGGAGATCCGGTTCTGGGACGCAATCACCGGCGACCTGTTGCTGAGTCGTGACAGTCGGATCCCGGGTCTCTCTGACCTCCGGGTCCTGCCCGAAGACTCCGGACTCCTGCTGGTCGGTGGTGATGGGGCCCTGATGCTCTGGGAACTCGCGACGCCACCAGGCTTGGCCTTGGCCCGACGCGCCGCCTTCGAAGAGGCTCAGCGACGACTCCAGGACGACCTCGTTCGTGAGGCGCTCTCCGGTTCGTGACGACCCAAGACGCGACGGGATCGGCCCCCCAATCGCGTGGGGTTTTTGATCGTTCTGATGGCGAGCAGGTCGATGGACGAGGCATCGAAGGAAGAAGTCACCAGGGTTCTCTCGAACGATGTCGACCGGGCCTCGCCATCGCCCGCTCGTAAGAACGACTCGGATCGATCGTCGAGTCGGTGTTGAGCAAATGACGGGTTCGGCATAAAGTCCCGCGACGATTGGGCCGAGTTGGCGGTGTCCCAGGATGGCGACGCGCCCGGGGCGGCCCTTGGATTCAAGAGGGACCCAAAGGATGGGCGAGCCCGCGGATCGGTCCGCCTGGCGTGTCGGGGCGCTGCTGGTGCTGCTGACGACGACCGGGTTGACCACCGGCTGCATGAGCAGCGCCAAGCCTCGACGCTTCGGCGAGTTGGCGCACAACAGCTCGCCGTTGGCGCGAGCCCGTGCGATCAGCCTGGGCGAGCCGTTGCCCGATTCGGTGGTGATCCCACGCCTCATCGAGCGGCTGGGCGACCGCGACGGCGTGGTCCGGATGGCCGCACACGATGAGCTTCGGCAACGGACCGGTCAGGACTTCGGGTTCCTGGCCTGGGCCGAGGTCGCCCAACGTGACGCGGCCGTCGAGCGCTGGAAGCAGTGGTGGGCCGAGCGGACCCGGGCCCCGTCGCTGCGGGTCATCCCCTCTCAGCAGTCGAAGCCGGAGCCTCGACGTGGGCGGTTCGCCCTCTTCCGTCGACGGGGGTTGTTCCGATGAACACGATCGTGACCCAAACGGCCCATCCCAACCCGATACTCGATCCCAGCGATCTGCTTTCGCGCCGGAGTGAGCCGACCAGACCACAGCAAGCGCCGGTGCAGACATCCGGTCCCTCGACAGTCGATCGAAACGCGTCTCCCGCTCCGGTTCGAGAACCCTCAAGAGGCTCGACCGGCCCGTTGGCCTGGATCGGTGGCCTGGCGATCGGGTTGCTCCGCGAGTTCGGCGCTTTGGGAACGCTGGTGGTCGGCGCCCTGGCGGTCCCGTTTCAGGGGCGGGACGAGGCCCGGCCCTTCGGGCACGCCGTCTGTCGCCAATTGCTCGGTTTGCTCGCGATCGGGGTGCCTTTGGTCCTTCTTGTCCATGTGGGGATGGGCTCGTTCCTGGCGATGCAGGCGTTCTTCGGCGCGACGTTCCGGACCGCAACTGGCCCGGTGGTCGGCGTCGGACTTTGTCGGAACGTCGCCCCGTTGCTCAGCGGGTTCGTGGCCGCTGGCCTGATCGGCACGCGGTTGGTGACCGAACTGCGTTGCCATTGCCGACTCGACATCGACCTGGATCCGAACTGGTCTCCAGACCGTGAGGTGCTCCGTGGCCGGATCGCCGACGACCTCGGACCAGCGCGTCCGAGTCGTTTGGTCGCCGTCCGCCTGACTGCTGCTCTGATCGCCGGACCAATCTACTGCATTGCTGGGGCGACCTCGGGGATTGTGACCGGCTACCTGGTCTCGGCCTCGATGTTCGGCATGGGGGCCTCGGACTTCTTCGGTCTCTTCTGGGACATGCTTTGGGTCCGCGACATCGTCGGGATGGTGGTTAAGGGGGCTGTCTTCTCGGGCCTGGCCGCTCTGTTGGCCTGCCGTGAGGGGCTCCGCCACGAGCAGGAACGGCTCGAGACCGAGGCCCAAACGACCACCGAGCCCGAGTCCCGAACGAATGCCTCGGAGCGAACCGAGTCGAACGGATCGTCGGCGCCCTTGTGCCCCCCCTGGGCACGCATGGAAGCGGTGAGCTGGTCGGTCTTTCGCGCGATCGCGATGGCTGTGATGCTTCAGTTGTTCCTCAACGGCTCGTGGTTCGTCTTGCTCTATCTCTCGGGCCCGCCGTTCGGGCCAACGGTGATGATCCCGGCGCGTCCGTGACCGTCAACGCGAACACCGCGCGGATCACGCGATGGGTTCGCGAACGCGGGCTCTGAGGCTCGAACCGATGTCCGTTCCGGTCCTCGACCCGACAACCCCTGTCCGACCGATGATCCGCGCGTGTGGGTGAGCCCTGGACTCGAGGCTCGCGACGGATCGCTTGGGAGACCCCGATGAGTCGTCGAATCAACCGGACCGAGATCGTGGTGGGCCTGGTCGTGATCGTCGCGCTGGGCGGCTTCATCGCGCTGTTGCTGATGGCCCAGGGCGGGCCGGGCTACCTGACCCGACACCAGCCCCTGCAGGTGATCTTCTCCGACGGGCAGGGGATCCGCGTGGGCAGTCCGGTCCGAGTGGCTGGGATCGAGATGGGACGCGTCAACGGGGTGGACTTGGTCAATCAGGAAGGCGGGGGGCTCCGCGCGATGGTCACGATCTCCTTGCCGGCGACTCTGGTCGAGCAGCTCCGGCAAGACGTCCGGGTCACGCTCGAGGCCAACCTGACCGGCCAGACCTGCGTCAACGTGATCAGCTCAGGCTCCTCAGAGATCGCGCTGGTGCCTGGTCAGCCGATCCGAGGTGTCGAGTCATCGATGTTCGACCCGATCCTGGAGAAGGTGGGCTTGGGACCGAACGAGCGCGAGGATCTCGGACACATCATCGCGGAGGTCCGTCGGACCGTCGATGAGGTCACGCCGCGCGTCCGACAAACTGTCGGTACGACCCAGGAGCTGGTCGCCGGCCTCAGCGAGACCGTCGACGAAGTCCGTCCCGAGATCGCCGCCTCGATCCAACACATCGCGTTGGCCACCGAGCAGTTAGTCGATCTCGCTCCGAGGATCGAGGGTTTGGTCACGCAGGTCGATGGACTGATCCAGAACGCCGATGGGCTGATCCAAGACGGGCGGCCCGAGCTGAACGCTACGCTGGTTCAGCTCAAGGACATCACGGGCACCCTGGCGGCGATCGTTCGCGATCAGCGCCCGCGGATCGACCGGCTCGTGCAGCACTCCGAATACATCGCCGCCCGCGTCGGCAAGACGGCCTACAACGCCGAACTCTTGACGGCACGCGGTAATCGGATGCTCGGGGACCAGGAGGCGATCATCTACCGCGCTCTGGCCAATATCCGCGACGCCTCGGGGCACCTCGACCAATTCATCCAGAAGGTCAAGCAGAACCCCTGGGTGCTCAACCCGCTCTACAAACCGGGCCGCGAGGAGGTCCAGGCCCAATTGGCCTACGACAACGCGGCCCTGTTCATGGAGTCGGCTAAGGAACTCACCGACGGCCTGGTCCGGCTCGAGAGCCTGCTGGAGTCGGACCGCCAGGACCCCGAGAACCGCCAACGGATCGAACAGCTCTATCGCGAACTCAACGTCCTCCAGGACCGGATGCGCGACCGTCAGGGCCAGTTCACCCAAGCCCTTCGTGGTGCCCGTTCTCGACGTTGAGTTCGGTCGTCTCGATTGTTGAGGCCGGCCTCAAGGCGGTGGACATCTGGACGGACGGCGGAATTTTCGGCATTCGGATTAAATTCACCCCCGTTTCTCGCCGATACCCTCTAACGTGAGACAGGAGACTGGCCTGTTCATGGCGGAGACCGCAGGGCGCGAATCGTT
Organism: uncultured Planctomycetia bacterium; assembly: GCA_964609385.1. Classification (GTDB taxonomy): domain Bacteria; phylum Planctomycetota; class Planctomycetia; order Isosphaerales; family Isosphaeraceae; genus CAZSSM01. The sequence goes on from CAZSSM010000145.1 coordinate 6,415, forward strand.
TCGGGGGACCTCTTCGGTTCGCCCGACTTGTCGTCGATCCGGGCGCCCTCGCGTCGACCTCCGTGGGTAACAGATTCACTCCAATGCACTAAGGTCCGACGTGGTGGAGCCGCGTCGCGATCGCACCAAACGGGAGGCAAGTATGGAAATCCACGGCGCCGGGGGAGCTCACGGTCCCCAACCCATCTACCCGCGGTTGGCTGAGTTCGATGTCCAGGCCGGTCGCTCGGTCGATGCCTCAGCCACGCCCAAGGACAGCGTCGAGATTTCGCCGTTGGGCCATATGCTCGACAAGATCGACGATCTGCCCGAGATCCGCCACGAACTGGTCGACCGGATCCGCAGCGAACTGGCCACCGGTCGCTACGAGACCCCGGCCAAGTTGGAGATCGCTCTGGATCGCCTGATCGACGAACTGGAGCGGTCTTGAACCCGGCCGACACGATTGGTCCGATCGGTCGAGAGGATCCGTGCCACATCCGATGAACCGATGAGTTCTTAGGGTGTCACGGATCCTTGTGTTTCTCGATGATCCGCGAAACGCGATGCGCTCCGATCGATCCCGCTTGACTCAGGGCGAGTCCCGACTGGCGGATTGCCCCCTCGTGTTTGCTCCCGACCTGGTTTGAAATGGGGGATGCCGTCGAGTCCGATTCGGGACTCGGATCCTGCCTGTTCCCCCTTTGGGTTTGGAAGCAAACATGTCTACCTATCGCGCGAGCACGACTCCGGTCGGCGACCGGACCATTTATCTTTTGCATGATGACCAAAGCGGCGCACAGGCGTCGATCCTGCCCTCATACGGGTTCAACCTGTTCGACCTCCGATTGCCCGTCGCCGGCGAGGTTCTCCCGATCATCGTGACCTCCGAGGGGTGGGCTGAGAACCCGCAGCGGCCCGGTGGCAACGGCACGCCGATCCTGTTCCCGTTCCCGAACCGGATCCGCGACGGCCGCTACGAGTTCGGCGGTCAGGTCTACCAGTTACCGGCCAACAACGGTCCCAACGCTATCCACGGGTTCGCGTACGACGTGCCCTGGGAGGTGGTTGAGCACGGCGTCGACGCCTCGGGGGCCTTTATCGAGGGGCGTTATCAGATCTCGCAGCAGAGCCCGGCCAAACGCGAACTCTGGCCGACCGACGCGATCCTGACCGTGCGCTTTGTGCTGAGCGGGCTCGGGCTGGATATGCGGATTCGGGTCAGCAACCCGACCGGCCAACCGCTTCCCTTCGGCTTTGGGATCCATCCCTACTTCCGACTCCCGTTCCGCAAGGGTGACGACCTCGAGAAGACCTCGATGATCCTTCCGGCGGCCGAAACATGGGTGCTCGACCAGTTCCTGCCGACTGGGGAGCGTCGACCCGTCGATGCGCGGCTCGACTTTCGCAACGGACAGTCGATGGTAGGGCTCAAGCTCGATGACGTCCTGACCGGCTTGATCTTCAATGGTCAGGGCGACGAGGCGACTTGCACCTGTCGACTGATCGACCAGAACCGCAATGCCGAGTTCCGCCTCAGCTTCGGCCCGGGGTTCCGAGAGCTGGTCGCCTACACCCCCCGCGGCGACGGCGACGTGATCGCCATCGAGCCCTACACCCAGACCACCGACGCGATCAACCTCCAGGCGCGCGGGGTCGACGCCGGTCTCCAGGTTCTCGATCATGACGGGACCACCGATCTCCGGATCCGGATGGAAACCACTGGCTGACCCGCTCTGAGGAATCCGGATCATGCGCGGACCGCGGCAATCCCTCGCCATCGCGCTACGGTCATCGAGGCTCCGGATCGTTCCGAACGGTCCGGGCCCTCGACCTTCGAAGACCGAGAAAACGCGGGGTCACGCTTGACGCTCCCCGAGCCGGCGAGGTAGGGTCCTAGTAATTCACAATTCGGCTGCGAACGCATCTTATCCAGAGTGGCTGAGGGATGGGCCCGATGACGCCACAGCAACCGTGTCGATGATTGTTCGGCACTGGTGCTAACTCCCACCCAACCTCGCGGGGTCGCGGGGACGCTGGGGAAGATAAGGTGTGGACCCCGGTCTGGGGAACGACGACCGCGAACCCAACGCGGAACTCAGGCTCGCACACGAGCCAATGACCTGCCCGACCGATTCACTCCCCACTCTTCCTCGCAGCAAACCGATCTAACTCGACCCGCGATGCGGTCCTGTCCGTCCTCGTTCGCGAGACGGCGTGGATCGGAGAGCGTCGCATAGGATGCGTGGGTCGGATCCGAACCGATCGTGACGATGGTACGTTACGCGTACCGTCTCAGCGATCATTTCCCGACCCTTGGCCCATGCCGATCACCGATCCTCACGACGCGGTTTACCTCCGTGTCCAGGTTCGGGAGCAGGGGGCCGACGTGGGCCATCAGTGGAGTCAGGAGTCTCGAAACGCCCGCTCGTCCCCCACTCATCGCCTTTGAGGAGTCCCGATTCGTGGCTGAGCATTTGGTTCGCGGTCTGACCTGTCGGCTCTGCGGGAAGTTCTACGGCAAAGAGCCGATCAACTTCTGCACCGAGGATTTCGGTCCTCTGGAAGTGACCTACGATTACGAGGCGGTCGCCGCCGAGTTGACCCCGGCCAAGATCCAGGCCCGGCCCCGCAACCTCTGGCGCTATCGCGAACTGCTGCCCATCGACGGAGAGCCGACCGTCGGACTGCACAACGGGGGCACTCCGCTGGTCCGTGCCGACCGATTGGCCCGTGCCTTGGGTGTCGCCGAGCTTTACATCAAGAACGATGCGGTCAACACGCCTACGCTCTCGTTCAAGGACCGGGTCGTCGCGGTCGCCCTCAGCAAGGCCGTCGAGTTCGGCTTCGAGGTCGTCGGCTGCGCCTCCACCGGCAACCTGGCCAATAGCGTCGCCGCCAACGCCGCCGCCGCCGGCCTGAAAGCCTATGTCCTGATCCCCAGCAACCTGGAACAGGGTAAGGTCCTCGGTTCGACCGTCTTCGGCGCCAATGTCGTGGCCATTGACGGCAACTACGACAAGGTCAACAAGCTCTGCTCCGAGATCGCCTTCCGGTTCGGCTGGGGCTTCGTCAACGTCAACCTGCGACCCTTCTACGCCGAAGGGTCCAAAACCATGGGCTTCGAGATCGCCGAGGACCTCGGCTGGTCGACCCCCGACCACGTCGTCGCTCCCATGGCCGGCGGCTCGCTGATCGGCAAAATCTACAAGGCCTTCAAGGAGTTCGAGACCCTCGGCTTCCTCGACGGCCCGGTCACCACCAAGATGCATGGCGCTCAGGCGACCGGCTGCAACCCGATCTCCAACGCCTTCAAGAACCAACTGAAGCGGGTTAAGCCGGTCCGCGATCCCCAAACGATCGCCAAGAGCCTGGCCATCGGTGACCCAGCCGACGGGCCCTTCGCCAAGCGTCTCATTGAGCAGACCGGGGGCGCCGCCGAGGACGTCAGCGATCCGGAGATCGTCGACGGCATGCGGTTGCTGGCCGAGACCGAGGGGATCTTCGCCGAGACCGCCGGCGGCGTCACCCTGGCGGTCACCAAGAAGCTGATCGAGCAGGGGCAGATCGATCGCGACGGCCGGATCGTCATCTGCATCACCGGCAACGGCCTGAAGACTCAAGAAGCCCTGCAAGGCCACCTCGAAGCTCCGGTCGTCATCGAACCCAAGCTCGACCAGTTCGAAGCCCTCGTTGCCGAACGCCAAGGCGTCTTGCCCGAGCCGGTCGGCGTCTGACCGATTTCGAATCGACCGCGCCGCTCATCGTCAACAGGAGGAACCGACCGCACGCCCACTTGGGCCCGGTCGGTTCCGCATCGTCGCATCGCAATGACGCACGACGACCGCGTTGTTGTCAACACATGTGGACCGAGGAAGACCTCCCGATGCCCACCATCACCATCCCGACGCCGCTCCGACCCCAGACCGGGGGACTCGACAAGGTCGAGGCGTCGGGCGCGACCGTCGGCGACACTTTGAAGGCGCTCGGCGACCAGTACCCCGAGTTCCTCAATCGGATCTTCGAGGAGGACGGCGAACTCCGGGGGTTCGTCAACGTCTACCTCAACAACGAGGACATCCGGTTCCTTGACGACCTCGACACGCCCGTCAAAGACGGCGACGAGATCAACATCATCCCCGCCGTTGCTGGCGGTTGATCGCTCGAGCCGTCGCTTCCCCAAAGATCACGAACCGAAAAGACAGACCCCATCATGACGATCACGCAAACGACGGTGACGGGTGCTAACGGGTCGCCCACCGATCTTTTGGAACGCTACAGCCGACAGACCCGGTTCCCCGCTCTGGGTAAGGACGGCCAACGTGAACTGCTCAAGAGCCGCGTGACCGTCTGCGGCTGTGGCGCTCTGGGCACCGTCTTGGTCAACCACTTGGCTCGCGCCGGGGTCGGCTTCATCCGGGTCGTCGACCGCGACTTCATCGAGACCCACAATCTCCAGCGGCAGATCCTCTTCGACGAGACCGACGTCGCCGAAAACCTGCCCAAGGCCGAGGCCGCCGCCCGCAAGCTCCGCGCCATCAACTCCGAGATCACCATCGAGCCGGTCGTCACCGACATCGATCACACCAATATCGAGTCGCTGACCGAAGACGTCGACCTGATCCTCGATGGAACCGACAACTTCGAGACCCGCTATCTGATCAACGAGGTGGCCGTCAAGCGGGGGATCCCTTGGGTCTTCGGTGGCGTGCTGGGCAGCGAAGGGCAGACGATGACGATCCGCCCTGGCCAGACGCCCTGCTTGCGCTGCGTCATCGAGGAGGCACCC
>CAZSSM010000146.1:0-11027 GCA_964609385.1 uncultured Planctomycetia bacterium
GAGGCCACGTCCCATCGTGGTAAGTGAGGGGACGTTGGTCGCGTCAGAATCCTAGAAGGTTGGTCTCACCAACCACAGCGGGAACAGCCCCAACCTACTGTGGGGCGAGCCTTTCAGCGATCGGAACGATCGCGTGAACGAACGGCATCGGCCGAAGACGCGAGAGGGCGGAGGGCCGCACCATGTACCGGCATGACAGACGTATCGGAGTTGGTCGAATTAATGGTCAAGTCGCTCGAATAAGCCGTCTCGGGCGTTTCGTCGCGATCGCGGTTCTGCTCGCGTTACTGCTGAGCCCGCGGGTCTCGACCGCATCGGCCCAAGCGTCGACGGCCCCAGATCACATCCATGGAATCGGGGCGATCGGCGACAGTTACACCGACGAATATACCTTCTATAGCCAGCATCGTTCGGTCGCCCGCAACTGGTTGGAAATCTTGGCCCAGACACGGCACCTCGACTTCGGTGACTACTCGGTTCGGGACCGGGGTGCTCCGCGTCACCAAGGTTACGCCTACAACTGGTCACGCAGCGACGCCGAAAGCACTGACGCGATCGCTGAGGGGCAGCACCTCGGCCTGGCGCGTCAGGTCGCTGAAGGGCGTATCAACCTGGCCTGGGTCTTCCTGGGCGGCAACGACTTCATCCACTTCGTCTTGGAGGGACGTCCGCTGGAGCAACTCGAGGCGGTCGAGGCCCGTCTCCAGGATAATGTCGGAGTCATTCTCAAGACGCTCCGGGACGCTGACCCGAGCCTACGGATCGTCCTGGCGACGGTCCCCGATATCCGGTATCTACCCGATGTCCGCGAGGCCGACCCGCACGTGTTGGACGCCGTCTCGGCCGCGCTGGGGCGGTACAACACCTGGCTCCGAGGCCAGGCCTTAACCGCGCCTACGACGACGGCCTTGCTCGACCTCGACCTCCAGGTCCGGCTCGGTCTGCTTCGCTCGCCGCGCTACGTGCAGGTCGCCGAGGTTCGACTCGACCGGCTCGTGCCCGGAGACAGCCCCGTCCACTTCTTCCTCGACGATCGTCGACATGCCGGCACCGTCGCGCAGGGCCTGATCGCCCAGTCCTTCGTGCAAGTCGTCAACGCTCGCTTCGGTGCAGGCATCACACCGCTGGCCAGCCGCGAGATCCTCGACTTCGCTTACCAGATCTACAATACGAATCGCCAAGACCGAATGATCGTAGCTCGTTGATCTCAGATAAATATAGATTATCTGACTTGGTCAGTGTGAGCTCCGCTCGATGTTTCGAGTTGACATCGAGCGGAGAACGCGTCCGGGAGAAGGAAATATTTAGTCCATGGGTAGAACGGTCAACAACTGTGCGAGGGTCGGTCAGATCGTGGTTTGTGGCTCCCGTGCGACCATGTTGTGTGATTGAGGTGGTTGCGTAATAGTTCCGTTCGCAGTGGACTCCGAGAGGATGCTCTGTTTTAGACCGAGTTCGGGGCTTTTCGATGCTGGGATCGCTCCCGGAATCGGCTCGCCCACCTTTCGGGCGGTCAGTTCGGTCTGAGCGACGGTGGCTTTTCCAGGTAGGATCTCGGCCCCTTCGAAGCCGACCTCCTTGCAGATCCGGATGAGATCCGCTTTCTGGTAGGCGACTGCTGCCTCGGGATGTTCCTGATTCTCCACGAACGCCGACCCGATCCGGTGTTGGAACGTCCAACGGTGGCCTTGTAAGCCGGCCGCCTCCAACTCCTCGAGGCAGAAGACGGTCATCGACAGGTGGCCGCCTGGCTTGAGCACGCGGTAGGCTTCCCGAAGGTTCCAGCGCAGGTCTTCCTCCAGCAAGTGGGTCAACAGCGAGAAGGCGATCACTAAGTCCTGCGAGCCGTCTTCGCAAGGGTAAGGGATCGGCTCGCGAGTCCCTCCTGGATTGTACAGCTTGTTATAATAGTTGATGTGATGAAATTGGAAGTAGTCGGACTTGAAGCGTTTCCGGTCCCATTCGATGAGTTCCCGGTCAATGTCGATCCCGGTGTAGAGGCCGCGGAACTTGCCGCGCTCAAGCATCTGGGCGTGTCGACCGCAGCCGCAGCCAACGTCGAGCACGTGTGAGTCGAGCCGCATCAGGCCGCGCGACAAGTAGTCGAAGAAGATCGGCAATCCGTTGAGCATGAACCGGGGCTGGTTGAATAAGATCCGGTTGCCGGTCCCGATCCGGACCCGATACCGCAGTGGAGGGAGTCGACGGAACTCCACGAATGGCAGGCTGATGAGGCGGTCGATCACACTGAGGGGGATCATCAGCAGGGGGGTGCGACTCAGGATCACCGTGCTGGGAAGGATCTTCCGCAGAAACTTGCTGACTCGAGCATTCACGTCGGTCGTACCTCCCTGGTTCACGACTCGGGAAACAGACACCGTGTTGCCTCGGCCACAAAGAGGAACCGCACCGGGTCCGTCCCTTCGATGGTCGATTATCTCTCGAGTGATTCAGAACATGGAACGAGCCCAATGGAGGTGCGATCGCTTGCAAACCCAGACGCAACCAATCCATCGAGAACGAAACGCGACGTCCTTCGTCAATGTAGCTTCGTTTTGAAGGCTTGTCCGTACGTTTTTTCTGAACCATCCGGATCGAGGGATGGCTTGAGCCGTCTCGTGTATCAAGCAAGGACATGGGTTACACACAGGGTCCTTCCTAACTATACACACGCAGGGGTGGCTCGAGTCGTGGCGATGGGGCGGATTCCAGAGAAGCCGACCAAGACCATCGGTTGGCTGTTGACCACCGGCACACAAGGCGAGAGCGGTCACCCAGTCATGATCAACCTTCGGATTAGGTCCGGTGATGACATGCATGGGACTCTAGGTTTCGGCTCGAGCGAGGACCATGGTGTTTGCCCGGATGCCTCTTACGACGTCCTGAGCGAACCGAAAACGCTCCCGACTCGGATCCCCCGGCCCGATCATGAAAGTGACCTCAAAAGCTATAGCCTTTTGTCTACTTGACGGTGTCTCGAAAACCAGATGTCCGGTTGGTGATGCCGGATTTGTCGGATGGGGCGGGTGGCCGGAAACGGCTCTGGAGGTGCACGCAGGTCTCCCTCAGCGAACGAGGGCGAGGTGCGATCGGGGGGATCATAGGATTCGCGTGGACTCAAGCCCGGGATTGATGGGTAAAAAGGGCCGGAAAGTCGTCGGCATGCGGGAGCTCGGTCGTGGGCCGGCTGGCCGGGGGGTCGCGGTCCGATCGCACGGCGCACTGGGACCGCATCGAACCCGAGGGGATCGTATTGGTCGGCCGGGTCCGTTCGGATTGCGGGGTGGCAATATCGGATGCGGATGACGCGACCACGGATTTCGACGGGGCTTCCCGCGATGCTATCTGTGGACGATGCGACGGTGATTCGAGGGGGAACCGACGCCCCGGAACGTCTTCACGTCGGGGCGGCTCTTTGAGAATTCGAAAGATGACGACGGTCCGCGCCCTTCGCCAATAGAGAAGAGACGCGGACTCGATCGGTCGAGCTTTGGACTCTCTGATCTCTAAAGAGTCGTTCAGGCTGTTCAGGTGGTCGCACCATCGGTTTGCATATCGCCTCGGAGTGTTTCCAGGCCGACGCGGGCACAGAACTGGCCGAAGCTCTCGCCGTTGTGGCGGCCACCCTGGAACACGTCGAGCAACCGGGCGATCTCGGGGACGATCTCTTCGAAGGGGACGTAGTCCTTGTAGATCTCGTTGAGCTGATCGCCCTCGGGCCGGCCGCCAAGATAAACCGTGTAGGTGCCGGCGGGCTGGCCGGGCTTCGTTGCTGAGCGGCCGACCAGGCCGATATCGGAGACGTATGGTCGGGCGCAGCCGTTGGGGCAACCGGTCATTCGGACAGTGAAGCGCTCCTGGTCGAGGCCTCGGCTCCGGACCTCAGCTTCGAGGCGGCTCATGAGGTCGGGCAGGATTCGCTCCGATTCCGTGACGGCCAGTCCGCAGGTCGGCAGGGCCGGGCAGGCCATCGACCAGCGACGGGCCGTGCTGACCTGCTCGACGAACGGGATGTTGTAGGAGGCCAACAATTCCTCGATGGCCGTCTTGTGGCCCGGCTCGATGTCGATCAAGAGGATCGACTGGAGGCAGGTCAGGCGGGCGGGGGTCCGGTAGGCCTCGAAGTAGGCGCGAAGCCCGGAGGCGATTTGGCGGTCGGATCGGTCCTCGATCCGCCCGTTCTCGATCGGCAGACCGAGGAAGAGCTTGCCGTCACCCTGCTCGTGCCAGCCCATGTGGTCGTCGATCCCGGTGATCGGGATGTTTCTCGGCTCCGGCAACGTCTCGCCGAGGTACTCCTCAACCTTAGCCTTGAAGGCGGGCAGGCCCATGTCGTGGACCAGGTATTTGAGCCGAGCGCGTTTGCGATCGACACGGTTGCCCAGGTCGCGTTGGACCTTGACGACGGCCTCACCGACGCGGAGCAGGTCGTCCCGGCTGACGAAGGTGAGGCGGTCGGCGAGTCGTCGGAAGGTCTTCTCCGCGCTGGGGGTGACTCCCAAGCCGCCGCCGACGGTCATGTCGTAGCCGACTAGTTGCCCGTCTTCGACGATGGCCACGTAGCCCAGGTCGTTGGTCAGGACATCGACGCAGTTGTCTTCGGGCAGCGCGAAGGCGGTCTTGAACTTACGGGGCAGGTAGGTCGTGCCGTAAATCGGCTCGACCGAGTCGTCGTTGGGGCGCGGAACGAGGCTAGGGCCTGGTTCAGGTAGTTGTTGGTCGCCCAGCTTTTCGCCGTCGACCCAGAGGTCCCAATAGGACGAGGCGCGGGGTCCGAAGTGGGCGGCGAATCGGTCGGCGTCGTCCTGCATCGGGTCGCGGACTGCATCGCGGATCGGGGCCGGGCAACTCAAGACATTGCGCTCGATGTCGCCGCAGGCGGCGACCGTCGAGAGCAGGGCCTCGTTGATCCGTCGGATCGTGGCGGGCAGGTCGCTCTTCAAGACGCCATGGAGCTGGAAGCCCTGACGGGTCGTGATCCGGAGGGTCCGATTGCCCAACTCTTGGGAGATCTGGTCGTGGGTCATGTACTGATCGGCGGTGATCTTGCCGCCGGGGATCCGGGTCCGGACCATCACCGAGTGGGCCTTGTCGAGCCCCTGCTTCCTGCGCTCGGCGCGGAGGTCGCGGTCGTCCTGCATGTAGACGCCGTGAAATTTGAGGACTGCGGCGGCCGGACCGGAGTAGGTGGCCTCCTCGGTGTGCATCTCCTCATCGATCGTCCCACGGAGATAGCGGCTCTGCTCCTTGATCGCCTCGGACTTGTGCAGCGATTTGGCTTTGGCCTTGGACTTGGTCGCGGCCGGTTGTTCAGACGCCGTGGCCATCAGGTCTCTCCCACAATGAAACGCCAGCGGGGCCGATCTGGGCGGATCGGACAGCCAACGGCCCCGACCGCTCCGAACAGGCGAGACGATCGGAACCGGAACCCAGAGTTCAGTAGGTTGATCGGGTTTGACGGGATTCTAAGACGATCCGGTCCCCGAATTCAACGCGTTGCCCTCCAGGGGAATTGTCTAGGATGTCCAAGTCGAGTTTCGGTGGGTGATCAGACGCTTTGGGGGGCCGGTCGTGTCGTCGTCGGAGATCTGGGACCGCTACGAGGCGGGTGTTCGGCTGCTGGATTACGCCACCACGGGCTTGAGCCGCGTCCACCAGGCCGAGCGGCTCGATCCGGATGGCTTGAGCATCGCCCAGGTGGTCGATCGTCTGGTCGAGTCAGACGTGTCGGCGGCCGAGCGGATCAAACAGATCGCCATTTCGGATCGGCCTACGTTAGGGACATCGATTGATGTGGAGTCGTGGTTGACCCAGCTCGAGGCGGGTGAATCGCCGTTGGAGGGACCGCTGAGCGAGTCGGTCGCCCTGTTCGTGATCACCAGGCGTCGGACGCTCCGGGCGCTCCGCGACTGCTCCGAGGCCACCCTTGCGCGTCGTGGGATCGATCCGGATCGCGGATCCCTGAGCATGGCGATGATCCTTGTTGAGGCCATCGGACAGCTCGATCACGGCCTCCGCCAGATCTACGGCAAACGCGGCCAACTCGGCGTGGCCCTGATGCCGCTCTACCCCCCACGCCCTCGAAATCGGATCTGAGGGTGACCGCGAAAGAAATCAGGCGGGTATGTGCCTGTGTTTCGGTTGTGTTCTCGTTGGCCGAAACGAAGCCCTGACCTCAAGATACTCTTGGCCGATCTTCGACACATCCACCATCCGTTCGAACATGCGAGCGAAAGCTTGATAAGCTTCGATCCCTGTTTTCAATCATTCAAGGCGACTGCGAGGAATCGACATTGTCCACCCACGCTCCCAATCGTCCTCGCGGCAGTGCCGCCACGGGTTTGGCCTGTTCGCTCGGGGCCTACCTGTTCTGGGGGGTCATCCCGTTATATTTTCGCGCTGTCAAGCACATCGGACCGGTCGAACTGGTGGTTCATCGGGTGATCTGGTCGTGCCTGCTCCTGTTGCTGATGATCGTTGTCATGGGCAAGGGGCGTGATCTCGTCGCCGCGCTCAGCGATCGCAAGGCTCTGGCGACCTTGGCCTTGTCGGCTTCCCTGATTTCGATCAATTGGATGATCTACATCTACTCGGTCATCAGTCATCAGGTTTTGCAGAGCAGCCTAGGGTATTTTATCTGCCCTTTGATGAACATCGTGTTGGGCGTTGTGGTCCTCCGCGAATCACTCGGGCGTCGACGATGGATTGCGGTGGGACTGGCTGGGGCGGGTGTGCTGAACATGGCGTTGGTTGGTGGGCAGTTTCCTTGGATCGCGGTCAGCCTGGCCTTGACCTTTAGCCTCTACACCTTGGTTCGCAAGCAGGTGGCCGTCGACGCAGTCATCGGCTTGTCGACCGAGACTCTGATATTGCTCGTGCCGTCGTCGTTGGCCTTCGCTCTCTGGACGGCCCAGGGGACGTCGAGCCTGGGGTCGGTTGGTTTTGGGACCGACGCGTTGTTGATCGGCTCGTCGTTGGTGACGGTGGTTCCGTTGGTGCTCTGCATCGCCGGGGCGCGTCGGCTCCCGCTGTCGACGATTGGGTTCCTGCAATACTTGGCGCCGAGCATGCAGTTCGTGCTGGCCATCACCGTTTTCGAAGAATTCGTCGATGCGGCCAAGCTGAGCACCTTCGCCCTAATCTGGGTCGCCGTGGCACTCTACTCGTTCGAGACCGCCCGCAAGGCGAAGGCCGAACGCGCCGGGGACAAGGACCGTGTCCTCGACAAGCCGATCAAAGACCAAGGCGTCGGAGCGGACGTTGAGGACGAACAGCTCGTCGGCGCCAAATCGTGATTCGGATCGTTCGCAATATCAAGCCAAGCTTTGAACGAACATCGATTAGAAGTCCCGCTCGCCCCCGACACGGAGCCAGACGGCCTTGAGGTAGGTTCCCTCGGGGGCATTGAGGGCGACGGGGTGGTCGGGCCCAGCGCCAGTGACTCGGAGGATCTGGGCCGGTCGCCCCACCTGATGAGCGGCCGCCCGGAGGATCCCAACCAGATCGTTGGCCGCCAGCAGGCCCGAGCAGGAGCAGGTCAGGAGCAGCCCGCCGGGCTCGACGAGTTGCAGGGCCAGTCGATTCATGTCGAAGTATTTGCGTTTGCCCGAGGCGATCTCTACCGGCGTCGTGATTAGTTTCGGGGGGTCGAGGACGACGACATCAAAGCGTCGGGTGTTCTGGAGCATTTGACGCATGTAGCCGAAAGAGTCGGCGTGGACGAGTTTGGGACGGACCTGATTGGCGTCGGCGTTCTGCTTGGCCAGGGCCAGCGCGTTCTCGTCGAGATCGACGCAGGTGACCTCCCCAGCGCCTCGGGCCAGGGCGGCTACGCCGAAGCCGCCGGTGTAGCAGCAGAGGTCGAGCACGGTCCGGCCGACGGCCAGCTCGGCCAGGGCGCGTCGGTTCTCTCGCTGGTCGCAGAAGAAGCCCGTTTTATGAGCATCGGCGAATCGGATCCGAAAGCGAACATCATACTCATGCACGGTGATTCGGGGTGGGAGTCCTGGAGTGGCTTGGGTGGTGAAGGGGCGGCCGAGCCCCTCGGCGATCGCGATCGCCTCGTCCATGGCCACGATGGCGTGCCTTGTGCCGAGCCGGGCGGCGAGGTGGCCCAGGATCGGCCCGATCCGCCGGAGGATCCCGATATGGAACACTTCAGCCGAGAGGACGTCGTCGTATCGGTCGACGATCAGGCCGGGCAGGCCGTCCCCTTCGGCGTGGATGACCCGATAGGCGTTGGTCAACGCGTCGAGGCTAAGCGATTCGGTTCGCAACGCCGAGGCGCGGTCGAGCCGGTCGGTCCAGAAGGTTTCCCCCGGCGGTCGGTCCTCCGGAGCGTTGCTGAAGAGGCGGACGGGCAATTGCGAGGCGCCGTTCCAGAGGCCGTAGCCGAGATGCACCTGGTCGCGGTCGACGACCCGGACGACGTCGCCGTCGACGACCCGTCGGTGATCCGGACCGCGCTGGAGCATCTTGCGGAAGATCGATGAGCGACGACCGTCGCTCCGGACTGAGGCGACCGGCCAATCCTCGGGCATGGCGAAGCCGGCCGGCTCAAGCCCCGGCACCTCGAGGAGCGGACCATCGGTCGTTCTGACCTGGACGTCAGCTTGGGGATCGGCCGCCTCGTCGCGGTCGCCGCCATCGACGTTGGGCTCGTGAGGATGTGCATGTGTATCGGGACGGATGGGGTTCACGTGCTGGGTCACTCGTCGTTCTCGAGGATCGGGTCATCACGGTCATCATCGTCGAGGGGACCGGGTCGTTGCGGGTCGCGGGCCAGCCTCCGGAGCCGGACCAGTAGCGAGGTGGCGTAGCGCTGGGCGGCGATCATTCGGGAGACCACCTCGTCGTCGGAGGAGGGGCCGGAGATCTCGGCCAGCACGCGGTGGGTCCGAGCCAGGCTTTCCCAGCCGGACTGAAGCGCTGATTGGACCAACTCCGTAGGTGGAGGGTCGAACTCGCGGAGGTCGGCCATCACCCGACGCGCCTTCTTCATGGCCTGCTGGGACGCCTTGAGGTCGCGAAGGATCTGACCTGAGGAGGGGCGGTGTGGAGGCATTGCGGAGAGGAACTCCAAGCGAAAAAAACGAGACCCGTCTGTCAATTGAGGCTGACCTAATACGATACTCAGTGAGTCATGAGACCCCATAAACGGCCGGATTGAGATCGGGTGACCCCATGAGCGAGCCTTCCGTTGCCGCCGAGGCGGACGTGGATGTTAAATCCCAAAGTCAGACCCGCGAAGAGACCCGGACCCAGCAGTTGCCACCCTACCACGTGATCCTGCTCAATGACGAGGACCACTCTTTTGCCTATGTTATCGAAATGCTTATCAAGCTGTTCCGTCATCCGGTCAATAAAGCCGTTGAACTGACCTGGAAGATCCACAATGAGGGTCGTGCGATCGTCTACACGACCCATCGCGAATTGGCCGAATTGAAGCGGGACCAGGTCCACGCTTATGGGCCTGATCCGCGCTCAGCCCGATCCCACGGCCCGATCCGCTGTCGGATCGAGCCGGCCTGACTGAGGAAGGAAAGCCAGCCTCGACGGGGCTCCGAGTCCCGAGTTGTCGGTGCTCACGAGGGTGGTCCGCCGGCGGGCGGTGGTTCGTCGATGTGGAGGGCCTCTTCGGTTCTCCGCCGCCGAATCCCATGCAGGATCAGGTCGAGGTGGACCCGGCAAAGCGCCTCCAGGTCTAGGGGATGGACCGGCTCGAAGATCACCTTCCAGAGCCCAGCGACCATGATCGGTCCAACGATCGCCTGGGGATAGCGGGCCAGTTCGGTCGGCCGGAACTCGCCGCGCGCCACGCCACGTTCCAGGACCCGGCCGATCGTATGGATCCCGCGCTCAACAACTTCATGATAATAGAATTCGACCAGGTGTGGGAACCGCTCCCCCTCAGCAACGATCATCCGAAGGATTTGCCGGAGGTCGGTCCCGGCGACCTCGCGGTAGACCAGTTCCAAGATCTGACCGATGATCTGCTCGGAGGGGCCGTCAAACTCGTCCTGCAGGGCCCGCATCCGCTCGAACTTGGGGACGACCCAGCGCCGAATGACGCCCTCGAACAGCTCTTCCTTATTCTTGAAATAGAGATAGATCGTTCCTTTGCCGACGGCGGCCCGCCGGGCCACGTCGTCCAGTCGGGTGGCGGCGAACCCGTTGGCGGCGAACTCCCCCCGCGCTGCCACGAGGATCTCCTCGACCCGTTCTTGCTTGGCTGGCCGCCCGCGTGGCCGAGCCCGGTCGTCGATACTCGAGTCGCTCACCCGTTCACTCGCATCAAAGATGGATCGGACTTGGAAGTGTGGAGCGGTCCGGCCCGCCCCGGCCGACTACCACGGCGCCGGATCTCCCATTGATCGTTCCGGGTTCGGCCGATCCCGGCAACCGGAATTCGTGACCGGGCTTGCCAAGAGACGTGATCCGGAACATTATTGACTGACTGGCCAGTCAGTTGGCCGGGGACGATTCTGGGGATCGGCGGCGACCGCGGTCCTTGAGGAAAAGCGAGGGAGATCCGATGGATCAGTCAGGGCGACCCGGTGGGCGACCTCGGCCTCGTTGGTGGTGGAGTCTGCCGCCATTGGCTTTGGGCTTGGCCGTGATCGTAGGGGCGGTCGTCTCGAGGGAGGGCCCCGAGCCGTCCGCGCCGGAGGAGCGGTCGCGGGTGCTTCGGGTGGCCCGGGTCGAGCGGGGTCCAGCGTCGCCTCGGGTGCTGGGTTACGGGCTCTCGCGACCGTCCCGGACCTGGCGGGCGGTGGCCGAGGTCGGCGGGCAGGTCGTCGAGGTCCATCCGGCCCTGGATTCGGGCCAGGTCGTCCGTGGCGAGGCGTTGCTGGTCCGGATCGATCCCCAGGATTACCGGTTGGCCTTGCGTGAGGCTGAGGCCGAGGCGAAGAGCCTGGAGGCCCAGATCGCCGAGTTGGACGCGACTCGGGAGAACGACCAGAAGAGCCTGGCTATTGAGCGGTTGGCCCTGGAGGCCTCGCGTCGCGAGCTGGAGCGCAGCCGGA
>CAZSSM010000147.1:0-10868 GCA_964609385.1 uncultured Planctomycetia bacterium
CACAGGTACCCGGCGTTGCTTTCGGGTTCAGCCAGCCGATCGAGATGCGGGTCAGCGAGCTGGTCGCTGGGATCAAGAGTGACGTCGCCGTCTTCCTCTACGGGCCGGAGCTTGAGGTGCTTCAGAACGAGGCGAGGGAGATCGCCGGGGTCCTCCAGTCGATCCCGGGCGCCGAGGATGTCCAAGCCCCCACGGCCGGTCGCTTAGAATTGCTTAGTCTCGAGTTAGATCGCGACCAACTCTCCCGTTACGGGATCCCTGCGCGAACTGTCCTCGACGCCATCGAGGCGTTGGGCGGCATCGAAGTCGGATCGGTCTACGAGGGGCAGTCCCGTTACCAAATCCGGGTCCGTTGGTCTGAGGACTGGCGAGATCGGCCATCCCGAATCGCAAGCATCCCGGTGCTCGATCCCGAGGGCAAACCGATCCCACTGGCCGAGTTGGTCCGTGTGATTCAGACCGACGCTCCCAGCGAGATTGAACGCGAGAACGGCCAACGCCGGGCCGTGATCGTTTGCAACGTCCGTGGGCGCGATGTCAACAGCTTCGTCGCCGACGTCCAACGGGCCCTTGACGACCGCATCGAACTTCCCTCTGGCTACCTCATTCAGATGGGAGGCGAGTATGAGCGGTTCGCCTCGGCGCTTGGACGGCTTCTCGTGGTCATCCCGATTACCTTGATCTTGATTTTACTTCTGTTACAGACCAGTTTCGGCGATTGGCGATTAACCGCCCTGATCGCCTTGATCCTGCCGGTGGCTGCGACTGGGGGCGTCCTGATCCTCGCAGCACGGGGGATGCCGTTCTCGATCAGCGCGGGGATCGGATTTATCGCCCTATCCGGTGTCGCGGTGCTCAACGGTCAAGTCTGGATCCAAGCCGTCACCACGTTTCGCGACCAAGGCGACTCGGCAACCGAAGCCGCCCGCAACGCGGCGCTTCAACGGCTCCGACCCATCCTGATGACGGCTCTGACCGCCGGGCTCGGGTTCCTCCCGATGGCCACCTCGATCACACCGGGCGCCGAGATCCAGAGACCCTTGGCGACCGTCGTCATCGGGGGCCTGATAACGGCCACCCTGCTCACGACAATCGTCCTGCCGGCCGTCTACCCGCTCATCATGCCAGATCCCACCGACACGAAACGCTCGCAGGAAACAACCGAACCAAGGAAAACCAGACAAAAACACAATAGTCACTCATAACAACTTGCACAAAATTTGCTATATTAGATAGTACAACTTTCTCAACCGCAAGCATTTAGAACTGATCTTGAAGGGTCTTGAGTCCAGGAGATGATGGTTGTTACCGTACAACGAGAGATGCCGGAGGCGGGACTCGAACCCGCATGGGGGTTACCCCCCGGAGGATTTTAAGTCCTCCGGCCGATCTCTGTAACTTGCCTGACAATCAAGACTTAGCAGAATCGAACGAAAGGGTTGCCAGCGATTTGCCAGCAGACAGGGAGATCGATCCTGATCTTGAGCGAATCATCCGTGACTGGCACGATCTCCCACCTCATATCCGGCAAGCGATCCTCACCCTCGTTGGTTCCGTGAAGGGAGGGCAGGGGGATGCCTGACAAGACATGGAAGGCCAAGGAGCGACGTGCTGCGAAGATCTTTGGAACCTGTAGGCAGGTAGGAAGTGGTTCCTTGAGGGTTGAGGGGAGATCTCGATCGGACTCCGATCACGAGAGTCTCTATATCGAGACCAAGCATCGGAAGTCCTCCTCGGTCCGTTCCCTCTACGATCAGACGGCACGTCTGGCCAAGTCCGAGGGGAAGACCCCCGTCCTCATGCTCTTCGACAAGGGTAAGCCTGGGGGCCTCTTGGTCCTCCATGAGAAGGACATTGAAACCGTTCTCTCCACTTACCTGGAGGCTCGTCGGGATCAGAACTCCTCCTCTCTAGGTGAGTCTGATCCTGAGGCGCTCCAGACCTCACTGCTGAGCCCTCACTTTTCGGACCTACCCAATTCACCCAGGATTCCTGACGCTGATGCTCCGACGAACAATCCGTCGATTTTCCCCTAAGAGGGATCATCACTCTCCCCCTCTCAAGAAGGGGTCCGCAGAATCCGCTAAAGTCGCGGAAGAGGACGGCTTCTGACGTTCTACAGCGGCTTCCGAGGGATGGGAAAGACCCCGCGATAATCCGCAATCGGCCCGCAGAACTCCTCAATATGAATGACTAGGAGGAGCGTCCCACAGCGTGAGTGCAACTCGCCCCCGTTACCCACCTCCTTGGGGACGTCCAAAATTTCCAGAAATCCAAGCAAAAGGGCGTGTGCCGCATCGGGGCGGCCTAGGTCGTCCATTGTCGCATAGCCTCAACGCCCAGATACAGACCTCGAAAATGACGAGATGACCATGAAATGTCGGGTGACCCTGTCAAGGCTCTGGATTATGCGGGTCGTCAGGTCGGACCAGGTGGGCGATCGGCCTGGAGCGATCGGGTGGCCATAATCGGTTGCGCGAGTGTTGATGATCACGGTCTGAGGATTTCGGCAGATTATCTCTAGACACAAAGAATGCCAAAGCGAGGATTCTATATGAGCGCAGAAATTCTGCTATATTACAGTAAACGTGATCGATGGGGAGGGGTGGGTCGAAATGTTTGACGCGAAGGCTCCCGGCACGGGCGGTCAGTCGCGCGCGTGTGCTGCCAAGTCCCAGGGCAATCGGGGGTCGCTGCGATTAATGGCTGTCAAGACCACTTTTTGAGAGGTCAACGATGAGTAAGTATGGTCCGAGGCCGAAATCGACGGATCTCCGGATTCTGCACGGAGATCGCAAGGATCGAATCAGCAGCAACGTCCCGCAGTCGCCCCCGGCATCACCGGAGCCTCCAGCCAACTTGAGCGGACCGGCCGAGGACATCTGGCGGAAGGTTGCCCCCGGCCTCATCGAAGCGGGCATCCTTCGCCAAATCGACGAAATCGGCTTCGGGCTGCTCTGCCAACAGCTCGCACTCTTCCACGAGATCACCGACGAGATCGATCGTCTCGGATTCCTGAACCAGACCAAACACGGGCTGAAGGCTAATCCCGCCGTCGCTATGGCCCGACAGATCGCGACCCAGTGCATCTCGCTCATGGGCGAATACGGAATGACTCCATCGTCGCGGCGTCTCTTATCGGTCGAAACCGTCGAAACCGAGGAATTCGACGCTTTGGATGAGTTCTTGATGAGGAACTGAACCGTCATGCGGGATCGAAGTCGCTTCCGATTTGCCGATCAGCCCCATCTCACTCTCGGCTGATCGGTCCAATCCTCATCGAGACGGCTGGAATTGTCCGATCACTTATCGCGATCCGATCGTGCAAGTCGACCCGGTCGTCCAAGCGGCATTCACCTCAGCACTGCAACCGATGGGACCAGCCCTTCTTCCCAGTAGGCCGTCAAGACCTTTCATACGAGGTGTCGTGGAACTCCCGATATTGAAGCTTGATCGCCTCACTATTCTGTTCGTTCTCAACGAATGATCGTGCTCGATCACTTGGGATCGCCCAACGCGATTGGACGGGCAATAGATTGGGCCACCCTCAAATAGGGGATCGACCAAGGGCTTGGGCAGTTCGCTACACGGAGCGGGGCTACCTTGCCGCAGGCCCACATCTACCGGGATCCAGCCAACGGCTATGACGCATGTAATGTCCGTGGAATCGTGCTTCGATAGGGTGACGAGCCGTGGTGGATTGGCGGAACGGCCTTCAAACTCGATCGCTTCACGTCGGAAGCCGATTCAAAGCGCTCCATAGACGGCATCGAGGAGTTCCGAAAAGCGCACAGGCTTCATGAAGACCAAATCAAACGCCCCACCGTTGACTTTTTGGTGCGAACCATCGGCCACCGCACTGAGAGCAACCAAGATTCCTGAGTACGAAATGGGCGGCAGAACTAAGCGCCGAGCGAGTTCGGATCCGGAATAACCTGGCAGCTCCAAGTCAGCCAGAACGACATCGGGTCGATTCATTCTCGCGTGGACAATGCCGGATGATCCATCGTGAGCGATGGCCACTTGGTGTCCTGCTCGGGTCAGCAGCCCCTCATAGATCAAGGCAAGGTCGAGATCATCCTCGACGACTAGGAATTTGAGCCTAACTGGAGCCTTGGTGGGGTGCATGTGCGACTCGAGAGCTAGGGAGTGGTGACCAGCAATTCACGAGTCAAGCATCATAGCCTGCACAGCTCGTGTTTTCCGCTATATGAGCCTAATTTGTCGTGTTCTTGTTCGCTTCATTGTCTTTTATTGCGTGGTTTTGTTCCGTGTGCCCACGCTTGCTCGCGGCCGAGATTCCATGAAGGTTTTCGTTTTGATAGCATTCGGTCGCTTGAGGTCGTACGGTACTCCATGCCCCAGATCCCGGCAATATGATCGATGGCGAACAATCGACCTCCAATCTCTCCGGCACTTAGGGATGCAATGAAAGCCGATTTTGCCAAAGAAAGCGTTGCCCAAGTCCGTCAAAACATTCTTGACCTCGTAACGCAATGCCCAGCCTTGACCCCAGCCGAGCAAGATGCCATCCGTTCCATTCTCGTACCAAGCGAGCAAGAGGTTGAACTCTCAGCGATGAAACGAGATGCCGTTCGCCACAAGGCGTCTCGAGCAGCCCGATGACGCTGTCGTGTTTATGGACGACGCTTGTCTCGTTATGAGGACGGTTCGCGATACCCATCGAGGAAGTTGGGCTATATCCCCGTTCCTGAAGCTTGAGATCCGCCCCACCTGCCATCCAGTTGGCGGTGACGTGGATCCGATCCGGGGCGGCTAGTTCGGCGAACAGCTTCCATTACAAAGGCAAAGCTGGCTATGAGGCGTCCGTCACCGAGGTCTTCGTCGGTGAAGTGATCTCGCCGGAGTCGGGCCAGGTTGGCAGTCCGGCGTTGCCACGGATCGCTGATCCGGTGCAGCCTGGTTTCGAAACGGCCTCCAAGCTCCGTCGGACCGGCCGCTTAGTCGGCGTGGTCTTCGGAGTACTACTGGGATTATGAGAGGTGTTGCGTACCTCTCAGGCAGCACGTCGTATCCGGAGCGGTTTCGTAGGACCGACCGTGCGCGGAAGAGTCGACGGACATCTCGATTTTCGAAGCGTTAGGAGAACCACGAGATAATTGATATGCAATATAGATTTGGTAAATAGCAAATAAACACCTAGAGTCGACGATGTTGTCGGAGTCCGTCTATGGTCGCTGGTCTCACGGATCATGTCTGGAGTAATCGGGAATGGCTTTCGTTCCCCGATGAGGAATCACCGTAGAGCATGACCAAATAAATCGATAAGTTGAAAGTAAATCAACGGTCTTTGGTGACGCGATCGAAGGGTTTGCGAGAGCAGGTGCGTTTGCTCGGAGTACGCCAACCTCGTCCGGAGTCGCCGGCTTCACTTACGCCTGGTTTGAAGCGCACAGCCAGGACGAGTGCGCCAGCCAACATTCTTGCACGTCGCCGATCAAGACCGTTAAATAAGCATGGAGGTGAGTCGACCGGGCTTCAGTTCGTGTCGCGACGCCGTCGGGAAATGAATCGAGGCGGCACGTTACCGATTAGGATGATCTCATCGGCAGTGCGGCCGAGAAGGTGACTTCGCGGGAATGAACGCATGCCCTCTGAAAAACAGCTCAAGATTCTGTTCCTGGCGGCAAATCCCCAGGCGACGACTCCCTTGGCCCTTGATGAAGAGATCCGGGCGATCGACGCCAAGATCCGCGGGGCAGAGCACCGCGACCGAATCGAGATGGTCTCGCATTGGGCCTTGCGGCTCGATGACCTCTCAGGGATCCTGATGCGACATGATCCCGACCTGGTCCATTTCAGCGGGCATGGGGCTGGGGCCGAGGGGATCGTCCTGGTCGCGGAAGGTGGGGCAGCAAAGCCCCTCTCGGGTGACGCTCTGGAGGGCTTGTTTCGGGCCCTTGACGGTCGATGCCGGGGCGTGGTCCTGAATGCCTGCCACTCCGACCAGCAGACTAAGTCCATCATCCAAGCGGTCGATTTCGCGATCGGAATGACCGATGCCATCCAGGATTCACATGCTATCGCCTTCGCTGCCGAGTTCTACCAAGCCGTGGCGTTCGGCAAGTCGGTCGCTTCGGCTCACCAGCTAGGCCAGGCCCGGATCCTTGGTGAAGGCCTCAACAAATCCCAGGCGACCAAGCTCATCAAGTTAAGGCGTCGGCGTGGGCAGGATCCGAATACCCTGTTCCTTCTCTCCACTGGCCCGACTTTGGAAGGGCTTGCTGTGCCAGGCCAATCAGATGAGATACAGTCGAAGAAGAGATCGGAGGCCCCGGCCATGAAGCCGATCGAACAAATGGCTAGTCATTCGCATGGAGGGGGCAATGACGATGATTCAGAGACCGTGAAGCATCCCAAGGTTTTTGTCTCCTATTCCTGGGACAGCCAGGAGCACAAGGATTGGGTCAAGGCGTTCGCCTCCCGGTTGGTCAAAAGTGGGATCGAGGTGACGCTGGATCAGTGGAATTGTCTACCTGGTGACAGCATCACGCAGTTCATGGAAAAAGCTGTTACAGATAACGAAGTCGTGCTCTGCATCTGTACGCCGAGATACCGTGATCGATCGAACGATCGGCGTGGTGGAGCGGGTTATGAAGGCGGCATTATGACCGCTGAGGTGTTTGAAGGCGCGACCGAGCAAAGGTTCATCCCGGTGCTTCGTGGGGACCCAAGCACGTCTCGACCGACTTGGTTGAAGCCGTTGGCGACTGTTGATCTTCGAGGTGAACCATATTGCAATCAAGAATACGAAAAGCTTGTTCATGTGATTTTCAAAAAACCTAAGGTTCCTTCCATGCTGGAGGATATTCTCGATTCTGGCAACGGGCATCCTCAATCGACCCCTGATCCTAAACTAGACCCGGAAGAGAATGACGATTCCGGCCAGAAGGACTCCTCTTTCGAAGAGCGTTGCCGGAAGTACCGAGAAAAGGTCCGGGGCGAGGTGCTTCGTCGTCTCGAAAAGCTGAGGCAAGTCGATATTCGGGGTGAGACTGCGATTGAACGGCTCCGGAGGACCCTTCAAGTTGCCGACAAAGACCCCGGGGAGGACAAACTCGGCCTAGTTTCCGCAGCCTTGACCGATCCGGATTGGGGACCGTCCGATCCGATCGACGAGTTGGTCAATGTTGCCCAAGACTTGCACCGAGATGGTCATCCTGCCGAGAGCAGTCGCTTTGCAGACCTCGTCGATCGGATCCTCCCAATTCATGTCCCGGTTCCCCTACTACAAGCAGCCTGGGGCGGGATCGGTGAGAAAGAAAAGGTTCCCGTAAATGCGGGGTTCACCTATCGAGAAACGATTGATTCGGTCATGGCTTGGCATGATGGACGCGCCGTGTGCTACGTCGAATCCAATTCGCCGAAGGAAGAGGAGCGGTTCCGGGGAAAGTATGAGATCCCATATGAGATGCCTGCTCCAGGCCATCCATGCCGCCAAAAAACCGCCGAATCGATTTTGCAGGACATCAAGAAAGCCAGCGGGATTCGGAAGGCTTTGCCCGAGACCGATGACCCGGTCCGTCGGGTCCAGTTGTTTGCCCAGTTCTTCGAGCGTCAACTCGGGCGTCGGCGACCGGATGACCCCCGTCGCTATTGCGTGATCAAATTCGAACACCACCATCAGCCTGAGGATCGCGAGGCGCTCCGGGCGGTCTTCCGGGAGATCTGGGGGTTGACGCGATCCATCATCTTCATCGAACTCAACGAGTCTTCCGATGACGACGATGTCTTCGACTGGGAGATGAGACTGAGCCGCTGGCTCAACGAACTCTCGCCTACCCGATCGGGAGCCAACTGAGATGGCCCGAAGAGTCGCCCGGACTCGCGTTCCAGCACGGAAACGCGTCCCGAGCATCGATATGTCCCAGCCCATCAAGCTCGTGGAACGGGAAGGGGTTCCCGAGCGGTTCCACCAGTTCGATGAGCGGGAGGTGCTGGCGATCCGGTCGGCGCTGGGGGCGTGTCGACCCCTGCTGGTTCGGGGTGAGCCGGGGGTCGGGAAGACGCAATTGGCCGAGGCGGCGGCGGTGGCCTTGAAACGTCCGCTTCGGAAACTCGTCGTCAACTCGAGGACCGAGGCTCGGGACCTGCTTTGGGACTTCGATGCGGTCGAGCGGTTGGCCGAGGCCCAGATCGCGGCTGCCTACCCAGTTGGCTTGCAACACGCATCGGATCCGGACGGATCGAAGGACGATGACTCGGGATCCTCGTCCAGGGAGCAGGATCTCGACGCGATTCGTGACCGGTTGGCGGTCAAGCGGTTCGTGAGGCCAGGTCCGCTCTGGTGGGCCTTCAACTGGAAAAGCGCTGAGGATCAGGCCAACCGGAGTCGGACACCGATCGTCAAGGAACCTGCGGGAATCGATCCATCGAACGGGGTCGTGGTGTTGATCGACGAGATCGACAAAGCGGAGTCGGATGTACCGAACGGTTTGCTTGAGGCCTTGGGGGCCCGGGAGTTTACGCCCAAGGGCCATCACGAGCCGATTCGCGTTTCGGGTGGGATTCCGCTGGTCGTCATCACAACGAACGAGGAGCGTGTATTGCCCGACGCCTTCCTTCGTCGGTGCTTAGTCTTGCACCTGGACATCCCCGAAAAACGTGACGAACTGATCGAGTTTCTCGTCGGTCGCGCCGAAGTCCATTTCGAGGCGTATGCCGAGGAAGCCTTGACATTCTTTCGGCTTGCCGCCGCGTCGCTTGTGGAGGAACGTCAGGCAGCGATCCGGGCCGGGACGACCCCACTGCCTGGCCAGGCCGAGTACCTCGATCTGGTCCGAGCCGTCCTCAGCCTTGAGGAGACGCCAGACGGTTGGGAATCGGTCCTCGAATCGGTGGCCCAGTATGCCTTGAAGAAGACACAGGGACCGACGCGATGAAGGACGTCCTGACCGGCCGGATCGACCTCGTTCGCCTGGCCTCGACGGGAGACGAGGCCCTTCAGCGCTTCACGGCGGAACTGCTCGGTTTCGAGGTGCCCCGACCGAAGCCGAAGCGTCCTCCTTTACCACCAACTCCCCCTGATCCAGAGCCGGAACTCCCCCCGCCTGATCCAGCCCTCGATGAGGAACAGGCTTTCGAGGATGTCCCGCTCCTGCAACCACGGTTTTTCGAGGCCGATCAACCCCTCGAGGATCCCGGGAAACAAGCGGATCGGGAAGGGGGCCACCCGACCACCTTGGTCGCGTCGGAAACCGACTTGCCGACCTTGGACCATCAACCCGTCCCGTTCGAACCACTGGCGACCAATCCGGAAGTGGTGGCTCGACTCCGATCGTACGCCAGTGCTCAGGTGGAGGGTGTCGAACTCGACGTCGAGCGGATCGTCGATCGTTGGAGTCGGGGTCAGTTACTGACTCCCCTTCCTCGTTTGCGCCGCAGGTCGTGGGGGCAGTCGATCCAGGTCGTCAACGACCGGAGTCGACGCTTAGCGCCCTACTGGTTGGATCAGGAGTTCGTCCTCGACCTGTTGGAGCGGATCTACCCCCGAGACGGCTTTGAGGTCGCGGTTCTTCCCGATGGTGGTCGCTTGTTGGAGATCACTCATCCGGAGCATCGGCGAGATCGGCCGGCATGGCCCGAACCCGGGGTGTCTCAATTGGTGCTTGGCGATCTCGGATCCCTCGACCTCAACGATCGGCGACCATTGCGTTTTTGGGAAGAACGGGGTCGTCGGCTTCGCCAGCGTGGGTGCCGTCCGATCGCCCTGGTGCCCTGTACACGGGATGCGGTTCCGGTCGAGTTGATGCGATGGTGGACCATTGTCCCATGGGAGGGCCTGGTCCGCGACGCGGGTGCTGCGGATCGAGCGAACCAGGTCCGTCGGATCCTCGAGGCCCTGTCGTTCGCCGTCCGGGTCGAGCCGCGGATGATCCGGGCGGCGAGGCGATTGGTTCCCTCATTGAGAAAGGATCCCGGCATCGAGTCCTGGGTCTGGCAGGACACGGCGTTCCAGAGTCGACATCACGAAGCCGCTGCGTTCGATCCCCGGGTCTCCAAGGCGCTCCAGGCCCGACGTTCCTCATCAAAGAATGATCTGCGGTTCCGCCAAGAGGTCTACCAGCGTGTCCGACGCTATCGGTGTGACGTCGACGCCTACGACGGGATCTGGTTCGCCGAGTTGCTCGGGCAGGTCGATGATGTGAAGCGAGGCCTCATGGACCAGGCCGACCATCAACGCGCTGTAGTCTGGGCAACGGCGATCGGCGAAGGAGTCGACTCACTTGTAGGCAAGGAGGGCCAAAGCGGCGGCCATGCGGTTTGGCTCCGCGACGTGCTTCGTCGTCTGCCGAAGGCGGCGTATCGGGGTAAAGCGGGGAAGGCGCTGCACGCGATTTGGTCGGCGGTCCACCCGGACAAGGATGACGTCGAGCTACCCGCCGGGTTTGATCCTCGACTGATGCCCGATTCCAACGAGCCGATCCGAACGTTCGAACTGTACGTGGAAACCAACCATGTCGCGATTCGACAAAACCAGATCGATGCCGATTCACCTGGAGAGCCGTCCGGCGAGTCCGTTGCTGAGGGCTCCAGTTCGATCGGATTGATTCGTACGCGGACTGGACTGCTGACGCTGGATCATGCCGACGAATCCCCGGGTGTCCGAGAACGAGATGCGTTCTGGGCCGGCGATCGACCTGCTTGGGCGGTGGATTGGGGTCGCGATCCGTTTGGGGCGTGGGCTGAGTTCGAGGTGGGTGGCGTTCGTCAGCGGATGCGTTGGATCCCTCCGGGTCGGTTCTTGATGGGCTCCCCGGAGGATGAGGAGGGCCGATTCAAATGGGAAGGGCCCCAGCATGAGGAGGTGATCGCTTCGGGTTTCTGGATGTTTTCGACGCCTTGTA
>CAZSSM010000148.1:0-10796 GCA_964609385.1 uncultured Planctomycetia bacterium
GACGTAGCGCGGGCTGATCCCCTGCATCCCCTCAGACTCGCACTCCTCGCGGAGTTCCTTGATGTTGTCTTCGGTGAAGCCGGGCAACGTTTTGCCGTTGTACAGCTTCATCTTCTGCATCAGCGTCAGGCCGGCGTTCTTCGGCTCCTCCAGCCGAGTCAACACCGCCCACATCGCCGCGACCTCTAGGGTATGCGGCGCGATCGACTTGCCGACCACGCGTCGGCTGTTGTAGTCCTTCTCGTAGATCTTGATCTCATCGGAGAGACGAGTCACATACGGGATGTCGATCTTGACGGTACGGTCGCGGAGAGCCTCCATGAACTCGTTGTTCTGGAGCTTGCGGTACTCCGGCTCGTTGGTGTGGCCGACGATGACCTCGTCGATGTCGGTCTGGGCGAACTTCTTGGGCTTGATCTTGTGCTCCTGGCTGGCGCCCAGGAGGTCGTAGAGGAAGGCGACGTCGAGCTTGAGCACCTCGATGAACTCGATGATCCCGCGGTTGGCGATGTTGAACTCGCCGTCGAAGTTGAAGGCGCGGGGGTCGCTCTCGGAACCGTATTCGGCGATCTTCCGGTAGTTGATGTCGCCGGTCAGCTCGGTGGCGTCCTGGTTCTTCTCGTCCTTGGGCTGGAACGTGCCGATGCCGACCCGATCCTGCTCGGAGAGGATCAGGCGGCGGACCCGGACGTCCTCTAGGACCCGCGTCCAGTCACCGCTGTACTGCGCCAGCCGATCACGGAACATCTGACGACAGAACGGGTTGAGTTCGCCGCTGATCCGGATCTGGTACGCATCCTCGGATCGCCCATCGTTCAGCGAGGCCTCGAACTGCGACCGGTGTTCGATCGGGATCAGCCGCAACGGCTCGTCGTGCATCGGGCAATCGACCCAATACTCATGGCCATCCGGGTCGACCTCGCGCCAACTGTAGGTGAAGAGCGCCCCGTCGTCGGAACGACTGTACTGCTCTAGACCCTTCTTCAAGAGCCGCGCAATCGTGCTCTTGGAGCTGCCCACCGGACCGTGCAGCAGCAGGACCCGACGTTCCGTCCCGTATCCCAACGCGGCGCTCTTGAGCACATTGACCAGGCTGCTCAAGGCCCGTTCTAGGCCGAAGATCGCGTCTTCGCCCCCGCTCTCCGGGTCGTCGAAGAAGCGGTAACGCACCATCTTCTCCTTATTGACGACGACCTCCTCAACCCCATGGCGGAGTATCATGTCATAGAGGCGTTGATAGGCGTTGCGGGTCACTTCAGGACGTTCGCGGACGATGTCCAGATATTCGGCGAACGTCCCGACCCAGTGCTTCTTCTGGTAATCGACCAGGTCCAGGGTCTGCGCTGTCCTGGCGATCATCTCGGCGCCGGAAACCATCGACGGTCCTCCTTAAATCCCTGGCAAGCATTACGCGACGCGGTGCGGCGAATCTCGGGACGGAGTTGAGCTGGGACACGGGCTGCGGAGACGGGAGAAAGACGGGCGGTGAATCCTCAAGCAAGAGGGTGGACCGGAGTCGGGTGGCCCTCGGCGATCGGGGCTCTGAGGAACGGGATGCCGTTGTCGTGGTCTCGAGGTCGAGTGTGATCCACCGGCAAGCGGTGAGCCTACGACGACACAGAAACGCGAGGACGAGTCTCGGCACGTCGGCGCAGCGGATGACTCGAACCGATCGGATAGGGCCATCCCGACGTTCGGGTCGCGGCGATCCATCCTGACCGGGACTCCGGCACGATCAGATCCTCCAGTCCTCCACACTAAGGGGGCGTCGGGCGGACGCATCGTGGCTCGACAATGCAGTGCGGACGCTGAGGGTCTCCGCGCTCGGCATGGGCGTGGATCGGATCAGCGGAGCTTCAACGGGTTACCGCCTCTCCGGGCTCGACCGGACGAAGCGAGGCAAACATGTCCGATGCGATCAGGCCGCGCCGAATTGTCAAACCGACCGACTCGCCTCACGCACCACAAGGTCTGCCCAAAGCGGATTGATGAGAGGTCTCCGGCGTGATCCCAACTGAGGGGGCGGACATGGCCAGCAGACGTGTCGCCGGCACATCCGAAACCGAGCGGATTGGCGACCGCCCTCGGAAGTATCCGACGCGTTCCACCCGAGTTCGGGTGATTGATGAGCCACGGCAACTCCCTAAATTCCACGCAGCCCACCTGTTCCTTCGTCATTTGTTATTAAACAAGCCCAGAACCGCCTGTCAAGCAACCGCACATCCTGGAAGGCGGAAAGCCAACGACCCAAACGCCTACCAGATCTCCACTTAGGACGACCGAAAAAACCTCCACCCCGGCCGATCACGCCGGGGGCATCCGAATCTCCGGGCCTTTCGACACCGCGGATTGTGGCTCCAACGGGACGTGTGGGACCGTCATGGTCGCCTTGGCCGATTCCTCGGTGACGTACTGGCCTGCCAGATCGATCAATGCGGCGACCAACATCAGCCCGACGCCCAACGTTCCGTAGTGCGCGTAGCTGGCCGCCGCGTTGAGCGCCCACTCCGGACCGCCCACGTTCAATAGCGCCAGATAGCTCAACAGCGTCAAGGCTCCAGCCCCCAGACTGGCCGACACGACGACCACCAGCAACCGCGCCGCTGCGTTCCGCCAGAGCCGGCCGAACAGGCCGAAGGTCCCCCGCAGCGAACGCCCCGACCAGGCCGCTGCGCCCAACAGACCCAACAGGACCAGACCCAAGGCTTGAAGAATCAGAATGATCCGGACCAGGCCCAACGCCGGCGACGCGCCCAAGAGCCATTCCAGGTCGGCCACGTTGCCTAGAAGCAACAGGATGTGCGACGTGTAGCGCCCCGGCATCACCAGGGCGCAGACGAGAATCATCATCGGCAAGATCGACAGGATCGGACCTATCTGCAGCATGGGCAACTCGGCCTGACTCCGAGGATCGGCCTGGCGCAACCCCACCGTCACCCAGGCCAGCAGCAATCCATCGCTGATCAGCATCAAAGGCGGGATCAGCACCAGTTGGCTCCAGACGACCCACGCCCCGCTGTCGTCCGCCTGGGGGAAACCGGCCAAGCCCGTGCCGGCCAGCCATGAGCCCAGCATCACCACGCGATAAAACACGTACAGCCCTGTCGCGATCCAGGCGACCGTCGCCCATCGATCGCTCTTATCGTCCAGCACCAGGACCGAACCGGTCACCTCATCCCAGCGGTTCGAGGTCATGCCGAAGACCATCATCACCGCCATGATCAGCAGGACCACATAGTTGCCCAGCGCCGCCACATCGCGATGCGGCAGGAGCAACGCGTGCGCGGCGTAGTCCATCGCGACCCTTCCCAGCGACTCGCTCCGTCGCAACGCCTCGAACTCGGCCTGGTTAGTCGGCCCATCGAACTGAAACGCTAGGGTCTGGTACCCCACCCACGAGAAGACCAGGACCCCGGTCAGGATCAACGCCAACCGCCAGCCGCGTCGGACCCGACTCAATGCTTGGTTCAGCAGGCTCAGGTGGCCGGATACGTCGAAAAGCTGACCCAGGAAGCGTGACGGCCCCTGCACGAGCAGGCCGATCGCGACCATCACCACGATCGCCAAGGCCCAGGGCACCAGGGCCACCACCACGCGCGACTCGGGATCGGCCGCGCTGAGGCTCAGGCTCTGGAACCAGCGCAGGATCGCCAGCACGCTCGCACGCGTCGGACCGGCCTCAACGCCCGCGGTCCCCTGTCCGATCAACACCGGGCTCGACGACCAGATCTCCAAGACGTGCTCCTCTCAAACGGATTGCCTACGGCTCCTCAGTCGCCTTCGCGGGACCTTCTCCGAACGGCCCGCCTCAACGCCCTGGAAGGGCACGCGGAGCCCGGATCGACCTACCAGGCATCCGACTGACCCAATCGATTGTACGGGCCGGTCCCGAACCACACCAGGGTCGAACCGACCTCAAGGCGACGAGCCGCGTCGCGGTCCGGTCAGCTCCGGCTCGACGCCCAGTGGCCGCCGTCGTGTCGCGTCATTGAGCGCGTCGCGACTCCCGGCCGTCCGACCGGGTCCATCATAGAGCCGGAGGTAGCGGTAGTAGACCTCCAGGCTCAACGTCGCCAGGGCCGTGGCGTAGACCCGACCGCCGTACGACCCGTACTTGCTCGGGTCCGGATCCCAGCTCCCGATCAGGTGCGGATCACGGCGCTGACGACGTACCAATTCGTCGCGGACCTCGGCGTTCCACCGCGACCAGGACTCCCCGCCGTACTGATAGAGGGCCAGGGTCCCGTAGTACCAGTAATAGAGGTTGAACTCGCTTCGCGACGGGCTGTTTTGGATCAGGTAGAGGGCCGCTTCGGGAGCGGCGCCTCGGTTGTTGAAGGGCAGGTCGAGGAACTGCCGGCAGATCCAGGCCTCGGCGGTCATCGTCGGCGAGACCGGCCGGGTCGGCTGATAGCTCGCCAGCCCTCCGGAACGACCCCCGTCGACCTGATCGAGCCATGCCAAGACGGCCTGTTTGTTCTTGGGATCCAGCGTGATGCCCACCTGATCGGCCGACTTGAGGGCCATCACCACCCAACCCAACACGCTGGTGTCCCCCTGCGGCGAGCCCGGCCGATACCGCCAGCCGGCCCCGTCGCGAGCCTGCGAACGGCTCAGGAACGCGATCGCGCGACCGACCGGATCGCGGAGCCGGGGCTCACCACTTAGGGCATACGCCTCACAGAGCGCCAAGGTGGCGATGCTGTGGCAGTACAGGCCCACCGAACGGCTCCGACCTCGCAGGTCTCCGTTCGCTTCCTGTTGGGCGAGCAGGAACGCGATTCCGCGTCCGACGACGTCGCGGTACGGCCCCTCGTAGGTCTGAGTATGGCCAGCACCCAGGAACGCCAGCAGCGCCATGCCCGTGATCGCCGTGTCGGCCGCAGCGTACTGGCACTCCCCGAAGCAGATCTGACCGGCCGGACAATGCTTCGTGTGGTTCTCCTCGCCCGAGGCCACCCGGCCGTTGATCAGCTTCGCCGTCCCGGCGTCCCAGCGTCCGTCGGCGTCCTGATGTCGCGCCAGCCAGTCGAGGGCCCGACTGACCGCCTGCTCGCTGGCGTCGGTCGCCCCGCGTCGACGCGCTTCGGCCGCTCGATCGGGATCAAGCCGGAGCCGATAGATCTCCGGAACCGCCTCCAGATCGCGGGGGTCGAGCCGGGGCAGCTCCGCGCCCAGGCCCAAGCTCTGTCCCGGACCGGTGTCCGTTCCCGAACGATCGGACAGCACGGGGTCGACGGGGATCGGATCGAGCAGCGAGCGCCCGGTGAGCCGTCGGGCCGGTAGGACGGGCACCTCAGTCCGATCCTCTCGGCGCGCGACCCGATCGCGGAGCCGTTGCCGGAGGTCCGGTGCGGGCATCGGCAGTTCGGCCTCGGCGGGCGTGCCCGGCGTGATCGGCGCGGGCAGGTCGTTGGGATCGGGCCGCGACGGCGCGGGCAACGGCGCGTCGAGCCCGGCGATCGCCCGGGACTCTCCCGAAGGCCGGGGCGTCTCGGGGCGTGGGGGCAGATCGTCGCGGGGACCGTCGTTCGGATCGTTGCTGGGATCGGGGAGCGGCAACGGGTCGCGGGGCGTGGCCCGCGCGATAGTCGGAACCGGCGGCTCGTCGACGGATCGCGAACGCGGGCGGGTCCGGACTCGCGGTCGAGGCTTAAGGAGCCCGTCGTCCTCGATCGCCGGCGGTGGCTCGTCGATCTCGGGCAGGTCGTCGAGGGTCATGGCGACCGGCGCCGGCGGATTGTCGAACGGGTCGGCGTCGGTCGGATCGGGCTCGGGCGTCCGCTCATCGGGTTCGGGGACGTCCAAGGGGGGCGAGTCGGGATCGTTCTCGGCCAGTTCGAGCGGTCGGGAGAGCATTGGTGTGGCCGTCGGCGCGATCGGCTCGGACCGCGCATCGCGACGGATCGGCGGCGGGCCGACCCCCTCGATCCGCGCCAAGCCTTGGGGCGCGTCCCAATCGGCGATCTCCCGAGGGTTCGAGGCGGCCCGTGCCGGGGAGGGCTTCGTATCAAAGGGGCTGCCACCGGTGTCGGCGGTCTCGAAGACCGGTTGGATCTGGACGTGGCGTTCGGGCTCGTCGTCGCGGAAGCCGTCGCGGCCGAACTGGAAGACCTCGCCGAAGAGCGACTGACCACCGGCGACGATCAGGGCGTGGCCGAGCACCGAGAGCACCAGGCAGACCTGGAGCGCCCGCTTCGAACGCCAGCCCGACCGCACCGTCAGAGCCAGCAGCGCCAGGGCTGCCCCGACGGCCAGCCAGGGCCGCCAATCGACATGGAGCAGACGCAGCGCCGGTTCCAGGTTCAGCCCGTCGCCCATCGCGGCCCTCCGATCTCCAAGTCCGCACCCAGCGCGGACCGGCCCTCGTCCCACTATCGGCGTCCCTGCAGCGATTCCGCCCCCTTACCCTAGTCCGACCCTCGACTTCGAACAACCGAGCCCCCGAGATCCCTCATCACCCCAGCGCACAAGAGAACATGACCGGAACCTCGATGCCGACCGCGAACGCC
The DNA here is from genome assembly GCA_964609385.1 of uncultured Planctomycetia bacterium. Lineage (GTDB taxonomy): Bacteria > Planctomycetota > Planctomycetia > Isosphaerales > Isosphaeraceae > CAZSSM01. The sequence continues at coordinate 6,513 of CAZSSM010000148.1, forward strand.
GCCCAGGTATTCATGCCTCACAGAACCGAGTATAATGATGTGACGGATAGGCAACCATCGCCGCGATGCCGAGAATCCCTCTCCCAAGGCCTGGACCGTCCATAACCAAACCGATCAACCTCTCGAGACATCGAAACACGATTCCCGAGCGGCCCATCCAGCCTGACGCGAGTGTACCGAGCCATGTCGCACCCCGAAGGCCTCCAGATCGCCCTGCAACGCATCGCCGAGGAAAAGGAGCAGGGCACCGGCTTCCTCGACCTGGGCCAACTCGGCCTGACCGCCCTCCCTGACGAGTTGTTCGACCTCGACCACCTCACCGGACTGAACCTGGGGGCTTATTACTGGGATGAGGACGAACGGCTTCAACGAGCCTTCTCGGACATCGAACCAAACCAAATCACGGGCGATTTGGGTCGGCTAACACACTTCGATGAACTTTCTTCCCTATCGGTTTCCTCGATTCCAATTGCTGACCTTCACCCTATTTCAAAGCTCCAGACCCTCCAAGCACTCTATTGCAGCGGAACCCAGGTCCATGACCTCAAACCCCTGGAAAACCTACAGACACTCCAAACGCTCCATTGCAGCGACACCCAGGTCCATGACCTCAAACCCCTGGAAAACCTACAGACACTCAAAGTGCTCGATTGCAACTCCACCCAGGTCCATGACCTCAAACCCCTGGAAAACCTACAGACCCTCCAAGCACTCTATTGCAGCGGAACCCAGGTCCATGACCTCAAACCCCTGGAAAACCTACAGACACTCCAAACGCTCCATTGCAGCGACACCCAGGTCCATGACCTCAAACCCCTGGAAAACCTACAGACACTCAAAGTGCTCGATTGCAACTCCACCCAGGTCCATGACCTCAAACCCCTGGAAAACCTACAGACCCTCCAAGCACTCTATTGCAGCTTCACCCAGGTCCATGACCTCAAACCCCTGGAAAACCTACAGACCCTCCAATCGCTCCATTGCAGCGGAACCCAGGTCCATGACCTCAAACCCCTGGAAAACCTACAGACCCTCCAATCGCTCCATTGCAGCGGAACCCAGGTCCATGACCTCAAACCCCTGGAAAACCTCCAGACACTCCAAAAGCTCGATTGCAGAAACACCGCTGTCACTGAATTACCCGAGGATCTCGTATGGAGTCCCAGCCTCGAGGAGCTGAGCTTTTCTTCAACGAAGCCGACTCGGATTCCATCGGAAATTCTTGGGAAGGATTGCCTCGAACGAGTTCGTGCCCATTTGCGCGATTTGGAATACGGGGCGGAAGCGATTCCGGACACTAAGGTGCTCGTGCTGGGCAATGGGCGGATCGGAAAAACGCAGATCTGCCGGCGGCTGCGGGGACTCGAGTTCGAGCACCAGGCGAACAGCACCCACGGGATTCAAGTGAACACGATCCCGTTCGAAGTCCCCGAGTCGGAAGGGCTCCCGGACAACCAGGCGCGGCTCCACCTCTGGGACTTCGGTGGCCAGGACCTCTATCACGGCACCCACGGGCTGTTCATGAAGACCCGGTCGATCTTCCTGATCGTCTGGACTCCCGAGTCGGAGAACACCGAAACCTACGAATACGACGGGATCACATTCCGCAACCATCGCCTACCCTACTGGGTGCAGTACGTTCGACACGTCAGCGGGCCACTCACCCCGATCATCGTCATCCAGAACCAGTGCGAATCCGCCGAAGACGAGCAGCGTCAACCGCCCGTCGACCCCGCGTTGCTCGATGAGTTCCGCTTCTGCCGGACCATCACGTACAGCGCCATGAATCGGCGTGGGCATCCCACGTTGGTCGATGCGATCCAGCAAGCGATCCAGGATCTCCGCCTCACTCAAGGCGCCGCCCAAATCGGCATCGGCCGGCTCGAGGTCAAGAACCGGCTGGAGGAGATGCGTTCCGAAGACTCGAAGGTCCCACCGGAACAGCGAACCCATCGCACGCTCAGCGTGGCCGAGTTCGAGGCGATGTGCCGCCAGACCGGCCAAGTCAGCAGTCCCACCGCACTGCTCAATTACCTCCACGCCATCGGGGTCGTCTACTATCGAGAAGGCCTGTTCAACGACCGCATCCTTCTGGACCAACAGTGGGCCCTCGACGCGATCTACGCCGTCTTCAATCGGGAGACATGTTATCGCCCCCTGCTCCAATTGAAGGGACGATTCACCCGCCCCTTGCTCGACGCCCTCGTTTGGGGCAAGGAGCACGGCCCGGAGGAACAGAAGGTCTTCCTCGAACTCATGACCTCCTGCGGCGTCGCCTTCGTGTTCCGCAAGGACCATCGAGACGACGACCAGACCGAATACATCGCGCCCGATTTGCTCCCATCACGTGACGCTGTTTCCATACTCATCGATGGGGTCTGGAACCGTGACGATCCGATCGAACGCATCACCTTCGAACTCCCCTTCCTCCACCCCGCCGCGATCCGGAGCATCATCAGCGAGATCGGCACCATGGCGGGACCTGATATCCCCTATTGGAAGGATGGCGTCTGCTTCTATGAAGAAACGACCCAGAGCCGAGCCCTCATCGAGCAGCGCCCCGATCCCGACTCCCAGACCTTCGGTGGCCAGATCGTCATCGAAGCCCGCTCAGGTCGAACCGCCGAGTTGCTCCGAAGGCTTCACGAGTTAGTCGAGCAAAGCATCAAACGGTCAGGCTGCGGAGACTGGAAGGTCATCGAAGCCCCCACGATGAGCATGGACAGCGGTCGTTTCCGCAAGATCGAAGGGCTGGAAGAGGATCCCGATCGATCCCCCTTGAAGCCCGGCCGAGCCCAACCCGACCCGGGTCGGATCTCCTACTGTGTCTCTTACGCCCATCAAGAGCCGAGCAACGCGGTCGTCGACGACCTCTGCACCGAAGCCGAGCGCCGCGATGTGTCGATCCTCCGCGACAAAGACGGTCTCGGGCTCGGCGAGAGCATCACCGACTTCATGCGACAACTCGCCGTCGGCGACCGCGTCTTCATCATCCTGAGCGAGAAATACCTCAAGTCGCCCTACTGCATGTTCGAGCTGTTCGAGGTCTGGCGCGAATGTCGAAGCGATCCCACTCGGTTCCGCAATCGGATCCGCGTCTACCGCCACGACGACGCGAACATGCTGACGATCGCCGACCGAATCCGCTGGGCCGAATACTGGGAAACCCAGTTCGAGGAAATCGACACGCTCGTCCGGGACAACCCGAAACGCCTGGCCAAAATGGCGGAAAAGGACGTGTTGGCCTGGCGCAACATGATGAAATACGCGGACAACGTCGGTGACATCCTCCAAACGATCGCCGACACCCTCCTGCCCCGTGACTTCACTGAATTCGTCGAACACGGCTTCGACGACCCGCCTGCGGACTCATGACACGGTCGGCCTTGAGGCGGCCGGGGGCGAGTGCCGCGTCTTCGGCGCCGAGGCATATCCCCTCGGCCCGCTCGAAGCGATCCACCGGCGGCTCGGCGAACTCTCCGGCCGGGACACATCGCCAACGACCAGCGGGCCGTCGCCGCCCATCCGATCAGCCTCAAGTCTTGAGGGGATGTGGCCCAAGATCGGCAGCCGATCGGCGATTGCTCGCACCGGACTGTTGCTTCATCGCGACGCGAGGACTCGAACAACGATCGGTGCGAACCGGACCGGTGTGGAGGTGTCTGGTCCTGTGGCCCCGGTCGGGTCAGTGGGAAGCAGTCGGAGCATGCCCGTTTCCAGACTCGCTGAGAACGTGGTCAAGGGTACCTTAACCGACTCCGAGGTTCGAATCCTCCATGCGCTTCTGCCGCGGCTAGGCCTGAACTACGGGGCCACCTTACACATGATGATTTCCCGAGACCCACGCGGAGCGAATCCCATGGATTAGATTCGCCGGTCGAACCTCGAAGGAGGGCCGGGGCCGAACCCGGACCACGAGAATCCCCATGCTCAATCGTGATGTCATCGTTCACCAGACCCAACGCGCCCTCAAATACGAGGACGGTAAGCTGGTCCAGGTCCTCGAGCCCGGCCGGCACACGATCCCCAGGCCGTTGCGGCTCGGTCCCTTCCGGACACCGGTCGTCCGTGTCCAGTACGTCGACATGCGCGAACGTGACCTGACCATCAAAGGTCAGGAGATCTTGACCGCCGACAAGGTGTCGATCCGGATCAGCATCATCGTGCAGTTCCGCGTCGTCGACCCCCGCGCCGCGCTAGAGGCGGTCGAGAAGTACGAAGAGCGGCTCTACACCGACGTCCAACTGGCAGCGCGACGGTCGCTGGCGGCGATGACCCTCGACG
>CAZSSM010000149.1:0-10012 GCA_964609385.1 uncultured Planctomycetia bacterium
GACGTGATAAATGTCAGTCCGGCGGTCGTTCCAGTTTTGGACAGAGCCAGCCGAGCGGTGACGTCTAAGTAATTCGACATCTACATCATGAATGATGATATTTTCGATGTTAGGGTTGGACTCGGAGGCGATGGCGTCGCGGGCGAACTCAGCGTCGCTGGGGGTGAAGATGGCCGACTGGGCATAGTGGATGTCGGCGTTCTCGACGAAGGGGAGATTGCCGGTGCAACCGGAGATGGCCACGTAGAGGTGGTTCTCGATGCAGCGGGCCAGGGCGCAGTAGCGGATCCGGAGGTATCCGTGCTTGGTGTCGGTGTTGAAGGGAACGAAGATGATCGAGGCCCCTTTGGCGGCGGCGATCCGGACCAGCTCGGGGAACTCGATGTCGTAGCAGATCAGGATGGCCACACGCCCGCAGTCGGTGTCGAAGACTTCGACGCGGTCGCCGGGCGCCACACCCCACCACTTGCGTTCGCTGGGCGTGATGTGGATCTTGTACTGCTTGCCGAGCGTCCCGTCGCGACGGAAGAGGTAGGCGATATTGTAGAGGACGTCGTCCTCGACGACGAACTGGGACCCGCCGACGATGTTGAGGTCGTATTTGACGGCGAATTCGGTGAACGCATCGAGATATTGCGGGGTGAATTCGGCGAGCTGACGGGCCGCCTCACCGGGTCGGCCGGCCGGGAGGCAACTGAGCAACTGGGTGGTGAACAGCTCGGGGAAGACGACGAAGTCGGACTTGTAGTCGGAGGCGACGTCGATGAAGATCTCGCACTGGCGGGCGAAGGCCTCGAAGTCGGGGATCGGCCGCATCAGGTGCTGCACGACGGTCAACCGGATCGGCTCGACGGGGTTATGGAATCTCCGCTTGGCCGACGGGCTGTAGTCGAAGTTCTTCCACTCCAGGAAGGTGGCGTAGCCGCGCGAGTCGGTGTCGATGGGGAAATAGTTGGCGATGATCCCCTGGACGGCGAAGCCATTGGCCAGTTGGGTGGTCAGGACGGGGTCGAAGAGGGTGCCCTCGGCGACCTTCTCAACGTACTCGCGGGCCGAGAGCTTATCGGAGTGCTCGGAGTAGCCGGGGATCCGGCCACCGATGATGATCCGGGCGAGGTTGCGCTCGCGGCAGAGCTCTTTGCGGGCGTCGTAGAGCCGCCTCGAGAGCTTCATGCCGCGATACTCGGGGTGGACCATGATCTCGATGCCGTAGAGCGTATCGCCTCGCGGATTGTGATTGCGGATCATGCCGCCGTCGGAGGTCTTTTCCCAGTCGTGCCAGGCGAGGTTGGGCTGATAGTCGAGGATCAGGCTGCTGGAGGAAGCCACGAGCTTGCCATCGATCTCAATGCCGAGTTGGCCTTCGGGGAAGATCCGGATTTGGCTGATGATCTGCTCGCGGCGCCAGGTCTTCATGCCGGGGAAACAAAGCATCTGCAACTCGATCATCGCGTCGTAGTCGTCCGACGTAATCGGTCGGAGGACGGTCTTCAACTCGTGATCTTTCAGGTCGGTTTCGTTCATGGGGGAGTTTCCGAGGCGAGATCGTGAGATGGTACGGTCGGGCCTGCGGGTATCCCTTTGAGGCGAATACCGTGCCGGCTTCGGCCTGCAAGGGGCCACCCACGACATTGTAGACCGGCCGATCGGAAAAGAGTCGACGGCGACGGTTCAGCGAGACGAGGCGTCGGGTCCGTCGGTTTCGGTTACGAAGGGGTCACGCGGGAAGCCGCGATCGAAGCGTTGGCGGATCGACTCGGAGCCTCGGAGGACGTTGAAGCGTTCGTCCTGGCGGAGGGCGGCGCGGAACGGTTGTCCGAGGGCGATCTGCTGGTCGATCAGGTCGATCGCCTCGTCGAGGCAACGGTCTCGAGCCTCGAGTCCGTCGGGTGTCTTGGAGAACAGTCCGAGGCAGGCGGCGAGGTCGGCAGCGATGCCGAGGCGTCTCGGCTCGGCCTTCGAATCGCGCCAGAAGGCGAGACGCTGACGCGCGACCTCGACGGCCTCGATGGGCTGACCCTGTCGTCGACGGGCCAAGGCCAGTTCGACATAGGCATCGTCGATGACATCGAGGACTTCGGGGATCTGTCGGAGCGGCGAGTTGGCGGGTGGCGCTTTGGCCAGAGCCCGTTCCGCGATGCCCTGAGCTTGGGCGAACTGGCCGATCTTGTTGTGGATCGTCGAGAGGGCCCCCAAGGTCATCAGGTGTTGGAAGGCCCGTTGGCTGTTCTGGGGCTCGTCGCGGAGCAGGTCGCCGACGAGCGCCTCAGCCTCCTGGAGCGGCTTGAGAGCTGCGGCCGGGTCGCCGGCCCGGTCGAGCGTGGCCCCGTAGTTGTATTGCGAGTTGGCCAAGGCGAGCTGGACGTTGCGGTTCTCCGGGGCGAGCGCCCGCATCCGGCTCATTTGCTCGATGGCGCGTCGCTGCGCCTGGGCCGCCTCGTCGAACCGATCCAGGTTTGAGAGGACGTTGCCGAGCTGGATCTCGGCTTGATTGGCCAATCTTGGATAGGCCAGAACATTGGGACGCTCCTCGATGAGTTGGGCCAAGACCTTCCCGCAGCGCTCGAGCGCCCCGAGGGCTTGGTCGGATTGACCGCTCCGGAGGGCGGTGATCCCCTGAGAGAACAGGAGGAGCGCAAGGGGATATCGCTCGTCGAGGTCAGCCTCATCGGGCAGGTTATCGAAGACGCCGATGGCTTCCTTAAGCGCCTGACGCGCTTCGACCAGTTGACCCATCGATCCGAGGTGATTGCTGTATTGGCGGATCGCATCGGCGAGTCCGCGGATCCGTTCCCGATTTTCAGGTTGCTCGGTCTGCAGGGCGCGCCGGATCTGCACGGCTTCGCGATAACGATCGAGGGCCTCTTCGACGGCTTCCGTTTCGGAGAGGCGCCGGGCTTCCAGTAGCAGGCTTTTAGTCAGCCCGAGGCGCCCCTCGACCGACTGGGGGTCATCCTCGACCAGCCGACGACGGATCGCCAAGGCCTCCTGGGTCGCCTCTTTTGAGGCGTCCATTCCCTCCAGCTCGCGGGTCAGGACACCGATCTGGTCGAGGGTTTCGGCCAGTCCTGCAGAGATTTCATATGAATTGTTGTCCTGGTCGACCAGTTGGCGGTAATTGTCGAGCGCTTGGCGAAAGAGGTCACGGGCTTTGCTCGGATCACCGATCTGTCGGGTGAGCAGAGCCTGAGATGTCAGGGCCTCGGCCAGTTTCTGTTGGCGTTCCGGCTCGTCTTCAACGCCGGCCTCCTGGAGTGCCAGGGCGAGTTCGGAATAGAACTGACGGGGTCCCTCCAGGAGTCGGGTCCGGAGGTCGGTGAACTCGGGCTCTTCCAGGAGGAGGGTCTGGCTGACCTCATCGGAGTAGGTGCCGATGGCCTGGAGAGCGAGTTCGGATTGGCCGTCGGCGAAGGTCCGGGCGCGTTGCTCGGCCCGGAGGGCCTGGTTGATCCGATCGTTCGCGCGTCCTTGGATGGCGACGATCGTGGTGAGCCCGAGGCTGATCAAGATCAGGGCGGCCGTCGCGATGCCAACGACAGTCCGGTGGCGACGGCCCCAGCGGGCCAGTCGGACCGGCCAGAAATCGGGGTAGGCCGAGACCGGCTCATCGGCCAGCCAGGCCTCCAAGTCGTCGTGGAGCGCGAGGGCCGAAGCGTAGCGGTCCTCGGGCCGCCAGGCCATCGCTTTGAGGCAGATCGCCTCCAAGGGGCGTGGAATGTCGGCCTGGATCTGACGCGGATTGTCGAAGCGGGCCGCGGCAGCTTTGGTGATGACATCGTTGACACGCGGGCCGGTATACGGGGCTTGACCGGTGAGGATGTGATAGAGCGTTGCCCCGAGGCAGAAGATGTCGACGGCTTGGGGCTCTGCGTCGGGATGGGCGTTCGGATCGGCCTGTTCGGGGCTCATGTAGGCCGGCGTACCGACGATCGCGCCCGAGGCGGTTTGGCCCGACCCGTCGCCGTCGTGTTGGGTGTCGTTCGGGTTCGTCGATGTCGATCCGTTCGGAGCGCCCCTTTCGTCACCGAGGAGCTTGGCCAGACCCCAGTCGACCAGCAGGGTTTCGCCGAAGGGTCCCAGGAGGATGTTGCTCGGCTTGATGTCGCGATGAACGACGCTCCGACTGTGCGCGTAGGCGACGCTCTGGCAGACGTCCTGGAACCGGCGGATCAATGCGCGGAGGTCGAACTCGATCGGCTCATCGGGGCTGTTCGAGGGGGCTTGGTTCTGATTTCGATCTTGTTTGTTCGAGGTGTCCGGAACAGTACGCGACGCATGCCAAGTGTCGATGGCCTCGCGGAGGCTGCGACCGCGGACGAACCGCATCGCGTAGAAGGGGCGCCCGTTGCGATAGCGGCCCAGGGCGTAGATCGGGACGATCCCGGGGTGTTCCAGGCCGCCGGTGATCTCGGCCTCGAGCACGAACCGGCGACGGCTCTCGGGGTTATCGGCGAACCGGGCCTGGATCTCCTTGAGGGCGACCTCGCGTCGAAGCTCGCGGTCCAGGGCGATCGAGACCTCACCGAGACCACCGCGCGCATACGGGTTGAGGATCCGGAAGCGGCCTCGCGAGCCAGCCGATCGGTCGGTCGCTTCGGAGTCGTCGACGGGCGACTCGCGCCAGGTCGGATCGTCATGGGCGGGGAGGGTGACGGATCGGATTGTCGTCGACGTCGGATCCGGGTCGGTCGGCGCAGTTGATGAGTCGCGGGGGTCGTGTTTCGGGCCAGCCGTGGAGGTGAGGAGTTCGTCGAGGTCGGGGGCGAGCTGAGCGAACCGGGTCCGATAGTCATGGGGGGTGGGCGTTTCGCCCGATTCGCGACGGAGTTCGACCTCTAGGGCGATCAGCTCGCGAAGAAGGACGGGCCGGTCGGGCTCGGGAGCCTGGTCGAGGACGGCTTCGATCTGAGGATGTCGGCCGGCGGCCCAGTCCGATTCGAAGTCGCTGCAGAGTCGGTCGATCCGGAAGACGAGGCTGAGCGGGAGCGAGTGGGGGTCTCGGGGATCCATGGGCGATCAGGTCCTCGGGTCGGGCTCGGGGTCCTGGCTCCAGAGCTTACGGATAAGGTCCAGTTTGCGTTCGACGGTCCGGGTGACACATCCGAGCCGATCGGCGATCTCGTCGTGGGCGTAGCCTTCGAGCTTGGCCAGGGCGACGGTCCGGAGCGTCGGGTCGAGGCGTTGGAGCTGATCGAGTCGGGTCTGAAACTCCTCGGCCAGCAGCGCGGCGAATTCGGGGGTCGGCTCCTCGGCGACGGCCTGGTCGATCGGCGAGCGTTCGCGAGGCGCGGAGCCATCTTCGCCGCTCTCGATGGCCCCTGCGGCCTCGTGGACGAGTCGGCCGCCTCCCCGTTTGAGTCGGGTCTCGCGACGGGTCAGGTCGACGGCCTTACGTGCGGTGAGGACGACCAGGAGTTTCCAAAGGTCCTGCCGGTCGCGGAGCCGTTCGAAGCGTCCGTCGGAGGCGCCTTGGCAGAGGCTCTGGAAGGCGCTGATGGCGGCGTCCTCTTCGTCGGCGACCGCGCGGGCCGGTCCGGAGGCCAAGCGCGTGCGGGCCAGGGCGACGATCCGCCCGAAGTAGCGGTCCCAGAGCGGCCCGGCAGCCTCGTTGTCGCCTTGCTTGAGCTGGTCGATCCAATGGGTCACCGAGCCCAGGCTGTCCCCCGAGACCGTGGAGGGCTGGCCGGGCGCGGTGGACTCATCGGCCACCGGGCGTTCGCGATTCAGCTCCGACATAGGCGTGTCGACTCCGAAGGGGAGGCGGCCGTCGAGAGGGGCGATCCGGTCGCGGAGGGAATCAAGCATCCATCTTCGACAGGCGATCCCGAATCGGTCAACCGAGTCCGACACGATGCCGGCCACGACGAAGATCTTCCGACGAACGATGCTACGGGAGACGAGACCGATTCCGGACGATCGTTCGACCCGTTGATGTCGAAGCCGAACCCACGAGGCGCCGGCGATCCCAAAGGAGACGGGATCTCGACGCAACGGTGATGAGGATCGGCAACTGAGGAGACGACGAAGGGCGTCCTCGCCATGTCACCCATGACCAGGCGCTCTCGCGTCAGCGCAGGAGCCATCGGAAAAAAAATCGATCCACATGTCGGGTGGCGGACGGGCGTTGGCGAGTTGGGGGCACCGTTGCGTTTCAGATCGCGTTTCGATCCGCTCTTCGGAGATGCTCCCCGATGTTCTCACGCCACCGTCCTATCCGTCGTCGCGTCCGTCATGCGACCCCACTGTCCTGCCAGGTCCTCGAGACTCGCCGCCTGCTCTCGGGGATCTCGTTCTCCTCGGGTCGGCTCACCATCGAGGCTGCCGCCGGCCTACCGAACGAGATTGATGTCTACTACATCCAGTCGGGCGCCACCGTTCGCGCCGTGCTTGATAACGCCATCAACGGCAAGCTCGTGAAGGATTACCCGACAGCGATCATCAATCGGATCGACGTGTTTGGGAATACGGGCAATGACCACATCGACAACGACACGAACATTCCAGCTTCGGTCCGCGCCGGGCTCGGGGACGACACGATCTTCGGCGGACCGGGCGACGACACCCTCAACGGTGGGGACGGAGACGACTGGATCCAGGGTGATCCCGGCGACGACAACTTAAACGGCAACGCGGGTAACGACACGATTTATGGGCAGGATGGCGACGACAATATGACCGGTTTTGCCGGCAATGATTTCATGGATGGTGGCAATGGCGCGGATTATCTCAACGCATCGTTCGACCAGGATACTTTGGAAGGTGGTACGGGCGACGACACGCTCTTTGGCGGCAGCGGAAACGACGTCCTTCGTGGCGAGTCGGGCCGCGACTCGTTGTCGGGCTCGTCGGGAAACGACACGCTCACTGGCGGTACGGGCAACGACACGCTCGACGGCGGCTCGGGCAACGACAACATCGGCGGCGACGAAGGCAACGATTCGCTCATTGGCTCCACGGGATGGGACTCACTCTTTGGGGGCTCGGGTTACGACACCCTCCGCGGTGATGACGACAACGACCGACTCGACGGTGGTCCCCAGCGTGACCTGTTATTCGGCGGCGATGGTAACGACATCTTGGAAGGTGGGTCAGATAACGACACGCTCGACGGCGGCGACGGCAACGACCGGCTGGGCGACGCCTCGGGCAACGACTCGCTCAACGGCGGTACGGGCAACGACCTGATCGAGGGGGCTGTCGGGAACGACACGCTCGACGGGGGGACGGGTAACGACACGCTCAACGGTGGGACGGGCAACGACCGGCTCTTCGGCAACATCGGCAACGACCTTCTTTCCGGACTCAACGGCAACGATACGCTCGACGGCGGGACGGGCAACGATACGCTCAACGGCGGTCTCGATCATGACCGGATGGACGGTCAAGACGGCAACGACTGGCTCTTCGCCGATTCGGGGAATGACTACTTGGAAGGCGGCCCCGGCAACGACTTCCTCTCCGGAAGCGTCGGTAACGACACGTTGTACGGGGAGTTCGGCAACGACACGCTCAACGGCGATGGGGGCAACGACTTCCTCTCCGGGAGCAACGGCAACGATATCTTGAGCGGGGGTTTCGGGAACGATCGTCAGTTTGGTGGAAACGACCAGGATAGCCTCAATGGTGGTGATGGCAATGATTCGCTCGTCGGTGACGCCGGCAATGACACCCTAACCGGCTTGGCCGGATCCGACACGCTGCTCGGATCGATCGGGAACGACGTGCTGAACGGCGGTGCGGACGACGACTATCTGTCGGGAAGCACGGGCAACGATCTGCTGGACGGCGAAACGGGTGACGACACGCTCTTCGGGAGCTCGGGCAACGACACGATCCATGCGGGTCCCGGGGCCGACAGTGTCTCGGCCGGAGACGACCGCGACTCCGTGCTGGGTGATGCGGGTGACGACACGCTCGACGGCGGCTCGGGTAACGACACCCTACGTGGCGGTGATGATGACGATTCGATCCTCGGTGGTTCGGGCAACGATTTCGTCTTTGGCGATACGGGGAACGACACGCTCGACGGCCAGGACGGATATGACTTCCTCTACGGCAACGACGGCAACGATCGGATCCACGGCGGTGATGATGTCACCACCGATTTCGTCTACGGTCATGACGGTGACGACACGCTGAGCGGAGGCCCGGGCAACGATGTCGTCGTTGGGTTTGCGGGCAATGATTCGCTCGACGGCGGCGACGGTAACGACACGATGAACGGTGATGCCGGTCGCGACACGATCAATGGCGGCGATGGCAACGATACACTTTCCGGAGGGCATGATGAGGACGTTCTCCGCGGTGGGATCGGCGCAGATGTACTGAACGGTCAATGGAGTGCCGATGTCCTCCAAGGCGAAGCCGGCGACGACACTCTGATCTCCGACGGTGGCGACACGGTCGACGGGGGGGCCGACCGCGATACGTACTCCTTCGTGGGCGGCTCGATGTCCGAGATCATCCGCGTCACATCACCGATCGCCGGTCAGTTGTCGGTCACGCGGAGCGAATCCAACGGAACCGACAGCCGCACCGACACCATTGACGGAGTCGAGTCCCTATCGATCGCGGGCAACTTGGGCGATGACCTGATCGATGCGAGCTCGTTGACGTCATCCAACATGAGCGGTCTGCCGTTCGCGGGTCTTTCGCTCACGGGAGACTCCGGCAACGACGCGGTTCTCGGATCGGCCGGCGACGACACGATCGATGGCGGCGCAGGCAACGACCGGATCGAGGGTCGAACGGGCAACGACTCGCTGCTCGGCGGCATGGGCGACGACACGATCGACGGTGGTTTTGGCGACGACGAGGACATCGGTCAGGACGACAACGACTCGCTCGACGGAGGCGCGGGACTAGAACCGATAGACGGCGGCCTCGGTGATGACCGGATCCAGGGTGATGAGGACGCCGACTCGCTGCTCGGTGGCGCGGGGCATGACACGATCACCGGCGGCGATGGCGACGACTCGCTCGACGGCCAAGAGGGCCGCGATGTGCTCCACGGCCTCGGCGGCAACGATCGAATTCACGGCGGCGACGACGAGAGCGACGACTTCCTCTATGGGGATAGCGGGGACGACTCGTTGACCGGCGGACCGGGAGCGGACTTCCTACAGGGTGACGCGGACAGTGAAGGCGAGGATACGTTAGAGGGTGGTTCGGGGGACGACACGCTCGTCGGTGGCCTCGGCAACGACAGCCTCTCGGGTGAGACCGGCGACGATCTGTTGGACGGCCTCGGGGGCGCTGACGTGCTGGACGGCGGTGAGGGGGATGATCGCCTCGCCGGTGGCGAAGAGAACGACACTCTGACCGGTGGTCCCGGTGACGATCGGATCGACGGTGGAGCAGGTCAAGATGTCGGGATGATCCAGGGGACCGAACTGGACGATCAGATTACCCTCGACGTCCAGCGTGGCTCGGTTGATTTCCTGGTCGATGCTCTGGTGGTCACCCGGAGCCCGCTCGGATCGACATCGGTCTCCGAGCAGGATCGGTTCGTCGAGATCCAGACGCTCGAGATCGAGGCGGGTGCAGGGGACGACGCGGTTGACGGGTCTTTGCTGAATAACGATGACCTGTTCGCAAACGGGCTGAAGGCCACCATTGTCGACGGTGGCGAGGGCGACGACACGATCATCGGCGGGAGCCGGACCGCCGACACGTATCTGGGTGGTCTCGGCGACGATGTGCTCAACGGCTTCGGCAACGCTGACCTGCTGGAGGGCGGCTCGGGCGACGACACGATCACTGGCGGTGGCGGTGAGGACACGATCCGAGGCGGTGAGGGCAACGACTCGCTCAATAGCAACAACGCCAACGACCTGCTCGAAGGGGGCTCGGGAAACGACACCCTCTCGGGTGATCGGGTCGACGACACGCTCCGGGGTGAGGACGGCGACGACCTGCTGATCGGTCGAGGAGGCGACGACGTGCTCGAAGGCGGTTCCGGCTCCGATACGGTCAAGGCCGGCGGCGGCGAGGACGTGTTGGACGGCGGTGA
>CAZSSM010000150.1:0-9939 GCA_964609385.1 uncultured Planctomycetia bacterium
CGGGGGTCTTCATTCTTGGCCACTGGCGAGCCGGCGCGGGGACAGGGCGTGGTCGGTTCGGGCGGCGGGTTCACCGGCTACGGCGGGTTCGGGTTCAATCGTGGTTTCGGGTTCAATCGCGGCTTTGGGTTCAACCGGGGCTTCGGGTTCAATCGTGGTTTCGGGTTCGCCGGCTACGGGTTCCCCGGTTACGGCTATGGGTTCGGCGTTCCTCAGTTCGGATTCGGTCCGGCGGGGTATTTCGGTGGCGGCTTCGCATATCCGACGTACGGCTTCGGCGCCCCGGCGTTTGGAGTCGCCTCGCCAGCGTATGGGTTCGGGTTCCCGACGTACGGCTTCGGCTATCCGTTCGGACCGGGCATCCCGGCGACTGGGTTCTTCGCCCCGACGGTGACCTTGGGCACGCCGTTCGTGCCGCCGACCGTCCTAGCCGACCCGTTGTTCCCGACGGGCCTGACCACCACCGCGTTGGACGCAGCGCTGGCCGAAGGGATCCTCCGAGGCGAGCTGAGCCCGACCATCCCGGCGGTGATCATCCATCGCAAGGGCCATGCTCCGCAGATGGTCGGACCTGATGGACAGACGCAGCCCCAGGCTCGAGAGGCGGAGGGGGCTCCGGAGCTACAGCCCCCAGCCGATTCCCAACCTTGATTGATCGGTCGACCTCGCCACCTGAGGCGGTTCGTCTCGGGTGGCCGATTCTTGGGATGGGAGATGGGAGGAGAGGAAGCGGACAGGACGGATAAATCATTGGACGTTGGATGTTTCGTCGATCATGATAAAACTGACATGATCGATGTGTACTTGGATGAGATATCCGACGATAACCAGCAGATCGGTCAAGAAGGCGAAGAGACGAAGGCCTCGCAAGTGCGCTTCCACCAGGTGCGCCTGGGGCCTCGGGGCAGGTTGGCCTTGATGATCCGTCGGGCCAACAGCGGGAGGGCGACGGTCAGGAGGAAGATGACCTGGAACCAGTACAGGAGCGGGCGGATCTGCTACGCTTCGGCCAGCCAGATGAAGCTGAGGTAGCCCAGGCTGGCCACGATCACCTGAAGTGCGATCTGCGAGGTCGAGTGACTCTTCAGCGAGCCCAGGGCCAGGCAGGTCGAGGCGACCGCGAAGACGACCAGCGCCGGTGAATCGACCTTCCACTGGGGCTCGTTGGGGATGGCGCTGTAGGTCTAGACCTTGACGAAGAGCGCCGACAAAGCGCCCGAGGCGGCGACCACCAGGAACAGCGTCGCCAAGGAGAGTTGGAGGCGGGTTCGAGACGGAGGTGCCATGGGCGGACTCTCCACAGGACTTCGGTTCGAACCCGCGACCGAGGTCAGCGTTGGTCGTTGACCTGAATCGGGATCCCACGCGACTCGAAGCCGATGAGCAGGTCTTCATAGACCTCGTCCATCAAGGTCCCCACAGGAACCTCGACAGGTCCCCCGTCCTGGTCGTAGAAGAGCAGCGTGGCTTCCTCGCTACTTCCGCGTCGTTTCCGTTTCGTCTCGATAAGGACTTCGATGCTCTGAACCGTCGTCAGGTCGATGTCACGGACCGTCGGCGCGAACCAGAACCCCGTCCGGAGTTCGAACCGATCCCCCTCGAGCGTGACGCGGTCGTTGAGGAACATCGGCACGACCACGAGCAACAGGAGGGGCCCACCTATGAGCATCCCATAGCCGAACCGCGCGCTCTTTTTGCGGAGCAGCCAGCCCAGCGGTGCGATCGCCAAGCCGACCAAGCTGAACACCAGCGGGACCCAGAGGGCGAACTTGGCCGTCAGGTCCTCGCCGTTGCGGGACACATCGGTGCAGCCGGTGCCGATCAAGCAGACTCCGGCCAGGCCGAGGGCCAATATGAACGAACGGATCCGGGTCGGCCTCATTGCCGATTGAGACACGCGATTCATCGATCTTGGTCCTGTGAAAGAAGCGGATGTCTAGGAAGATCATGGACGGGGCCGGGATCATAGCAAGGATTTGGAAACGAGGAAAGACATCCCCTGCCCTGGTCCGATCGCTTCGTGAATCCGAAGGCGCGATCGGGACGAGATTTGGCGGTGGAACGCAATGACGACTTCCCCATCCCCCAAGCACCTCACCTATTCTGTCCCGGAGTTTGCGCATGCGAGCGTTCCCGATCAGCCTGTCGCGACACCCGTTGCGCGGTCTGATTTCGGTGTGGATGTGGATGGCGTTGATCGGGACCGGCACGGCCTGGGCCGACGACCCCGCGCCCGACACATCGACGGATGACCAACCAACTGTTCTCGAGCTTCTCAAGCGTCAGGGCGACTGCGGCGCCTTCCTCAAGGCCGCCGAACTGGCCGGGCTCAACGATCGGCTCGCCGGCGATGCCCCGATCACGGTGCTGGCCTGGAAGGACGACACGCTCCGCGACGATCAGGCCGAGCGCATCGGGCGGGTCGCTCGGGGCGAACGGATCATCTCTGCCGCGGTTTCCAGCCTGGCCGATCACATCCTGCCGGGCCGTTCGACCCGCAGTCAGATTCTCGATCAAGTCTGGATCCCTTCGATCCAAGGCGCGGAGTGGTATGCTTTCCAAAGGGCCGAGAAGTCGATGTTGGCCAGCCTCTCCGATAACGGTGTGCTTGCCGGCGCGGTCGCGATCGTTGAGGCCGACCTGACGGCACGCAACGGGATCGTCCACATCGTCGAACGCCTCGGGATCTCCGGTCTCATGAACCGAGGCGGCATGCTCTCGGCCGACTTTTGCCGAAGCATCCTCGAGTTCACCCGCTCGCGCGCCGAGGCCCGCCAACGCCGAGGAGACCTCTTGGGGGCTGCGACGGTTCTCCAAGAGATGCTCGAACACATCGATGAGGAGACGACCGAGACCCAACAGATCCTCGAGAACGTCCGACGCGCGAACATCGATCTCCGATGTGCTCGGCCCGGCATGGTGCCGATACCCGCGGCCACTGGCACAGTCGTTCGCGATGGTCTCGACAAGGCCCGTCGGATCGACGACCTCCCCCAACGCATCAAGGCGCTCGAGGCCGTGATCGCCGAGGCTCTCAAGACCCTGCCGTTGCCGTCTCGTGATCGAGGGCGTCGGCGTGGGTCGAGCGCGAACTTGCGACGGACCGATCCTGGTCGTTGATCGGTCGCTCGACTCGTGTGGACGAATGCAGGGGCTTTGCCCGACCGGACCAAGCCCCTTGTGATCGTCAAAGATGTTGAAAATATGCTGAATTATATAAAATTTATTTGATATTGAAATGAATAACTCGGTACTGGTTGGCCTTGACTCGGTCGAATTGGAAGGTCCGACCGTCGACGAGTTCGATCGCGAGGTCGACGGCCTCAAGGGCTCCCAGGCCGAAGTGGACTTCGAGAGGGCCGGACGACTTGTAGGCGTGGTTGCTGGAGACCGTTCGCGAGAAGGATCGGTCGTCGCCGTCGGCGGTGACCCGTGCGCCAACGAGTCGGTGATCGCTGATCCCGGAGAACCGGAGCCGGAGCCAGTGGTTGTCCCGGGAGTCGGGGTCGCCGGTGTTGAGGAAGACGCGATCGCGGTAGCGTTCCGGTGCGCCTTCGACCCGCCAACCGCCGGAGTTGTCCGGGTCGGCGGCCAGGACGAGGTCGAGCAGACCGTCGTTGTTCAGATCGGCCGCCTCGCCAGAGATCCCTTTGGCGTCGAGCCCACTGAGGGCCTGCGGCCACGGCTCGAAGCGGCCGGCACCCGCGTTGTGGTAGAAGACTGCGCGGCCTTCGCGGCCAGTGGTCCCGTCTCGGCGGTCCAAGGCGACGAAGTCCTGCCAGCCGTCGTTATCGAAGTCGCCATAGACCACGTCGGCCCAGTAGGGCCGCTCGTCCAGGGGCTCGAGCCGCTCGCGACCCGGTTGAGACGGATAGTTGGGGCCGAGCGCGGGTCGCCAGTTGGCCAGTCGCGGCGGGACGGTCATCGCTTGGAAGTCATACCATTGGCGGTACGTCCAGTTGAGCGACTCGAGGCCGGCCTCAGCGGTGGCCTCTTCGAATTGGAAGGTGCCTCGGTTCCGCCAGAATCGGCCGCCGACGTCCTCAGCACGTGGGGCCCAGCCCGGATCGCTTGGCCCGATCGCCAAAACGTCGAGCAGGCCGTCGTTGGTCAGGTCGACCAGGGCAACGTAGGGCAGGCCCGGCCCTGGCTCATCGGTGACCAGGCGTTGCTTTGGGTCGTCCCAGCGGAGCCGACCCTCCACGGCCAGGCCGTTGCCGGTGACCTTTTCGAAGGTCGCCTCGCCGGTCTCCTTCAGGAGGTTCCGCCAGCAGAAGATCCCTTGGCGATACTCGGCTGGGGAGTACTCCGAGAGCGGGTCGCGGATATCGACGTGGGTTGCTTGGATCAGATCGAGGTCGCCATCGTTGTCGAGGTCGCCGAACTGGATGTCGGGCCCGGCCTTATCGCGCATCGAGTCGTGGTAGAAGCCGCCAAAGTCGGGGATGCGCTCGGTCCCGCCGATGTCTTGGAACCGGCCCGCCGTGAAGGCGTCGACGGCCGGCTGGAACAGGTAGAGTCGGCTGTATGGCAGACCTCCAAGGGTGTCGCCGATGTTGTCGCAACCGATGGCCAGGTCCAACCATCCGTCACCGTTGACGTCGCCGAAGTCGCTCTGGCGGTTGTAGGCGCGCAGGTTGGCCGCCCCCAGCGCGCCGGGGACGTCGACGAACCGATCCCAAGCGCCGTCGCTGAGCAGGAGCGTGTTGCCCAATGGTCGGCCGCCTCGGACCAGTCGGCCGCCCGAGAACGGCGCGTTGCGGGTTAGGAACACGTCAAGCCAGCCATCGCTGTTGAGATCGACCAAGTTGGGGATCTGAGCCGACCGCCCGATGTTGTCCGAACGGAAGCGTTGGCTCTGGATCGTCAGCTCGTGCGACTCGAACCGCGTGCCGTCCCGGTTGATCAACACGCGGAGCCGATCCGCATCGCGGATCGGGAACCCCTGGGGGCCGATGGGGAGCTGGTTCCCGGGCGTGCTCTGGACGGCCAACAGGTCCAGCCAGCCGTCGCGGTTAAGATCAGCGATCGCGAAGCCGTTGGTTCCCGCCTCGACGTCGGTCAGGCCCGGGATCTCGACGCGGCGGAACAGCCGGGCCGCCTCGGGATCCTCGTGATCCAGCAGGTTCACCGACCGGTCCAGGGCTGGTCCGGCTGGGACTCGGGTTCGGTTGCCGAGTCGTCCGCGTCGGCTGAAGAACGTGAGGATCTCCGAGGGCGTCGCGAAACCGTCCTCATCCCGGTCGACCTCGGCGAACCGTTCCGGTTGCGGATACTCCTCCCGGCTCAGCTTCCCGTCGCCGTCGCCATCGGCGTTGCGGAACGCCCGGCGCAACGCGTCGGGGAGGCGTTGGGGATCGCCCGTTCGGGCCGCCCCTCGACTCGGCTGATCGGCCGATTCGTCGGTTTGCGGCTCCTGGACGGGGCTCGGAGATAACGGTTCGATTGCCGCGAACCTCGGCGATGACTCGGCTGACATCGCGACCAGGATCAGGCACACGCTCAGAGGAAGGGGCATCATGGGGTCCTTCACGACAGTCGTGTCGACCATGGGGTGGGTTGGGATTTCCGGTGGGGATCGATGTTCAAAGAGATCCAACACCGGCCGACAGTGTATGTTCCGTGAGGCGATTGCTGATTCCGGTGACTGGGCAAGCCCGATTGTGGAGCCGAACCGGCTCGTGGGAGATGGTCGATCGTCCCGGCTCGTTGGGAACGTTGGGTCCGGAGTGGTTGGGGGAGACGATGAGCGCGAAGAGCCAACGAGCAGCGGTCGCCGCGTCAGCCGTGACGCTCCGAGAGGTGACCCGAGATACGGTCCGAGACGTCTGCGCGTTGTCGGTGGCCGACGAGCAGAAGGGTTTCGTCGCCTCGAACGCCCAGTCGATCGCCGAGGCCTCCTTCTCCGACGAGGCCTGGTTCCGCGCCATCTATGCGGGCGAGGAACTGGTCGGCTTCGTCATGCTGTTCATCGACCCTGAGAAACCGCGCTATTTCTTGTGGAGACTGATGATCGACGCACGTCATCAGGGCCATGGTTACGGTCGCGAAGCGATGGGCCGCGTGTTGGCGTTCGTCCGCACGCTGCCGAACGCCCGCGTCCTCGAGACCAGCTATTGTCCTGGACCGGGATGTCCGAAGGGGTTCTATGAGAAGCTCGGGTTCCGGGAGACCGGCGAGGAGCGACACGGTCAACACCTGATGACGCTCGATCTCGTAGATCCCGATCGACCAAAAAATAAGTCTTGATTTGAAATCACAAATACCCAGAACCTCGAATTTATTTTACGAGTCACTTCGATAAACAGTACCGATTAGTTGTGCTTCACGATTCTAGTCCAGTTCGCTTGGAGGTCTCAGTTCAAACATCGAAAACACATGGCGGTCATCTGTTGGGCAGTAGATTCCGGGGTGGACTCTTGCGGCTTGAGCCGTTTCCCAAGTTGGAGTAAAAATCAATTCCATATTACCATGTTTATTTTTAGGGCAACTACACGATAAATTGTCTCGAATTCTCACGGCAGCTAACGACTTCAGGTCCTGCGAATTCTAGAGACGAATCACCTTCCCGGATCGTCTCTGAGCCTGAAGGAGTCTCCGATCGTTCGTCACATCCAGACCGCAACCGAGTACCATTTGAAGGACCACCGAAATCTCCGATCCGGACTCACTGGACAATAGACAGATTTATATAACATAATGAGGGGCGGCACAATGCCGATTCGTGATCGGATCATCTGGGGGCCGGACAACCCGTTCTCCGACCCGCGACTGGTCGGGCTCGATGAATACGTCCGCGACATCCGACGTGGGGTCCTGCCGCCCAACGTGGTCGGCGGTCGGGTCTTCGAGAACCAGGACCTCGACCTCCCCGTCAAGCCCTACGGTCACTACCGCGAGTATGACGTCACGCCCCGCGTCCCGGGTCGAGACCGCGGTAAGCTCCGGCTCGTCCTCGGCGCCAACGGTGAGGTTTACATCACCGGCAACCATTACCGCGACTTCCGGCAGATCATCAATATGCCATTGTAGTTCGATCCGCGCCGGTTCCATGGTCGCGCGAGCATGATGGAGTGTTGAGTCAACCTGCGGATCGGCCTGACCGGCCCGAAATCGGCGCGGTTGGTCTGGCCTTGCTGGGCCTCGAGTCTCATAATGGGAACTTTGATCGACCGTCCCACAGGGCCTATCATCGCAAGTCGTTGGGACGATCGGATTCAATGATGGACCGACTGGAACGCCTAACGCCTGGGCTGGGCGTCCGGCTGGCTGATTGGGAGAGGGGCGATGGCTCGTTCGACGGCGCGTGAACACGTTTGGCTGCAGTGCACCGAGACCGGTGACCTGAACTATCGGATCGAGATCCCCTCGCGCGGCGGTGTCCCGGAGCGGTTGCAGGGCGGCGTCAACAAGTACTGCCCCCGACTCCGGAAGCACACCAAGCACAAGGTCAAGCGGAAGTAAGCCCGACCGGTCCTCGGCCGCAACGCGTTACACCATCACGGTTTAGGGTTGGGCCTCGTCGATGCCGACCCATCGGAAGGCGCGACGCAGTTCGGCCGCGCCATCGCGGTCGTACCAGCGTCCGTGCGCCAGGAGGATCCGCTCGGGCTCCCAGGCGATCATCCGCTGAACCGTTGGGCGGATCCGTTCGCGTCGGCCCAGGAAGGTCAATCGGAGGTCCAGCGGCATCTTGCCGTCGGGATCGACCGCGCCGGCGAGTCGGAAGAGCCAGCGCCCAAATCGGCCCCGGATCTTGGGCTCCTCGAGGTTCTCGATCAGGTCGGCCAGGATGAGGGTCCGGCTGGTCCGATGCAGGAAGACGACCTCATCGAGGAACCGCCCGCCGCGGATGATCAACTGGTCGAGGTCGTCGGCCCAGGCCGGCTCGGGGTCGTCGCCGAGGTCGGCATCGAACCGGACGTCGATCTTTTGGGAACGCGCCCGCTCGCGGACGCCCGTCGAGGCCCACGATGTCGCCTCGGGATAGCGCCTTTGCCAGTCCCCGATGTGGGCGTAGTGGATCTTATTCGGCGAGATCAGGTGGCGGACCGGCCCCAGCGCGTCGACTTGAGCGGCCAGCTCATCCGAGAGCGCGGTCGGCGACCAGAGGAACAGGCCCCCGTCGCCCAGCCGGACCACGACCATCCGGGTCGGGAACGCCAAGGAGGTCGGGCCGAGGGCCATCGAGACGAGTGGGCCGTCGACCAGCCAAATCCCCTCGGCGACCGGCTTGAGCACGTCGAGCGGTTCGTAGGTCTCCAGCATCATCGGGAACGCCCCCCGCTGGCGAGAAAGGGAAGAAGAGCGACGGTCACTCGGGGCGATCGGGGATGTGACACATGGGGGCATCCCAGATCTCTCGGGTGTACTCGGAGATGGTGCGGTCGCTGGAGAACTTGCCCGAGGCGGCCACGTTGAGGATCGCCTTGCGGGTCCAGGCTTCGGGATCGCCGTAGAGCCGACCCAATTCGGCGTGGGCGCGGGCGTAGTCGGTCAGGTCGGCCAGGTGCATGTAGTAATCGCCGTCGTCGAGCAGGGACTTGCGGATCGGTTCGAAGAGGCCGGGCTCGTCGGGCGAGAGCTTCCCTTGGAAGATCGTGTCGAGGGCCTGATGGGTCTCCGGCTCGTTCTCGAAATGCCAGCGCGGGTCGTACCAAGGGCGCGTCTGCTGGACCTGCTCGGCGGTCAGTCCGAAGAGGAAGAGGTTCTCTTCGCCGGCCTCCTCGGCCATCTCGACGGTGGCCCCGTCGCGGGTGCCGATGGTCAGGGCGCCGTTGATCATGAACTTCATGTTGCCGGTGCCCGAGGCTTCGTAGCCGGCCGTGGAGATCTGCTCGGAGACCTCGCTGGCCGGGATCAGCCGCTCGGCCAAGGTGACGCTGTAGTTGGGCAGGAAGACGACCTTGAGCCGGTCGCGGACCCGAGGCTCGCGCTCGATGGCCCGGCCGACGTCGTGGATCAGTTTGATGATCCGCTTGGCCAGGAAGTAGGCCGGGGCCGCCTTGCCGGCGAAGAAGAAGGTCCGCGGCGGCACGTCCAGGCTCGGATCGTCGCGCAACCGATGGAACAGGATCAGCGCATGGAGGGCATTGAGGAGTTGTCGCTTGTATTCGTGAATCCGTTTGATTTGACTATCGAAGATCGAATCGGGATCGATCGGGATCCGATGCACCTTCTTGACCCAGTCGACGAACCGGAGTTTGGCCGCGCGCTTGGCCTGACGGAACCGCTCGCGGAAGGCGGCATCGTCGGCCATCGGCTTCAGTTCGGCCAGGAGCCCGAGGTGAGTGACCCAGCCGTCGCCGATGGACTCGGTGATCAGCGCGGAGAGTTCGGGGTTGGCCCCGAGCAGCCAACGCCTCGGGGTGACCCCGTTGGTCTTGTTGTTGAACCGGTCGGGGAACCGCTCGGCGAATTCGGGCAGGACGCGGGTCCGAATCAGTTTGGAATGGATCGCCGCCACGCCGTTGGTGCTGTGCGTGCCGACGATGGCCAGGTGCGCCATCCGGACCCGACGCGACGACCCTTCCTCGATCAGGCTCATCCGCGTGATCCGCCCGGGGTCGTTGGGATAGCGTTGGCGAAGATCCTCGAGGAATCGATGGTTGATCTCATAAATGATTTCCAGGAGTCTCGGGCAAACCATTTCGAAGAAGGTGACCGGCCACTTCTCGAGGGCCTCGGGCAGCAGGGTGTGGTTGGTGTAGGCCAGGGTCCGAACGGTGACGTCCCAGGCGTCGTCCCAGCCCAGCCGCGCTTGGTCGAGCAGGATCCGCATCAGCTCGGCCACGGCCATCGACGGGTGCGTGTCGTTGAGCTGGATAGCGACCCGATCGGGCAGTTCGCGCCAGTCCCTGTTGGTCCGACCGAACCGGGCCTAGATGTCACCCAAGGCGCAGGGGACCAAGAAATATTCCTGGTGGAACCGGAGGGCCT
>CAZSSM010000151.1:0-9834 GCA_964609385.1 uncultured Planctomycetia bacterium
CCCTCGCGATGAGCCACCTCGCCGCGTGCCATCCATCGTTTGATGGTCGGCTCATTTCATGGCCGCCCAGGTAGTAATAATTCTCAAATCCAAGTAAATTCGGCAGGTATTGCGACCGCTCTATCGGCGGGTCCACGATCCACTCCAGCACCTGCAGTTGGTATCTCTCCCGGCCGAAGTGAGCGTCTGGGTTGATCTCCAACGCCTTGGCGATCTCAACGCGTGCGGCCTCGACCTCGTCGATCTTCGTTCGATCGGCTCCCCGTCGGATCCAACGATGGACCAAGAAGGTCCCGAGGTTGGCGTGGTATCGGTACCAATGCTTTTTGACCTCCAGGTCCGAGGCATCCCGCGACACCAACCGACTTCGCTTCTGCTCCATCCACGAAATCGCCTCGTCGCCGCGATGGAGCCGGTCACAGGCGACCCCGGCATCGTCGAAGGCGGCGAGGTCCTCGGGATGATCCTCAAGGTGGGCCGCGACGCGGTCCAAACGCATCTCGTAGTAGAGAGGCGGATTTCTCTCGAACCGACCGGTGATCATGGCAACAACCTCAGGCATCCCCTTCGCTTCATCGGCAATCGTATCGCGATCCCATAAGCAAGCGACGACCGGAAGCGGCTGGCTGAGAAGGAGTACGAGTGCGACCAGGACGCGTAAACGCATCATGGGGGATCCCTTGAGCCAGTCACTGGCGATCGATTAACCGGACATCCAACCACACAACCTTATCACAGGACATCCAGGACTGGCCAGCCTTCAATGGGATAACTGGTTCGGCTTATTCTCGAATCGAGGGTCGGGTGTCTGATTCAAGGAACTGTCTGATCAAGGACACTGTCAGGGCCTGAGCCGGATGAGATCAAACTTGTCCGGCCAAATGATCGACCACGACGGTTCGAGGTGGCCGATCAATCCCGATCGGCTGCCCCGGAACTCAAACGCGGCTCAATTGAGCATCGGAGCCAAAGCAAAGAGCCTAGATCAACCAAACAAAAAATTATGAAATTATGTTTGGTTCGAGTTGTTTGCTGTGGGTGTCTGCTTCAGCACTTCTAGCGATTGCTCAAGACGAGGTCAGTCTCGTTTCGGCCCCGCAGATCCAGCAGATCATCGGATTCCTCCCGACGACGAGTTGAGCTTTATCGAGCCTCTGGGCTGGAGTCATAGCGGAGTCCTCCCCGGGCCGATGGTTCGAGCAGGATGGTTGCTTGCCGATCGATCCGCCGGGTGACGGCGTCACTCGAACTCGACGAGCACTTGGCCTTGCTGGACGCCGACGCCGACGCCGGCGTTGACCTTGGCGACCGTGCCGGCGACCGGAGCGGTGATGACGGTCTCCATCTTCATCGCCTCCAGGACGATGAGCACGTCGTGAACCTGGATGGCCTGGCCGGGCTGGACCTCGACTCGGGAGACGACGCCGGTCAGCGGGCTCCGGCAGACCTTGCTCTCGTCGGCGACGGCCTCGGCGCCGGGATTGGCCGCGGGGGCAGGCGCAGGGGTCGGAGCCGCTGCGATTCGGGCGTGGCCCGAGGGCGGCACATACGCCGGCCGCATCGGCTCCGGCTCGGCGACCTCGACATCGACCTCGAAGATCTTGCCATCAACG
This sequence comes from uncultured Planctomycetia bacterium, assembly GCA_964609385.1. Taxonomy (GTDB): domain Bacteria; phylum Planctomycetota; class Planctomycetia; order Isosphaerales; family Isosphaeraceae; genus CAZSSM01. Next base: position 1,614 of record CAZSSM010000151.1, read on the forward strand.
GTAATCTTGAGTTTCAACGCTCGCTCCTCGCGGGCCGGCCGGGTTCGATCGTGGGGGAAAGTCGGGGGAGAAGTGAGGGGGACGAGGGTCCGATTCGATCCGATGCAAGGCGCCCTGAGCGGTCTGGCCCCGCGCGTCCGACCGGGACTCGCGGGGCGATCGCGATGGGCGAGGGATCGGGTCCGTCAGGACCCTTGCAGGACGTCCAGTCGGTGCGACGCCTGAACCGTGATCCGCCCTTGCTGCGCCCAGGCATCCGAGCCGAGCAGGCGGATCTGGCGGACGTGGGCGCGCTTGCCGAGGAAGGCGGCGACTGCGGCGGAGATGACGTAGACCAACTCCGGGCCGATCGCCGCGTCGGCCTCCGACGCTGGGGCGCTGGTGGGGGCCGGGGCGGCTGACTCGATCGCCGAGACGCGCTCGGACAGCCGGGCGACCTCGAGGCGGAGCGCTTCGACGGCCTCGAGCAGCCGGGCCAGGTCGTTCGACTCGGGCGGCATGGGGCGGTTCCTCCGGTCAGAGCGATTCGGGTCGATTCGAGTCGGGTCAGAGCGGGATCAGGCCGTGCTTCTTCGGCGGCCGGACCTCACGCTTGGCCTGGAGATATTCCAGCGCTTGGGCCAGGTGACGGCGGGTGTCGGCCGGCTCGATGATGTCGTCGACCAGCCGGCGGCCGGCGGCGACGTACGGGGTGGAGAAGGTCGAGCGGTACTCGTCGATCAGCTCGGCCCGCTTGGCGGCCTTGTCCTGGGCGGCCTCCATCTCCTTGCGGAAGACGATCTCGACGGCCCCCTCGGCGCCCATGACGGCAACTTCGGCCGTCGGCCAGGCGAAGACGCGGTCGGCGCCCAGGTCCTTGGAGCACATCGCCAGGTGGGACCCGCCGTACGATTTGCGGAGGATCACCTGGATCTTCGGCACCGTCGCCGCCGAGTAGGCGAAGAGCATCTTCGCCCCGTGCCGGATGATCCCGCCGTGCTCCTGCGCCACGCCGGGCAGGAAGCCGGGCACGTCGACGAAGGTGACCAGCGAGATGTTGAAGGCGTTGCAGAAGCGGATGAACCGGCTCGCCTTCGTCGAGGCGTTGACGTCCAGCACGCCGGAGAGGACCGACGGCTGATTGGCGATGATCCCCACCGACCGGCCGAGGATCCGGGCGAAGCCGACGACGATGTTCCGGGCGTACCCTTCCTGGACCTCGAGGAAGTCGCCCTGGTCGACGATGCCGCCGATGACCTCGCGGATGTCGTAGCCCTGCTTGGTCTCGACGGGGACGATCCCGGTCAGCTCGGGGTTCGGGTCGACGTTGTTGTCGAAGGGGACCCGGGGCGGATCCTCCAGGTTGTTGGCTGGGAGGAAGCTGAGCAGGCGTCGGCAGAGGTAGAGCGCTTCCTCATCGTTCTCGGCGATGAAGTGGTTGACGCCGGAGTGCGCCATGTGGGCGTCGGCGCCGCCGAGGGCGTCGGAGGTGATCTGCTCACCGGTGACCTGCTTGATCACCTGTGGCCCGGTGATGAACATGTGGGCTTTACGCGTCTGGATGACGAAATCCGTCAATGCCGGCGAGTAGGCCGCGCCGCCGGCACAGGGGCCACAGATCAAGGAGATCTGCGGCACGGCGCCGGAGAGCGAGACATTGGTGTAGAAGATCCGGCCGTAGCCGGAGAGGGAGTCGATCCCTTCCTGCACCCGGGCGCCGCCGGAGTCGTTGATGAAGACGAAGGGCGTGCCGGTCTGCAGCGCCATCTCCATCACGTCGGCGACCTTGTGCGAGTGGATCTCGCCGGCCGAGCCGCCCAGGACGGTGAAGTCCTGGCTGGCCAGGTGGATCAGCCGACCGTCGACCGAGCCGGCGCCGGTGACGACGCCGTCGGCCGGGACCTCCTTGCCGGACATCCCGAAGAAGACCTGGCGGTGCTGGGCGAAGAGGCCGAACTCCTCGAAGGAGTCGGCGTCGACCAGCGTCTCGATCCGCTCACGGGCGCTGAGCTTGCCTTGGTCCTTCTGCTTGGCCAGGCGGTCGGGGCCGCCGCCCTGGCGGAGATGTTCCTTCTTCTGGCGCAGCTCGGCGACCAGGTCGTCCATCGTCTTCTGCTTCGAATCGGCCATCGGGAACGGGTCCTTTCTCGCGCGGATCACGCGGGCTCGACGGTCACCGTGCGGGACGTGTCGCCGATCTTGACCGTGTAGGTGATGGGGCTGGTGACCGACCCCCGACTGTCGATCGCCTTGACGGCCGGGCTGGCGCTAGCGGCTGCTGCTGCGGCCGTCACCGGGTCCTTGCCCAGGTTCACCGGCCCCTCGGACCGCTTGGGGAAGAACTTGGGCGCGACCTGCGGGAACATGGCGTAAGTCAGGACGTCTTCATCCGACCCGTCGCAGCCCTCAAGCGCGGTGGCCTTGGCCTTCAGGTCGTCCCACTCGGGCTTGAGGTGGTTGGCCGGTCGGTCGGTGATGGGGGGCTTCTTGGCGTGCTCTTCGGCGCGTTTGGTGACCTCCGAGTCGCGCTCGCCGAGCGTCTCGCCGTAGTAGCCGAGCATCAGGTCGGCGAACTCACCGGTGAGCACCTTGTACGGCCCCATCAGCACGTTGAAGACCGCCTGCGTGCCGACGATCTGGCTTGACGGGGTGACCAGCGGCGGGTAGCCGGCCACCTCGCGGACCTTCGGGACCTCGGCCAGCACCTCCTCGACCTTGTCGCCGGCGCCCTGCTGCTTGAGCTGGCTCTCCATGTTGGAGATCATCCCGCCGGGGATCTGGCTGTCGAAGATCTTCGTCTCGACGCCGATGAACTTCGACTCGAACTCGGCGTACCGCGGCCGGATCGTGGCGAAGTGATCCTTGACTTTCAGCAGGCGGTCCTTGTCCAGCCTCGTGGTGTAGCCGGTGTTCTCGAGCATCTCAACCAGCGCTTCGGTCGGGTTGTGGCCGGGGCCGAGGCTCAACGAAGAGATGGAGGTGTCGACGATGTCGGCGCCGGCCTCGATCGCCTTCATCAGGCTAACGAGCGTGACACCGGTGGTCGCGTGGACGTGGACGTGGACGACCGTATCGGCGCCGCATGTTTCCTTGATCCCTTTGACGATGTCGTAGGCCGGCTGGGGGCGGAGCAGGGCGGCCATGTCCTTGATGCAGATCGACTGGCAGCCCAGATCCTGGAGCCGCTTGGCCATCTCGACGAACTTGTCGACGGTGTGAAGCGGCGAGGTGGTGTAACAGATCGTCCCCTCGGCGTGCTTGCCGGTCCGGATGACGGCCTTCAACGCGCGCTCGAGGTTCCGGATGTCGTTCAGGGCGTCGAAGACCCGAAAGACGTCCATACCGTTCTCGGCCGACTTGTCGACGAAGCGGTCGACGACCGAGTCCTCGTAGTGCCGGTAGCCGAGCAGGTTCTGCCCGCGCAGGAGCATCTGCAAGCGCGTGTTCGGCATCAGCTTGCGGAAGGTCCGGAGCCGCTGCCAGGGGTCCTCGTTGAGGAACCGGATGCACGAGTCGTAGGTCGCCCCGCCCCAGCACTCGACGCTCCAGTAGCCGGCCCGGTCGATGTCCTCGCAGGCCGGGACCATGTCCTCCAGCGCCATCCGCGTGGCGAGCAAGCTCTGGTGACCGTCCCGGAGGACCAGCTCCGTGACCTCGACGGTGCGTGACATGGTTCGGGCTCCAATCGGGGAGGGACAAATCGGGGGAATCGGGAGAGGTGATCCGGTTCGCATCGGTTCCGGTGGATCCTCGCCAGTCCGAGGGGCTCGATGATCCGCTCGGCATCCGTCGAGGCGGTCACCCCCCGTCGGGGACCTGGGACTCGAGGCGGACGGCCAAATCGCAAACCCCAAGGCCGTCACTCGGCATACGTTGCACGTGATCCTTCACCAGATCCCCACATCCGGGGGCCAGCAACCAGACTCCCAAGTCTTGCCACGCCTGGCAGGCGAACCACTCGGGAATCGCGTTGCGATCGGTCTGAGGACGTACGGATTAGACACCCATTATCGTACCCGAGCAAGGGAGGTGAGTCGCGGCTTTTCCCAGCGTCCGCACGCCCCTCTTTCGGATGAACTGCCTCCGCTGAAGCCGCGACGGGAACTCGACGAAGAGCCGCGCAAATGGTCACTCAGAGGAGGGAGGCCGGTGAGGCACGGCCCGATTATAAGGGTTTTTGAAGGGGGAGTGTTGGCAATCCCCCGAGATTCGCTCGAGGCACGTCCTGTGTGGGGTTGATTGACGAACAATTCGATAGATTTCTGCTTTAGATAAGTGCAAAAATTGATATTTTGAAGTCATTTCGAACTGTTTTAACATGAAGAATAAAATGAGAAAGAATCCGTAATGCTTGTTGCATCCTTCCGTTTGCGACGAGCGTAGAGGCGGAGTCGAGCGAGTTCATCCATCGAGCAGTATCCACCAGAACGTACCGGGCAATCGTCGTGGTGATCCAGACGCACGGCTTGGCATGGCGACGTGTTGTCGCCAAAATGATTCGGGTAGATACGGCGACATGGTGTCGCCGTATCCGGAATGATTCGGAGGTTGCGATCGCGATGAGTGAAGCGTCGACCGAGTTGCCGGACCTATCGCCGGCCCAGGCGGAGATCATGGAGATCGTCTGGGAGCGCGTGGAGGTCTCCGCACGCGAAGTTCGCGACGCCTTGGCTCCGACGCGTCAGGTCTCGCGGACCACGGCCCGGACGCTCCTGGAGCGGATGGAGCAGAAGGGTTGGTTGCGGCATCGCGTCGAGGGCCGAACCTTCCTCTACAACGCAACGCGACCGAGGCGGGAGTCGATCCAGCAGAAGCTCCGCCAGATCGTCAAGACGCTCTGCGGAGGCTCACCCTCGACCCTCGTCGCGGCGCTCCTCGACGACCAGCGCCTGGACGCCGACGAGATCCAACGCATCCGCATGCTCCTCAACCGAGCCCGAGCCGACCGAACCAAGGAGCGGGATGCCTGAGCGGATTTGTTATCCTCGAACACCTCATGGATCGATTTTTTGGAACAGCTTTGACCGCGATCCTCGTGGTCTCGATGGTCTCGCTCGTCGGTTGGCTGACCGCGCGCTGGATGCGTCGCGATCTACCGCTCAGTCACCTGATCCTGCTCACGAGCCTCTATCACCCCGGGAGATGTCGGAGCGTCGGGCAATCTCCCTCGTGAGCCAGCCGGCGTCGTCATCGTCGTAAGTGAGGGTGGCCAGGCGGGTCGAGCCCTAGACAGGGCTCAGCGCGGTCAGATAGCTCGCGTTGTCGTAGATACGAAACTACCGCCATAGCCGGGATCATGAGTGGTCAGTCCACTCCTATGAGGCTTGGCTTTGACCCAGGGCCATCGGGGGGATGCTGCGGCGATTGGCTCATAATTAAGCTTGGAAGTTGCCTCCATTCACGTACAGAAACGCGAAAGGCGTCTAGATTCCCGGACAGCCTCTGAGAGGTTCAACTTCACGCACACTGAGGTGGACCCCATTGTCGAGACCAATCGGCCTGATTTTTATGTTATGGTCGGGTCCTCCTTCTGCCCAGTGGGGAGAGGCGTCACGTCATGGTGTAGACCTCTGCCGGTGTCCGGTACGACAGCGACTGGTGCGGACGTTCGTGATTGTAGAACGTGAACCAGTTCGACACGCCATGTTCTAACGCGCGAACGTCTTCATATGAACTGAGGTCGACCTCCTCGTATTTCAGAGAACGCCAGAGACGTTCCACGAACACGTTGTCCAAGGCTCGGCCGTGACCGTCCATGCTGATCGCCACTCCCGCCTCACGGAGTCGACTCGTGAACGCCATGGCCGTGAACTGCGAACCTTGATCGCTGTGGAAGATCTCCGGCCGGCCACGTTGAAGAGCGTCGTCCAAGGCCTCCAGGCAGAAGCCGCCGTCCCGTGTGTTCGACAGCTGCCAAGAGAGCACGAACCGGCTGTGCCAATCGATCACCGCAGCTAGGTCCATGAACCCCTCCTCCAGGGGCAGGTCGGTGATATCGGTGGACCAGACTTGGTCACGTCGGTCGATCGTCACATCACGCAGCAGGTAGGGATGGATCTCGTGGTCGGGACTCCTGTTGGTGGTGCGTGGTCCGAGATAGATCGCCTCGATGCCCATGACTCGCATCAAGCGCTGGACCCGTTTGCGGTTGACCGGCTCACCGTTTCGGCTCAGCCAGGCGGCCATGCGTCGGCTGCCGTAGAACGGAGTGGCCCGGAATTGTTCGCCGATCATCCGCATCCGTCGGAGGTTCTCGGCGGATTCGCTTGCCGGTTGGCTCGGGGGATGCCTGACAGTTCACACTGACGACGGATGCTGATGTGCGGATGATCGGGTTCGATCCAGTGTTCAAGTGTCTGAGTGTCATGCTCCAGATTTTTTTCACCCAGGCCAGCTCCATCTGGGTCTGCTCGAAGAGTTCGGCTTGGATCGTCTCGGGATCAGTTCGTCGCGCCGCCTTGGTGTTCTCGAAGAGTTCGGGGATACCGTCGATGAGTTGCGTTTTTTGTTGGATGATCTGAAAATATATATATAATGGATGAGTTCGAGTTCGGTGATGATCTTGCGCTCTCTCAGTGCGTTGAGTGCGACCTTTGCATTGAAGGCAGATAAGTTTCGTTTACGGATTCGAATCATGGTTAGACCTCGGTAGGGATCCCTCGAGGATAACTTACCGAATGGTCTCATTTCCGGGGTCCACTATAGATCATGAGGTAGAAGCCGAAGGGAGACGGCTCATAGGCTCTGCGAATTGGCAAATGTCTTGTCCTCCAGAACACGCCAATTTTCGGCGTTGGTCACGGATACATCGACCGATTCTCGATTCACGAAAGCCCGAAACCAATAGAATGGTTCGGACGCCCCTTCCAACCAGTAGGTGATGGAGACCCCGACACTTTCGTCGGCGGGTATTCCACCGAGGATACCCTGATCTTCAAGATCGTTTGGAATCATCCCTTCGAGATTCAATCCTCGATGCTTTTTAATTATTATAATTAAAGATTTATTTGTTTATAATGATCTATTCTGAAGTTGATTCCACCTGCTGCGGTGTCGAAGAATGGCAGAGGGTGTGATTCCGACTTGGCTCCCCAAACAGCACTCTACTGTTGACTAGAGGCTAGGTGCCTGCCTCAGGACGTCGTCTGGTTGGAAACGTCCGGTTCCATTCTTGTGAGGTTGGACACGTCTCATCCCGATCTTGCCGAATCCCCGGTCGTTGTGGCATGGTTTGTTCCTGGGTCTCCCAAGCACAAACCACAATGTCAGGGTCATCTCATGCGAACCTTGATCGGAATGATGCCGTTCCTGCTCTCGTGTGCCCTCGCGACTCCGCTCTTTGCGCAGGAGGATGACCGGCCCAACATCGTTTTCATCCTGACCGATGACCAGCGATGGGATTGTATCGAGGCTTCGGGCTTGGCTGCGATCGAGACGCCGAACCTGGATCGGATCTACCGCGCGGGTACCTGGTTCGAAAACGCCTTCGTGACCCTAGCGATCTGCTCGCCCAGCCGAGCCGCCTGCCTCACGGGTCGCTATGGCAGCATCAATGGAGTGACGTCGGTCGGGTCGGCTGCGCTGAACGAGGGGGAGCGGACCTTCGCCCAGGACCTCGGCGAGGCGGGATACCGTACCGGGGTGACCGGCAAGTGGCATCTCAAGAATACGCCCGAGCAATGCGGATTCGACTTCGCCTCGACCTGCTGGGCCAACGGCACCTGGTATGACCGCAAGTTCACCATCGATGGCGAGACCCGAGTCATGCCCGGCTTCGTCGACGATGTTGTGGCCGACGAATCGATTCGATTCCTCCAAGAGACCGTTGCCGAGGGCGAGCCGTTCGCCCTTTGGGTCTGCACCCAGCTTCCCCACATGGATCACCGATTTTCCTGGCCGGCCACCACTACCTATCTCGAACAATACTCGATCGGGCAAATGCCTCTGCCGGCGAGTTGGACGGACGACCTTCGCGGGAAACCTGAATACCTCGTCACAGCGCGCAATCGGACCCAGGCTCTCTCGTACGGGTACGACCGGCCCGAGAGGATCCGCGAGCACACGCGAGACTATTATGCCAGCGTCGCTCAGATGGATGCCGCCGTCGGACGGATCCTCGATGAACTCGAGCGCCTGGGACTTCGCGAGAACACATGGGTTCTCCTAATGGGCGACAACGGATGGATGATCGGAGAGCACGACATGAACAGCAAACTCATGACCTACGAGGAGTCGATGCGGG
>CAZSSM010000152.1:0-9759 GCA_964609385.1 uncultured Planctomycetia bacterium
ACCCCCGACACGCGGATTATGATTCCGCTGCTCTAACCGACTGAGCTACTCCGCCAGCGACGATCTTGGAGACGGCATCCCATCTCAAGTCGGCATGGATCAATTATCGAGGGACCGTCCCCGTTTTCAAGAGGCCAACGGTGATCCCGAGCGACGGCGATAGTCCTCCCGGTTCGTTCGGGAGCATTCCCTCGGAATCCGGCCTACGATCGGTTCGCTTCCACGTGCCATGATGCGAATCCATAATCCGTTCGATACCGAGTCGGCCACCACGCGCCACACCCTCGTGAGGAGCCCCCGAGATGACCAAGCCGGACGACATGTTGGAGAGGCGACTGGTCCATTACACCGGTCGCGTGCAGGGGGTGGGATTCCGCGCAACGACCGCCCAGATCGCGGCGAACTATTCGGTTCGCGGTCACGTATCCAACCTGGCCGATGGGCGGGTCGAACTGTTGGTCGAAGGAATTCCCGACGAGTTGGATCGGTTCTTCGAAGCCGTCCAATCACGTATGGCAGACTTCATCAAGCACGTCGACCGCTCGCGCCTTCCTCGAGGCGACGAGCCCTTGCCTCCGTTTCAGATCCGCACGTGAGCTGGCCTTCGAGGGCCCTCCGTAATCGTCAGAACGACCCAGTTCCACGGGTCACTCAGGATCGTCGCACGGCCGACCGGTCGCGTGACGCCTCACGTTCCCCATCCCGGATCAGCCCGACGACGCATTGCCGAGCGAGTGCCCCGACCATGCAGAAAACCCTGACCATCGCGCTGGCGACGGCTAAGGAGGTCGTCCGCCAGCCCGCCTTCTTCGTGCTGGCCTTCATCGGTGTCCTCTTCCTGATCGTGACGATCTTCGTCCCGTATTTCACCTTCGGTGAAGAGCTGAAGGTCTACAAGGATACGGGTCTGACAACGGTCACGCTGGCCTGCCTCATCCTGAGCCTGCTCAGCTCCAGCTCGACGGTGGCCGACGAGATCGAGGGCCGGACGGCGATCACCCTGCTGAGCAAGCCGATCAATCGGCGCAACTTTATCTTAGGCAAATTCTTGGGGATCGAGCTGGGCGTCCTCTCGCTCTTGCTGGTCCTCGGGTCGGTCTTCAGCCTGGGCATCTGGTACAAGTTCGGCTACGACCTGCGTGACACCCCAGGCGCAGCCGCCACCACCGACTCGATCATCCGGATCCGTCAGGTCGAGCAGATCCTGCCGGGCCTGGCGCTGGGGTTCTTCGAGGTCACGGTGCTGACGGCGATTAGCGTGGCGATCTCGACCCGACTCCCCCTGCTGGTCAACGTCGTGCTCTGCATCACGATCTTCTTTCTCGGGCACCTCACGCCGATCCTGGTGAAGGTCACCGAAGGGACCGAGGTGAACGAGTTGATCCGATTCATGGCACAGCTCTTCGGCCTGGTCCTCCCTTCACTGGAGTTCTTCAATGGAGGCCCGTCGATCTCAACCGGCGTGGTGATCCCCTGGGTCGGCTACGTGCTGCCGGCGCTTGTGTTGTGCGTCATGTATACTACGGTAGCCTTGCTGCTCGCCCTGATCCTCTTCGAGGACCGCGACTTGGCTTGATCGCCCCGATCTGAGCCCAACACCAAGCCGAAGCGACCGATCGGGTCGGGAGGGTCCTGAGGCCGCAGCTACTCCCGGGATGCGGCCGACTCGCGTCCGTTGATCGAGGGGTCGGGGTGATTCCGCGTGCTTTCGCGCCCTCCTGCCCCTCATCTTCTCTCCGGGTCCTTCGCCATGGCATCGGAAACGCTGAATCGTCTGCGCCAGTCGGTCACGATCCCCGCGTCCTCGACCTCGGTTCCGATCCTCACGTCGGTTCTCGAGGCAATCGGGATCGGACTCTTACTGCTGCTGGGCAGCCTATTCTTCGGCCTCGCGTTCGACCACGAACCGATCCCAGCGGCCGAAGGTGAGAGAGAACTGGTCGTGGGTCTCGAGAAGATCTGGCTCGAAGGCCAGTCACCAGACAATGCTAATCCATTGACACGATCCCTCGCCTCAGCCACTTCCGGGGTGATTTCCAGGATCCCCTTGCTCTCGAGATCCTCTTCCTCGCTGGTCACCCTGATCGCCCTGGCCCTGATCTTGGTCTTAGTCCTGGCCGGCCTAGCTGCCTGGCGGCGACAGGTTGTCGCGACCACGGCGAGCCTCGTCTCGACCACGATCAGGAAACGCGTCCACCGCCAGGCCTATCGTCAAGGCCGTTCGTCGCTGCCGGGCGAGATCACCAACACGGTGATCGATCTGTTCACGATCGAGGCCGACGACGTCCGGGAAGCCATCCGGAGTCAACTGATCAACGGTGTTCGGATCCCCTTACTCATCACGGTCTTCGCGATCGGGATCCTCCTCTCAACGACCCGACTCGACCAACCGATCAGTCTGGCCGCGCTAGGCGGCTCGATGATCGCCTGGACCTTCTGGCAAAGCGGGATCCTCCGACAACGCCGTGATGAACTCGGTTTGGAGGCGGCTCGGCAACTCTCGCTGCTTCGGGGCGATCTGACGATGCTCCGGACCGTCCGAATGTGCAACGCCGAGGAGGTCGAGCATCGTCGGTTCGACGCCCATATGGACACTCATGGCGAGGCGGAGCGGGAACGTCTCTTGATCCAAGGAACAGTCAGTCCCCTGCTCTTCCTCCTGATTGGTGCGGGGACCGCGCTGGGCCTCGGGATCCTCGGCCTGAATCTGGTCAACGACCGGATGAGTCCAACCACCTCCGTTGGCCTGGTCCTTTCCCTCGGCCTGCTGACATGGCCGATCCGTGACCTAATCCGAAGCCGAGCGGTCATTGAACGCGGGGAGCAATCGGCCGAACGGATCGACGAATATCTCAACCGCGATCCCGATCTGCTCCAGGACGGCCGGGCGCAGTTCATGCACCCAGTCCGCGACCGGATCCACTTCGATCGGGTCACGCTCTCCGATGGCGCTGGCCGTATCCTGCTCGACGAGGCCTCCGCCGAAATCCCCGCCGGGACCAAGTGCGCGGTGCTGGGCTTAGACAACGACTCCAAGCTCGCCCTGTTCTCCCTGCTCCCCAGGCTGGTCGATCCCGAGCAAGGGACCGTCCGGATCGACAACGTCGACCTCCGGCTGGCGACCTTCGAGTCGATCCGCGATCAGGTCGCCGGTGTCCTCCAAGACGAACTGGTCTTCGATGGGACTGTCGCCGAGAACATCGCCCTGGGCAACCCACGCGTCGGGCTGCCGAGGATCATCGAAGCCGCCAAGCTGGTCCACGCGCACAACTTCATCCAAGAACTCAGCGCCGGCTATGAGACGGTGATCGGATCTCGGGGGCAAAACCTCTCGATCGGACAGAAATATCGGATCGCCTTAGCCCGTGCTTATCTCTCTGAACCATCGATTATGCTCATCGATGAGCCGCGTGTTCCGCTCGATCACGAGGTGAAGTCGTACGTCGACGACGCCATTCAGCGGCTCCAAAAGGATCGGACCCTGATCTTCCTCGCCCACCGGCTCTCGACAATCCGATCAGCCGATCAGGTGCTCATCCTCCACGACGGGCGGTTCGTCGCCAGCGGCCCGCCAGCGGAACTCAAGCAGACCAGCAAACTGTTCCGACAACTCCAAGTCCTGGAGACCAACCCCTTCTCTGGTGACGAGATCGAGGCCAACGCGAGCGTCGCCGACTGACCGGCTTCCTCCTTCGACGTCCGCTAGAGAACCAGCACCTGAGCAGCCCCTCCGCCCAAGAACTGCGCCACTTTGAAGGATCGACATGTCTCTGCCCCGGGAGCTGCTTGGCCTGGTTCGGTTCAGCCACACCCTCTTCGCCCTCCCCTTCGCGCTGATGGGTGTGGCTCTGGCGGCGTTTCGACCGGGGACGTCGCTTCGGATCCAGGATGCATTGGGAATCCTTCTCTGCATGACCTTCGCCCGGTCGTCGGCGATGGCCTTTAACCGCTTGGTCGATCGTCGGATCGACGCCGAGAATCCTCGGACGACCGGTCGGCATCTGCCGAGCGGTCGTCTCTCGGTCCGGACCGTCGCCCTGTTCACGATCGGATCGGGCCTCGGATTTGTCGCCTCGACCCTGCTATTCCTGCCCAACTGGTGGCCGATCGCGCTCTCCTTGCCGATCCTCGGTTGGCTACTCGGGTATTCGTATGCGAAGCGGTTCACGTCCCTGGCCCATCTCTGGTTGGGCTCGGCATTGATGCTCAGCCCGATCGCGGCCTGGCTCGCCCTGCGAGGCGACCTGGCCTGGCCGCCAATCTGGGTCGGACTGGCCGTGTTCTGCTGGGTCAGCGGGTTCGACATCATCTACGCCTGTCAGGATGCCGAGTTCGACCGTCAAGCCGGGCTTCAGAGCCTCCCGGCGCGGCTAGGCGTCCGCAAAGCCTTAAGGCTGGCCGCCCTCTTCCATTTGGCCATGGTCGGGGCTCTGATCGGCCTCGGTTTCAGTTATCCGATGGGCTTCATTTACGCCATCGGCGTGGCGGCCGTCGCGATCCTCTTGATCGTCGAGCATGCCCTGGTCAAGCCGGACGATCTCTCAAAGGTCAACCTGGCGTTCTTCCAGGTCAACATCGCGATCAGCCTCGGCCTTCTGGTCGTCTGCCTCGGCGACCTCTATTGGAACGCACCACGACCGATCGGTTGATCTCACTCCAATCGACTTGCACCGTTGATCAATTCTTGAGGCTGGATAAAGGCGCGGGGATTCGCCCGCCGCGTCGGACGAAGGGGGTTGATCCGCCGGCAGCCTCGACGGGCAAGATCTGCATCTGTCCGAAGAGTCCGCCGAAGACGGCGACATCGCCGGCCTTCTTGCCAGGTACGGGGATGATCCGGGTGGCGGTGGTCTTGTGGTTGATGACGCCGATGGCAATCTCGTCAGCCATGAGCGCCGCAAGCGTCTCGGCATCGGTGTCGCCGGGGAGGGCGATCATGTCGAGCCCGACCGAGCAGACGGCGGTCATGGCCTCGAGCTTGGCCAGGCTGAGGTGTCCTTGACGAGCCGCGTCGGCCAGGGCGGCGTCCTCGCTGACACAGACGAACGCGCCGGAGAGCCCGCCGACGGAGGAACTGGCAAAGCTGCCCCCCTTCTTGACGGCGTCGTTGAGCATGGCCAGGGCGGCGGTGGAGCCGGGCGCACCGAGCTTCTCGATGCCCATGGCCTGAAGGATCTCGCCGACGGAGTCACCGACCTGAGGCGTAGGGGCCAACGAGAGGTCGACGATCCCGAAGTCCACGCCCAAGCGGACCGCAACCTCGCGTCCGATCAACTCGCCGACCCGGGTGACGCGGAACGCGGTGCTCTTAATCTCCTCAGCGATCTCGCCGAGCGTCAAGGATCCGTCAGCACTTTGTACCAATCCTTCAACGGCTGCCTTGACCACACCAGGCCCACTGACGCCGATGTTGACTACGCAGGCCCCCTCGCCGACCCCGTGGAAGGCGCCGGCCATGAACGGATTGTCGGTCGGCGCGTTGGCGAAGACGACCAGCTTGGCACAGCCGAAGCCGTCGTGATCGCGGGTCCGCTCGGCGGTGGCGATCAGGATCCGACCCAACTCGGCGATCGCATCCATGTTGATCCCGGCCGCGGTCGTACCGACGTTCACCGACGCACAGACGCGTTGGGTCGCCGAGAGGACCTCGGGCAGACTGGCGATGAGGGCCTCTTCGCTGGGAGTGGCCCCCTTCTGCACCAGCGCGGTGAACCCGCCGACCAGATCGACGCCGACGGCCTCGGCGGTCTCATCGAGCATCCGAGCCACCCGCAGATAGTCTTCGGTCGTCCGACAGGGGGCGACCAGGCCGATCGGGGAAACGGCGATTCGCCGGTTGACGATCGGGATCCCGTAGCGGGTCTCGACTTCGCGGCAGACCTCGGGCAACCGGCCAGCCAGTTGGAGGATTCGCTCGCGCGCTGCCTTACAGAAGGTCGACGCGTCGGCCGAGGCGCAGCCGGTCAGGTCGATGCCCAGGGTGACCGTACGAACGTCGAGCTTATGGCGCCGGACCATCCCTAGGGTCGCCATCACGTCTTCGGTGCGAATCACGCGGTCGGTTCTCCCTCGCAGGCTTCACTGGAATCCCGAGTCGCTCTGAAGGCGCTGGGAAATCCCGTCAGCTCATCGATTGAATTCGGTTTTCAGAGTCGGTCGACGGCAATGCCATCGCGGTGAGGGGCTGAGCGGATCCGGACGGGTCGGGGTTCGGCGGTGGCCAGGAAGATGTTCTCGTGCTGGACGTAGGCGTCCAAGCCGATCTCGCGGCCGAACTCGACGATCTCGTCTCGGATCGCCGTGGGTGTCTCGTCGGGAGGCATGAAGACCTCCATGATCATCGAGAACCGCTCGGTGTCGACTTGGGTCGAGAGGTCGACGATGTTCACCCCACGACGCGCCAGGATGGCCGCGATCGCCTCGATGTTTCCAGGCCGATCCTGCCCCAAGACAGTAAGGATGTACCGCTCGCCATCGGGCACGACCGGGTCTCGAGTCGGCTCGGTGCACGGCAGGACCGTCACGCTCAACTCGTAGCCGTCGTTCCGACGCTTGATCAGGTCCTGGAGCGCCTGCGGATCCTGTGTCTCGGGGAACTCGACCTCGATAATGATGGTGAAGAACCCGCGCATGACGGTCTGGCTGAGTTCCAGGACATTGCCTCGGCGCTCCCGGAGCGCGGAGGCGACCCCGTGGATGATCCCCACTTGATCTCGAGCCGTCACCGTCGTGATGTAACTGGGCATCGATCCTCCCTTACCAACACCCGACGGTTTGACACCGAAGCGTTGGCGTCCATGGTTCTCGAATAGCCATAGATCACTTTAGTCTGAGCGCGTGGTTCATCCAAGATGAAGCTCCTCCGAGCCAGCTTCGGTCCCACTCCGTATGGGAGTTGCCCATGACCCCACGACGCGGGACCAACGACCGACCCCGAACGCCCCGACCACTCACCTTGGCATTGAAATCCCAGCACCCAAAGACATAAATGAATTCAAAGCGTAATTGAATTATAAACATCTAATGGTGTATTTGTATTGACCGATCAAATCTCGCAAGGTCGTAATCAAGCAACGTCCATGCGGGATCGCGGAGAGGGTTCAGCAGGCCGGCTCCACGGTGTTGGAGGCTGATCGGAAACCCGTTACCGATTTACCCGCGCGCTCGCCGTCGAGAAACAACTTCACAACCTGTGAAACCGGTTGCGATCAGTTCGGCAACAGATCAGATCGGTGTTCGCAAATTACAACGATCTGTAATCGATGCATTTATTCTTCGATCCGCCGACTGTTTTGATTGTTCGGCTCGTCGGTGTCCAGAGTGGTCGGTTCCGGCCACCTGCTCGTGATAGCCGGAGCGTAATCCACCCTGGTTTTTCGAACATGCCGGACGATTTCACAACTGACAGCGCCTGGCAGACCGAGCCACTTTCACAGGGGAGTGATCCGGATGTTCCGAAAGGCAACCCGATCCCCATGCGACTGGAGACCGATGTATCCCGTCGAGTTTTGAAGACCAGGGTGAGAAGCGGCGACCTCGGGTTCGGCTTCGGATAGGTCGGTGTCAACGATGACAGCGCCGTTGAGCGTGACGGTGATCTTGCTCCCGACCAGGCGGATCTTGTAGGCGTTCCAGGTACCGGCCGGCTCGACATGCCCTTGCTCGGCGGCAACGACACCGTAAATGGATCCGCAGTATTGGGCCGGTCTGAGCTTGGCGTATTTCTTCGCTGTATCGTCGAGCACTTGGACTTCGAGACCCGTGTAGGCCGGGTCCCCCTGATGCGGGGCGCGGAGGAAGACGCCCGAATTGCCGCCCGGGCCGGTCTGGAACTCCAACTCCAACTCGAAATCGGCGTAGGTCTCGGTCGTGCTGAGCCAGCCACCACCGGTCCCCTTGGTGATGAGCAAGCCATCCTCGACGAACCAATTCTCCTCAGGGCCGTCGATCACCTTCCATCCGTCCAATGACTGGCCATTGAAGAGGGTCGCAGTCCCCTCGTCGGCCGAGGTCTCCAGAGTCGGCAAGGTGAAAGAGCAAAAAGCGAGGGTGGTTGCAGTCGCGATCGGGAGCAGAAAAGCCATGAGCGGGCTCCGTTGCGTTGGATCGAGCAGGGAAAGTGAATGCCACGGGCCTCCCGAACGGAGAATATCCTCGGATCGTACGGCCCGCAGCGATGACACCAGTGCGTCCAATCTAGCCCCCAGCCCACGGTGACGCGAGCCCCGACACCTCGCGGCTTTCAGGAATGGTCGAGCGAGGATGTGGACACTCTCGGGTCGTCCGTTCCAACGACCTGCAAACGACTTCCCTACCCGTTGATGAGGTCAGTCCTTCAGGTGCGGCTCCAGATCCTGCCAGGAGCTGGCTGTCAGGATCGCGACTAAGGCCTTCTCGATCCGGTCGAGGTGAGCGCATTGCGTGATTTGTTGACGAGTGGGCTCGCCAGGAGGTCCGAATCGTCGAGTTCCTTGAAGCAAGAGGATCTCACGCGCCTTCTCAAGGGCGCCTTCGGAACGGCCTTCTTCTACGAGTTCCCGCGCCGTGCTGGAGTGGCGTAGGTCGATCATCGTGCGAATCCTCCTCGTCAAGAGGGACGCCGCGTCGGGCTCCGGACGCAGTCCGGCCATCGTGTAGATCAGTCCTAAGACTTCGACCAAGTCGCGATCGGAGCCCTCCGTCACCAACCGCTCGCGGATCCGATCCAGCATCGCCCCCAAGCGATCTTGGGCCACCCGAGTGAAGGGGGCCAGGGCCAGCATCGGGAGCGGACCGGTCAAGAACGGCTCGGGATTCAGCTCGTAGAGCCGAATGACCCGGTAGGTGAACCGGAGGTTTTGTCGTCGACGCCGAGTCTTGCGCTTATGAACGCCGTTGAGGACCTTGAGGTTGGCCGCCGGCCGAAGCAGGATCACGACCGACTCGACGGCCTCGACCTTGAACCGCAATGCGCAATGGCCATTGTAAACGCTGAGCCGCTCGGGGAGGGTGGGGTCGGCCGAGGACTGGAACTCGAGGTGGATCACTTCCACCGGCTGGTCGCGCTGCTCGATGAGGATGACCCGGTCGGCGGCGGTGGTGAAGACGGTGGTCAAGTCGGTGTTGACCAGTCGGGGTTGCCCGGAAACGTTGAGCCCAAAGGCTCGAAGACCTCCGGTCAGATCGTCGCCGAGAACCTGCTTGAGCGAGGCGTCGAAGGGTCGGTGGGACGTCCAGTCCGGTTCCTGACCAGCCATAAAGAAATCGTCCGGAGTATTTGAGGGGGGAGTGGCTGGGAGGTATCTGCCTGGGTATGACCGGAATGGCCCGCTGACCAACCGACCTTCTGGTCCGTCGAGGTCGGCTACTGGGAACCGACCGGAGCTGAGAGCTTCGCGTGGGATTTCGGATGATCTGGCCGCCCTGAGATCCGAGCCGTATAGTACAGCATTTCGCAGACCGGACCGAATCGGGCTCGGGATCGCCGAGATGCGGTCCGTGATTGCGATCATCGTTATCGAGGAGCAGTGTCGATGGGCAGACCACGTAGTCGCTTGGATATGCGGCGCGAATACGAGGCGGCTGAACAGCTTGAGGCAACCGAAGACGAGGCCGGCGCCGTTGTCGAAACACCCGAGGGTGAGGCTGAACCCAAGGCGAAGAAGACCACCAACAAGCTTAGACCACTGCATGCAGCAACGACCCCGACCTGGATCTCTTCAATGTGAATCGTTGTACCTTCGGCATACGCTGGGAAGCCCATCGTTTGCAAAGCGAAAG
>CAZSSM010000153.1:0-9018 GCA_964609385.1 uncultured Planctomycetia bacterium
GGCCTCGACCTCCGCTTCTTCGGCATGGGCGTGGCCGTCGGCGACATCGACAACGACGGCGATCCCGACCTCTACCTGACCGGGGTCGACCGCGCGTTCCTGTTGCGGAATGACGACGGCCGGTTCGTCGACGTCACCGACGATTGGCAGGCGGGTCTCGACGGCTGGCTGACCAGCGCGACGTTCCTCGACCTGGACAACGACGGCGACCTCGATCTGTTCGTCTGTCGATACATCGATTGGTCGCGCCAAATCGACCTCAACCAGAACTTCCAGTTGACCGGGGCAGGCCGTTCCTACGGTCCGCCGACGTCGTTCGAAGGGACGCTGCCGGTGCTGTTCCGCAACGACGGCGACCGGTTCACCGACGTCAGCGTCGAGGCGGGCATCGAGGTCCGCCAGGAGATGCGGAACGACCCGTACGCCAAGTCGATGGGCGTGACGCCCTATGACGTCGACGATGACGGGCTGGTCGACCTGGCCGTGGCCAACGACACGGTCCCCAACTTCCTGTTCCGGAACCTCGGCGACGGGACGTTCGAGGAGATGGGCCTGATCTCGGGCGTAGCGTTCGACTCCAACGGCAACGTCCGGGGCGCGATGGGGATCGACTGGGCCGACTTCCGCAACGACGGCAGCCTCGGTCTGGCCGTCGGCAACTTCGCCAACGAGATGCTGGCCCTCTACGTGACCGACGACCGCGTCCAGCTCCAGTTCTCCGACCTCGCGCCCAGCTTCGGGCTCGGCTCGCCGACCCAGCCGCCGTTGACCTTCGGCCTCTTCTTCTTCGACTACGACCTCGATGGCCGGCTCGATTTGTTGACGACCAACGGCCACCTCGACCCCGAAGTGGAGAAGCTCCAGGACAACACCCCCTTCCGTCAGCCGGCACAACTGTTCTGGAACTCGGGTCGGTCCGGCCCCCGCTTCTATCAGGAGGTGCCCGCCTCGGTCTGCGGCGATCTGGCCGAGCCGATCGTCGGTCGCGGCAGCGCCTACGCCGACTTCGATGGTGACGGCGACCTCGACGTCGTCATGACCTCCAACAACGAGGCGCCGTTGGTGCTACGCAACGACGGCGGCGAGGCCAACCACTGGATCCGGCTCGACCTGGAGGGACGTTCGTCCAGCCGCGATGCGCTCGGCGCCAAGGTCCGCCTCGAGGCCGGCGACCGCACCCAGACCCGCCAACTCTTCCTGGCCAAGAGCTACCTTTCTTCGGTCGAACCCACGCTCACCTTCGGGCTCGGCGACATCGAGCAGGTCGACCGCCTGACCGTCACCTGGCCCTCCGGCGAGGTCACCGAACTCAGCGACCTCCCGGTCGATCAAACGATCCGGATCATCGAAGGAGAAGGGATCGTGACGACCGATCGCGATGACTGATAATTTACGCACCAACACCCCAAGAAAATATAGTTAATTCTGATGTACATACAAACTATCCTTCGGGCGTGTTAAGGGTTGGGGTGACGGGGACTGGTCCGCTCGAGGGCCAGCCTCTGGGGGTGATCCGGGTGAGTCGGTCGACCGTTCGGGCGATGGGTTGGCCGACTCGAGACATCAGGCCCGGGGTCTGCTCGCTCTGCTTCGCAGTCCCCAGCCACCCCAGCACGGCGCTGGCAGAACCGCGACAGGTCATGCGGGTTCGTTTAGAGAAAGGATTCCGCTGATTACTCGTCTTCGTTCGTGTCGTCAGGACATCCTCGGGTGGCTGGGGACTGCGAAGCAGAGCGAGCAGACCCCGGGACATCCCAGAAGAGTTTGCCTCCTGGGATCACCTTCAGTGATTGCAAGGGCGAAGTCCGCAAGGTCGAGGCGGGTTTCGATCCTCAAATGCTGCTCGAGATGGAGTTGACCATCGAGACACTGCTCGACCACGAACCCACCGATGACGAACGAGAGGATTGAGTCCCGAATCAACCGAGGATTGCCGGGATCGGCGTCCCTTCGCTGAGCTTGATGGGTCGGCCGATCGGAGAGATGTTCTCGCGGGCCGGGTCGAGCCCGACGGCCCGAAGGATCGTCGCGTGGATGTCGGCGACGGAGACTGGGTCGGTCGGCGGCGCGAGGCCATCCGGATCGGTCGCGCCGACGACGGTCCCGCCTCGGATCCCGCCGCCAGCCAAGGCGACGCTGAACCCGCGAGGCCAGTGGTCGCGGCCGTCGAAGATGTTCAGGGTCGGCGTCCGGCCGAACTCGCCGGCGCAGAGCACGACGGTCCGATCCAGCGCGCCGCGCTCCTTCAGGTCGTGGATCAAGGCGGCCAGGGCCGGGTCAAGGATCCCGATCCGTTCCTTGTGCACCTCGTGGTTGTTGACGTGCGTGTCCCAGCCATCGAGGGTGACCTCAACGCAACGGACGCCGACCTCGGTCAAGCGTCGCGCGGCCAGGCAGGCCCGACCGAACGGGGTGTCGCCATAGGCCAACCGACGCTCGCGCGGCTCGTCCATCACATCGAACGCCTTGAGCTGGTCCGAGGACATCATGACCCGGGCGCGGGCGATCGTCTCGCGATGCAACGACGCGCTGAGCCGCTCCCGACGGCCGCGTGCGAAGGCGCGCTCGACCACGTCGAGGTCGCGGACCCGACGCGTCTGGCGAAGCTCATCGATGGACGAGACGATGTCGGGCAGCGGGTCTTTGGGATCTTGGAGCTTGAAGGCGTCGTACTCGCTGCCCAGGAATCCGCCCCGGCTCGGCCAGAGGTTCGGCAAGATCGAGACGTGACGAGGGATCTCGGTGGAGCCGACCTCCAGCTCGTGGCAGCAGATCGCGCCGATGGAGGGCATCTCGGCGGTCGGATCGGGCCGATAGCCGGTCTTCATGAGGGTCGTCCCGCGCTCGTGGTCGCCCTCCTGGCCCACGACCGACCGGATCAAGGCGACCGACGGCATCTCCTCGGCCAACGCCTGAAAGCCCTCGCCTAACGGGACGCCCCGGACGGCCGTTTCGATCGCGCGGCTGCCGGCGGCGATCCGCGAGCCGGGGTGCGGGTCGAAGGTCTCCAGTTGGCTCGGACCACCGGCCAGCCAGATCAGGATGATCGAGTGGGCCGGCTCGCGGTCTTGGTCGGCCCGGCGCGCGAGCAGCTCGCCCGCGGTCGTGAGCCAGCCGAGCCCCGAGGCGCCGGCGACCTTGAGGAAGGCTCGACGACCGATCCCATGAGCGCGTTGATGGAGTTGATGCGCGTTCATCAGTGGTTCCAGGAAAATTCGGTCGCGTTGAGGAGTGTCCAGACGAGGTCGGAGAGGACTTGAGAACGGTCTTCGCCTCGGGTCCCGTTCAAGGCGTCGGCGAAGTGCTCGGCCTCTTCGGTCGTGGGCCGACGGGTCAGCACGGTCAGGTAGGCGATCTCGACGGCCGTACGGTCGTCGGGGGCCTGCTGGGCGATCCGGGTGGCGGCGGTGAACAAGCCCGGCTCGATCGCCTCGCGGACGATCTCGCCGTTCATCATCAGGAGCCGCTGAGGGATCGTGGTGCAGGTCTCGACGAACTCGTCAGCGCCCGGATCGCCGAACCGATCGACGAACTGGCCGGTCCGCGTGACGGTCAGGATCTGAGCCAGGATGTGCGAATCCTCGTCGAGCGTCTCCAAGGCGGAGGCCTGCAGAAGCGCACCGGCGACCTGTTCGGATCGGAGCCGGACCAGCGGGAAGACGGCCCAGGCCGCCTCGTGGTCCCAGGTCGGCTCCGGTTCCATGGCGCTCGCGCGTCGGAACGCCTCGGTCGCGGTGATGATCCGGATCAACCGCTTCAGGTCGTAGCCGTGCGTGACGAAGTCGTCGGCCAGCAATTCCAAAGGGGCCGGGATCTCGTCGACGGCCTCCAGGTCATCGACCGGATCGACCAGCGGCCTCCCGAACAGGATCGCCCAGACGCGATTGACCGTCACGCGGGCCAGGGCCGGGTTGCCCGGGCTGATCAACCATCCGGCCAATCGCTCTCGTCGCGTGTTGCCTTCGGGCAACAGCGTCTCGAGGAACGGGACGCGCGGGTCGATCGGCTCCTCGTCGCCGGTCTCGAGGTCGACGGCCCTGTAGGAAGCCTGGGGATCCTCGTGGATCCCGGTGAAGCCGTTGCGGGTCTGGCCGAAGAAGGCGGCGAGCCCCTGGAAATCGCGCTGGGTCCAGTCCTGGAACGGGTGATCGTGGCACTGGGCGCAGTCGATCCGGACCCCCAGGAAGGCCCGAGCGACCCGCGCGGCGAGCCGATCGGGGTCGATCCGCTCCTGCTCGTTGTCGAAGGCGACGGTCACGAAATTGTTCGCGGGTTTGTCGGTCCAGAGCCCCTCGCTGGCGATCAGATCGCGGACGATCGCGTCGTAGGGGCGGCCCTCCAACAACTGGTCGCTGAGCCAGGAGACGAACCGTCGGCGCCTGTAGATGATGAACGGGCCGCCCTCGGTGCCGACGAATGCCCGGGCGAACCGCTCGGCCACGAAGTCGGCGTATCGGCGCTCGTTCAAGAGGGTCTCGATCCACGCGTCGACCCGTTCGGACTCCGGATGCGCTTCGATGGCCCGGATCTCCTCCAGCGAGGGGATCCGACCGGTTAGGGCCAAGGAGACCCGTCGGCAGATCGTCAGGTCGTCGGCCCTCGGCGCGACGGCCAGGCCGAGGTCGGCCGATCCGGCCCGGATTGCCGCATCGATCGCTTCAACGATCGTCTCGTCGGCAAGCCTCACCGGAGCAATCAGCGCGTTTTCTTCAGCGTGTACCCGAGGCGACCGCAACGTCGGCAGCAGGACCCAGACAGTCACGCTGATCGCCAACACGACCACCCCGAGAAACAGGGCATCTCGCCCGAGACTCCGCAGACTCCTCATCCCAACGCTCCCGCGACCCGATGCGATCGTTCCCGGATTCCCCACGGCATTACTTCGATGAGGAGCCCGACGTTTCGCGGTCCGCTCGATTCCTCGATCGGAGATTGGAACATCCCCTGATCGGATCACGCAGGTGTGGCGTCTCGTCGACACGTCGGCGGATGCGGGCCGTCTCGAATCCCCGAGTTGAAACGAACGGTCCCCCCTTATGGTAGTAGAGGAGACGAACCGTTCCGATCCTCCGATGGGGAACGCCCGATGACCGTCCCGACGCTCGAACCGCCCCCCCTGCCCCCGACGCCATTGGAGCGGCTTCCGGTCGAAGCCTCGGAGTCTCCCGAGGGTCCACCGCGCGTCGCGTGGTGGCGTCGGGCCCGGTCCTGGATCAGTTCGGCGATCGATTGGCTCTTCGGCGCCTCGACGTTGGTGATCGGCTTGGCGGTCCTGGCGGCTTTGCCGATCGCCCAGTTCCTCTGCCTCGGCTACCTGCTCGAATCGGCCGGTCGGGTCGGTCGGACCGGTCGATTCGTCGACGGGTTCGTCGGGATCCGCAAGGCCTCGAGGTTGGGCAAAGTCGTCTTCGGGATCTGGCTTTGCAGTCTACCGTTGCAGTTGATCGGCTCGCTGACCCGGAGCGCCGAGCTGATCGATCCGGGCGGTCCGGCGGCGGGCAACTGGCGGATGGCCTTGGGGATCATCTCCGGCTTGACCGCCTTGCATGTGATCGCCGCATGTGCCCGGGGCGGTCGGATCGTCCAGTTTCTCTGGCCCATCGGCGCGATCGGCTGGATCAAACGAACCTGGCGCGGTGGCCGATTCTACACCGAGCCCCGCGACGCCTGCCTGGCTTTCCTGGGCTCGCTCCGGTTGCCCCACTACTTCAAGCTGGGCCTGCTGGGATTCCTGGGAAGCTTGGCGTGGCTGCTGTTGCCGGTCGCGCTGATCGCCGCTGGTGTGACCAACAACCAACCGGGGCTGACGGTGATCGGGGCGTTGGCGCTCGGCTTCGTCGTGCTCCGTCTGCCGTTCCTCCAGGTCCGGTTCGCTGTCGAAGGGCGGTTCCGCGCTTTCCTGGAAACCCGCGCCATCCGCGAACGCTACCGACGCGCGCCCTGGGCGTTCGCCCTGGCCTTGACGGTGACGGTCCTGGCCTCGATCCCGCTCTACCTGCTAAAGATCGAGATGATCCCTCGCGAGGCCGCCTGGCTCCCCTCCTTGGTCTTCCTGATCTTCATCGGCCCGACGCGGATCCTCAACGGTTGGGCTTATTTCCGCGGTCAACGGAGGGAGAACCGACGCCATTGGTTTTTCCGCCTCAGCACCCGCCTGGCGATGTTCCCGGTCGCGGCCGTCTACGCCCTTTTCGCCGTCCTCTCTCAGTTCACCGCCTGGCGCGGCCTGGCCAGCCTCTACGAGCAGCACGCCTTCCTGATCCCCGTCCCGTTCATAAGCATACAGTGAACCCGAGGGGGAACCAGGGCCGATCGGCCGACCCAACTCTCCCTGGCTCCATGACCCTCTCACAACAAACAGCGGACTTGGAGGACTTCTCGATCACGCCGTGCTGCTCGTTTCATACAGACCGTCTTCTATTCAACAAAAGCGTCACGCATCAATCTGCTGAACCGATCGGCCAGTTGATGGTCAAGGTGGTGGAGTGGCGGTGCGCTTGATAGCGCTCGCCGGCCTCGACGCCCGATGGCTCGGAATCGACGTAGTTGGTCAGGAACGCGAGAAGGCCGGGGTTCTCCGGGGTCAGACGGATCACGCCGTCCTCGTTGGTCCGCAGGCGTCTGGGGCCGTCGAGGCTCTGGAGGTCGACGTCGAGCTGAGGCATCGGCTTGCCCTGATACTCGACCCGGATGACCAATTCCTCACCCTCGACCGTCGGGATCAACTCGAAGTCGAGCCGGTCAGAATCGGCCAGGGCCTCGAGTTGCTCGATCGAATCGACGTCGATATGCTTCATATTATAGAACAACAGGGTCCCGAAATAGATGCCCCAACGGCAGTTCCCCTCGACACTCCGAGGACGAGGTTCGTCGACCTGGGCGGAGAGCCAGCGGCGGTCGTCGTCGATGACCTCGGAGAAGGTCAGCGGAGTCGGCTCGGAGCCCTCAGACGTCCGGATCCAGTAGTCGGCCGACTCCTGGAACGGGGCGATGTAGATGCCGTCGCCGATCCGAGGGGCTTCTTCGAAACTGAAGACGGCTCGCGTTTCCCCGTCCGGTCCCTGCTCAAGAGTCAGCCATGGGTAATGGGCCGCGGCCTGGGAGACGGCCAAGGCGGTGATCGTCAACGCAAGCATGAGGGAACGAGACATCGATGGGGCTCCCGGAGCACGGTTCCTCGACGATTCGGTCTGGTTTGCAATCCCACTTTCCCGTTGGTGAAGATAGATAGGAGGCCACCTCGACGGCCAGGCCGATTTTTCTGGATTTGCAGGGAACGCGTGGTCGTTCGCCGGCACTGGACCCTTGGACTTTCGGTCTCTTTTGCTCCGCTCTGTTTCACCCATCTCCCGTTCACACAGAAGGATTTTTCGCTCATGCGCGTTGCCCTGATTCTTTCGCTGTTGCTGTTCGTCACTCCCGCGGTCTCGGCCGACATGCTGTACACGGCCGGCCATGCCGACCTGGGGATCGCCTTCGAGGATGGTGCCTGGGACCTTCACGTCCACGCCGAAGGTGCGATCATCGATGGCACGCTGGTGGATGACGAAGAGTTTGAGGCTGACGAGGTGGTGATCGTCGCGCCGGCTTCCACGTTCGTCTCGGTCGTCGAGCTGCCGGTCGCTGACTTCCACGGGATCCCCGAGTCGCTGGGTCTGGCCTCCGACGCCTCGTGGTTCAACCTGTTCCAAGAACTGTCCGACTCCGACGCCACCAACTCGCCGTTCTTGGGCGTGGCCGCCGAAGAGATCGAGAACGACGTCTTCGTCAACGACGAGATCACGGTCAGCCTGGTCGACGTGGTGGGTCCGGGCGAAATGACGGTCTGGTCCAACGGCAACGGCGTCATCTTCGATTCGCTAGACGGCTTCGACGATGACGTCCTGAGCGGCTTCCCCGTCGGGACGCACACGCACTTCAACTACGCCTTCTCGGCGGCCGGCAACTACGAGGTGACCCTCTCGGCGACCGGAACGTTGGTCGACGGCGGGGCCGAGACCACCGGCTTCGGCACCTTCACCTTCAGCGTGGTCCCCGAGCCCAGCGCCCTGGCCCTCGTCGCCCTGGGCGGCGTCTCGCTGGCCTTCGTCCGTCGTCGCTTCGTTTGATCGGAATACCCTGCGTGGCTTGCTGATTTTCTGAATATGACGAACTGAGCAGGACACTCATTCTCGTCTTTCGATGAGACATGAGGCTCGCTGGGGGATAGTGAAGGGGCTCTCGACACACGCCATCGAAATTGCAGGCTTGATCGTCGAGGCCCCCTCGCAGCCTTGTGTGACTAACGACTGAGCTTCTTGTTTGTTTTTGTTCCGATTCAAGCACGAATCGAGACCCCTCGGCCCAGAGCCCCCCGATCGTCCCAATCGCAACGAGCGTCGACGATGATGGTTCAGGGAACTCAGGTAATCCTATGACTAATGACTCATTGCAACATTTCGCCACGACCGTGCAAAAATCCGTTGCCAAGGCGACGATTATCGAGCCTCGGACGGAGGTCCTCGATGCTGCCGTGGAATACTGCGTCAGCAGCGGTTACGTACTGATCTCAGATCGATCATCAAAGCGGGCGTTCGTCACCCACATCAGCAACGTCGTGCTTGAACTCGCAGAAGGTTCTTGATCCGGAGTCCGCCACCTCGAGGTCAATTCGTAGAAAAGATGTTCTTTGAAATCCGCATGAGCCAAACTTTAGTCGCACGATCGGAAGCACATCATTCGGTTCGTCGGCAAAGAGAGCGTCGGCAAATCACGGCTGGTTTCCTCGTTGACCGGCCGTTCAGCGGGCGAGATGAACTTCTGTGGCTCAACGGTGTCAGTCGAACGCTACCAGGTGGGAAACCCTGAGTACGTTGACACGCCGCGCATCCTACGCGGTTCCCATACGTAGACGAAGCGACTGGCTCTGAATGCGCTCGATGCACAGACTTCGTCCTCTTTCTTAATAGTCTAGGCGACGAGCCTGGATCAGGATCTCGTTGACAAGCTGCCGCTGGTCGTCGACGAGCGAAGTGCCCT
>CAZSSM010000154.1:0-8771 GCA_964609385.1 uncultured Planctomycetia bacterium
CCCGGGGTCTGCTCCGCTTCGCGTCTCAGTCCCCAGCCACCCGGTCGGTTGGCCAAGGGGGAATAAGACAAACAGATGTCATGTTCGATTCATTGTATCGTATCCGCTTGTTTTGAGTTGGCCGAGCGTTGTGGAGGAGTGTTGGCCGATTCGAGACCTCATGCCCGGGGTCTGCTCCGCTTCGCGTCTCAGTCCCCAGCCACCCAACGTCAGATCGCTACTCGGTGATCTGCCGGATAACCCGGCAGGGATTGCCTGCGGCGAGAACACCGTTGGGGATGTCTCGTGTGACCACACTTCCGGCCCCGATGACCGACTTCGATCCGATCCGGACTCCCGGACACAGAATAGCTCCCCCGCCCACCCACACGTCAGAGCCGATCGCGATCGGCTTGGCGAACTCCTGCTGCCGGCGCAGCTCCGCATTCATCGGGTGGGTGGCGGTGTAGATTTGGACGGCCGGGCCGAACAGCGTGTAGTCACCGATACGGACCTCGCAGACGTCGAGCACCACGCAGTTGAAGTTGAAGAAGACCCGCTCGCCCAGCAGGATATTTGAGCCGTAATCGCAGAAAAACGGCGGCTGCATCCACACACTTTCGCCGCCGGCACCGAACAGCGCCTTCAGGATACGTCGGCGCTCGTCCTGTTGGCCCTCGCGGGTCGCATTGAGATCCTGGCAGAGGTCCCGAGCCCGGTTCCGGCTCGCGACCAGTTCCGGATCCATCGGTTCGTACAACGCGCCGGCGAGCATCTTGTCGCGTTCGCTTGTCATGGGGCCTCCCTGGAAGACGTTCTTCCCGATCAGAGCTGATCGAGCCGTCATGTTCCCGCGATTTTACGTGATCGGCTGGCTCTGCGGTGCAACCTTGTTGCCGGGCCAAATCGAGGATCCATGACTCAAAAGCTTGTCCTTTCTCAGAAGTCCCGAGTCGACAAAGAAAACTCATAAATCATTGATGTCATTTTTCTAGTCACAGGAGAATTCTAGTTTTCTGATTAGTGTTTTGCTCACGGGTCGTCCGTGATCTTGCTGCGTTTAGCGAGGTCAAGCTCGAGAACGCTCTGCCTATCGCGATCACCCGCTTTCCGGTTGCGAGCATGATATGAAAATCCTCGTGCATCATTAATTTATGATAATAAATAGTAAATATTCTCTAATTATGTCAATTGGTATCCTCTGGAATCGTCGCGTTTGCTGTCCAAATCAGAATCAGTTTTCACGATGACTTCAGGCGGAATTTCAGAGCGACAAAGAAACGACTGGAGCGAACGCTTGTAGTGGAATGCTCCAAGAACTGCTTCTTCGAGCAAATCTAAGGTTTGAAGGAATTTCAATTGAATATTTATAGATATAAACCTAAAACCCCCAAGAACCAGTCGGTCAATCTGGCATGGCTGCCCTTCTCATCCCATTAGTCAGAATCGGCTAAAGGTCCCCAATTCAATATTTTCGGACTCACGACGCAATTGTTGCGGATTGTGACGATTAGGTCCTGAGGTCGCATCGATTCAGAGTGAAATTAACGGGACAGTAGGGTGTTGAACGAGTGGGGGATCGCATGTCGGATCCCAATCTTAGTTGGCACCAAAGGCGAGCGTATCGTCGTTGTGGCGGGGAGCCGGGCAAGTTCGTCTTGTCGCTCTTGGGGAGCCTGCCAAGACTGAACACGGGCATCGTGGACGCGAGCGAAGCGAGCATCGTGCACACGGTGGTGTGATCCGGATCGGCTCGTCGAGGCATTCTAGACGTGACGGATTCGCTGGCGAACGAACTCCGAGATCCGGTCGACTCCCTGGCCGAGCGGTTCCTCCAAGACCATCAGGCCGGTCGGGCACCGGACCCGGAAGAGTTCCTGGCACGGCATCCCGAGCACGCCGACGAGCTGCGCGCGGTCCTCTCGGCGATCCTCCTGATTGAGGAGGCCAAGGATGACGAGTTAGCCGACGCGCCGGTCGAGCCGGCCCACCTGGGATCGGGCACGACGTCGTGTCCCTCGCAGTTGGGCGACTACCGGATCCTCCGCGAGATCGGTCGCGGCGGGATGGGCGTCGTCTACGAGGCGGAGCAGGGGGCTTTGGGTCGTCGGGTCGCCGTCAAGGTCCTGACGGTCCGTCCTCAGCGTTCGGGCGACCAGGTCCGTCGGTTCTACCGTGAGGCCCGCGCGGCGGCTCGACTGCACCACACCAACATCGTCCCGCTCTTCGAGATCGGCGAGCAGGACGGCCATCACTACTACGTGATGCAGTACATCCAAGGCGCGGCGCTGGACCAGGTCCTGGCCCGCGTCTTGGCGATCCGCCAGAACCGCCTGGCCGACCCGACCGAGGTCGATTCCCGCAAGCACACGCCACCGACCCGTTATCGACCCTCCATCGCCCCTGAGACCGACGCCCGGCCGTTGGAAGACGATCCCAAGACCCGCGAGACGGCCATCCTTGATCCCTGGGCACAGACCCGCCCCCATCCCGACGCGGAGCCGTCCGAGCCGTTGGCGGACCCGGAGGAGGCCGAGCACAGCACGGATTCGGAACGGAACGGTGAGCTGGCCACCTCGACCTTGGCGGTGGTCTCGGGCGCGCCGCGATCCTACGCACGTCGGGTCGCCGCGATCGGTCGTCAGGTGGCCGAGGCCCTGGCCTACGCGGTCCACCATGGCGTCCTGCACCGCGACATCAAGCCGGGCAACATCCTACTGGATCACGACGGGGTGGCCTGGTTGACCGATTTCGGCCTGGCCAAAGCCCACGACGACGACGACCTGACCCGCTCGGGTGACCTGGTCGGCACGCTCCGCTACATGGCCCCGGAACGGTTCGGCGGCCGATCCGATGCGCGCTCGGACGTCTACGGTTTGGGGCTGACCCTCTACGAACTCCTGGTGACCCGCCCGGCCTTTCCCGAGACCGATCAAAACCAACTGATCTACCGGCTGACCCACGGCGAACCGCCGATCGCGCCGCACCGGATCGACCGGTCGATCCCGGTCGACCTGAGCCGGATCGTCATGAAAGCGATCGAGCGCGATCCAGCCGACCGCTATGCCGATGCGTCCGCCTTGGCGTCGGACCTGACCCGGTTTCTGGAGGACCGGCCGATCGCGGTGCGGCCGATCTCCCCGCCCGAGCGTCTGCTCCGCTGGGGCCGTCGGAGCCCGTTGACGGCCTCGTTGACGAGCCTCCTGTTGCTGACCTTGGTGACGATCGCCGTGGGCGGTCCGGTGGCCGCCTGGAAGATCGATCGCCAGCGTCGACGTGCCGAAGAGCAGCGTGCCGAGGCCGTCTCGGCGCGTCGGGAGGGCGACCGCCGCCTGATCCGGACCGTGCTCAGCGAAGCCGTCGCGACCCGGAGCCAGGCCGACTCCAGCGCGACCAGCCGGTTGGTCGGTCGACGCGACACGACCTTGGCCGGGATCGCCGAGGTCGCCCCCTTGGACGTCGCCAAGCCCCGACGCGCCGAACTCCGCAACGCCGCCATCGGCCTGCTCGCTCTGAGCGATCTGGTCGAGCGTCCGCTCTGGATGCGGCCCGATCCCGAGGCCCCCTTCGATGTCAATGTCGAGGTCGGGCTCCTGGCAATCGCCCAGCCCGATGGCGCGGTTCGGCTCAGAAGTCTCGAAGACCGCGAGGCGATCTGGACCGTGCCCCGACCGACGACCGAGGGCCCTTCGACGATCGACGCGCTTTGGCTCGGTCCGCGCGGGCGCTGGCTGGTCGTCCGTCGCATTGACGAATCGCCCGACGCGCCCGAGGGTCCATCGACGCTCTACGACCTCTCCGGCTTCGCACAGAACCTCCGATTCGAGCCCGAGCCCAGACCGCTCGGGCCGATCGTGCCGGGGGCCTTGGCTTTTCGAGCCGACGGGCGTCGGCTGGCCTTGGGACGTCCCGACGGGCATTTGACCGTGCTCGATCCGGAGCGACCCGACGACCGTCGTGAGCTGGTCGGCGGGCCGATTCCTACGGCCTTGGCCTTCGACCCCTCGGGGCGACGACTGGCCGTGGCCAGCGCCGATCCGAACGTCGCCGTCCAGGTCCGGACCTTGGAGGACGAGGCCGGCGAGATCCTCTTGGGGGTCGTCGAATCGGCCACCTTTCCGGCCGGGGCCTCGGCTTTGACCTGGCATCCGCGTGATGACCGCTTGGCGGTCGGGTGCCTCGATCGGCTGATCTACTGGCTGGAGGTCGACCCGATCCGTCGGCCGATCCCGGCCTGCTACGGCCATCGAGGCGCCGTGACGGCCGTCGCCTTCGACCCGACGGGCCGTTCCTTGGTCAGCGGCTCAACGGACGGGACGGTCCGGATCTGGAGCACCGCCGATGGCCTGGAGCAGACTTGGTTAAAGGCCAACGCCTTCGCCCTCCAATTCGATCGCGCGGGCCGTCGGCTCGGACTCACCGCCTCTGGTCGGCTTCTCCGACTCTGGGAGCTTGACCCCAGCGCCGTGCTGAGTCGGCTCGGTGGGCCGGGTCAGGTCGAGACGGCGATCCACGACGCCCTGGTCATCGACGATGGGCATTGGCTGATCACTGCCGGCGACGATGGGCTCCAGTGGATCTCCCTGGACGACGGCCAGGTCCACGCGACCGTGCCGGTCGATCGCGCCCGCGGATTGGCCTACGATCCGGACGGGCCGGCCTTGCTGGTGGCCGCCGCCTACGGCCTGGAGCGTTGGCCAATCCGAAGGATGCCGGACGTCGACGGTCCCGATGGGCGTCCTGCACGCTTGATCCTGGGACCGCCCCGCAACCTGCCATCGCTCTCGGGTTGGCCGCTCGATCGGATCGTCCTCCAAGCGCGGTCCCGGAGCCTGTCGGCTCTCACAACGACCTCGACGTTGATCCTGGGAGCGCTCGGCGATCGGGACGTCGAGGTCAACGGGACCTGGACCGACTTGGGAGCATCGGTCGACCAGATCGCCTTGAGCCCCAACGGCCGTTGGATCGTCGATGGCTCGCAGGAGCACGGTGCCCGGCTCCGTGATGCTCGACAGCCCCGGAGCGTTTGGCCCTTGACCGAGACCGGCCAGCCGGTCCGCGTCGCCTTCGGGCCGACCGGCACGCGGCTCCTGATCGGCTCGCCGCGCGTCGAGATGCTCCAGGAGCGAGTCGGCTCGGGGTTCCAGCCCCGTTGGTATCAGTCCCGCGCGGTCCCGGCCCAGTCGCGTGGGGTCTCGGCGTTCCACCCGTCGGGGCGCTTGGCGGTCCGCGCCGTCGAGCGTGAGGACATCGAACTGATCGATCTCGAAGGCGGCGAAGTGCTCGCCCAGTTCCACGCGCCCGATGCCCCCTCGACGGTCGCCCTGGCCTTTGATGCCAGCGGCTCACGCTTGGTCGTCGTTTCGGACAACCATCGCGGACAACTCTGGGACCTCCGCGCCCTGGCCGAGCGCTTGGAGACGATGGGGCTCGGCTGGGACCAAAGGCTCTTCGAGCCGGTTTCGCGTTTCGATCCCCGCGTGGGGCAGAGCCGTCGGGATCCGATCGTCATCGAGGTCCGCGAGCCGGCCTGGCGTCTGGCGATGCGACGCGGTGTGGCCGCCGAGGACCCCGAGCGCTCCCGAGCCGCCTTCGACGAGGCGGCCCGTGCCTTCGACGTTGCTCTGGGCGCTGAGCCTCGACACCACTTGGTCCGCGCTCGACGCGCTGTGCTCCGGTTGGCCGCTGGCGATCACGATGGCTACCGTGACGACTGCCAGGCTTTGGCCGCGTCGACCGACCTCGAGGCGGACGGTCGACAAACGCTCGACGACGAACGACGGAACCTCGTGGCCTGGGGCGCCGCCTTAGGACCCGACGGTGGGCTCGACCCCGACGTCTTGACCGGTCTGGCCCAAAGCGTCCTCCGCGCGATGCCGGCCAATCACGAGCGGATGAACACCTATGGCGCGACCCTCGTCCGCGCCGGCCGGCTCGAGGAGGCCCAGGCGGTCTTGGAAGAGGCGATCGTCCTGCACGGTGAAGGGGGGACCCCTTACGACTGGGTCTTTCTGGCCCTGGCCGAACGCTTGGCCGGTCGCCACGATGACGACGTCCAAGCCCTGCTCATCGATGTCCGCGACTGGCTCGATCGCGCGTTGGTCGGTCGGCTGGACAACCCCCGGATTCCCTATCCGCTCAGTTGGCACCACGCCGTCCAGATCCGGACCCTGCTCAATGAAGCCGCCGACCCGATCGAGGTCCGGGATGTGACCCGATCCGAGGGCGACTGAGCCCGGAACGCGGTCGAGACGAAAAAAAACCAGGCCGACTCGGTCCATCGATGTCCATCGAACCGCCATCCGCGCAGGTCTTGTCGTGGGACCGGCCCACCTTCGAGCGCGTGGGCCTCCCTCCAGGTCGAGCCGTACCGACTCTCATGAGACGCATGGGCATCGCCATGTTTCGCCGATCGTCGCTTCGACCGAGCCTGTCGGGGCCCATCAACGACCCGTCCTGGTTCGCTTGCTTCCTCGATCGTGCCGTTGTCACGTCGGGCGTGGGCGGGTTGAACGGGTCGTACGATTGGGGGCACCGGGCGTCCACAATGGGTGGGGTGGGCGTCCGGGGCCCCGTTGGTCGAGGTCTGGTGTTGCGATGAGTCAGGATCCCGAAATCGACGCGTTGATCGATCGAGCCGCCGAGGGCGACGAGGCGGCCTTGGCCGAGCTGTTCGTCCGGTTCCGCGAGCGGCTCCGGCGGATCGTGCAGCTCCGGCTCGATCAACGGCTCCAGGGGCGCGTCGATACCTCCGACGTGCTCCAAGAGACCTATATGGACCTCTCCGAAAGGTTGCCGCGGTTCGCGCGCGACCGTTCGATCCCGTTCTTCCTCTGGCTCCGGTTGGTCCTGGGCGAGCGGCTGGCACGGGTGCATCGGCATCACTTGGGCACGTCGATGCGCGACGCCGGCCGCGAGGTCTCGATTCACCGGGGCGCCATGCCCCAGGCCAGCAGCGAGTCGCTGGCCGCGCAGTTGCTCGGACGCCTGACCTCGGTCAGCCGCGCCGTCGCTCGCGCGGAGATCCGGCTCAAACTGCAACAGTGTCTCGACGCCATGGACCCGATCGACCGCGAGGTCATCGTCCTCCGCCACTTCGAAGAGCTTCGCAACGACGAGGTCGCCCAGTTGGTCGGCCTCTCCGTCTCGGCGGCCAGCAAGCGCTACCTCCGCGCCTTGCTCAAGCTCAAAGGTGCCCTCAGGAACAACGAGTCATCCCTATAGACCGGACCGACCTTCGATTTCAATCAACGCGCTGGGCGAGACCCACTCCTTGCGGATCGAGAGTTCGATTAAGATAAGTCGAATGCCGTGCTGGGCTCGCTGGGGCTCGATCGTCGGTTGCGGACCAGCCTGAGGTCGAAGCCTAGGAAGACGAGGCCGCCGAGGATCGGGATGGAGAGCAAGGGCAGGCCGAAGATGAGCACGAAGAATCCCGTACTGATGAGCAGATTGAGTGCTGAGTCGGGATGCTCATTGAGCCACGCGATGATTCCGCTGACCTCGAGCGCGTCCGAGATTTGGGTCGTCTCCAGGACGTAGCCGAAGTAGGACTTGATCCACTCGGAGTCCCCTTGGACGGCCTCCAAGCAGATCATGGCGAAGACCGTCAGGGTCGGCCAGGCGGTGACTTGGAAGCCGACGCCGAACGGCTGGCACTCGCCGGAGCGGACCAGACTGCGGATCATCAGGGCCAGACCGATGATCAGGACGTTCAGCGCTGGCAGGAGGCTCACCAAGACGAATTTCCACAGGCTGACGTTCTCGAACGACGGTCCTTGGAGCAACGCCAAGTCGGCGGCGATCAGCACGACCATCAGCACGACGCCCCAGAGGGGGACTCGGAATCCCGTCATCATCGACCTCCTTGGCGACGGGGAGCGGTGGGGGATCGCGATGCGTTTCGTGGCCCCGGACCCTCATCCGACCGGGATCAGGCGCCGAAGTGCGGGAGAGTCGGCGCATCGTGGCGAGGGTGCGGTGGGCCGTCGATCGCGAGGGTGGCGACGATGAGACCAGCACGGCTTCAACCTGCTCTGGTTCGGCATCGCGACCATCCTCGGCGGGGTGCTGATTTGGCGGGCCAACGTGACCGCTATCTTCGTCACCGCCTTGATCGGCGGATTGGCCGACCTGGGCTATTTCCTCTTCATGGACCTGGCAGGTTATGTGAATTTCGTCCCCGGGACCGTGATGACGATCGTCTCGTCCACGGCGATCGTCCTCAGCGTCCTGGCCTACTTCCAAAGCCTCGCCAAATCAAAGCGAAATCCAAACGAATCGGGCGTGCTTTGAATGATTGCGACTGGCCACCTTCATCGGGTGGCTGGGGACTGCGAAGCGTAGCGAGCAGACCCCGGGGACATCCCCAGCGAGTGGGCCTCCCAGGTGACCTTCGAGGGGACACCTAGAGGGACATTATTCCCGAAGTCAGCGCTGTAGCGTGCGCCGTTCCCTGACACCCGGTTCCGTCGTCCAACGGTTAGGCCAAGATCCGCACGGGGATGACACAAAGCCCTCACTCGGATCCCGCTTGCCGGTTCCGGAGCCGCTCCAGCACGCCCGGCATTATCTGAAGGATCTGAGCGTCCTGGGTCTCCCGGCCGATTTGCAGCGCGGCCTCCACCGACACGATCGCCTCGGCAATCCGGCCCAGGTTGGCGTAGGCTACGCCCAGGTTTCCCAGGGCGTTTCCTTCGCCGTGTCGGTCTCCGATTTGACGTGCGATGTCCAGTCGCTGCTGGTAGTGTTCGATGGCCTGCTCGATCTGGCCCAGGTGGGCGTAGGCATTG
>CAZSSM010000155.1:0-8743 GCA_964609385.1 uncultured Planctomycetia bacterium
ATCAATGGGATCGATTGATCCGCCGCAGCCGGTCTCGAGATCCGGACTCCAGACGTTAGGGTAACGGTCCTGTCATTCGCCCAGCGTGTTCCCCTGATCGTAGTCACCGATCGGTCGGACCCAGATGTTGCGGAACCGGATCGGGTTGCCGTGGTCTTGGAGCAAAATCGGCCCTTGCGGTCCGTGCGCACTGTAGACAGGCAGGCCCCGATAGGTCATCGGGCCGAGCAGTTCGCGGTGGTTGTGCACGACCACGCCGTTGTGCAGGACCGTCGCGTAGGCCGGCGAGACGAGTTCACCGTCTTCGTCGAACCGAGGCGCGGTGAACAGGATGTCGTAGCTCTGCCATTGCCCGGGGCCCTTCGACGCGTTGACCAGCGGCGGGAACTGGCCGTAGATCGCCGAGGCCTGGCCATCGGGATAAGTGATGTTCTCAAAGCTGTCGAGGATCTGGATCTCATAGCGTCCGAAGAACATCACGCCGCTGTTACCTCGACCTTGGCTGGAACCGCTCACTTCCTCGGGCGTGGCGAACTCCAGGTGCAGTTGACAATCGCCGAACTGGTCGGTCGATAGGATCGAGCCGGAGCGCGGTCGGACCACCATCGCGCCGTCTTCGATAATCCAGTCGGCCGGGCCACCGCCCCGCGCGGCCTTCCAGTGCGACAGGTCCGTCCCGTCGAACAGCACGACCGCGTCCGACGGCGCGCGGCCGGGCTGCTCCTGCGTGCTCGAACTGCCCGGGTCGATCACCGGTGGTTGCGGACGATCCCCGTCGTGCACGTGGTACGGTGTCCCCGGGATGATCGGCGTGTCCTTGAACCCGATCTGCTTTTGAACCGCCGCGACGGCCAACGGCAACGCCAGGACGAGGGTGGCGGAAACTCCTTTGATCATAATCGACATCGTCGGACTCCTTGGGTTGATGGATCTCTGGAGGTGAAACGCATTCCGAATGCATGCGACGTCAATGATAGCTCACTCGTTAACGACGACAGGTCCGTCGCGACGGGCCTTCTCGTAGAGGGCCTGCCAGCGCTCCGAGCCGTCGTTGGGGGCGAGTTCGGTGGTCACCCCGCGTCGGAAGTACGGGTACGTTCCGCGCATCCCTTCGGTCAGCATGAAGTTGACCCGACCGTTGTTGGCCGTGTAAATCGTCGGCCCGTCCGGCCACCGCGAGACGATCAGGCGGGGCGGATCGGGACGCTGGGTGGGCTTGTCGATCTGGAGCCGACGGACCAGATCCATGTCGATCTCGAAGCCCAGGCCGGGACCAGTCGGCACCTGTGACCGGCCGTCCTCGACCACGATTGGCCGGTCGAGCAGCGTCTCGTTGAAGAGCTGATGGCAGTTGACCGCCGGCCAAGCGGCTTTCTCGAGGACACTGCCGAAGTGCAACGACCACGCCGCGGTCACGCTCGACCCGACGATCTGGAGCCAGAACCGACGGTCCGCCAGGGCCGCCTCGGTCCCTTGACGCATGACCCGGCTCGCGCCTCCACCGATCACATAGCCGTCGCAGGCGTTATACTTGATCACGTCGACCGGTGGGGGCGTCCCGTAGTGGAGCGCGATCGGCGTCTCGATCGCATCGGTGATCGCGACGTTGCCCTCCAGGTCGCGTTGGGGGATCGGCGTTTCGAAGATGCCGACCTGGGGCGCCTGAGCCAGTTCGCGGAGCACGGGGATTCCGCGCTCGGCATCGAGCAGACAGTCGTTGAAGTCGATGCCGACCTTGAACCAATCGGGGATCGTCCCTCGGATCGCCTCGACCTGCGCGTAGTTGTCGAACCAGGGACGCCCCTTGGTCTTGAGCGCCTTGTAGCCCTGGTCGATCGCCGTCTGGCACTCGGCGACCCAGTCCTCCGGCGGCATGTCGATGTTCCACCAACCCACCGGCGTCGTCTCGTGGACCTGGTTGCCGAGCAGGTTATGGATCGGCACGTCGATGGCACGCGCCACGGCATCGAAGAGGGCCATTTGCAGCCCGGCGCCCAGCGAGTCGTCCCACATCACCTCGGCAGCGTTCCGGCCTTGCACCCGCGCCACGTCGTTGTCGTCGGGCACGCCGAAGGTGTAGTAGAGCAGCGTCTCGCCGTGCCCCAACTGACCGGAGGCCAGCTCGACCTCGATGATCTCGCTGTAGATCCAGTGCGGCAGCTCGCGCGCCATGATCTTGGCCGGGATCTCGCGGAAGCTCAGCTTGACCGTCATCCGCTCGATCCGCGTGACGGTCAGATCCCCCCGCGCCGATGCCTTGGCCACCCGCGATCGCGGATTGACCGCGACCAGCCCGAAACCCGCCGCGCCCAGCGCTGCCGCCTGCAAGAATCGACGCCGACTCGGACTCAAGGCTTCCGTCGTCGGCTCCGGCACCGAATTCTGCCGTCCCCGCTCCTCCGAGATCCCCACGAAGCACCTCCCGAATCCGATCGAATTCCCCGAACGCCCGGCACCCTCCGCGCCAAGGCCTCGACCCCAGCGACTCTAAACCTCCCAAGACCCGATCGCCAGGCCCGAGACCACACCAGGCCGTCCAGAACTCCTGAGGAGAGATCGGTTGCCGACACAACTCCATCCCTGTCCCCGATCCAGTGGGGTGACTCATCAGGTGGACGGGTTATTGCCGAAATCGTCTCGAAAGGTTGCTTACTTGTGCAAATTACATCCACCCAGCGATGGTGCTCTGGGTGGTCAACCGGGACAGCAGCATTCGTTTGGTCTCATGAACCGCCATCCGATACCGACCCACCTCGGTCCGGAACCTCGAGTCGTCATCCTTCCTATACAGTGATTGAAGATTCCAGCTAATATGAATCTGATGAATGGTCTTTTCAAGAAGATCAGATGCTCTCAAGCAGTTTACGTCGAGGATAAGGCGGCGATGTTGCAGGCACCTCCGAAAGTCTTTATTAGCTACAGCCACGATAGCGAGGCTCATGGAGGGCGTGTGCTCGCCCTTGCGGATCAGCTGGAGCGTAATGGGCTCGAGACGATCTTCGATCAGTACGAGCCGACTCCGGCGATCGGCTGGAACCTTTGGATGAGGCATGGTCTTCGCGAAGCCGATTTCGTGCTGATGATCTGCACGGAGATCTATTACCAGCGCGTCGAACATCAGGCGCGCCTTGGGGAGGGGCTTGGGGTCAAGTGGGAGGGGTCTCTGATCCAGAATGCTCTCTACAATGACAGTACTCCCAAACAGAAGTACATTCCGATCCTGCTCGAGGAAACCCAGGATTCGTTCGTCCCGGACTCGGTCCGTGATCATAATCGATATCGGCTTGCGGGATTCGATTTGAGCGACCCTGGCTATGAGAACCTCTATCGACATCTGACCGATCAGTCGAAAGTGACTCGACCCAAACGCGGTCCCATGGTCAGTCTTTCACGAGGCGGTCAAGTGAAGCTCGAAGACAAAACCGCGTTTGATCCGGCGATCGTTTCTACTCGGTCCGAATCTGTGAGACCTTCTCGCCCCCCGCGTGGAGCAATTGTCAAGTTACGCGAAGACCGTTCGCAGAAGATTTGTCGATATCTCTTGTTGGTTGCATGGTTAGTTGCACTGGTGTTAATAGTGTACGTTATCGTTTGGCGGTCGCTGATCAATCCATTTAACACAGAGGATCTTCTACAACTGCCATTTAATCCCAAGGGAGAAGTCTCTCGACCGGATTGGGCTCCCACGTGGGCAGTGGCTTGGGGCCAAGACGAGTATGGATCTTGGGCAGCTTTTGAGGTGGATGGCGTTCGTCAGCGATTACGTTGGATTCCTCCGGGGCGTTTTAAGATGGGCTCCCCTGAGTATGAGAAGTTCCCAGAAAAGGGGGAAGGGCCTCAGCACGAGGAGATGATCGCATCGGGTTTTTGGTTGTTCGAGACGGAGTGTTCTCAGTCGTTGTGGGAGGCGGTGATGGGCAAGGAGAGCAACCAGAGCAAATTTAAGGGCGCGGCTCTTCCCGTTGAGAACGTGAGTTGGGATGACGTTCAAGAGTTTGTAGCTAAGATCAATGGGCGTGTTGCAGGTTTAGAGCTTGCACTTCCGAGCGAGAAGCACTGGGAGTACGCGTGTCGTGCTGGTACGAAGGGTCCACGATATGAGTCGAGTCTCGATGAGATTGCTTGGTATGTGAAGAACAGCGATGGCAAGACCCATCCGGTGGGATTGAAACAACCGAACGCTTGGGGTCTTTACGATATGTTTGGGAACGTTTGGGAATGGTGTTCAGACCCGTGGCGTGACAGTTACTCGGATCCCGTTCCGTCTGACACAGCGTCCGCCCCCCGTGTCCTCCGGGGTGGGTCGTGGGTCTACGTCGCTAGGTACGTGCGGGCCGCCTGTCGGGGCCTCAGGCACCCGTCGCTCCGGCTCGACTACCAGGGCTTTCGCTGTGTCGAGTTCCTGAGCCGCGGCCCGGTTCCGGCGGAGCCGGAATAGGTGCCGTTAGCCATGGGCAGGTCAAGCGCAGCGTATGAGCGGAGACCGTCACAGCGGCGTGGCGGAGCCGCCGCAGTGCGTGTCGTAGCGAGTTCGCGGAGCGCTGCGGGTCAACCGATCGTGTTGTAGGTTTTTCAAAATATGCGCGTTCCTTGCAATGGCCGATTTATTTCGTGCGCCACCAGGTGGGAAAAGGGTGTCGGGCATCGAGGCCGTGGGCTTCGAGGTCAGCACGGAAGCGGCGGGCGTCGGTGGGGTAGCCGGCGGTGGGCTTGAGGATGATGGGCGGGTCGAGGGCCTTGGCGAGGCGTTGCCAACAGGCGTTGAAGGCGTCCATCCAGGCTTCGCGGAGAGCCTTGCTGATCATCGAGGCCAACGCGACGAGCCCGTCGTCGGCATCGGCGCGGGGTCGGAACTGGATCGTCAAGCGTCGGCCGTCCAAGTCGAGGGCGTACGCGCTCAGGTCGCGGCCCTCGACTCCGCGCTCGATCCAGACATCGGAGAAGGTCTCGACCAGCAGGTCATAGTAGGTGTTCCGGGCGCCATGCTTATCGGACTGGACCGAGACGAGAGAGTCGGTCGTCGACTCCCAGACGTCGCGGAGCAGACTTCGGAACACGTCGCCGTGGACCTTCGCCTTGTTCCGGTGCTGGTCGAGCAGCCCATTGAATCGCTCGGGACCAAGCACGATCGAGTGGACGTAATAAAGCGTCCAGGAGTGTCCGTCGAACGGATAGCTCGTCGACGCCTGAGACTCCAGCGATGCGACGTCTGCGGTCGGGAAGGGGGGATCGGTGTCTTCGGTCCAGCGCCCGAGTTCGCTGAGGGCCGTCGACGAGCCGAGCGCTTCAAGGACCAAACCGAGCGTCGAAGGATTCGGGTTGCCGAGCGCCTCCAAGGCCCGGATCAGGGCCAACTCGAGTCGGGCGCGCCCTCGACGGTCCTTGGTGATGGCCTTGGAGTCGTCGACCCAGAGCGCGTCGGGCGGGCCGCCAGCACGTCGAATATGGCCCGGCGGATCGGCCCAGAGGTCGGGACGCTGCGCGTCGGGCGTCCGTGCCGCGACCGCGGTCATGACCAAGGGGCCGAGGTTGGGCCCGTATCCCGCCTCGTCGATGCCGACCCAGAGCACG
The DNA here is from genome assembly GCA_964609385.1 of uncultured Planctomycetia bacterium. Classification (GTDB taxonomy): domain Bacteria; phylum Planctomycetota; class Planctomycetia; order Isosphaerales; family Isosphaeraceae; genus CAZSSM01. The sequence continues at coordinate 5,572 of CAZSSM010000155.1, forward strand.
GGCGCCTCTCGGGGTGAAGGGACTGTCATTGGCTTAGGAGCAGAATTGTTGGCGAGGTCCGATTCGCTTTGGCGGCAGTGCCAACGCCCAGTGAGAGCGAGGAGCACAGCCACCAAATAAGCTTGGCTCATGAGTCCGCGTTGTTGTGGCTTTTGGCCCCAACCCACCCACCGCCGTGCCCGGGTGGCTGGGGACTGCGAGCGTCGCGAGCAGACCCCGGGATTGATGGCTCGAGTCGGCCCACTCCTCGTCCCAACGCTAGTCCCACTCCCCCGGGTTGTCCCCGGGGTCTGGCCCCCAAGCGGGCCAGTCCCCAGCCACCCGAACCCGTAGATTGTCCGAGAAAGGGCAGAGCTATCGATTTCGCCCCATAGGCCAATAAGTCTTATTAGCTCATGCGATTATTTGTTGCTGGCCGCTTGGATCTCGGCGGCGACAACAGCGTTACGGATGTGGGGTCCGGATCCATTGTGGTCGGTGTGAGGTCCGTGCCCGTTGCTGGCATTGGCAGTGGCGACGGTCGCCTCGGCATCGGCGTCGACGTCCTCGGAGACGTTGGAGTTGCCTCGAGCGTCAGCGTTCTGCCAGAACGGGTCGGGGTCGTTGCCGAGGACTTCGGAGGCCAGCGAGGCGTAGTCGAAAGCGCCCCGGCTGTTGGGCCGGTACTGGAAGATCGATTGGCCGAAGCTGGGGCACTCGGCCAGTCGGATGTTGCGCCGGATCCGGGTCCGGAAGATCTGGGCGTCGGCCCAAGGGGCTTTGGCGTGTCGGCCCGACTCGAAGAAGGTCTCGAGGTCCTCGACAACCTCCGCGCCCAGGCGGGTCCCGGAGTCGAACAGGCAGAGCAACACACCACCGACCTTCAGGTCGCGGTTGACGCGCTTCGAGACGAGGTTGACCGTCTCCAACAGCTTGGAGAGGCCGTGCAGGGCCAGGAAGTGTGCTTGCAAAGGGATGATCACTTCCTGCGCAGCGCAGAGGGCGTTGAGCGTGAGGATGCCTAGTGAGGGCGGACAGTCGATGACGACGTAGTCGAACTTCTGGTCGTCGGGCAGGGCGTTGAGCTGGTCGCGGAGGATGACCTCGCGCCCGACGGTGCCGATCAACTCGACCTCGGCGGCGGCCAGGTCGATGTGGCTGCCACCGACGACGAGGTTGTCTCCGACCTCACGGAGGATCTCGGTCAGGTCCATACCTTGGGTGAGCACGTCATAGAGCGACGGCCCGGACCGGCCAGGCAGCAGTCCGAGGTGGAGCGTCGCGTGGGCCTGAGGGTCGAGGTCCAGGACGAGGGTCCGATGGCCCTCGGCGGCCAGGGCCGCGGCCAGGTTGACGGTCGAGGTGGTTTTGCCGACGCCACCCTTCTGGTTCAAGATCGCGATGCGCCGCATCCGGTGCGCCTCCCTTTGCCGGGACTGGGGTGTCCTTACCGAACCGATCGGCCGTCGCCAAGACGGGGTGGCCCGCCCCCGCAGGCCCGCCGTCGGGGCGATCGCCCGGTCGGTGACCGAGCCCGGGACCGTCCGCGTGACCCGATCCGATGGTTGCGGCCGAACCTAGCGGATCCCCCGCAACGCGCATAGACGGATCATTGCCCGAGTTCCAGAGGAATGGAACTCCGCGCGTACAGCGATCCTGAGCGGTTCATCAAAGGCCGCCTGAGGCACCGTCTCGAGCTGGTTCGTGTCGCGTCGTAACCGTTCGGTTGAACGTGGAGGTGGGGTCCGGACAATCCCGATCCGGTCGGGCGATCGTCGCTGTCGAGCCCTTCGTGGCCTTTAGCGTGTCAGCTCGTTATCGGGGTCGTCTTCCAACTCGCGCACAGCGTCGCGGAGAGCCTCGAAGCAGAAGCGGCATTCCAAGCAGACCTGGAGGTGCTCCTCGATGGTCACCAGGGCCTCAGCCTGAGTCATGTCGCGGAGGGTACTCTCGGCGAAGGAGGCGATGGCGTTTTCGCAGTAACCACAGGAGTAGTCGGCCGGCGGCGTGTGGTGGACCGTTTGCAACAGCGAACGGATCGCGTGGTCGCTGAGCACGGGCATGGACATGGCAGGGAACTCCCAGGCGTCGGACGTTTTGGGGACCGAGGGTCCTCGAAGAGAGGGTCCAGAGGTGAAAGAGGACTACGGGATCGGCTCGCGTCGGGCCGTTCCGACGTTCGAGGACGGGTCCCGACTCAGAAGGCCGATTCGATGTCGGCGGCGGTGTATCCGGCCGCCTCAAGGGACTGCTTGAGCTTACGTCGGGCGTCGTAGAGCAGCTTGTAGAGGGCGTTGCGGGTCACCTTGAGGGCCTCGGCGATCTGGGAGGTCGACTGGCCTTCTAGGTCGGCCATCAGCGCGGTGCGTTGCCGATCGGTCAGGTCGTTCTGGATGGCGCGGCGGAGGTCCTCCAAGATCGACCGGCGCTCGATCTGCTGGTCGGGCCCGGCCTGATCGGAGACGGCCAACTCGTCACGAGGCGCGTCGCGGTTGGCGGCCATCTGGTCGAGCGAGACGTCATGCCAGTAGAGGCGCCGGAGTTCGCTGAGGGCCAATCGGACCGCCACGGCCATCGCCCAGGTCAGGAATCGGCTCCGGCCGGCGTATTGGTCGAGCCGATCGACGATTCGAACCAAGGCCTCTTGGACGGTGTCCTCCAGAAACGCCGCATCGATCCCACGTTCCTGATGGAGGGCCCGACGGAGACCCCGTAGCAAGGCCGCGCGGAGGTCGGCCAGGGCCTGTTCTTGGACCTCACCGTCACTGCGCAAGTCCGCGATCCACTCCGAGTCGTCTCGACCCGCCCCCGATCCGGTCACCATCGGCAACGCTCCCGATCCTGGCCAACCTCGGGACCTTCTCCCTGGGATCAGGGAGTGTCCTCGGACCAGGCTAGCCAACACGGCCTCAGATCGCATCAGGATCATCGCCGGGAACTCCTCGGACTCGCCTACGGAGGGGTGCCTTGATTTCAGGAACGGTTCAGATGGAAACGTCGGAGGGTCTTGGGGTAACCAGGCCGGGTTCGCACCATGGCTGACGTCGTTGCCCAGGTATCTCTTACGCTTCTTCGGCCCGGGCTTTCATCCAGGGCACCTTTGTTGCCGTGCCGAGACGACTCGGAGTGGGCCGAGGTCCTTCCCGATTTTCTGATAGGGAAAATGTCCCGAATGGGGCGGTTAGGGTGATTC
>CAZSSM010000156.1:0-8483 GCA_964609385.1 uncultured Planctomycetia bacterium
TGTGCTCGACCGGAAGAAGGGGACAGGATGGCCAAGCGAGCCAAGAGAGGTGGGGCCCGGACCCGTTCGACCCAGGGCCGTGGACAGGCACCGGCCAGCCACGGGGTCATCGCGCCGGTCGCCTCGGCCGAGGCCACGCGAACGAGGTACCTCAACTACGCCCTCAGCGTGATCACCTCGCGCGCCTTGCCCGACGTACGCGACGGGCTCAAACCCGTCCAGCGGCGGATCCTTTACGCCATGTGGAGCGACCTCGGGGTCCTGCAGGGTGGGTCGAGGCGCGCTCGCCCAGGGGCTTGATCGTCAACTGCCCGTCGAGTCCCAGGGAGATCGAGCCGTGTGTACCCTCGAGCAGAAAGGTCCCGAAGGTGTAGCGAGGATCGTCGTGCTCCGAGGTCGACTCGTTGTAGCGGTTGGCATCCCACATGGCGATCGCCCCCGAGCGGAAGGTGACCTGAAGGGTCGCGGCATCTTCGCCAACGATCGCCGGATTCAGCCGCCTTAGCTTGGCGTAAACGTCGGTGATCTCGCCGCCTAGGTATCGGAACGTATCGAGGAAGTGGACGCCGGTCTCAAAGATCAAGAGCCGCTCCATCGTCCGAAAGTAGGGCTGGCGATCGAGGTAGGCCTCCGCACCCCAACCGTCACCCAACCGGGTCCGGACGGAAAGCGTGTGGAGTTCACCGATCACCCCGTCCTCGAGCAGGCGTTTTATCTCGCGGTGCCAGGGCTGGAATCGGAAGTTCTCGTGGACCATCAGCCGGACATTGGCCTTCTGGCAAATCTCGACGATCCGCTGCGATGTTGGGAGGTCGGGGGCCAAGGGCTTCTGGCAGATGATCGGGACGGAGCGTTCGGCAGCCCGTTGAATCAGATCGAGATGGGTCTCAGGAGGTGTGATGAGATCGGCGAAGTCGGGCCGTAGTTCGTCCAATGCCCGCGCCGGATCGTCGAACCAACGGTCGATGTCGTGTGACTTGGCGGCGGCTTGGGCCCGATCGATGTCGAGATCACAGACGCCGACACACGTTACCCCTTCCAAGCGATTCCAAGCATCGAGGTGGAACCTGCTAAAGTAACCCGCTCCAATGCAAAGTCCGCGCAAGGGGATCATAAATCCACCTCCGTAGAGGGTTTCGAATCGACCAGGGGACGCTTCGGGTCGATGTTGAGCCAGACAAATACTGCTAATAGATTCAATCCTGCTGCCAGATAGAAATAGATATTGTTTGCACCACTGGAGTCACCGGATTGCTCCGCCCATTCAGCCAGATAGGGAAAGGCCAGGGAGGTTAGGAAGGCTCCAATGTTGCCGGCCATGTTCATTGTACCCGAGACGACCCCAGCATGCTGACGTCCGATGTCGATGGAGGTCGACCAGGAGGGAGCCAAAGTCATGTCGGCCCCGAAGATCGCCAGGCTCAACCAGGCGGTTTCCGCCACGATCCCATCGGCTAGTGTGTAGCCGAAGGCTCCAACGGTGGCCAGCATAAACCCAGCAATCGCCGTGATCCGTCGCGAGGCGACCCAACGACCCGAGGCATAGAGGCGATCGATCAGCAGGCCGCTGGACCAGTTCCCCAATGCGCCACAGATCAGCGGAATCGCTGCATAGATGCTGATCACCGCTGGGTCGAGATCCGGGTGATCGGTTCGAAGCTTGGGCAGCAGCCAGGTCAAACAGAAGAAGAAGGTAAAATTGCTACAGAAGTATTGAGCCGACAATAGCCACATGTTCGGCGACCGTACCAAACTCCCAAGATTTAGTTCGTTTGGCTTTTGACCACCCGAGCCGGAGGGTCCATCTTGGCGCTGCTCGAGGATCATGGCGCGTTCGTCCGGATCGAGCCGGTCGACCTCGCTGGGATCATCGCGGAAGAGTAAGTACCAGAGCAGAGCCCAGACCAGTCCGGTTACCATCAGGATCCCGAAGCTGATTCGCCACCCGACCTGTGCGATCATCAGGGTGATCACAGGCAATGCAAAGGCGGCACCCAGCCGCGAACCCGAGAAGCCGATTCCTTGGACGAGGCCCCGCTCACGCATCGGGATCCAAGAGAAGGTGGCCCGCGCGATGCCGGGGAACGCGCCCGCCTCGCCGGCTCCGAAGAGCAACCGCGCGAGAAACAAGCTGACGAAATGGCGGGCCAGACCGGTCAAACCGGTGAACATCGACCAGAAGATCACTACGGCAGTCAGGATCCGCCGCGGGCCGAAACGGTCAGACAGCCAGCCTGCCGGAGTCTGGCACAACGCGTAGCCCAGCGAGAACGCTGAGAAGATCCAGCCGAGCTGCGTATCGGACAGTGCGAGGTCCTCGGCGATCGGTTCTTTGGCCGCCGAGATACAGATCCGGTCGACGTAGAGCAGGACCGTGAGTAGGAAGATCCCGCCGACCAGTATGAACCGTCCCGGAACCCTCATCACCGCTCACCCCTAGCTCACTACGCGTCATGCGTCGATCGGTCGCTACTGATCGTCGAGCGTACGCCCGCCGAGCCTGGAGGGCAAGAACCCGACTCGTTGCGATCGGCTCGCCATGGGATGTCATCGCGTCGATGTCAACATTCTCGAATTACAAGGATGCGAATACTCCTACAATCACTGCGAGCATCGTCAGCAACAGGGCCCCAACGAGAATCAAAGTGGCGATGATCCCGAGGACCCAACCGGCTTCGGTCAAGCTGTCGGGTCGGACACCGAGTTCGCGACAACGCTGCTTGTATTCGTTGCCCTGAATCCAAGCGATGACGCCCAACACTTGACACATCAGCAGCCCCAAAAGTCCCAACACAAAGATCGTCACAGCACCTTCTGGTTCTCGGATAGGCCCCATGTTCAAGGCTCCCCCGCAACGCGTTGGGGCCGCTGCGCGATCGTCCAACGACCCAGTTCAATCTGCCTGCCGTCGCCCTCGCGATCGGCTATCCGGGATATGTTCGTCGGGTCCCATGGAAGATTGGCTCGGAGCCGCACGATCGATTTCAATCGCCCGCAAGCCCCTTTTTGGCGATCACGCGGCTCGGTCGACACGATAAAACAGGTCCGGAATCATTACTGTCGCAACGAGCCGACAAATCGGACCTGACGCGATCGGCCGTCTGGGTTAGCCTGCGCGCTTAATGTGACGGTTAGACGATCGCGTCGAACCGGATCCCGCTTCGCGTCCTTCCCGAACTCTTCGAGGTCCGCCCGTGTCCCAATCCGCAATACAACGTCCCTCATCGACCGTCACCTCCTCGTGGTTCGATCGCATCGTGGCCCGGTACCGCAAGGACCACCAACACCCGATTAACCATGTCCTGCATGTATGGGTAGGCTGGCCGTTGGTCGGAGCATCGCTGTTCCTGTTGCCCTTCCGACCGTTCTGGGCGATCGGACTGTTCCTCAGTGGCTACGGGGCGATGTTCACCGGCCACTTCCTCTTTGAGAAAAATACCCCCACAATCTTCAAGCACCCGACGACGCCGTTCGTGATGGCTTGGTCGGTCACCAGGGAACTCGGAAGCGCCTTGATCCGCACGCTGGGCCGCATCCGAAGAGCATGATCGGACCCCTGTGTTCTCGGCGTTCTCGGCTTTGGGTCGCTTGGGCTCGGTTTTGACCCTCGGGTCTGGTCCCGTTACGATCGAGTCTCGTCGGCCAACCCGAGATGCGATCTAAAAAATGCCACGATCCCTCGGGCACCTGAACCAACCTGATCCGCCGACTCCGCCGTCAACCACGAGGCCTACTCCCCCATGTCCGAGTCGACCCCCACGCCGACATCGAGCGATCCGCCGACGGCGACCAAACCCGACGAAACGCCGACGGTTAGCTATGACGACTTCGCCAAGCTCGATCTGCGGATTGCTGAGATCCTCGAGGCCCGCCCGCATCCCAACGCCGACAAACTCCTACTCCTGAGCCTGAAGGTGGGCGAGGTCCAGAAGCAGATCGTCGCCGGGATCAAGCTGCACTACACACCCGAATCGTTGGTCGGCAAGAAGATCGTGATCATCAACAACCTCAAGCCAGCCGTCATCCGCGGCGAAGAATCCAACGGAATGCTGCTGGCGGCCTCCTCGGCCGAGAAGGTGGTCGTGCTGACGCCCGACGACCCAGAGTGTCTCTCCGGTTCGAAGGTCAAGTGAGCTGAGATCCCCGAAGCATCGCGGATCGGCAATCTCGTCGTGAACGGCACGGCCCGACACCCGCTATCTCGGACGAGCCACCCGCCTCAACTCGGGGCGCGGAACCCGGTTAGACTTCAGCACACGAGCCGCTCGGGAAGACGGGATCAGTCCCAAACCGGCGGCGATTCCGGTTTTCCAGAGGAGTCCTCGTCCCGAGGAGCATTTCCATGCCTCATCTGCTCCGAAGCGTCGTGCTTACCACCGTGTTCGCGATGGCTAGCATGTTCGGTCCGTCAACAAGCGGCTCGGACATCGACCTGATGACCGCCAACGCTCCGATCAGTCGCTTCTATGTCGCGCCGGGCCTGTATGGAACCGCCTACGGATCGCCCAGCTACGGTGTGCCGCGGACCTATTCGCAGTTCCCATCGCCATTCGGCGGAATCGCCTACGGTTTCGGCCTCAAACCGTATCGGCGTATGGAGTCGCTGTCTTCCTATGAGCCTGGCGCCGCGTCGAACCCGGCTACGACAACTCCCGGCGAAGGGAGTTACTCGATCTTCTACTCGCCTTATGATGCACGGTACACCGGCTCGGGGTTCGTGACCGTCCCGTTCGGCGTTTACGGCCCTGGACTTGGGTTCACCCCGTACGCTCCGGTCTTTGGTTCGGGTGTCACCGAGCGCGTTCGCTAATTCAGAATCGCGTTGGCAACGCGGCCTTTGGGCTGCTCCGTAATGACCGGTTCTCTCGCAACATCCTTACGTCGTCCTTCGATGACGTACGAGTGTCGCGAACGAGCGGTAGACCGAGATCGGATCGGGCGGCGGTGAACCGTTCCTATGCGTTATCAGGTTTCTCCACCCGATCCACAAGACCCCGGACGTCCCATGAGCACTTCTCTACCGCCTCTCGCGCCGGTCCTTCAAACCATCCCTCAGCCGCGGTTGGACGATCCGGCCGCAACGATCCGGCAGCAAATCCTCTCCAGTCGACTGGCCGAACGAGTCCCCAAGGGTGGTTCGATCGCTTTGGGCGTCGGCAGTCGGGGGATCACAGCGATCCCCGTCCTTGTCCGCGCCGCTATCGATACGCTCCAAGAGATGAGCTATCGCCCTTTCATCGTCGCTGCGATGGGTAGCCATGGTGGCGCTACAGCCGATGGGCAGCGTGATCTGCTGGCCGATTATGGGATCACGGCTGCGGCCATGGGCGTTGAGGTCCGGACTGACATGAACGTCGAAGTGCTCGGCACCAATACGGTCGGCTTACCAATCTACTTTGACCGTAATGCGCTTCAGGCCGATGGCATCGTGCTGTTGAACCGGGTCAAGCCGCACACCGACTTCCGGGGTCGGCACGAGTCAGGGATCCTTAAGATGCTCGTCATCGGGCTGGGCAAAGAGCGTGGGGCAAGCCAGGTCCACAAGCTCGGCCTCCGCGGCATGATCGAGGTGCTCCCGTCGGTCGGAGCGCACCTCCTTGAGCACACGCCCTTCGTCCTCGGCTTGGCCGTCCTGGAGAACGCTGATGACCAGCCGGCCGAGATTCACGCTCTGGAGCCCGAGCGGATCCTTGAGGACGAGCCGATGCTGCTGGAGAAGGCGCGACAGCTCATGGGGCGTTTGCCTTTCGATCAGATCGATGTGCTGGTCGTCGGAGAGATCGGCAAGAACTACTCAGGCGCTGGTATGGACCCCAACGTTATCGGCCGCCTGATGGTTGAGACGCAGCCTGACTTCGATCGACCTCGGGTCACACGCCTGGTCGCCCTGGACGTCTCGGCTGAGAGTCACGGTAATATCGTGGGCGTCGGGTTCGCTGATTTGACGACTGAGCGGCTAGTCGGTCAGATGAACGCCGGTCCATTCCTCACCAATATCTTGACCTCCTGCTTCTTGGAGCGGGCGCGGATCCCAATCACTCTGCCTAGCGATCGCGAGGCCTTGGAAGTCGCCGCCGAAACCTGCTGGCGCATCAACGCGGACGAGGTCCGGATGGTGGTCATTCCCAACACCCTAGAACTCAAGCGACTCTATGTTTCCCGGGCGATGGCAGACGAGGTGCAAACCCAAGAGCACTTGATCCTCGACGGTCCCTTCAAACCGCTAGCCTTCGATGACGAGGGCCGGATCGACCAAGCGCATCTGTTCCCAGAGAGCGTCTGTGGCCGACGCGCCGCCGGGGCCTACGCGACACACTGATTCCAGCCCGGCCTGAGGCTGCCTCCGTCCGATTACGTCTCCTCACCTCCACGACAGAACAGACTGCCCCAACACTTCGGACAAGGCCGATGTCCTATCGGCCTTGTCCGAAGCCCTCGATGGAGAATACGGCATGGCCACGATCTCGCCCCCGCAGCTACTCCGCCACGAGCACCCTCTGTCGAGCGAACTACGGCGCAACCACTCCATCTTCAGCTCGAAGGACCCTATGAGATCATCAACGGTCTTATCGTGGAGAAGCCGTCGATGGGCTTTCGCGCCGTCCGCTTGACTGCTCTTCTCGATTCTCATGTCGAGCGTAATTAACTGGGGATCGTTGCCTCTGAAGGGCTTTTCCTACCTGACCACACCACCAAACTCCAACGCATGCTGACGTGGCTTTCGTAGCCAACAACCGCTGGCCCTTCGATCGAGAGATCCCCGACGACTACACGCTGGACGTCATGCCTAGCCTGGCTGCTGAAATTATTAGCCCCACTAATACCACACCCGAAGACATTTCTAAGGTCGAGGAATATTTCCGTTTCGGTGCTCAGGCCGTCTGGCTGGTCCTGCCCACCGTCGAGCGGTTAGCGATTCTATATCTACGATCGGCCCGACGCGGTCCGAATCCTTGACACCAACGACGAATTGCTCGTCAATCCGCTCTTGCCGGAGTTTCGACTCACCCTAACCGACTACTTCAGAATCCTGAATCGTAAAAGCTCCTAACAGACAGTCAGCTTTTGAGTAGACCTCGGAACCAACGCATTCGCAGAGTACAACAGAATAGCTTTTGTCATGATAGCGCGAAATTATCAGCAGCTTCTAATCAGGAATTACTGATTTTTCCTAGGGGGTAAAGATTTATTGATGCCTTGGAGGAGACCACGGCCTCGCTCAGGTGAAGCCGGCTGAGTGATCGGGTCGCCGGTACGCCTTCGGAATGCCGGCTCGACGAGGACTAGGGGACCCATCTCAAAAGAAGTCTTGATCTCAGCTCCAAGCCGGACCAACAGTGTGTCGACCGCCCGGGTGAGAACATACTGACTCCGGCGGTTCACGATCCCGGCGGAGAACCCGTTTCGGACCGTCGCTTCACCACGGCCTTCCAGGCAGCAATAACCGATGACAACAAAGCGGTCAGCTCCGTCGGTCTCGACACGATAGTTACTGATCGTGGACATTGAATCATCACTCCCACCGACGACAATCGCGACCTCCGGATGGGCCTCCAATTGCTCGCGGATCTGCTCGCTCGGGGGCCGTTTCGTCTTGTCGTAGAAGAACTCAAGGGTGATCGAGACCTCCTGATCATTCAACGCAGTAGTGATCGCTTCGCGGCGGGCTTGGCTCTCCGAATCAAATTCCGCATCCATGACGAGCATGGCCTTCAGTTGGCCCTCGTTCGTGATCTCCAATTCCTTCAAGTCTTCCAATGCCGCCTCGACTAGATCTCGAGAAATCTCTGCAAGCGGACCGTGAGCGACGCGGTCGAACGGCTCGCCGTCGGTCGGCACCTCGCGTTCGAGCAAGACAATCTCGACCCCCTCGGCCCGCGCCTCCTCTAACGCCGGGGCGATCTTTGCGGAATCGTCTGGCAGGACCAAAAGGCCTTGGTTCCGTTCGCGAACGGCGCGTCGGATCAGATCGGCCTGGGTCACGGACTCGTCGGACGAATCGGGATAATAGACGTTGCCGACGTATAGGCGTTTGCCCGAGGTGGCCTGGCTCATGAACACGCGATTCCAGAGAATCGCCTCTTCAGTCGTCGACGAAGGAAGTATCAAAGCCAGAAACGGGGCCTTAATCGCATTGACGGTCGTCGTACTGGACGGGAAATCGTCATCCAAATCGGACGAGCAACCCAAGACCATGACCCAAGCCATCAGGATTCCGACCGGCAAGGATGCCCGATGTACGAAGCGGTCCTGCTGCGTTTGGGACTCTGAGGGAAATCGCCGCATTTTCGAAACCTCTCGCCGACTCAACTCGGCTGCTGGAAGGGTCGTCCGGAGTAGACTCTCACGACTGATCGACCCTCGCGCACTTCATACAACCGCCTCAGTAGGATGCCGACTGACCGAATGCCTTGGGTACGATGGGTTAAGTCGGTCGGTTCGTTCTCCGTTTGCCGGGGCCGCTTCACCTGAGTATCATGAGC
>CAZSSM010000157.1:0-8159 GCA_964609385.1 uncultured Planctomycetia bacterium
GACGCTTCGTCGAGGTCCTTCACTGGCGCATTGCAGCCGACACAAAGCTCCAGCTACGGCATAAGCCCAAACTCGCGGAGCAGGGCCAGCTCGTAACGAATGACGCGTTGGAGCCGCAAGGCTGGGTCCCCCAATTGCCGAAGCGTGACGATGGTCGCGTCGAACAGCTTGGGGTGCGCAATCTCGGAGGCGGCCAGTTCCAACAGCAGTTCGGCTAAGTAGTAGCCCGCATACAACGCGGACAACTGCCGACGAAACGCCTCGAAGCGCTCGATCTGCGACGCTTCGGTCAGCAGGTCCAACGCCCCGGACGGTTTATGGATCCAGACGATATCGCAGTAGCTCAACAGGTCAAGGGAGGAATGGAACGGCCCCTTGAGCCGACGCGCCCCCTTGGCCAAGGCTGTCGTCAGGCCATGCTCCCGAGTGTAGAGTACCAAGCGGCTGCTGGTCTCGAAGACCGGGGTCGACTTCAACACCAAGGCCGACGAACGTCGAGTCTCCCTCAACCGGCCACTCCTCCGGTCCGAACTGGTCCGACATCGCGACCCGATCGGGATGCCCCGACCATATCGATGAGCCGCGCCCAACCCTTGAACGTTCCGTGTCCGATGACCTCATTGTACCGGGATTCCTTCGGGCGCGTTGATGGGGATCGGGGGTTGGCTCATGAGGCTGCTTTGGTGTTGCTCTTGGCTTCAACCCCACTTTGCGTCGTGCACGGGTGGCTGGGGACTGCGAAACAAAGCGAGCCGACCCCGGGATCGATGGCTCAAGTCGGCCAACTCTTCGTCAGGATAGTCAGCCTTCTTCCCGACTGGTTCTCGGGGTCTGGCCCTAAAGCGGCCCCGTCCCCAGCCACCCAAACTCGTGGTCTGCTCGAGAAAACGGCAGAGCCACCGATTTCGCTCTTGAGCTTCGGGGGTTGGCCGTCGAGGCCAAGCATCGAGGGGTCGAGACCGGGACGACCGATCAGCCTTTCTCGTCGTCGTCGAGGAACTCGAGCGAGCCCGAATCGTCCCAGGCGTCGGAGAGCAGGGCGAGCCGTCTGAGGATCCAGTCTAGAGACGAGACCGATCCAACGTTTACCGACAAGCCGGTCGGATCGGCTTGGGTCATCCGTGATTCGTTGACGATGTGCTCAACGATCTCGATGCGGCCGTCGATCGGATCGTCCCAGGCGTTCGTCGGCGCGGGGATGAGCACGAGCGTGCTCCCATTTAGACCCGTCGCGATGGTTCCCATCGGCGTGGCCACATTCGAGCGGAGGTTCAACACGACCTCATCGCCCACGGTCAGCGCGTCGGAGAGCGACAATTCGATGTGGGCCAGCTCCCCGCCGAAATTGGGGGCCATCGCGAGCGGTTCTCGACGATAGCCGACCAGGATGAGAAGACCCTTCTCGACATTGACGTGCCAGAACATCCGATAGTTTTGGCCGAGATCGCCAAGCTGCACGTCGCGGATCGTGACCGCCTGGGCGTCGAACTCGATGACTGTCTGGATCGTCTGGACGCCGACGGTGGCCCGATCGGTATTGGTCAACAACAACGGAACCGCGACGGTCTCGCCCGGTTCGGCCTGCACGGTCCCGATCGCCAGCAACGGGTCGAGCCCACTGGGGATCGGCGGTTCGATGGCCGGTCGAGGCGGGAGACCGGAGATCGGGATCCCCAGCGATGCCTGGAGGATTGTCGTGGCGTCGTCGAGGTCGACGACCCCATTGCCGTTCAGGTCGGCCACAAGGACGGGATCGACGTTGGGGTAGTCGACCAGCGGACTACCGAGAACGGTCTCGATCAGGTCGGCAACATCCTGGATCGAGTAGCTGGAATCGGCGACGAACGCGTCGCCGATGTACGAGGCCATATGGATCGCGTCGACGTCGCGGGCGATCACTGTTTGCCCCGCCTCCTCAACATTGAGAAATTGAATGTCGATAACGTGTTTGCTTGTCAGAAACGCATCTTCGGACACCCGCGAGTCGAGCCGAATCAGGTCGAATACCCCCGAAGTTAAGCCCGAGGTGCCCTCGACGATGATCGGGATTCGGCCGGGCGTTCCGAGGTCGATCGCGAGAGAGCAATCCTCAGGGACCGATTCGCCCAAGGCCGCGCCATCGATGACCAACAGGGACGGATCGTAGACCAATTCGAACGCGACGCGGTCGACGCCTCCGGCCCCGCCGATCTGGACCGGGAGTCCGGAGACGCCGATGTGGAGTTCGATCGATTGACCGGGGCCTCGGACGACGTGAGGGAGGCTCAGCTCGACGACGTCCCCTGCGTCTTCGACGTCGAAGGTGGCCTGGAAGTCGCCGCCGGAGACGGAGTCGCCATCGAGCCAGGTGCCGTCGAGAGTCTTAAACGCGTCGTCGCCGCTGCGGATCGTCAACGTGTAGTCGCCCACAGGCAGTGCAACCGCCGAGGCCACGAACCGAAACCCCATATCGTCGGGCGCAAGGACCAACGATCCGTCCACCGGACCGTCGGGGTCTTGCAGGATGAGATCGGGTGCGTCGAGGCTATAGAGATTGATCCGATTGCCGTCGATCGGTTCGCTGAACCGGACCGCAAACCCGTTCGAGGTCGGTGAGAACTCCTCGACCACGAGCGTCGTGGGGTCGGGGGAGGTCAAGTCGATGTTGTCGATGGCCACGTAATCGCCGCCCGCCCGATCGTAGCCGCGGAACAGGAAGCGGAAAAAAGATATTTATACCCATCTGAGCCGAGGTCGAGATCGTAGGTGAAGGTCGTCCAGTCGTCGAGGCTCATCTGGCCGAGGTCGACGTAGAGCAGCGAGGTCACGGCCGGATCGGGCGAGGCGAACAGCGCGGACGGGTCATCGTCCGCATCGATCCGGCCGCCCCATTGACCATCGATCCCATAGACGTCGATGATTAGATTGTTTGTCCGTCGATTAGAGGCATCGATGTTGAGCAGGTCGAACGAGAAGGTCTGGACCCCTCGGCGGACATGCTGATCGCGGACCAGTTGACCGATGCCGCCGAACTGGAACGGGGCGTTGTCAATCTCGGCGAAGCCGTCGGGGTGTCGGGTGACCTCACGCGCGATCCAGCCCTCCTCGCGGCGACCGCTCCAGGTCGAGTACGCTGATCCGGCGAAGGGCCCGGGCTCATCGAAGTGAGGATCGAGGAAGGGGGGCCCGGTCGGGTCGGGCCCCGAGGTGACCATGCGCGTGATCGTGCCGGTCGCCCCCCGATCGTCCCAGACCTTCAGGCCGATCGAATGGGTTCCGGCCTCGAGATTGATCAGGATCCGTTCTCCGAAGGCGTCGTCGAACCGGCCATCGTCGTCGAGATCCCAGGCGTAGGCGGCGATGCCGTCGTGCACGGCCGGGTCGATCAACGGTGACGGGTCGGGGTCGATCGAGGTATCGGCATCGAGTACGACCGACAGTCCTTCACCGTCGACGAAGTCGAATGAGGCGGTTGGTGCGATGTTGACGAAGCCAGTCGACTGGGCGAACGTCGACGCCTCATCAAGGACGAACAGGTCGCTGTAATCGAAGGTTCGGCGATGGTCTCGGACGTTCGGTGCGAAGGCGTAGTCGACATGGGCGAACCGCGCGTTCGCCAAGGAGCTCACCGTGTACGGTGTCACGTCGTCGATCGTGTTATTGTGCGGGTTGAAGATCTGGAACCCGTATTGGAACCCCTCGACGCGGATATCGTTGAAGCGGATGTAATTGGCGTTGCCAGCGTTGTGGGTGATGCCGATCCCCCGCGCGTTGTTGCCTTGGGTCGAGCCGCGGAAGATAATCGGATCCTCGATGTTGCCGACGACGAGGGAGTCTTCGTAGTCGATCCGGGTCGAGTAGAAGTTGTGGATCCCACTCTGGACGTTCCAG
Source organism: uncultured Planctomycetia bacterium (assembly GCA_964609385.1). Lineage (GTDB taxonomy): Bacteria > Planctomycetota > Planctomycetia > Isosphaerales > Isosphaeraceae > CAZSSM01. The sequence continues at coordinate 3,871 of CAZSSM010000157.1, forward strand.
ACGGTCGTATCGCGGATTATCGAACGGAACTCGTGCGAGAACGGGGTCCCGAAGGTGAATCGACCTTCCATATCTCCGCTGTCACGGGCGTGGAGCCAAGTGTGGATTCCTCGATTGCTGTTGTAAACCTGCATTCCTTCGATCCCACGCATCGGCAGGTTGTTGACGGTCACCTCGGAATAGCCGGCGTCGAGGAAGTGATGGCGGACGACCGGATCGGCGATGTTGTTGAGGTCGAAGGTCTTCAACAAAGCGATGCCGTCGGTGGTGCTGACCAGATCGATGCCGGTGCCGTTGCTGCTGGCCGCGATGTTGTCGATCATTCGGATACCCGGCCCGCCCCCTTGGACCTAGTAGCCGCTGCCGGTGAAACCCAGATCGAACCGTGGGCCTCGAAGGGTCTGGAAGAAGGCCCCGTCATCGAAGTTGTTGACGAGGTCGCCGGTCATCTTGACCGTGAGGTTGCGCGTCCAGGTCCCCAGTTCGTGACCCTCCTCGGCGACGATCCCGGCGCCGACGACATCGAAGACAACGTTCTCGATCAGATCGGCGTGGCTGTCGTGGTGGACGATCCCCCAACCCGGCGTCCCCCAGACGACGTTGCCAAGGATCATCGCGCGCGGACCGTTGATGTCGTCAGCGCCGAGCCGGTGCAGATGAAGTCCGTAATGACCCCGCGGGTTGGTTCCGGTCCCCGGCGTCCCATCGAAATTACTGATCGCCTCTGGGTCGTCGACGACTCGACGCTTGTCGCTCCGACCGAGGTCGCGGAATTGAGCATGTTGAACCTGAGCGTCGACATTGTGCATGATCATAAAGTGACCACGCTCTTGGGTTGGAACGTCGGGATCGGAACTCCGGACGATCACGTTGCGCGTCAGGTTGGCCACGTGGATGGTCAACTCGGAGGCATCGAAGGTGGCGCCGTTGGGTCGGACGTGGTCCCAGAGCAACGTGGTGCGCCCTTCGAGGATCGCTTCCGCGTTGGTCACGTTCTCGAAACGAATTCGGGTCGCGTCGCCGATCGATCCGAACTCGGTGACGCGGAGCAGTTCATCATGGAACCGGACGTTGTTACGGTCGGCCTCGTCGTACTGGTCCGGTTCCAGCGAGGTGTCGGTGTGCGTGCCAACCAACAACAGGGTGTCGCCGATCCGCCAGCCGTCGGGGACGGTCCCAACGAGATCGATGAAGGCGTCGCCTGCGCGGGCGTCGCCGATCAAAGAGGTCATGTGCGCTTTGGTGGCACCGACGATCGTCGTTGTGCCGTGCGAGATGAAGCCGCGGCCGACCAGCGTGGGATCGTTCGACGGATCGAGCGGGCCACCAGTCGTATCGATCAGGATCTCGGCGACGCGGTTTGGCGCGATCGGAGCCGACTCGGTACCGAGAGTGAGCGTGCCTTCCGTTTCGATCGCGATCGTTTCAACGACCATCCGTGTGTCGGCGTCTGGGCGGAACGCGAGCGTGCCATCGACGCGTAGCCAGCCCAAAGGGGTATCGCTCTGGACATCGTAGGAGACCGCCGTCGTGGCATGGATCAGGACACGGTCCCCTTCGGTCGGGACCTGACCAGCATACCAGGTCGATGGATCGGACCACGGACCGTCCTGAACCGAGATGGCGGTCGCTTCGGGTCGTTCGACCAGTTCAAAGAGGGCCATGTGCTCGGCGGCTCGAGTCTCGTCACCAGGGCCGTGGACCATCTCGGCGATCTCGACGGTCACCGTCGCCATAGCGAGGCTCCCATCGGCTCCCATGATCGCGTACATGAATGACGCGGCCGAATGGGAATCACCATGCCCATCGTTATGACCGGAATGGTCGCTGCCGCCGTCATGACCATTGCTTTCCGACGGCGTGAAGATGACCAGGCCATCGACGAGCTCAACGTTACCTCCTTGGGGGTGGGCGACGCTATGGATCTGGGGTGGGGCGCCGACAATCTCGTCGTTGCAGAGCAACTGGTCGGGCAAGAACAGGGCGGGCTCGCTGTGGCTGGTCCGAACGACGTCATCGGACAGATTCAGGCCAGACCCGGATGATCCGGCCGAAAGCAGCGTGCGACGCTCGAGCATCGTGATGTCGGGGCGAACACTTGAGCGGCGATGACTTGTGCGTCGTCGGCGCACAGCCTGGTCGTTGAGACGTGAGCGTCTCATGGCGTGGTCTCCTGACGATCCAGGGAGAGCAAGGATGAACTCGAAGAGTGGCCTGCCAGCGTCGGATGACGATCGCATGCCCGAGGTCGAATCTAATCCATGCTCAATCCGAGATCGAGGAATTTTTGAAAAGTCATATTTGCGTTCATGTTCTATTAGGTTCTTGCTTCCAAAGCTAACTGCGCGCACTCTTATGAGTGCAAGAATGCGATCAATTCAGCACAATTGTGATCTTATTTCGAAATAGTGAGACCAAGTAGCAATAGTTCAAAGATATCAAATATAGCTCGATCACTACGGAATGTTCCGATCAAGGTAAATTTGGAATGCTGTCATCTTGTTCAGTTCGTCTTGGCCGCGTCAGAGTTGCTTGTTCCAAAGCAGGAGACAGGCGATCGAGGTCGCGTGGACGATCTCGCCGTCGGTGATGAGTTTGGGAATTTCGTTGCGAGGGACAACTTCGACGACGATTTCCTCGCCGGAGTCGAGCTGACGGTGGCCGGTCGGCTCAACGTCGTGGACAACGACAAGATGGGTCTTCATCGTCAGCAGGGCAGGGTTGCCGTAGACCAGACCAAGCGATTCGGTGTGGCCTCCGACATAACCAGTCTCCTCGCGAAGTTCGCGGATCCCGGCGAAGGTTGGGTCCTCGCCGAGGTCAACCAGTCCGCCTGGGCATTCCAAGCAGTCGCGATGGCAGCCGGGCCGGAATTGACGGACCAGCACGACCTCGTCTCGCGGGGTGAGGGCCAGCACGCTGACTCCGTCGTTAGTCTGGAGCACGAAGAGGTCGGACTCCTTGCCTGAGACGCGCGAGCGATATCGTCGGACGCGGACGTCGAAAAGCCAGGTTCTGGTCAGACTCCGATCGTGTCCCTCTACGAATTCCCAGGTGGGTTGAGAACGATCTTCTGCGGTTGAGGTATGGCGCTGAATTGGAGGGGTGTCAGTGTCGGGTCGTCTAGAGGAGGTGGGTGAGCGGGGGTCGTTCGGTGGGGAGTGGTCCGAGCTCACGCGCAAGCTCCTGCGATCAGGAAGGACACCAGATGTCGTTAGTTATTTGTTGGTTGGGGTCGTGAGGGTGACTTAACTCCGACTGATCAAGCGATTGCTCGATCAGGCGATTCATCGGTGTCGTCGAGCCCAAACTGCTCCGCAATTAGACGCGCCAGCGCGTCGGCCGGTCCCGCGGGGAGGATCTGGTCGGCAGCCTCCGTAACAGGGGCGGGGGCCTGTGGCATGGCGACGCCGAGCCCGGCCCCGGCCAACATCGGCTCATCGTTCATGTCATCGCCGACGGCCATAACCGATGCTTCGTCAATGGCCCAGGATCGACAGAGCACCTGAATCGCGTGCCATTTACTGGCTCGTTGGTCGACGACCTCGCAGAGATGGCCTCGGTAACGCGGACTTCGCTGGACGAAGGTCCGAACGGTTTCCCCCAGCGCTTCTTGTAAGCGATCTGCTAGGACGAGCATTTCTTGGTGCGGGCCTAACCCACAGAGGTGGAACTTGGCCTGCGGATCTGGTCGGCTGGGCCATCGATGGTCTCGAAGGCCAAACTCGCTGTTCCGGGTGAGAAACTCTTCAAACAAAGGGCATCCCCGAGTCGTCAAGGGGGCGACGAAATCTCGAGGGCTCACGGCCTCCTCGTCATCGAGAAAGCTGACTGAATCGCGTCCAGAGGCATCGAAGATGGTCAGGACGCGTTCGAGCGTCTCGTTCGGCAGGTCGACCCGAAAGATTGTCCGTCCAGTCCGCCCATGCTTGATCAGCGCGCCGGAGTTGCAGATCAAAGGCAGATTGAGTTCCAACTGTTCGGCGATCGGCCGCGCCTTGCGGTGACAGCGACCTGTGCAGAGGACGACGCGGTTGCCCGAATCGCGAAGTTGACGGAGGACAGTCGGCATCCCCGGGCGGATCACACCCGACTCGTCGAGCAACGTGCCGTCGATGTCTAGAGCGAGTAGTCGAAACCCCGGTTGGCTGGCTTTAAGCGTCTCGGACGATCTCGAAGTATTCACCTGATGTCTCGCGATCCCAATCGTCAGGGGTCGGGGTTCAGACCTCACGAACGGTATTCGATCTCTGGGGATCGCCCCGGCTATGGAAAGCGATGCTCATGAT
>CAZSSM010000158.1:0-8130 GCA_964609385.1 uncultured Planctomycetia bacterium
GCGGGATCGGTGGCTCGAGACGATCGGATGGGACCGTCGCGTGCGCTAGTCCTTCGGGTGTCGGCCTCGAGACATCGGCCCCGGGGTCTGCTTCGCAGTCCCCAGCCACCCTTTGGGTTGTCTTGGGTGGAACGGGAGCGGATGCCTTGCTGATATCAACACGAGGCCCGATGTTGGGCAGGAACGCCTTTGAAGACGTTGGAGTCGGCGAGGGATCGGTCTCATAGACCCAGGCGGGTCGTGAGCCGATGACGATCTCGATCGGCGCTTCCTCCACGACCATCCAGGCCAGGGATGGGCATGGCGACGGATCTTCGACGGAGGATCGATCCGGTTCGCGAGGGGTTCGCGACGTGGTAGCAGGTTCCGGTTCGCTGTGTTCCGTGGCGATCGCGTCGTCTTGGAGGATGTCGTCAGGTTCGTCACCTTCGTCGTCCTCGACATCCTCGACATCCTCGCCCTCTTGGGCGTCCTCACGGGCTTCTCGGAGGGCGTCGGTGAAGGCCAGGACGAAGGCGGCGTGCGGATCTTCGATCCCTTCGAGCACGGCGGTTCGCCCGATCTGCATCCATCGCAGGAGGGTCGGGGCCTCGACGCCGGCGTCCTCGCAGGCTTGGTCCATCGGCTGGCCGGCCAGGATGGCGCGGCAGATGCGACGGGTGATCGCGCGATCGGGAGCCTCGATACCCATCCCGGATGACTTCGACGATCGTTACGATTCGCCCCCAAGCCTCCCGCCGTCAACGCGCGGGGAAGACCATCCTGTAAGTAGGATCAGGCGATCTCGGCGAAGCGTTCATGGGATTATCTCGGCATGAGGGCCGGATCGGGCAGTCGGGTCATTTCTCCGATTCGATCGCTGCGACCGGAGCCAACAAGCCGATTGATCGAAACATTTTGAGCATGAATGAAGTTCGTAAATTTTTTGCCAACCGGTCGTTCCGCCACGCTCCCCGGCCACCCGAGATTTCTCCCAACATGCAGCACTCGAGTTCCAGGTGGGTCCGTCGACGTTCGGCTTAGGACGGGTCGGGTTCGCAGGGCAGGGTGATCGGGCCGATTCCGTTGAAGGCCCTGGTCAGATCGTTCGGGGTTTGGTAATTCAGCGCCGAAGGACGACGCATCGATCGGTCCATGCTGGATCCGAAGAGGCGACGTCTGGCCGTCGGAAATGCTTCGGCGAGCGGAGGCTCGTCGAGGCGCATTGCATCAACCCCAGATAAGGGACTCGCCCATGCGACTCTGCCGTTTCCAAGTCCACGGCGAGGAGGAACCGCTGGTCGGCTACTACGACGAGACGTCGGTGGTGGCCGTCGATCAGGCCTGTGAGATCTATTGTCAGACGATGGGCGTGGAGCTGCTCATGGCTCGGGTCGAGGACCTGCTCGACCTGCTCCCGCCCGATGGGATCTCCCATCACGCCGCGCGTTTGTTGGGCGAATGGCTCGACGCGTTGCCCGCAAACGAGCGGGCCGAGCTGGCCACGCCGCTCGATCAGGTCGCGCTGCTCACGCCGATCCCCGACCCGCCCAAGCTCCTCCTGTTGGCCGGCAACTACCCGAAACACGTCGCCGAGCGTGGCGGGTCGGTCGCCGAACGGGAGCGGACCTTCCCCTACGTCTTCATGAAGCCGCCAACCACGACCCTGAACCACCCCCACGATCCGATCCTGCTCCCGACCGTCTCGCCCGATCACATCGATTGGGAGTGCGAACTGGGCGTGGTCATCGGCCGGGTCGCCCGCCACGTCGAGGAATCCGAAGCGCTCGACTATGTGGCCGGTTACACGGTGATCAACGACGTCTCGGATCGGAAGTTCCAGCCCAACCCGGATCGGACCGAGCGCCCGCGCGACGCCTTCTTCGACTGGCTTCACGGGAAGTGGCACGACGGTTCGTGCCCGGTCGGTCCGTGCGTCCTCTCGGCCGATGCGGTCCCCGATCCGCAGCGGTTCCGGCTCCGCCTGAGCGTCAACGGTGACGTTAAGCAGGACGCCGAGACCAGTCAGATGATCTTCCCGGTCGCCGCGATCATCGCGTTCCTCTCGAAGTTCGTCACCCTAGAGCCCGGCGACATCATCGCGACCGGAACCCCGGCCGGCGTCGGTGCGGCCAGCGAGACCTATCTCCGGAGCGGCGACCACGTCGAGGCCACGATCGACGGGATCGGTTGTCTGACCAATCCCGTCATGCATGAGCACGAGTGGGATTCGCTCGAGGAAGACAACGAGATCGGCGCGGCCTGAGCCTCACACAGGCAAGTCCCCCGATCGCAGAGGTCGGGGGCGTCCTCCGAAATGATGACGACCATGCGTCAGTTTCGTATCGCGTCGTCCAGTCGAGGCTTCTTCAAGCGCTCTTTCTGCAGCACCTTCGATTGATCCGGCTTCAACGACTTCTTGCCACGCTGATTGAATTCCGCTTTGTACGGATAGTCGTCCCCCACAACTTGCCGACCCTGGCCACGAGCCGGCGGAATGATCCATTCTGCACCGGGTACCTGTTCCGGGCCCTTGATCCAAGCAGCTAGCAGTTCTCGAAAGTCTTCCTCCAAGCTGCCGGGATCGAACGGAGGCATATGTTCGTTAGGATCCCAACCATTTCCCATAAATAACTCGACGGTGCTCATGCCAACGCGATGACAGTCGAAGCAGCCGTTCCCTTCGATGTGGATGGTCCGCATGTCCCAGTTCTCACCGCCGATGACGTAGTAGGGGGAATCCTGGTTGAGAATCGGGACGACGTTTTTCTCAGTGCCAGGGATTTTGGCTGCGTTGATAAACGAATCGGTGATGAATGGGTCGGCCTGATGGCACGCAACGCACTGAGTGTTTCCGGGGGGAACGAACGCCCGGTTGAACTCCTCAGGCTCATCGATCCATGGCATGACTCCGCGCATCCGAAGCGTGCCTTCGTCGAGACGGACCCAAGGCGCGATCTTATCGCTGCTCTCGAAGAAGGCCGTCGCACCCGTCCTCTTATTGTAGCCGATCATTTGCACGGATCCGTAAACCTGATCGCCGTACACACCTCCGTTGCGACCGAAACTCACCCAAACGACATCGGGCAGCAGTTCGCCATCAGCGGTCTGACCTTCGTATCTCTGGAGCGTCGATCCGGACATGGTGCCCTTGCCGATTAATGTCGGATTATCACAGGAAACGCCAAGATCGCCATACCTCTGAACTCCATCGACATAGATGGGGATTTCTACCGATTCACCGAGGTCGACCCTTGGAGGGACGCCCAGTTCAGGCTCGACCATCTTGGCGTACTCGAATGCGGTCCTTGGAAATCCGGCCTTGGGATAAGGATCGAAGGCCGCCTTCTCGACGGCAACGTTGAAAACGACGTTGCTTCCTGATGCGGCGAAATGATTGAGTTGGAGGAACGGATTCTGACCTGGAGCGAGTGTCGCCAGTGCAATGGTCGGGCTCTGGCTGTTAGGGGATGGTCGTGAAGAGTTGGTCGCACGAAAATCGGTCGGGCCACCGTGGTCTACCTCCGATCCGCCTCGCTCGTGGATGGAGAGCCCGCACGCGATCGTCAGGGCCGAGAGGACCAACCCAAAGAACACTCGAACCATCGAACCGCCTCTTTCATGGATTACATGCAGGTTAACCAATGAGCGCCCCCCAAAGATCGCGAACGATCGCGGCCCTGATCCGGGTCACCAACTTACTCATGCTTGTCGGCCGGAGACCCCGGTGTGACAGGGAGGTCTGGAGCGGGTTCTTCGGCAAGATCCGACATCGTCGCAGCGATGAAGACCCTGATCGCTGCCAAGAACCGAGCCAAGGCTATCAGACACGCTCTGGATTGGAATGAGCCGATCGGAAGTGCCAACCCGATCGTTATCGTTGAAGTCGTGGGCATGCTCGATCGGCGTTAAGTCAGGTCGAAGCAAAGGCCCACCTTGACCTCGAAATCGCCGAGGATCTCCGGGAGTTGGAGAGCCTTCGACGCCTTCAGGTTGCGTGGTGGTCCATCTTCGAAGATATGGGCGGTCCGTCTCGTCGGGGCAAAAACGACAACGGCCGCAACCCCAACTTGAAGATGGTCGGTCACCTTCTCCAAGACCGCTCTCCTACGATCGCTTGGCGAGAGCCCCTCGACGACCGAGTCTTGCGCGATCGGTAGATAAGCATCGTCAGACACTCCATCCTCCGGAAGCCGCTCGCGTCGAATCAATGCCACGAACGCCTCTGTTCGCCCGATCACCGTCGTCGATCCCCTTCAGGTCGACTATGACTCTCGAAGGATGCCGGGTATGCGACCCGGCTCACATGCCGTCGCCGTCCGACATCGAGGGTCGCCTGATGCCGATCACCTCCTGGTGGATCGCCCCAATCTCTGCGTTGCTGATCTCCCCTCCCAGCAACACTGCAAACTCGACGACCCCCGAGTCCGACTCGGGATCGTCCACTAACCTCACGGAGGCCACCAGCCTCTTCCCCAAAGTGATCGTGGGGAGCTCTCATCCGACCAGCGAACTGGGCGGTCTCGGAACCGTCGATCACGGACCCTACGACCGACTTCTCGCGCGTTACGTCGACCCCGAAGGCCGGGTCGACTACGACGCCTGGAAGGCCAACAGCGGCGACCGACGCGCCTTGACCACCTACCTGGAGCGGGCCGGTCAGGTCGATCTCCTCAAGCCGACCTCTCAACGCGTCCGCCTCGCTTACTGGCTTAACCTCTACAACGCGTTAACCCTCGAAGGCCTGCTCCGCGAGTATCCGACCGGCAGCATCCGCGACCACGCCAACCCACTCGGCTACAACATTTGGCGCGACCTGCTCATCTACGTGGGCGACCAAACCTATTCCTTGGACCAGATCGAACACGACATCCTGCGGCCGATGCAGACCCCCGAGATCCACATGGGCTTGGTCTGCGGTTCCAACGGTTGCCCGCCCTTGAGACCAGGCGCTTACAGCCCCAAGGACATCGAGCAATCGCTGGCCGACAACGCCCGGGCCTTCCTCGCCCGGCCCGAGAACTTCGGCTACGACGCTCAGTCCGGCACGCTCCATCTCTCCAAGATCTTCCAGTGGTATGGCTCGGACTTCGGGGCCACCCGTGAAGAACAGCTTCGGGCCATCGCGCCGTATCTGCCCAAGTCTGACGACGGAACGCCCCTCGACTTCAAGAATATCCGGATCCAGTTCCGCGACTACGATTGGTCACTTAATACTCGTAACGATACACAGGGTGATCAGGGATCCGACTCCGAGACCAAGCCCGAAAACGGATCGACATCGGGATCGGGCAAATCGGTCGAGACGGATCGCGTCGACGCCGCCGAACCGACAAACAAAACAAATCAAGATTGAAAAAATCTGCTCAACCCTTAGGTTCGAGCTTGGCAAAGAGTTCGGTCAAGGGGAGTATGAATCCGGGGAGCAGATCCACGGCATCGAGGGTGTCCGACTCGTTCAGCTTGGTCGGGTCGGCGGCCTCGGGCCGGTAGATATCGATGGTCCGTTTCCGACCGTCGACTTCCCAGACGAGTCGGACACCGGCCTCGAAATACTCTCGGCGCTTGATCTCCATCTCGCGGCGGGTATTGCTTCGACTGAGGACCTCGACGGCCAGGTCGGGGACGACTGCCGGCACCGCCTCGGACGGCACCTGGCGATTCGGCAGGCGGTCCCAACCGATGAAGCTGACGTCGGGGATCCGGACCAAAGTCGGATTGAGCCGCATCATGCCCCCTTCGCCGAGGACCAGGCCCAAGTCGAGCTTGTCGATATGCTGCATGATTCGGAAGGCGAGTTGGGCTGCGAGATAGGATTCGGCGAATCCCAAGGGTTTCTCCACTAGGATGCCGTCGACCAGTTCACAGAAGCGTCCTGTTTGGTCATTGATTCGGATCACGTCGTCGACGGTCGCCGACCCAACCGGGCCGCTCAGGCGGATCCGCTCCGGGGGAACATGGCCGAGACGCTCCTGGACTTCGGCGAACGTCGCGTATCGGGGCGAAGATGCCACGATGGCCATGATAGATCATCAGTCCTTTGTGAAGAGAATTGAGGTTTGAGAGTTCAAGCGAGCTGAATCAAATCTCTTGAATATCGAGGGGCAGACGATCGAGGAAGTCTTGAAGTTCGTCGCGGCCTTGGAAGATGCCGGCGGTGGTGCCGAGGGCTCGGACGCAACTGGCGCCGAGGGCCGAGGCGAATCGGAGGCAGTCGAGTTCGTCGCGACCTTCGAGGAGGCCGAGGAGATAGCCCGAATCGAAGGCGTCGCCACCCCCGGAGCCGTCGATCGCCTCAACGTCATAGGTTCCGACCCGATACTGGCCGGCATCGCTGACCGAGACGCATCCGCGATCGCCGCAGGTGACGATGGAGCGGCGGGCGCCGAGGTCTCGGAAGGCGAGCGCGTGTGAGAGGGGATCATCGGGCTGATCGGGCAGGATTAGGGCCGCCTCGTCGCTGTTGGGGAGGAAGACGTCGACCTCGGGCAGGACAGTCCGGAGCGGGCTCAGGTAGTCGGCCGGACCCGGCGTGGCGACGTCGAGCAGGGTGACGACCCCCCGACGTCTGAGGTTGCGCAAGAGGTCGCGGAGCGGCTCGATCTCCAGACCGGGAAGGATCAGGAACCCGCCGAGGTAGAAGACACGGAGTTCGTCGCCGGCCTCATCGAGGCGCTGGCACGCGCGTTGGAGATCGTCGACGGCGAGCCCCGCATTGGCGCCGAAACAGTGGATGAACCGGCGGTCCTGACCTTGGACGTTGAGGATGAGCGTCTGGCTGGTGATCCGTTGCGGGTCAACCACCAGTCCATCGGTGGCGACGCCGGCCGCCTCGAAGGTCTCGGCGACGAACCGCCCGAAGAGGTCGTCGCCGACGCGCCCGCAGACCTGAACCGATGCGCCGAGTCGGGCCAGGATGACCGAGGCGTTGGCGGCCAGGCCACCGATGTTGAGGACCAGCTCGTCGACGGCGGTCAGCCCGCCCGGCGGCGGCAAATCGGGGATCGCCGGGCAGACGTGGTCGGCGACGATCACCCCAGCGCAGAGCGCGGAGGGACGACGAACAGCGTCCATGGCTCCGGATCCCTCCAGGTAACGTCAAATTAGGAATCAGTTCGGGTCGTCATGCCCGTGATGGTGGTCGGGGTCGATCCCGTTGTCGTTCGCACCCACCGGGACGGTCGGGGGCGTCCGCATGGCGCCATTGGACTCGGAGCTCTGATGCGTCTTGGAGGCCTGATCGCCGATGAGGTCGCGGATCTCGTCGTCGGAGAGGACTTCGCGCTCGATGAGGACCTCGGAGAGGGAGTCGAGCTTGTCACGGTTGTTCCGGAGCAGCGAGAGGGCGCGTTGTTCGGAGTCGGTGATGATCCGGCCGATCTCCTCGTCGATGATCTGAGCGGTGTGCTCGGAGTGCTCGCGGCGCGTCTCGCTGATCTCACGACCGAGGAAGGGGTGTTCCTCGGAGGAGCCGTGGCTGACCGGACCGAGCCGGTCGCTCATGCCCCACTTGGTCACCATCATCCGGGCCAGCCGAGTGGCGTGATCGATGTCGGCCTGGGCCCCCGAGGTGACCTCGCCGAAGACCAACTGCTCGGCGGCGCGTCCGCCCATTGTGATCTCGATGTTGGCCAGGACCTTGGATCGGGTGTAGGTGATCCGGTCCTCCTCGGGCAGGAACATGGTGACGCCGCCGGTCCGTCCGCGCGGGATGATCGTGACCTTGTGGAGCGGGTCGGCGTTGGGGTTGAGCCAGGCGACCAGGGCGTGACCGGCCTCGTGGAAGGCGGTCAGCCGCTTCTCGGTCTCGGTCAGGATGTCCTCACGCTTGGCGCCGATGAGGATCTTGTCGCGGGCCTGGTCGAAGTCGTTCATGTCGACCTGGTCCTTGTCCTGACGCGTGGCCATCAGGGCCGCCTCGTTGACGAGGTTGGCCAGGTCCGCGCCCGACATCCCGACGGTCCCGCTGGCGATCCGCTCCAGGTCGACGTGCTCGTCCAGGGGGACTTGCCGGGTATGAACTTTGAGGATCTCCAGGCGGCCCTTCTTGGAGGGGCGCCCGACCTCGACGTGGCGGTCGAACCGGCCGGGTCGCAGCAGGGCCGGGTCGAGCACGTCGGGCGGGGGGGTGGCCGCTAGCACGATCACGCT
>CAZSSM010000159.1:0-8035 GCA_964609385.1 uncultured Planctomycetia bacterium
ATCGACGAGTAAAAACGGCCGGAAAGTCGGGGACGGAAAGTCCTGGGATGTCGGTTGGGAGCATGGCCGCGGGACGACCGGGGCTCACACACAACCTTCATCGTTCGAGCCATCGACTATTCGCAATTCTCGGCAATATACATGCATAATTGATAGAAATTTATTTATCAAGCGTCATCGAATGTTGAGGGTTAGCTCACATCGAGATCGGAACAAAGATGGCCTATCCGCGCGATCGGAACCGGCGTCCGAGTCGATTGGCACGATCCATCCAATCACACTTCAAAGAAATCGAGGCTTCCTGAAAACCTTTGACTTCACTTCATCAGGAAAACTAGACTCATTCACCTGCTCGAGCGTCCTCGCCGTCTCTCCATTCGACTGGGTTTCGAGATTCCACCCATGTTCCGAATACTTCTCAACGGCCTGATCGCATTGTGTGCGTCTCTACCCGCCAGTGCCAGCGTGTTCTTCGACAACGGTCCGCCGGACCTGATGTCGGCCCGCACGAGCGATTTCGACGTCGGCGACCAGGTCGCCGACGATTTCGCCCTGACCGAAGCGGTCGTTGACGGATTCTTCGTCCGTTGGTTCGGGGTCTACTTCGACCCCGTCACTCAACTACCTGGAAACCCGGCCAGTCCCGACGACTTCGTCGTTCGCCTGTTCAACGATGAGGGCGGGATGCCGGAGACCGACCCGTTCTTTCAACAGGGCGCGGGGGATGTCGGTCGAACGTTGACCGGCCAACAGCTCCGCGTCGGGCCTTTCGCCTTCGAGATTTACGAATATGTTGCCGAGGTCGACCCGTCCGGCCTCGAGGCGAACACCACCTACTGGTTGTCCATCGTCAACGACACCTCAGCGGACGTCGGCAACAATTGGGCCTGGACGACGAGCGTGCCCATGACCGGGAACGCGCAGGGTCGGGCAGCCGATGCGAGTCCTTGGTTGGCGGATAATGGCGAACTCGCCTTCCAATTCGTGATCCCGGAACCCGGAAGCGCCACGCTTGCGGTGATCGGCCTGTTGGGATCCGTCGCCCTGCGCCGACGATCGGCCTGAGCGAGTCATCGACGGATCGGCCGGCCGGACCGTTTGACGACCGAGCCGGCCTTGCAAGCCTCAGGAGTCACCCCTCGCAGGACAGGCAGGCCCAGCTGTCGGGGCGATCGGCGACGTCTTCGCCCCGACCCCCGTCGATCAGGCCGTTGACGACGATCCGCGAATCGACCGAGATCCGATCGTCGCCATCCAGGGCCAAGAGGACCACCAGGTCGTCGAGGTCGACCCGCAGGCGATCCGTGTCCCCATCCTCCTCCTGGACAGCGGTCCGCCGGACGACGATCTCGGAGCGTCGCGCGGGGTCGACCCGCTCGAAGAGTTCGAGGCGGTCGTCGCCGTCGGTCCCCAAGACCTCGATCCGATCGGCACCTTTGTCACCGGAGAGGAGATCGTCACCGGACCCGCCCCGGAGCGTATCGTTGGCCGGGCCGCCCCAGAGATTGTCAGCGCCGGGCCCACCGTCAAGTCGGTCCGGACCGATCAGCCCTCGGAGCCGGTCCGATCCCTCGTCACCCCATAACGCGTCGGCTCCTTGATTCCCCTTCAGCGTGTCGTCGCCGAGTCCTCCATGGATCATGTCGGGGCCTTTGCCGCCGTTGATCCGATCGTCGCCCGAGCCCCCGAACGCGACGTCGGCGCCCGGGCCGAGGTCGACCACCAATGGTGTCGCCACATCGTCCCGGACCATCAGAAAGTCGTCGCCTGCGCCCGCGTCGATCTCGATCCGCTCGACGGGAGCGAAGGGACCGTAGACCCAGCCGTTGAGGACCACGATCGCGTGCCCGTCGATCGACGACACCAAAATGTCATCGTCGCGATCGGTTCCCAAGACGGTCACGACTTGTTCGTTCCCGAGGACGGGCGCGGGGACCTGATCGGCCGACAACAGGGTCCTCGGCTCTAATGGCAACAGGTTCGGTGGATAGGACTTCGGGCATGGGGTCACCGCTCGTCGACGAGTCGGTCGGATCGTCGGCATCGTCGCGTGCTCCAGGGCTGAGAGCGTTCGGGAAGATAAGTCAGTCTCAGCCTAGAGCGCCGATCGTTGAGTGGACCTCAATGAAGTCCTCGATGATTCAGCGGTTCGATCCGAAGAGTTCGAGGACGCCGTTGACAACGCGTCGCGCGATCGGATCGGACTCCCCGTCGCGTTGGAGGATCTCCCGGGCGCGGAGGGCCGACGCGACGGCTTGTTCCGGATCGCCGGCCTCGACAGCCACCTGCATCAAGCCGTATTGGGCCTCGAACAGGTCGGGCTCGAGGTCGAGGGCGGCCTCGAAGCCGGCCCGCGCCCGATCGAGTCGGCCCTGGATCAGCTCGGTGTGCGCGACGCGGGTCTCGCGGAGGGCCGGCCGGGGCGGATCCCCGGCGTCGGGTCGCAACCAGGTCTCCCGAGCCGCTTCGGGATCACCCAGATGGAGCCGGAGGACCGCCAACCGATCGATCTCCGACCAGGGCGGCGGCGTCTCGCGGTAGGCCTCCTCAAGCACCTCGGCGGCAAGCTCCACACGGCCTTGGTCGAGCAGGAGTTCGACCCGCTCGTCCAACTCAGCGCGATTGGACCAGTCGGTCGGCGGGCTCTCCTCAAGGAAGCCCTCCAGCTCCCTGACGCGCTGGACGGACTCGGCGATGAACCGGGCCTGACTCGGGTTGATCGGTACGAGTTCGGCCAGGATGCGACGGACCTCCAGTTCCGCCGCGTTCATGCCCCGCGCTTGGTAGAGGTTGGCCAGTGAGAAGAGGCTCAGGAAGTCGTCCCGA
Source organism: uncultured Planctomycetia bacterium (assembly GCA_964609385.1). Lineage (GTDB taxonomy): Bacteria > Planctomycetota > Planctomycetia > Isosphaerales > Isosphaeraceae > CAZSSM01. The sequence goes on from CAZSSM010000159.1 coordinate 2,827, forward strand.
TCGCGTTGCCAGGCCTCGCGGAACTGATAGGTGGCCCGAACGACGCTCAGGTCGAACGCGGGGTCGAAAGGGCGTCGGTAGCGACCGGACTGGCCGACCGCCCCGGTTGGGTCGTCGAGCAGCGAGAACTGGCCGAGGAGCTTGAGCGGGCCGATCGCTTCAGGGTCCTGACGGCCCGCGCGTCCGGCATGCGCGCGGCCGAGCAGGAGCAGCGGTCGGATCTGCGAGGAGTTGGCCTGTCGGCTCGCCATCATCGCCCCCAGGCCGTAGAGCGTCCGCGCTGAGGCCTCCAACGTCGAGGCGTCCCGAAGCCCCAAGGTCCCGGGGTCATCGGCCAGGAAGAGACGTAAAAAGTCGACCTCATACGCACGGACCGCGCCAACATACGCCCGATGAACGAACAGCAAGGCGACCGGGTCGTAATGGACGCAGCGCCAATCGCGATGCCGGAGCAGGGACGCCGAGATCTCCTGGAACTCGGGCCGGTTGTCGACCAGGACGGCGGGCCGCTGTAGGTCGTCCAGCCTCGATGTCCAACCAGGCCGATTCGAGGCGATCTCCTCTTGGAGAGCCCGGTAGGACAGGTAAATCTCCGGGCCAATCACCTCGAGTCGAGCGTCGGCGTAGACCTTCCGCTCGGGTCCGTGCTGGTATTCGTAGAGCGCTGCGTGGCCGAGATGGAAGACTAGGGCGCGATCGGGCATTCCGGGACGACCGGCCGCCTCAACGGCCCCTTCGGCATGCCAGAGCCGCTCGTGACCCAGGCCGATCGTCCGACCCTGGTCGGAAATCCGGTAATAGAGCCCGGAGACGACCAGGCCGAAGGTCACGCCCAAGGCGGTGAACGCCAAGAGACGACCGACCGCCTCGACGATCCCAGCGCCGGGCGTGTCGCCCCCGTCGACGGCTCGGCCGGCGCCTCGAGCGTTGAGGGCGGCGACCCACTCGCCGAAGCTCCAGGCCGTCACCGCCCCGAAGACGGCGGCGAACTGGTGACTGTTCCTCGTGGCTTGCAGGCTCAGGTAGCCGAACCCGATCAGCAGAACCAGCCGAAAGATCGAGAACCGCCAGGTCGCCCCGTCCGACTCGGACGACCGCTCGGTCCGCGTTGAGGATCGGCCGCTGGGCTTGGCCTTCGAGGTCGTTGCGGATCCCTTCGGATTTTCCTTTGCCTTGCGTTTGGTCTTGGCCTTGGTCGACTTGGTTCGCTCCGACGACCGGGCGTTCGGCCGTTCGCGTGACCGACGGCCGTCTCCGTCGGCGTCCGGGGTTGCCTTGGACGGGCTTCGACCGCGGACCAGCGATTCGACGCCACGCGCCAACAACCAGGCCGTCGGCACGATCATGCTCAAGGCGCCCAGGGCCAAGGTGACCAAGTGCAACTGTAAGGGCAGAGGGAACTCGGGGAACCGCGCCACGAGAAACCCCGAGTACCGCAACAAGTAGCCCGGATCCTCGGTCAGAACCTCCAGGAGACCGCCCGGCCCGTTCGGCGTGTCGAACCCACGCGCCTCGAGGAACGTCGGGATGCTCTGAAGCTCGGCGATCTCCCGGCTGAAGACCGGCGTGTTGAGCGTGCCCAGCAACTCCAACGGGTAGAGCGTCCCGGTCAAGCCGTAGGGGTTGATCAGGCAGGCCAAGACGGCCAACAACGACGACGAGCCGACCTGGAGCCACCAGCCTCGACGCTCCGATCGCAGGCTCCCCGGCCTCAAGGCGGCGTCGAAGAGGGCCAAGCCGATCAGGAACGGCCCAAAGATGAACAGCCCCTGCACATTGACCCAGAGCAGTTGGATCAACGGTAAGAGCCAGGCCAGCGCCGGCCGACGCTCCCAACGGCTCAGGATCGCCAGGAATCCCGCCAAGTAGAGCAGTGTCAGAGTCTCGGGCCGGAGGTAGTTGCGCCCCGAGAGCACAAGGAGGGCCGGCAACCAGGCCAGGACCATCACCCAGACCGGCCACTCGCGTCGCCTGGCGGTGATCAGCAACAGCAGCGCCGAGGCGGTGACAGCGCACTTGGCCAGGATCAGGCCGCGGATCCCGAACGTCTCATGGCCCAGGCTCAGCAGGACCTGAAACGTCCAGTGGAGGTCGATCCACGGACGCCCTTCGGCCATGAACGTGTAGACGTCGACCTCGGGGACCCGACCGGTCTGACGGATCAGGTCGCCGGTCCGCAGGTGCCACCAGTAGTCGGTGTTCCGATTGGGGAAAATCCCCAGGACGAAGGCCAGGGTGAAGAACCCGGCGATCAGGGCGAAGTCCGCCAGCCGACGGGCCAGAGGACCGGCCCAACCAGGCGCGGCGGTCATGAGAACGGGGGACCTATCGAAGGACGTGACGAAGGAGTTCGCGGACGTCCCACGAGTCTAGCCCAGCCACGAGATCACGGTCGAGTTGAACCAGGTCACCGACCACCCAACAACATGGTGTGGACCTCAGAATCCCAATTCCAACCACGCCCAGTTTTTCCCGAGAGCTTCTGCCGATCCAGTCGACGAGACCCAGGCTCGGGCCCGCGAACTGCTCGCCATTCCCGATGCCGAGACCATGCTCGTGCATTGGGACCAGGCGATCTTGCATACGTTCCTCTACGTCACGGTTTGCATCGCCATCGCCTGCCGGCTCGACGTCGAGAACCTCCGCCATGACGACGACGAGAACACCCTCCAAAACCGCCTCAAGGGTAACAAGGTCATGGTCATCGGGCTCAATACAAGGTTGCCCAGGCCATCGAGGACTACCTCGGGCGGGCCGGGATCCAATCGAGGGCGATGTTCCGGGCTCGGCTCAATTCGCGGAGCACGAAGCTCGGCCCAGGCCGGATGTCGACTTCGTCGATATATCGGCTGACAACAATCATTATTACGGTTTATTCCTAGTTGTAGTTTGTAGGGCCTTGAACGACCGTTGGTCCTCGGGTGATATATTCAGACTCGGACATAAAGATCACAAGCTTGGCACACACGCTATCCAATCCAATCATAAATCAAATTATCCATAAAAATTTATCATATGTTGAAATCAATTCATTCGATGCCATCCTTGCGCAACCCGCGGCCGTTACGTTCCTGCGACGTGGCTGGAGGTGCCGGAGCCGGCCACCCGACGGCAGGCCGATGTCGCTCGCCTGTGAGTACGCAGGCACAGTCAACCCGCGTGCCACGCTTCACGTGGTTTTACGAAGTCTCGAAGCAACCCCACCGCCTTCCGACGGCGGGGATGCCGGGAAAGGGTCAGACGGTGCGTCGGCGGCTTAGCAGTAGCAGCCCGAGGCCGCCGATGCCGAGCAGCACGACGCTGGTCGGCTCGGGGACAACGGGGCTATTGCCGGTGTAGAGGATGCCGATCGGGGCACGCACGGCGGCCTCGGGGAATTCGATGAATTCGACAAAATCGCCCGAAGCGTCCCAGATGAAGACACCGTTACCATCAGCAGAACCGAGAGTCCCTTGGTTGGTCGCGTAAACGTCGCCGTTTGGGCCGCGGGTGACGCCGACCGACGTCCTCATTTCCGGGAATCCGTCGGGGACTTCGAAGCTGCGGATAAAGTTGCCGTCGATGTCACGTTCATAAACCTTATCGGAGTCGATATCAACGGTGAGCACGGTATCTGTGTTGGGGTCGTAGAACATGGAGACCGCGGTGACCTGCCCGTTGTCGAGGGGAATCGTGCCGGACTGGACACCGGTGTCGAGATCGAAGATGTTGATGAATCCCCGCGGAGGAAGGCCAAATCCCCCGCCCCAGAACACGCCACCGGGGAGCACGGCAACGCCGTCGTAATCCCCCTCGGCCCAAACCCTGACGGTCTCTCCGGTCGGGGTGAACTCCAAGAGACCCCCTCCCGTGCTTTGCGTGCCGACATAGTAGTTCCCCGAAGGACCGACCTTCAGGTCGATGGCCGCACCAAGATCGTCATTGAAAAAGCTCAGTTCGGGAACCAGCTCGCCCGCGGAGTTATAGACACGCACTTCGCCATTCACACTGGTGGCAACCACCCGCCCCGCGGCGTCGAAGTCCATGCCAGAGACTCCGTTGAAGTTCGTGTCGAGGAAGCCCTTGAACGTGCGGTCGCTGTCGAAGACGGCAATATTGTCGGAGAGAAAGCCGGAGACAATGAAGTCATCGAAGTCGAACGGGACGGCCTCAGCCGTGGGCGAACCAACACTGAGAATCATACCCACGACGGCGAGCAAGCCGTAAGTAGGTGCAACGGAACGGGAATAGAGATTCACGAAAATCCCTTCTTTTAGAGTGATGTGGGAGATGGTTGAGTCAGAAACGTTAGACGAGTGCAGTTGCGGGTAGATTACCAGTGTCCCACACCTCGGAAGGCGACTCGTGGCCCGCTCCGGAATCCGTCGTTTCCGCCAGTTTCTCGACACTCGTGAACAGCATCCTTTTGCTCTGGATTCGGTTCTCCCTGCCGACTGGCCAAGAAGAACGAGGGAGCGATGAAGTGTTCAGGGGGAGTGGACGACAGCCCCGCATCTGGGCCGACGGTGAAAGGCGATCACCAAGCGAATCTACAATAATGAGCCGGTCGAGTGAGTCGAGTTCCCTAGGTTCTGGACTTGTTGTCCGCAGACAGAAACCAATTCTTTATTGCGTTTGGTACTCGCCCCGCAAGATCGGGCTTTAGTCAATCTAGAGCGTTGGCCACACCGATCGGGTCTCGCGCAGCAAACACAGGGACAGCTCCCGTGGAACGTCCTCATGTTCGTTTTCAAAGATCTTGAACTTCCCGGCTTTCGTCGTCCGAGAATTGGTAGCATGAAGCATACTACGCAACCAATTACTGACCGAGGAGGAGAGTGTCCAAGCTCCTCGCTTCAACAAACTCAGGAAGGATGATCCTGAACGAACTGCTGGAAAACACGATCCGATTGCCCCGATCGTTTCGATGAAATGGCGAGGCGAGCCGGATCGTCGAGGCTCCGGAGAAAATCCGGTGAACGCCTCGCCCCGATCGCTTGATTCTATCTGTGGTGGGCCGGTCCTCAAACGAAGAGGTAGGCGACAGCCTAATAGGATCGGGGGAATAGTTCGGGATGGACGGCGCGGTTCCCACTCGCGAGGTCATCGACGCGATCTGCCAGGGCATTCGTCAAGGCTGGGGCGTCCCCCGAGCCTGCATGGACGTCGGAGTCGATGAGCCGACCATCAAACGATGGATGGCACGCGGCGAGGTGGCTCATCGCGAGGG
>CAZSSM010000160.1:0-8010 GCA_964609385.1 uncultured Planctomycetia bacterium
GCGGAGGTCGAGGCCCGCCTCGACGGTCACGTCCTCGAAGCGGCCCGACCCGTCGTTCCGATAGAGCCGCTGGGTGGGCAGCTGCTCGGTCGATCCCGATCCCGAGTTGGTCCCCGACTCCGTCTCGGCCTCGTCGTCGCTCCAAGGCCAAGGGCCGCCGTTGACGAAGAGCAGATCGGGGTCGCCGTCGCCATCGTAGTCGAGCACGGCGACGCCCGCGCCCATCGTCTCGGGCAGCAGGACCTCGCCCTCGGCCCCGTTGAAGTGGACGAAGTCGATCCCCGACGACTCGGTGATGTCGGTGAATCGGACCGAAGGCATCTGAGCCGCATCGACCGCCTCGCGCGCCCGGATCGGTCGGTTGATCTCGGGCGTCACCTCATCGGCGGGCCCTTCTCCGCAGCCGACGAGGGTCGTTGACAACGCGAAGAGGGCGACCGCCGCGATCGCAACGCCAGAGGTCTTCCGGATCCGATTTCGAAGACAAGTGCGAACCATGAGAGAATGTCCTTAAGATGGTGTTCTGGGTTATCAATGCGAACGTCGGGCAACGCGGGTCGATTCGGGCTCCGGTGTCGGTTCGTCTTCGGCGATCGCCTCGCGGACCTCGATGCCGGGCGCATCGGGCCGATGGAGCGGGTGGATGACGACCGACTGCGCGTTGCGGTCAGCCGCATCGTCGTTGAACCGGGCCTCCTTACGCGCGATCCCGGCGGCGGTCTCGTCGGGCTTGAAGAGCCGGTGGAGCCCCTTGTGCGTCACCTCCAGGGCGAGCGCCAACTCGGCCCGCGTCGGATCGTCGAGCGCCGGCGTATTCGAGGTCGAGACATCAGCACCCCAAGCCGATTGCAGACCTTGGACTAGGTTGAGCAGCGGGGTGATCCGGTCGGCCGACCCGGGTCGGGGTCCTTCGAGGAATCGGGTGACGGCCAGGGCGGTCTGATGCGCCAGGCGTCGACGGACCTTCGCCTCGAGTTCGGGATCAGCGATTTGCTGGGCGAGTTGGTTGAGCCGGTCCGGTTCAACGATGCGCCCTTCGCCTCGAGCGCGGGCTAGGTCGTCCTGGAACGCGGAGCGGTCGACGCCGAAGAATCGGGCGAGGTCGGCGTAGGCCAGGCCAAGCCCGTAGTGTGCGGCGAGATCCTCGGGATCGCGGGGGAGGATTCGCCGATGCGTGGCGACGGCAGCGTTCATGTAGTCGAGGCGCTCGGGGCTATCGATTGCCGCGATCCGACCGCGCTGATAGGTGACGGTGCCGAGGGCGTTGAGCAGTTCGTCGTCCATGCTGAAGTCGAATCCGCGCGACGGCAGCTTCGTATCCAGGACGGCCTGATAGTCGGCGATCGCCTCGTCGAGGAACCCGTTGTTCTGGTTGATCTGGCCTCGGAGCCAGGCGATCACCCAGGGCGCGGCCGGTTCGGGATGGTCGGCGGCCTTCTGGAGCGCCTCGCGCGCCCGAGAGGTCTGTCCTTCGCGGAGGTATACGCGGGCCAGATTGACCCAGCCGTGCGGCTTGCCGAGGTCGACGACGTGTTGGAAGGCGTCGACGGCCTGTCGAAGCTCACCCTTCTGTGACCCCTTCGCCTGTCCCTCCAGGAGCAGGCCGATTCCGTAGTCGTTCCAGCGCTGCCAGGTCTCGGCGATCGTCGACTCCTGCGGCTCGACCGACGGTCCGCCAGCGACCGGCAAGACGACCGAGTCGCGGGCCATCTCGACGATCGGCAGTTCGGGGCCACGCCCCTCGCCGAAGACGAAGTCCATGTAGGTCCGGTCGAACTTCCGGTAATGGACCCGCGCCTCCAGCGAGATTGGGCCGGTCAGGCCGGTCGCGACCCGGAGATCGAAGTGGACGACCTGGCCGGCGCCCGGTGGGATCTGGTTGTTGTAGAGCGGGATGAAGATGTCCTGGGCATTCCGACGTGCGATCCGGTTACCGTCCTTGTCGAGCATGTACACGTTGATGAAGTGGGCGTACGGGTCGACGTATCCTTCCTCGTCGAGGCCACCGGAGCGGCCGATGATCCGCCCTTGGCCGTCGCGGGCGATCAGCTCGACCCAGATCTGGTTCGAGTCGACGGTCCCCTGCGAGAAGGCGTGGCCGACGGCCAACGTCCGGACGACGGTCTCGACGAGGTAGCGCTGACCGGGTTCGAGGGTGGGCACCTCGGGTCGGAGCGGCGCGTGTAGTTCGCCCTCGATCGAGCCGTCCTCACGGATCCCGAAGAGGTCGACCCGGAGCTTGTTGTCGGCCAGGTATTCGGCCTGGGCCTTCACGGTCGGCTCGTGACCACGGATGGCGGCGATCCCGGTGTTGGCGCCGAGGTTGAGGTGATCGTGGATCTCACGGCCGGGTTGACCGTCGTAGTCGCGCGCCCCGAAGTCGTCCGAGGGCATCAACGACATGTGGCAGTCGACGCACTTGCCGACCGCGGCCGCTGGGTAGTAGAAGCTCCGCGCCCCCATGCCCGAGACGCCCGACAGTCGATAGCTATCGTAATGGTTTTGACCCGCGACATAGTCTTTGTATTGAGTTAATTCATAGGGCAAATGCACCTTATGACAGCCGGCGCAGAACTCGTTGCTGCGGACCACCGGCTTGAGGAACGTTTGCTTGTGCATCTCCGGCTTGGACTTGAGCATGGTGTTGCTGATCCAGCTAAGGACCGGGTTGTCGCTGCCGGCGAACGGGTAGTGCTGGGGCTCCTCGACGACGTAGTCGGCGTTGCCGCGCGGGCTTTCGACGTGGGTGATCGAGTGGCAGACGGTGCAGGTGATGCCCGCCTGGCTGGTCGGATCGTTGACGTCGTCGTAGTTGGGGTCGTCGAACTTACCGGAAAGGAACGGGACCGGGTCGTGACAGCCCGCGCACCAACGCGCTGCGCGGAGGTCGCCGTCGCGCTCCATCGACAATTGCCGCGTGTCGCGGACGCTGGCCATGTACGGCTTGTTGTTGAACGAGCTGAAATGGTGCGCGGAGTGGAACCAGCCATCATACGCATCCTGATGACACTCCATACAATAACGATCCATCATCAAGGTTTCTTCGGGGATATAGTTCCCTGATGCAGTCGAGACCAGCGAGGGCTCGAAGTAGTCGGCGCCTTCGGGCGGGCTCTCCGGGCTGATCCGTCGCGGATCGAACGAGTGCGAGAGGCCCATCACCAGGACCAGGCCGGCCATGGCGCCCGCCCAGATCCGGACCGGCTTCCAGGCGATCGGCCGACCCGAGCGCCGGTGCGCGAAGTAGAGCCCGACCGAGACCAAGGGCATCGTCACGTGCAGCCAGTAGCCGATCTGGCGCGCCAAGGGGCTCTTGACCAGCTCGTCGTCGCCGATCCGGATCAGGATCAGGCCCGAGCCGATCAGGACGAGCGAGGCGGCCATGAGCGCCAGGCCGTACCGGATCGCGGTCCGGTTCGGCAGCCGGAGCGCCGAGGCCATGTGGATCCCTAGGAACGCCACGAACGGGACCAGCAGGCCCAGCCCGAGAGCCAGGTGGAGCAAGAACATCCAGAAGTAGAAGTACGTCTGGTAGGTCACGCCTTGAGCGTAGGCTAGGGCGGTCGTCCCGGCCAGGTAGATGCTGTTGGCGCCCAGGACCGCCAGGGCGGCCATGATCGCGGTGTAGAGGTGCTTGAGCTTCGGCCCGATGGCCGGCCGGAACTTCGGTTTCGGTCGGTCGCCCGGGGCGATGATCCGAACATCACTCATGGTTCAAACCTCGGTATGTCTGAGAGAAAAGAAATGATCGCGTCGTCTGGACAAAGAATGGGATGGACTGCGTGAAGCGGTCTTGATGGCGATCGGATCAGATTCCGTCGCGCCCGGTCTGGAGCGTCGAGGATCGGAGCAGGTCTTCGACGAGGGGGCCGAGTTGTTCGTGCTCGGACTCCGGGTAGATCCAGCAGATGTGGAGTCGTCGGCCTCGCTGATCGAGGATGATCTCCCCGCGACGGGTGGGGATCAGCTCGACCCCGTCGAGGATCGGCCGGCCCAGGCCGGTCGGGGCGATCCGGGTGCCCGATCCGGGGGCGACCACCTCGACCCGCGCGACCTCGAGGTCCCAATGCGACTCGAGTTGGTCGACGACGATCTCCAACTCGGGCAGGTTGAGCAGCCGGTTGGACAGCTCGGTCCTCGACGTCTCCGCCGAGCCCTGCGGGACCGGCAGGGTCCGGTAGACGATCAGGGCCGACGGTCCGGGACCGCTCCAGGCGGCCAGCGGCGTGCCCGGCACGAGGTAGGTTTGGCGGTCGACCGGTTCCCAGGACGATCCCGGTTCCAGGATCAGCCGGGCGTCGGACTCGGTGTTCGTCCCGACGCACCCGGAGATGAAAAAGACGAAGAAGCCAATGCAGAAAAACGCGCTGGGGAACACCAGCAAGTCGGCCGTCCGAGCGCGGGGCGCGGACGCGACCGAGCGTCGACGGACCTGGGTCGTCGACACGCAACCATGAAGGGATGACATCGCATGGAGAAGATTGCGCGAGTGGATGGGGACCCCATCGACGGGTTCGAGGGCGCGGGCGAGGCGCAGGCTCGCGACGCGCGGGAAACCATCGACGCTTCGACGATCGTCAGGGATCGCGTCGAGCGGATCATCCCCAAGGGGCGACACGACCGGATCGTGGTCGGTCGAACCGGCAGTGGGACCCGGAGATTACGATCGACGCGCGGACGAGGTCGAAGCGCGTGGGGGTCGGGTCGGCGGCGCGTCTTCGGGATTGCGATATCGGGCGAGGGGCGCATCGAACCCGCCGAGCCGTCCGAGGGTCCCGGCCCAGATCCACCGCCAGGCTAACGCGGAGGACGATGAGGTGGGCGGGGGATCGACGGGTAACTCGATCGGCGTCGGCGTCGACGGACAGCGCCGGCTCAGGAAGAGGTGGACGGTCGTCTCGATCGTCTCGACCCCGGTGAACTCGACGGCGGGTCGGTCGTTGGTCGGACCGCGTTTCCCGTCGATGAAGGGGATCCCGAAGTCAAGACCGACCTCCGGGCGCTCGGGGACGTGGCAAGTGCTCGCCGCTGCATCATCCGAGGCGCAGACCGCGACCGCCGACATCAGCCCAAAGAAGAGCGATGTCCAGGCGGATCGGATGGCGCGTGGGGTGCGGGGTGCGATCGGCACGACGAGTCGGGACTCCGGAGCACCGAGAGCGGTGTCTCGACAGAATGGCGTTTGGTTATTGAATCCTCCGACCGGGGGGACTGTCAACCGAACGAACGGAAGGCCGGCGCGAATCGTATGAAGTCGCAGTACTAGGAAGCCGATCCCGCCGGCGCGTCGGCCAGGGACGATCCGTCGCCTCGATCACCGTCCGCGTTCTCCTCGACCCGATCATTCGGAGCCGCCAACGTGTTTGCTGGACCGATCATCGCCCGCGAGGTCCTGACCGCCCCGCGACCCCTTCGGTTCTACGCCGTCCGCGCGTTCGTCGCCGTCCTCCTGTTCGTCCTGATGTGGACGGCCTACCAGGCGATCGTCGGCTGGCAAGTCGTCAGCGACATCGGTCTGCTGGCCGAGTTCGGACGGATTTTGTTTCGGGTCGCGGTCTTCGTCCAGTTGACCATCATCGTCTTCTTCGCCCCGCTCTGGGCGGCGACCAACATCGCGCATGAGAAGGACCGCCGGACCTTCGTGCTCCTCCTGATGACCGACCTGAGCGATCTGGAGATCGTGCTGGGCAAGCTGATCAGCAGCCTGTTGCGGATCTTCACGATGGTCGGGGTGGCGGCGCCTGTGCTCTTCCTGAGCCTCCTGATCGGGGGCGTCTCGGCGACGCAGGTCCTACAAGCCTTGGCGGTGACGGCGGCGGCGGGCCTGCTGGGCGGATCGATCGGGCTCCTGGTGGCGCTCTGGCGCGATCGGACTTTCCAGGCCTTGGCGGTGACCCTGCTGGTCATCGAGTTCCTGCTGGGTCTCAGCGAGCTGGCCGGCGCGTTGGTGCCGGCCACCGAGACCTTCCCGGGCCTCTCGGCGGTCCTCAACCCGTACCGGACGCTCCAACAGATCGTCGAGCTGGAGTCGACGACCGGCCTGGCCTGCGTGCTCCAGGTCGGCTTCTGCCTGGTCGGCTCGATCGCCATGGTGGCGCTGGGCGTCAACCGGCTCCGGGTCTGGAACCCCGGTCGGAACGAGCCGCGCGAGCAGCGCGAAGAGGAGCCGGCCGAGGAGCAGATCTACGAGATCACCGAGGAGGAGGCCCGTCGCGAGGCCGAGCAGCGGATGCATTCGGCCACCCGACGGCCGGTCGTCACCGAGGAGGTCGCCGAACTCCCGGTCCCCTCGGGATCGGGGCAGGTGCCCGGCCTGACCACCGTGATGGCCACGACGAACGTCTCGGCCGCGCGTGGCGGCGTCGACGGGGCGCAACCGGAGGCCGCCGTCGCCGTGGTGGGCGCGGGCGTGCCGGTCGCGGCGAACGGGAACGGCGCGACGCACACCGATTCGGGCAACGGGGTGGCCGGGGGCGGATCGTCCTCGACCGGGTTCGATGGCGCGTCCAATGGGTCCTCGGAGGCGGATCATGGTCGGGGCTCGACCGGGCTCCACGTCCCGCTCCGGACCCACCGGCGCCGGGTCAAGCAGGCCAAGCCGTACCGGATCCCCTGGACCAACCCGATCGTCTGGCGTGAGGTGATGACCCGCGCCTACGGCGGCAAGCCGATGATGATCCGGATCGCCTACGTGCTCGTCTTCGCCCTGGCCGTGGCGATCTTCGGGTTCCTCAACCCCGACGTCGAGGCCAACCCCTGGGCGCCGGCCTACTGCCTGCTCCCCTTGGGGATCCTCAGCCTGCTGCTGGTCAACGCGCAGGGGGTGACGGCCCTGACCAGCGAGCGGGACAGCGGAGCGCTCGACCTGCTGCTGGTCACCGAGGTCACGCCCCAACAGTTCATGTACGGCAAGCTCTACGGGATCCTGTTCAACACGCTGGAGCGGATCGCCCTACCGATCGGCCTGGCGATCTACTTCGGGCTCATCGGGATGCTCCAGCCGTTGGTGACGATCTTCATCGTGATCGACTTCCTGTTGCTGGTCCACTTCGTGGCGATGCTGGGGCTGCACTCGGCGATCACGTATACGAACAGCCGGACGGCGGTGGCGACGAGCCTGGGGACGGCCTTCTTCCTGATGGCGGGCATCGGGATCTGTGCGTTCCTGATCGTGCAGAGCGACCGCGAGTTCCTCCGCCAGTTCAGCAGCTTCCTGATCTTCATCGGGGTGGGGAGCATCGCGTTGTACGCCTCGCTGGGGGCGCGCAACCCGTCCAACGCGATCGCGGTGGTGGCGGTCCTGACGCCGTTCCTGACCTTCTACTGCATCATCAGCGCGGTCAACGGCAGCGTGATCTCGCCGTTCCTGGTCAGCATGGGCATCTACGGCTTCGCCCTGTTGGCGATGCTCGTGCCGGCCGTCAGCGAGTTCGACATCGCCCTGGGCCGGACCAACGCGATGCAAGGGTGAGCCTTCGCCAGACGGCGCGAGCGTTGTCGACACAGCCCCCAGCCACCCGGTCCCGACGCCCCGTGGTCTGGGGTGAGATTTGCCCCGAGATCCCGAGACGCCCTCACTCGGATCCCGCTTGCCGGTTCCGGAGCCGCTCCAGCAACTTTGGTGCAAGCTGAAGGATCTGAGCGTCCTGGGTCTCTCGGCCGATTTGCAGCGCGGCCTCCACCGACGCGATCGCCTCGGCAATCCGGCCCTGACGGGCGTAGGCTAAGCCCAGGTTTCCTAGGTCTTGGCCCTCGGCCCGTCGATCGCCGATCTCACGCGAGATTTTGAGGGCCTGCTGGTGGTGTTCGATGGCCTGCTCGATCCGGCCCAGGTCGGCGTAGGCATTGCCCAGGTTTCCCAGGGCGTTTCCCTCGCCACGTCGGTCTCCGATTTGACGTGCGATGTCCAGGTCCTGCTGGTAGTGTTCGATGGCCTGCTCGATCTGGCCCAGGTGGGCGTAGGCATTGCCCAGGTTTCCCAGGGCGTTTCCCTCGCCACGTCGGTCTCCG
>CAZSSM010000161.1:0-7694 GCA_964609385.1 uncultured Planctomycetia bacterium
GCAATCGGTCGACGAGGTGGGAGCCAATGAAGCCGGCGCCGCCGGTCACCAGGGCACGCTGCACAGTTTCCGTCCTCGTTGGAGGGGTGGGTGGGAGGAAGTCTGGTGGTGGATCGAGCCAACCGGGCCGGATGACCCGTCATCGAGTGCGAACGACCCGTTGGGTGCTCGTTGCGTGTGTGTCGTGTGAGCGGGTCTCTGGTGTCTCGTGTCGATGATTTCGGCGGGGCGGGCGGGCTTTGGCCCGCTTGAGCTAGCTGCGTCGCGATCCGCGGCCGACGTGGTGTTTGGGTTTGGACGGGTCATCGTCAGCTCGAGGCAGGTGGTCTTCCGGGAACCGGTTGTTGGAGCGGATCCGGCGCGGGGGAGGGCTCGGCATTGGGGTGAGGATCGAATCCGAGACCGGATCCGGCGCGGGCTCGTTCGCCTGGCGGATGACTTCGACTTGCATGTTGGACAATTCGATCGCGGCGCCGGTGCCGAGGAACCGCACGTTGGCGATGAACCGGTCGGAGCTTTCCAGTCGGAGCACGGTCCCGCAGAGTCCGGCCAGCGCTCCGTCGACGATCCGGACCATCTGGCCCTCACGGACCTGGGGGACGGGTGTGACGTTGAGGCCGGTCTCGAGCACGCGCTGGACCCGTCGGAGATCCTCATCGATCTCCTGCTGATCATGAATCTCGAGGATCCGGATCAGGTGCTTGTTTTTGAGCAGGCTCCAGCGTTCCGGGGTGCTGGCTTTGATGAAGATGTAGCTGGGGAACAGCGGGACGAGCGAGCTGATCTTGCGACCGCGTGGGGTGGACCCTTTGACGACGCGTTGGGGCAGATAGTAGGGGATCTCGCTGCCGCGCAGGGCGCGGGCGAAGGCCTTCTCGGTGCGTGACATGAGGTTGCAGCACCACCACCTCCGACCCGGGCCGTCGGGCGCACTGATCGGGATCTCGAAGAGCGTGTCGGGAGAGATCTGGGGTTCTTCGGGAAGAATGGGCATGAGATGACTCCTAAAATTTCATTTGTACGAAAGAAAGTTCATGCGTCTTCCTGTTTGCGCTCTTGCAAGTCCAAGAGTTGGTCGAAGGCGTTCGCTTCGGTGGGGTGGAGTTGTCGTCGCTGGAGGCCGAGATCGAGGGCCCGCCCGAACTCCTCGACGGCCTCGTCCTCGCGTCCGACCAGGGACAGGGCCCAGGCGCGATGGAAGCGGATCTCGGGCGAGCGGGTCTCCAGGGTGACGGCCTGGTCCAGGTCCAGGAGCGCCTCCTCACCCCGTTGGCCGGAGAGATAAGCCAGGCCACGGGTATCGAGGACGGCGCCGTGGGAGCCGAAGACCTCGATGGCGCGGGTGGCGAAGCGGACGGCCTCGTTGGAGCGTCCGCCCTGGAGGGCCAGCATATAGGCGATGTTGTTCAGCACGGTCGGATGATTGGGGATGATCGCCTGGAGGCGATCGAGGATCGCCTGGGCTTCGTCGTAGCGTTCTTGGCGGATTCGGATGTTGGCCAGGTCGAAGAGGGCATTGGCCGAGGCCTGGGGGTCGCCGGCGGCTTGCTCGACGATGGCGCTGAGCAGGTCGACTCGCTGATCCTCGGGTTCCATCTGGTTGACGATCTGGAGGGCGAGGTTGCTGGCCTTCTGGGGGCTGAGGCGCTCGGCGAGGTCGCGTGCCAGGGTGATCGCCTCGTCGAGGCGGCCCTGCCGGGCCAGGCTGAGGGTCAGCTCGGCGGACCGTTCCGGATCGTCGCCGGTCCCTTGCTGACGGCCGCGTTCCAGCTCGTCGCGGAGGAGCTGTTCGGCCGCCTCGTGGTAGCCGAGTTGGGTCAGCCACTGCACGGCGGCCGGGCTCCTCGAGGCGTCCTCGGCGACGAAGGATCGGACCAGCGTCTCGACCCCTTGGCGGTCGCCCCGGCGGTCCAGGTAGCGGCTCCGCAGCCGAATCAGGTCCAGGGATCCGGAGGCCAGGTCGTCCAACTCGCTGAGCCAGAGCGGGACCTCTGAGATCTCGTCGTGGCGCAGAAGGGCATCGATGTAGTTGACCAGCAACGGGAGGCGTTCGACGGGCTCGGCGACCTGGACGATCAGTTGTTGGTAGATCTCTCGGGCGTCGTTCCAGTCGCCTCGGGTGTCCAGGAGTTTCGCGAGCATCAGCGAGAGGGAACTTTCCCGAGTCTCAAGCTCGAGTTCGTCGATCAGCTCACGGAGGAGGGCGATCGCCTCGTCGGCTCGGTCGTGGGCGACGAACAGCAGGGCGGCCTTGATGCGACGGTTGAGGATCGCCTGGTCCTCGGAATCCTCCGCCGAGCTGGTCGTGAGGTTCTCCTCGATCAGACTGAGGGCTTTGGAATACGAACGGGTGGCTTCGGCAGCATTGACGTCGGAGCTTTGGGCCAGCAGGAGGGACGCCAGATTGCGTCGGGCCCAGGCGGTCAGGGACGCCGGCGGCGGAGCGTTCGGATCGTCGGCTTGTCTGAGGATCTCTTCGAGTTCGGTCCGGGCTCGGTCGAGCTGACCGCGAGCGACCAGGGCGACGATGGCCTGCTCGACGGCATCCGGGTCGACTTCCATGAGAGGTTGCTTGAGGACCTGCTCATGTTGTTCTAAGGCACGTGCGGTGTCACCGACCAGCTCCCAGGCCCTTGCCAGTTGGTCGGGGCCCCAGACGATCTCAGAGTCTTCGGCGGTGGCGTTCTCAAGCAGGGTGCGGGCCTCCTCGAGGCGTTCGGTCCGGACCCGATGGGCGATCCATTCCAGGCGGATCCGGGCCGAGTCGGGGGCCAGCGATGCGGCCCGGGCGAAGTCGGCGTCGGCCTCGGAGTCAGCTCCCAGCGCCGCGAGTTTCAGGGCCCGCCAGAGCAGGGCGTTGGGTGCGGTCGTCCCGGTTGGCACGGCCTGTTCGATCAGGGTGAGGGCCTCAACTCGGTCGCCCTGACCGACGAGCAGGCGATCAACGGCCACGTCGGCCATGAGGCGACGCGTGACGGTGTCGTCGGGCAGATAGGTCAGATATTCGTCCAAGATTTGCGCGGCGCGGGTGAACAATTCGCTGGCCCGGACCGGGCGGTTCTGGACCAATTGGGCCTGACCGGAGCGGTGGAGCAGATCGAGGAGCTTGGCGATGGTCCGGGCCGAGCGGTTCCCCGACCGCAGCGCGGTCTGATAGTCCTGGATGGCCTCGTCGATCTCGCCGTTGAGTTCATGGAGCGTGCCGCGGGCCACGGCGACCTGGGCCCAATCGGGCCGCTCCCGCTCGATCTCGTTGAGCCGTTCGTCGATCGCCTCGAGGGTCTCCGGGGACGGTGGTCCCTCTTCACCCATGAGGAGCCAGGCGGCTTCGGCGAGTCGCCAGTTCACGGCCCGGGGCCCTTCCCCTTCGATCGCCTTGAGCCGCTCGATGAGGTCGGCCAGCGCATCGCGATCCTGGGCGCTGATGGCCAGGGTCCGCAGCTCGAGCAGCGGGGCGATCTCGAAGGGATGCGCCTCGGCCCAGCCGAAGAGGACATCCCGAGCCCCTTCTGGATCGCCGAGGCGATACAGCGTCGAGCTGAGCAGGCCGATCACCGGATACCACGACGGGTCGTCCTGATCGGCCAGCGCTGACCGGACGTCCTGGAGCGTGTCTGATCCCTCTGCCGGGGCCCTCGTTGCGGACAAGTTGATTCGGGCTTCGGCAACCTCCGGGGTCGGTTCGCCGACCTGCTGGTCAACGCGATCGATTAACTCGGCCGCCTCGTCCCAGCGTCCCTGAAGGCTCAGGGTCTTGGCCAGGGCCAGGTCGACTCGGGAGATGGGGTCGTTCGGGGGGGCGGAACCGTCGTTCACAGGCCCCCCCTCATCTGGGGCCGTGGTCGATTCTCCATCCATCGATTCGGTCAATTGGGTGCGGACTGTATTGAGGACCGCCTCGGCTTCGGAGAACTGTCCTTGATTGAAGAGCAGTTGCGAACGGAGAAGCGATGCGTCGAGCGCGGGCAGCGGCGGGGTCAATTGGTCCAGACGGGCTTCGACGGCGGCCCAATTGCGGCGCTCGGGGGAGCGTCGGAGTTGGAGGTCAACCGACAGGTCCATGAGGAGTCGGGCTGCCACGGGCGATCGATCGGCGATCGGTTCCAGCACGACGGCGGCTTGGTCGAGCTGTCCGGCCTGTTCCAGGGCCGTGGCCAACTGCAGACGTTCGCGCAATCGGCCCGGCTCGATCAGGAGGATGGCCTGCAGCGCTTCGACCTGCCGAGAGGGGTTGCCCATCCTCTCAGCACATTCGGCCAGCAGCCGAGCGGTCTGAATGAGTTCCTCGGGCCGGTCGGCCTGATTGTCCAACGCCCGGACGAGCAGGTCCATGGCGCGGGCCCAGTCCGGCTCGGGGCGGGCCATGGCGATCCGCGCTTCCAGCGTGTCGATCGAGGCCGGTGCGTAAATGGCGCGCTCGCGGAGGTCGCGGATTCGGGTTTCGGCCTCCTCGAGCCGACCGGCATTGATCGAGCTGTTGGCCAAGTCCCAGCGGATCGAACCCTCCAACGCGTCGGAATCGACGATCGCCAGGGCGGCTTCGAGGATGGCGATCGCCTCCTCGTGACGGCCTTGGAGGGTCGCGACACGGGCCCGGACGACCTGGGCCTCCACCGACTCCGGATCGAACTGGAAGGCCGTCTCGACCAATTCTTGGGCGCGATCGACCTCATCGCGAATCAGCGCGGCCTTGGCCGACTCGATCAGGACCTCAGGGTCTTCCGGGCCCAACTCCAGGGCCTGGGCGAGGTCCTCATCGTCCCCGGGCAAACTGAGACGGCTCCGGAGCCGCGACCGCTCCAGGTAAGCTTGGGGCGACTCGGGATTGGCCGCCACCATTGCGGTCATCAGCTCCTGAACTTGCGGGGGCGTTCCCTCGGACTGGTCCAGGAGCAGGTCGATCAACCGGACGTAGCCCGGGACGAAATCCGGATGGTCCTCGACGACCGACTCCAGGACCGCTTGGGCCTCATCGATCTGGCCCAGTCCGATGTGGCACTGGGCGGCCAGGTCGCGGAGGGGCAGATCCTCCGGCTGGCCTGGAATCAAGTGCCTGTCCAACTGTACCAAGGCCCGCCGATACTGGGCGATCTCACGCCGCGTCGCCAGCGTGACGAACCGTCGGCGGATCGGCTCCGGCTCGTTCAGGTCGGGACGGTCGAGCACCTTCCCATAGAGATAGAGCGCCTCCTGACGCCCGCGGGTCTCGGTGGCCAGGCGGTCCCGCAATTGAGCATAGCGCAGCAGCGCGTCGGTGTCCTCAGGTCGGAGACCCACGTAGAGCCGAAGCAGACGCGACAGTTCCTCGGTTTGGCCCGCCTGGTCAGCCGAATCGATCTGGGCCCGCAACTCCTCGAGCGACCGGCCCGACTGCCAGACATAAATCCCGTAAGTCGCCGCCGATAACGCGACGGCCGCCGTGACGATGAGCAGGAGCAGGGGCGTGTTGATGCGGATCTTCATGGGACGGTGGTCTCCAAGGGCCTGTCACGACTGCTTTATTGGGCATGAGTGAAGGGGGAAGTCGTTTTAGGAACAAAAGTTGATGAGAGAAAATTGGTAAAGGCAGTTCGCACGAGATCAATGACAGTTAATTTTGATATCTAGAACATTTGAATTGTTTGAGTGAAGAGAGTATAGCGGATTCTAACCGTTCCGTGACACCATGGTGAAGAAGGGATCGCGAATTTCCTCGTGGTGTTGAATTTCGACAACATGCGACCTGGTGATTTCAAACAAAACCGATTTCTCCGACGGAAATCACCGATCCTGAGCCTAATTATGCTGAAAAGTGGTCATTCCCAAAAGGGTTTCGGAGGGGCAGGGTGAATGGGTAAGGGGGTGAGTCCCACTTTAGCCAACGGTGTGGAGAGTTTGGCACGCGAGTTGGACCGGGATTGGATAGCGATCGGGAATCGGACCTCTCATCCCTCAGTCCTCTTCTTATTGAAACGACATTCTGAAACGGTGTGGACCGAGTAAACTCGGTGGCGATGGGGTCTCTTGAGACACGATGTGGTGCTCGACGTGCACATGAGCAAGACACTGTAAACGAGGGCTTGTTTGAATGTGATTGTTGGGGTGGTGCTTGAAGTCGTTAGTGGACTAGGCCCATGCCGTATTGCGATCCCAACGCAGCGAACCGCTGTTGCGAGCCGTCATCCTGTCTTTCGGCATCATCAGGCGATCGGACGACATTCCCGACCCCCCCAAGGGACGCGACCGGATCGCGAGCCCGGACGGGGTTCTCGGACAACACGGGGACCCATCGAGGTTGGGGGCTGGGTATCGGCGTGGACGGGATGCGAAAAACGGTCGCGATCATGGGGTTTCGGTCACGCAGGCGATCGGTCCGGATGGAACGGAGACACGGCGCGGGGCTCCTCGGGGATCGTGGCGGCGATTGACGTTGTGGGCGGCCCAAGGCCTCCCTCACCTAGCTGATCTCCAACAAAATGCTCGGATCGGCTTGAGTCCTCGGGGGAGGCTGGGGAAATCTCTGAGAGGGCTTGTCCGGCTGTGCTTTGGAAATCCGGCTCAGTATCACAATCCGCAACGGACCATCGATCTCCGACACAGCCCGGAAAAAAAACGACGATGACACGAACGAAGCGGGGTCAGACATGGGCCTACAGAATTCGGGTTTCTATCCTTGAGTTCTGCGAACAGCCGAGGTTCGAGGACAACGTTTCCGAAAAACTGAGGTGACTGAGTTTGCTTGATTCGGTTTTTCCTGGGAGCGTGCTGAAGCGAGCGCGATCTCCGAGGCCTCACGACACACGACCAGGCCCGTCCAACACGAGACCAAAGGCCAAATCGCTTGGCTCCCGCACGAGTTTGGACTCGGTGTCAGCTCCCACATCGGCCTGTTCCGTCCGACCTGGTTCGGCGTGATCGGCGTTGTGTGAGAGCTGTGATCGTCGACGACGAACTCGCGTCCAAGGGCGACGGGCTCGGCCGCGATCCGGCCGGACATCTTCAAAGCGCTTGAGAGAGCGGCCGTTTCGGCGAACCCAAGCATATAGGATCGGCGAACCGGATCAGACGACGGCGACATACGCCCGCGGTTCGGTCGACACCTCGAGTCACCCGGGATACGTCCTGATCACCGGGGGACTGTCAGCCGATCGTCGGCGCATTGCAGGTCTCGAGAGCCCTGCCGAACGGATTGATCCGGAGCTTCCGGTCATTGGCCAGGGCCAAGACCTCCCGGATTTGGTATACATCAACCCTCGATCGTGAGAGGTCGTCAGGCTCGTCGGTTCCAGATTGGAACACGGGGGCCGACTGCTATACGGGGCGTCTTCTCACAGTCGAGCTGTTGGTGGAGTTCGGAGCTACGCAGTTGGGGTTCTCGGGATACGAAAGCCCCCAAATTCGCGTTACCAAGGTGCATATAGATTGCCCAGCATCTCAGAATTTGGGACTAATCCTATGTTCGTTCGTCAACTAACTGCGTCACTTCTTGGAAACAACGAATGGCTACTGAACTGGCTGGTCGTCCCAGTCCTTAACAGATAGACGTCCGAGATGGATCGGACGGCGTTCGAGAGGTTTGAGCACGGAGCGCTTTGGGGAAGTTGGGGCACCAGTCGGCTCAACTCAGCGTGTGTTGAGGGCCATCATGGCCTCGATGGTATGTCGGAGGCCGTCCTCGAACGCGACCAACGACCCCGGCTCCAAGCCCAGCCATT
>CAZSSM010000162.1:0-7510 GCA_964609385.1 uncultured Planctomycetia bacterium
AAGATTTCTCGGAAGATCCCTTCCAAGCCGTGATCGTCGCGGCCTTCGGGATCGAGTTCGGCTTGGAGGAATCGCGCGTAGCTGACAGTCTGGATCTCGGTCAGATCAGGGATGAGCAGTTCGTCCTGAATCCGACCGAAATTGCGCTGAACCGGGGGTGACAGGCGACGGACAGACTTGGCGGTCGGCATCTTGGTTCGGTCTCCTCTCCAGGCCGTGATCGGACAGGGCTCCGGAACGATGGGGCGGATCGGTCCGGAGTGGGGCCGTGCGTGGCGTCGATGCCGATCCACGCGGGCGTGGATCAGCGAAGCGGACGGGTCACGAGGGCCGTGATCGACGGGGGATCGCCCCCCACGATGGAGGGGGCATCTCGGGTCGGATCAGATTGTGCGGGGTCGGCAGATCGTTTGGAGCGTGGGGCTTCTCGATCACGAAGCGGGACGGAGCCCGAACGACCAACCATTCGAAATCGACGCACCGACCCCGTCACCCTCGGGTGAGCATTCGGGGTCGTTGTGGGGATCCGAACCGATCGTGGAGGCCCCGGGAAGCCAAGGCTGTGGGTCGTTCGGGAATCGGACCGACAACCGATTTCTGGTTCGTGTCGGTGGCTTTCCGAGAGAAGTCTCCGAACCGGCCGCGACCGGGACAACAACGGGTCGAGCGTTGCTCTGAGTGTTGATGGCGGGCGAATCGCGGAACCGATCAGACGACCGCGGCCTTGGCCCCGGCGTCGGTCAGCTCCTTGGCCAGTTTCTCGGCCTCCTCCTTGGGCAGACCGGTCTTGACCTCCTTGGGCGCCGACTCGACCAGCTCTTTGGCCTCCTTGAGGCCGAGCCCGGTGGCCGCGCGGACGACCTTGATCACATTGATCTTCTTGGCGCCGATCTCCTCGAGTTTGACGTCGAACTCGGTCTTCTCTTCGACCGGCTCGGCATCTTCGCCACCGCCTCCGGGACCAGCGACCATCACAGCCGGGCCGGCCGCCGCGGCCGCTTCGAGGCCGTGGACCTCCTTGAGGTACTTGGTCAGTTCCAGGGCTTCCATCACCTTCAGGTTGACGAGCTGATCACCGAGGGTGCGGATCGGTTCGGAGAAGCTGGCGGGGTCGGCGGTGGGAGCGGGGGCTTCGGCGGTGGCCATGATGGCGGATCCTTTCCGGGTCAGGGAATCATCGAGCGATTCGAGGTTGTGGGTTCGGTTCAAGCCGGGCTCGCTTCAAACAGCCGAGGCGAGCCATTGGACAGGTGATTCTGCGACGAGTGGCCGGCGCGTTTCGAAGCAAGAGGGGGATGGCCGACCAGTTTGGCGTGTCTTAAGCGCGTTCTGGCAAGGATCGACGGGAAGAGTGGAAACGGATCAGCTTTCGGCCGGGGCCGCCTCACCGTCCCCAGCCTCGTCGCCGCCGCCGAGCCGCTTATGCAGCTCTTCGAGCTGACCGACGATCATGCTGCCGGGACTATTGATCAGGCCGAGCACCTGCTGGGCCGGTCCGAGCACCAGGCCGACGGCCTGCCCGATCAGTTCCTCACGGCTGGGCAGCTTGGTCAGGTCCTCGATCGCCTCGGGGCCGATGACCGATCCTTCGACCGCGCCCCCCTTGATCTCGAGCTTCTCGCGGTCCTTGGCTTGTTTGCTGATCTCTTTGGCCAGCTCGGCAACGCCCTCGCCACCCCAGACCATCACGGATGGGCCGGTCAGGTACTGGCTCAGGCCGGCCATGTCGAGATCTTCGAAGACTTTGCGGGCCAGCGTGTTCTTGACCGTCCGCACCTGGATGTTCTTCTCGCGGAGCTGCCTGCGCAGTTCCCACTCGCTGATCGCGTCGAGGCCGTGGAGGTCGAGGATCAGGACCGACCGTTCGTCGCCGAGGTCGGCGCGATACTGGTCCATCATGATCTCTTTGATATATTTGCTCATGGTGACACTCGGGAGGAGGGCCGTTCAGGCCCGCCGGGGTGATGGGTTCGCCTGTGTGGGGTGGTTGCCTTTGCCGGATGCCGGATCGGGTGGGTCGGTGATGGGCCGAGGCGTGATGAGGCCCGTCGGGGTCGCATGGATGACCGACAGCATCGGAGCGGGCGACATGGCAGATCGACCCGTCCGCGTTCGTCGTCCCTCGGGCGGGAGCATCTCGGTCACATCTGGACCGGAATGCCGGGGCTCATGGTGGCCGAGATGGTCACGGCGCGGAAATATTGCCCCTTGGCCGTGCTGGGCCGAAGTCCGCGGAGGTGGTTGAGAAATGCCTCGATGTTGCCGACCAGGGCCGGGGGCTCGAAGCTGAGTTTGCCCACTGGCGCGGCCACGTTTCCGCTCTTATCGTTGCGGAACTCGATCTTACCGGCCTTGAACTCGCGGACCGTCGAGGCGACGTCGGTGGTGACCGTCCCGGACCGCGGCGAGGGCATCAGGCCTCGGGGACCGAGGATTCGGCCCAACGGACCAACAACGCCCATCATGTCGGGGGTGGCCAGGGCAACGTCGAATTCGATCGTTCCGGCTTTGATCGTCTTGGCCAGGTCGTCGTCGCCGACGATGTCGGCGCCAGCCTCCTGGGCCTTCTCGGCGTTCTCCCCTTTGGCGAAGACCGCCACGCGAACCGACTTGCCGATCCCGTGCGGCAGCGAGACCGATCCGCGCACGTTCTGATCGCTCTGCCGCGCGTCGATCCCCAGGTTGGCCGAGACTTCCACGGTCTGATCAAACTTGGTTGTGTTGAACTGCTTGAGCAGTTCGATGGCGTCGGGTAGTGGGATCGGGCCACTCGCCTTGATCTTCTCACGAAGCGCCAAGTAGCGCCTGGAGTGCTTGGGCATTGTCGTCGCTCCTGGCCCGTCGAGGGCTCTCGGGAAGCTGCCGCCATGGTTGGGGTCGGATCCGGCAGGCGGTCGTGCCGGGACCCCGTTTTCGAACAACGGTGGCGAGCAAGGGCGAAAGAGAGGCCGTTTGCGTGGTCGACAGGGATCCATCCAGCGTGGTGGTCGGCCCTTCCTCAATCCTTGACGGCGATCCCCATGCTCCGTGCGGTGCCAGCGATGACCCGCATGGCGTGTTCGACGTCACGCGAATTGAGGTCGTTGATCTTGGTTTCGGCGATTTGCCGGATCTGTTCGCTGGTGACCGAACCGACCGTCTCGCGACCCGGATGGTTGGCTGCCGAGGCCAAGCCGGCGGCCTGCTTGACCAGGACCGAGGCCGGCGGGCTCTTGCAGATGAATTCGAAGGACCGATCGTTGTAGACGGTGATCACGACGGGGATCGTGACCCCCTTCTGGGCCTGAGTCCGGTCATTGAACTCTTTGACGAACTGACCGATGTTGACGCCGTGTTGGCCCAGGGCCGGACCAACCGGAGGTGCGGGCGTCGCCGAACCGCCGGGGCAATGCAACTAGATAATGGCCGTGACCTGCTTGGCCATCTATGGGGGCTCCGAGCTGCGTTGGAAGAAGCGACGTGAGGGTCTGGGTGAGCGAATGATCGTCGGGCCGGAGTGGCCCCGATTCGATCATCGAGGCCGACCGACTGGGTGGTGGGGCTTGACCCCGAGGAAGGTCAGATCTTTTCCACCTGCCAGTATTCGAGGTCGACAGGTGTGTTGCGGTTAAAGATGACGCACATGACCTTGACGGTGCCACGCGTCTTATCGACGTCCTCGACGGTCCCCTCGAAGTTCTCGAACGGGCCGTCTTTGATCTTGACCCGGTCCCCACGTTCGTAGGGGATTTCGACTTCGGGACCCTTGGTGCTCTCGTCCTGCGACTTAGCCACGGCCCCAGTCATCTTGGCGATGTCGTCGGGCGAGAGGGGCATCGGCTTGCCGTGGGCGCCGACGAAGTCACCGACGCCGCTGGTCTCGCGAATCAGGTACCAGGTCCGTTCGTTCAACTCCATCTCGACGGCGATGTATCCAGGGAACATCTTCCGTTCGACGATCCGTTTCTTGTTGTTGCGGATCTCGGCGATCTTCTCGGTCGGGACCATGATCTGGCCGAAGTACTGACCGAGGTTCTCGATCTTGATCCGACGATGAAGCGCGTCGCGGATGGTGTTCTCGCGGTTGCTCTGGACCTTCAGCATGTACCAAGAGAGTTGCGGGGCGTCCTCGTCGGGTTCGCCCTCGAGGTCGGTCGACGCTTCGTCGTCGGCTGGATCATCCATCGCGACGGCATCGATCGTTTCGTCATCGAGGTCGTCTGAGGTCTGTTCAACGCCTTCGTGGGCGGATTCACTCTGATCTTTGGAGGGTATCTCCGTCGTTTTCGCGTCCGCTGAATCGGTATCCGCGTCGGCGTCGTCCTCTTCGAACGACGAAGAGGAGGAGGCCTCGGCCATCGACTCAGCGGGCGTGGGATCGACCAGGCCGCCGTCGGGTGTCAGCTCATCGACCTCGAATCGGGGCGAGTCGGTTTCGGGCACGTCGAGCGGGCGATCGGGATCGTCCGGGATGGCGCTCATGATCGACTCCCGTCCCACAGACGGATTGGTGGAGAGGACACGACGATTCCAGCCACGGTCCTGGGATCTGAGCGGCTCGAAATCGTGGATGTTGCCGAGAAAGAGGGGGTTCCGGATCGGATCAGACAGTGAAGCGTGGATCGGTCTCAGGAGATCTGCAGGACGCCGATGGCCTTCAGCACGATACCCCAGACGACATCGAAGATCGTCAAGTAAGTGGCGATGATGACGACCGTCACGAGGACGACGATGGTCGCGCGTCGGAGGTCCTCACGCGAGGCCCACGAGACTTTGTTCATCTCCACTTCGGTGGCGATCAGGAACTCGGCGAAGCGGGGGTAGTTGACGATCCGGTAACAAAACCAGCCCAATGGGGCTGCCAGGGCCAGGAAGTAGAGCCAGGTTTCGAAGGCCTGATTCGTCTCGAACGTTCGTGCCAGCAGGTACGACCCATAGCCCACGATGATTCCCAGGGCACCCCCGGTCAGGCTTCGGACCAATCGACCTTGCGTCGGCTTGTAGATGCTGAGCCGAAACATCGTTTCGAGCAACGAGACCGATTCGGGGGATCGTTTGCCGGACGCGAACTCGTCCTTCGTCTTGGCCATGGTCGCCTTCTCAACCTCAATTACCGAACTTGGGTCCGAGGGGATCGCCGGCCAACGGCTCAGACCCAACTCGATCGCAACGCATTACTCAGAGAACGCATCATCAGAGAACGGGGAGGCCGAACCCGACCAAACAGGAGAGGAGGGACTCGAACCCCCAACCTGCGGTTTTGGAGACCGCTGCTCTGCCAGTTGAGCTACTCTCCTAGGAAGTGATGGGGCCGGAGAGGCCCTCAACGATTGAAATGGACTGCGAATCACCAAGCGATCGCGATCGAACAGCGAAAACCGACTTGACATGCGGACAATCTTGACGACATACCCCACCGAAAAGCGGAGTGAAGCATTCATCAGGTGGAGAAACTCGATCCGAATCGCGATGCAAGCAGCCCATGCACGAACTGGACCGCGCATGGGCTGGACAAAATCAATCGTATGTCCGTTGTCAAGGTGTCACTACCGGAGGGATCTCGGGACCGTCGGATCGTTCGCGATGAATGACCCGACACGCCCCCCTCTTCAGACCAGACCAGAAGGATCTCCGGAAATCCGATAGCTTCGTGGAAGCCAGAGGTGGGCGATCGGAGAGATCGCTCACTTCACTCGTATTTGACTCACTCGACGATCTTGGTCACGACACCGGAACCGACGGTTCGGCCACCCTCACGGATAGCGAACCGGAGGTTGGCTTCCATGGCGATCGGCGAGATCAATTCCACGACCATCTTGATGTTGTCGCCTGGCATGCACATTTCCGCTTCACCATCGCTGTCCGGCGAGATCAGCTTTTGGACCGTCCCGGTCACGTCGGTGGTCCGGAAGTAGAACTGCGGGCGATAGTTCTTGAAGAACGGGGTGTGCCGCCCGCCCTCGTCCTTGGTCAGGACGTAGACCTCAGCCTCGAACTTCGTGTGCGGGGTGATCGAGCCGGGCTTGCAGATGACCTGGCCACGCTCCAGTTGATCCTTATCGACACCGCGGAGCAGGATCCCGACGTTGTCGCCGGCCTGACCTTCGTCGAGGGTCTTCTGGAACATCTCCACACCGGTGACCGTCGAGTTCAGGTTCTCACCGAAGCCGATGATCTCGACCGCCTCGCCGACGACGATCTTGCCACGCTCGATCCGGCCAGTGCCCACGGTCCCTCGACCTTTGATCGAGAAGACGTCTTCGACCGGCATCAGGAACGGCTGATCGATCTTTCGCTCGGGCTCGGGGATGTACTCGTCCATGGCGGCGACCAGCTCGAGGATCGGCTTGGCCGCCTCGTCATCGCTGGGGTCATCGTAGGCCGGCTTGGCCGAGCCGCGGATCACCGGCACGTCATCGCCGGGGAAGTCGTAGGTGCTCAGCAGCTCGCGAACTTCCATCTCGACCAGTTCGAGCA
This sequence comes from uncultured Planctomycetia bacterium, assembly GCA_964609385.1. GTDB lineage: Bacteria > Planctomycetota > Planctomycetia > Isosphaerales > Isosphaeraceae > CAZSSM01. Next base: position 6,457 of record CAZSSM010000162.1, read on the forward strand.
GCTCCTCATCGTCGACCAGGTCGACCTTGTTGAGCCAGACCACCAAAGCCGGCACGCCGACCTGACGCGCCAACAGAATGTGCTCGCGGGTCTGGGGCATCGGGCCGTCAGCCGCACTGACGACCAGGATCGCGCCGTCCATCTGCGCCGCGCCGGTGATCATGTTCTTGATGTAGTCGGCGTGGCCGGGGCAATCGATGTGGGCGTAGTGACGGGTCTCGCTTTCGTATTCGACGTGCGAGACAGCGATGGTGACCGTCTTGGTGGCGTCACGGACCGTACCGCCCTTGGCGATCTCGGCATAATCCTTCATCTGCGCTTGGCCACGGTGGGCCAACACAGAGAGCAGGGCGGCCGTGGTGGTCGTCTTGCCGTGGTCAATGTGCCCGATCGTGCCCACGTTGACGTGCGGCTTGGTCCGAACAAAGGTCTCCTTGGCCATCGGTAATCCCGTCGATTCCTGAGGTTAGTTCACGGTTGGGGGCAGGCCCAGGGAGACCAGGGACCCGCCACGCGGACACATGAAGGGTGGGGAATGATGCGAACACGAAACGCCGCCGAGGCTCGACCCAGCCCGGGCCCATCGGCCAATCGTCCCGCTCCGCCATCGAACTGAGAAGCAATCCGAACGTTCTAGTCGTGAGGTGATCTGCGGATGAGTCGACCGCTTAGATCCCTCCCATGGATGGGATCTGAGATCGAACTCGGGTGGAACACCCCAAGTGACTGTGCGGGGGGGACGAGAGAGCTGCCGATGGGACTCGAACCCATGACCTCGTCCTTACCAAGGACGCGCTCTACCAACTGAGCCACGGCAGCGTCGACTGGTCATTGTCAGTTTAGCGGGCGACCTCAGCCGCGTCATCAGCCTTCGGTGAGGAACCCGCAAAAACGGTACATTTGGCGATCGGCCCACGATTTGGGGGCATCGAGGCAAGACGAAGTGATCTCCAGATTGGGGCGCCCGTCGAAATCCACCGAACGAGTGGGGCGGGGACCAGAGCGGGTGATGGGAATCGAACCCACACAGCCTGCTTGGAAGGCAGGGGCTCTA
>CAZSSM010000163.1:0-7371 GCA_964609385.1 uncultured Planctomycetia bacterium
CGTCAACGTCATGAGCTACGGCGCCTTCGACAAGCTCGAGGAGGGCATCGAGGGTCTGGTTCACATCTCCGAGATGAGCTGGACCAAGCGGATCAACCACCCCAGCGAACTGGTCCAGATCGGCGATCAGGTCGAGGTCGTCGTCCTGGCCATTAACCAGGACAAGTCAGAGATCTCGCTGGGCATGAAGCAGACCCAGGCCAACCCCTGGGACGAGGTCGCCACCAAGTATCCGCCCAACACCACCATTGAGGGCATGGTCCGCAACCTCACCAACTATGGGGCTTTCATCGAGATCGAGGAGGGCATCGACGGTCTGCTCCACATCTCCGATATGAGCTGGACCCGCAAGATCGGCCACCCCAACGAACTCCTGGAAAAGGGCCAGAAAGTCACCTGCCAGGTTCTGCACGTCGATCAGGACCGCAAGCGGATCGCCCTGGGCCTCAAGCAGCTCAAGGAAGATCCGTGGGAGAACGACATCCCCAACCGCTACCAACCCAACGAAGTCGTCCAGGGTAAGGTCACCAAGTTGACCAACTTCGGCGTCTTCGTCGAGCTGGAGCCGGGCCTCGAAGGTCTCCTGCACATCTCAGAGCTGGCCGACCACAAGGTCGATAGCCCCGAAGAGATTGTCACCGTCGGGCAGGATATCGAGGTCAAGATCCTCCGCGTCGACCGGCAAGACCGCAAGATCGGTCTGTCCCGCAAGAAGGTCGGCGTCGATGAGCCGCTCGAAGACGAGGAAACGACCGAAGAGGTCGAGGCCACGGGCGATTCGTCGTCTGCCACCGCACCCACCAAGGCCGAGTCCAAGGAACTCAAGGGCGGTGTCGGCGGCGGCGGCCCGCTCTTCAGTCTCGGCGGGGGAGGCGAGGAGGCCGCCTCGGAGGAGGAGACCGAAGAGGCCGGCGGCGAGGCCGCCTCGGAAGAGACCGAGGAGGAAGACGTCGAGGAACTCGAGGAACAGTAAGCCTCCCGCTAAGACTCATCCTCGTCCGGCACCCTCCGATTCAGAACTCGGACCACGAGATCTAGTCGAGGCAAGCCGAACCATCCCTTGGGAACCGACAGGCCGCGCCGATCACAACGATCGGCGCGGCCTTTTTTCGTTGCCCGAATTCGATGGATCGAGCGGGCTCCTCAAACGGACCGACCGCGTCAGTCCCACATCGATCAGGGCGAGCGCCCTCGGATGAGTCCCCAAATCGCCACACGCGGTAAACCGCCTAAACCTAGCAGGCCTCCTAGATTATCATTCTCTCAAGCGGATCGACCGCACCGCCGATCCTTTCCGTGTGAGGCTGTACCGGGTTTAGGAGGCACGGTGCCGCCCCGATCGTCGTCAGTTCCGGTTCGAGGGGACACGGGGCCGACGCGATCCGCGTGTGATTGGATTCATGTGGCAGACACAACACGGTTCCCGAAGCGAGGACGAGGAGGACAACGTCCGGGCTTCATTGGGGCGTGATGCGTCGGGTTGGGTCGAGTGATCCGATGGCGAAAGAGCGCATCGGTTTGGAGCGCGGGGCCCCGGTCCCGAAGCGAGACCTGACCGCGAGGGATCAGACCCGACGAGGACGTTCATGGCTCGAATTCGCCGACACCGCCGGGATGTGGTCCAGAGCCCCCTGGAGACCTACCTCCGCGAGATCAATGAGTGCAAGCTCCTCAGCGCCGACGAGGAGAAGGCTCTAGCGCGTCGGATCGCCCAGGGGGACACCGAGGCCCGTGACCACATGGTCCGGGCCAACCTCCGACTCGTCGTCAACATCGCTCGCCAATATGTCGGTAAGGGGCTCCATCTGCAGGACCTCATTGAAGAGGGCAACCTCGGACTGCTTCGCGCTGTCCAGGGGTTCGACCCCGATCGCGAGACCCGCTTCAGCACCTATGCCAGTTATTGGATCAAGCAATCGATCAAACGCGCCTTGGTCAACACGGCCAAGCCAATCCGGATCCCCGCCTACATGGTCGAACTGCTCTGCAAGTGGAGGCGGACCTCCTCGGAACTCCAAGACACCTACGGACGGCCGGCCACCTTCGAGGAAATCGCTGGGCACCTGGAGCTGTCCAAGAAGAAGCAGGCGATCGTCCGTAAGGCGATCAAAGTCTACAACCTCGTGCCCCAGACCGATCAATCGGAGAACGGCTGGAGCCTCGGCGAGATGTTGATGGACGATCGGGTCCGGACGCCCGAATCGTCGTTGGTCGAGGCTGATGACCTCCGCCTGATGCGGATCCGACTCGACCAGATGGATGCCCGCGAGGCGACGGTCCTCCGAATGCGGTTCGGCCTCAACGACGAGCCGCCCAAGACCCTCAAGGAGATCGGCGAGTCGCTCGGCCTGACCCGCGAACGTGTCCGTCAGATCGAGAACGAGGCGCTCGGTAAGCTCTCCGCCTCGCTCTGCGTCGATTGATGAGAGGAATCACGAACTCGCGAGGACTCTGCGGCGGCGACGATACGCCAGTCCCCCTGCCGAGACCACCAAGAAGATCAGGGCGACGCTCGGCTCGGGGATCGGGTTGGGGTCGGGTGCGTTGTAGCCTCGGGTGTTGCTGGTGGCCTTCTCGGCCGAAAAATCGGCGGCGAAGCTGCCGTCGAAGGTGCTGTCGAGTTCGCCGACCAGCCGGATGTAGGCATCAGGGCCAAAGGCCGGCGCCAGCAGGCCGCCAGTCAGGTCAATCGCTAAGTCGAAGATATCCGAGGTTGCCACACCGACCTGATCCAGGTCGGCCCAGCCAAATTCGGTCGGAACGCCTTCTAGCAAGACGCCATCGAAAGTCTGACCCGCCACATTCACCTGCCCGACCACCTCAAAGGAATTACTCGACGAGGGAACGATCGCGCCGTTGACATCGAGGGCCACCGAGAGGCTTTGGCTACGGGTCCCGCCATCGCTGGTCGGGATGATGCCGAACTCCTCATCGGTCGTGCCGCCGGTGGCGAGCAGGAATGGGGTGTTGGCGAAGGTGAAGGTGCCGCCCCCAGCTTGCTCGTCATACTCGTAAGAAATCGATCCGTTGATATCTGCGGCCACGTCGGGATAAGCCCGAGGCGCCGAGGGTCGGAGCAGGTCCGCATCGGCCGCGCGCGGGATCGCCAAGACGGCCAGGAGGACCAACACAACGTGTTTCGGGCACCAGGAAGCCCGTTCCGGACGCATCCCATGCATCACTAATCTCCCGATCAATCCGTCGGTCTCGGTGTCGAAGCGTGATTCCTGGCGAGGATGCCGGTCTTCCCATCGGTCGATGGATTGACGACCGGTCCCTCGACGAGGTCCATCTCAGAAGCGTTCCACGGACACAGACCCGACGGCAGCGCGCGGCGGCCGAGATCCGATCCCCAACAGGACTCGAACCCCAACAAGACCTGAATCGCGGACCGACCCGGCCGGAGACGGGCAGGCCCCATCGATCGTAACCTAGAGATCCCAACACATCCCGAATCGGCTCGGTGTCGGATCACTCGGTGTCGCAGCGTGCCGTCCGGGACGTCGACGACGGTTCCACCGTCGAGGACGCATCGCGAGGCTGCGGGATGCTAGGCCAATCGCAAGAGCCTGTCAATCGGACGAATCGCACAATGCGGGCACCAACAGTCACCCGGTTGCCACCCGACTAGGGGAAGGCCACGCAGCCCTCGATCCTTGAGGACCGGGCCTTGTCGTAATCGGCCTTGAGAGCGATAGATATCAGCGAACCGGCCCTCGAACGGCCCCAACGACCTTCGACGCCCAGGCCATCAGCCTCGGGATGTCCGAGCCCCGAAGGGATCTCCCACGATGCGGACCCGCGACGTCGCCAAGACCCTCTCTCAGATGGGGACGCTCCTCGAACTCCAAGGCGAGAACCCGTTCCGCTGCCGCGCTTATCACAACGCCGCCGAAGCGCTCAAGGGGATGCCCGAGGATCTCAACGAACTGGTCGATCAGGGGCGGCTCGCCGACCAATCCGGCATCGGTAAGACGATCGCCGAGAAGATCACGATCTTGGTCAAGCAAGGCCACCTACCCGCCTTCGAAGCGCTCCGGGCCAAGACCCCGCCAGGCATGCTGGCGATGCTTCGCGTGCCGGGCCTGGGCCCCAAGAAGATCCGCCAGATCCATGGGGCCTTGAAGGTTGAGACTCTCGAGGACCTCCGTCAAGCTGCTGAGTCGGGCGCCTTGGCCGAACTGAAGGGCTTCGGCGCCAAGACCGCCACCAAGATCCTGGAAGGTCTCCAATTCCTCAACCAATCCGGCGGTCGGGTCCTTCAGAGCAAGGCGCGACGCCTGGTTGCGCCAATCCTCCACGCCGTCGTCGAGGATCCCGACGTCGATCGCGCCGAGGTCTGCGGGAGCCTCCGGAGGCGTTGCGAGACCATCGGCGACCTCGACGTCCTTTTCGCTTCGAACGACCCGAAGGCCGTGCTCGATCGGATGGTCCAGCTCCCAGATGTCGAGACGATCCTCCAGCACGGTCCGACCAAGGCCAGCGTCCGACTCGCTGACGGCGTTCAGTGCGACCTCCGGGGCGTCTCGGCGACCCAGTTCCCCTTCGCCCTCCACTACTTCACTGGCAGCAAAGCCCACAACATCGAGATGCGACGGCGGGCCATCGCGCGGGGCCTGAAGCTCAGCGAGTACGGTTTGCATCGCGAGGACGGGACCTCGCTTGACTGCCCCGACGAGGCCGCGATCTTCCGAGCTTTGGGCCTGAGCGAAATCCCCCCGGAACTCCGTGAGGATCGTGGAGAGTTCGCCCTGGCCGAGCGGGGAGGAATACCCAATTTGGTCCGCCTTGAGGACCTCGAAGGGGCCTACCACAACCACACCAACTGGAGCGACGGCACCCACACCCTGGAACAGATGGGTAAGGCGGCCCGGGCACGCGGCCTGAAGTGGTTGGGCATCGCCGATCACTCGAAGAGTTCCTCTTATGCGGGCGGGTTGTCGATCGACAGCGTCCACAAGCAATGGGAGGCGATCGACCGGATCAATCGCGAGCACTTCGGCGACGGCACATTTCAACTGCTCAAAGGGATCGAATGTGACATCCTGCCCGATGGGACGCTCGACTATCCCGATGAGGTCCTGGCCGGCTTCGACTTTGTCGTCGCGTCGGTCCACTCGTCCTTCCAAATGGATGCTCGAGCGATGACCGATCGGCTGATCACAGCGATCCGCAGCCCGGTGGTGACTATGTTGGGTCACCCGACCGGTCGGCTCCTGCTGACCCGCGCTGGCTACGAGGTCGAACTGGATCGCCTGATCGCCGAGGCGGCCGAGACCGGCACCTGGCTCGAAATCAATGCCAACCCGCATCGGCTCGACCTCGACGAATTTGCTGCCCGACGCGCCGCCGAGGCCGGCGTCCCACTGGTCATCAACCCCGACGCCCACGAGATCGACGGGCTGGACGACTTGGACTACGGGATCGGCGTTGCCCGACGCGCTGGCCTGACCGCCGAGCAGATCGCCAATCGCCACGACGGGCCGTGCCTCAGCCGTTGACCCGGATCCAACGGGCCCCGTCCGATCGATCGCTCGACGACCGACTTGCTGCGCCGCCCTGGTGGCGGATAATTGAGCGGTGGTCCCGTGGACGACCCACGAGGCCCCGCACCACGAGGCTCGGGGATCGATCAACACATGCTTTTGGTGGTGACGATCGATGGCCCGGCCGGCGCGGGTAAGAGCACCGTCGCCCGAGGCCTGGCCCGCCGGATCCATTGGCGGTTCCTCGACACCGGCGCGATGTATCGCGCCGTCGCCCTGGCCGCGCTTCAACGCGGGGTCGACCTGCACGATCCCGAAGGCTTGGCCGACCTGGCCGGGCAACTCCAGGTCACCCTCACGCCGTCCCAAATCCTTCTGGACGGGGTCGATGTGTCCGAGCGGATCCGAACCCCCGAGGTGACCCGCGCGACCCAGTTCGCCGCCGATAGCCCCGGCGTCCGAGATTGCCTGGTCGATTGGCAGCGCCGGTTCGTCCGCGAGAACCCCGGAGTCGTCAGCGAAGGCCGTGATCAAGGGACCGTCGTTTTCCCCGAAGCCCCCTGCAAGTTCTTCCTGACGGCCAGTCTCGACGAGCGTGCCCGTCGTCGACATAGCCAACTGATCGCCCGGGACCCCGACTCGGACCTCGCTTCGGTCCGTCGCGAGATCCTGATCCGCGACGAGCAGGACGAGGCCCGGGCCATCGCCCCACTCCGAGCCGCCGAGAACGCCCGGATCATCGACAACAGCGCCTCGTCGATCGACGAAGTCATCACTCAGTTGCAGAACCATATGCGTGACGTCTGCGGGCTGCCCGTCACGCCGACTTCGTGACCGATCCGTCAGACCCGACAACCTTTCCCAGATCGGACGTTTGATCCCGTGAGCCCCACGACCGCATCATCCCCGAGCACACCGGTCGAGCCGACCGGCCCCGTCACGTCGGGACAGGCGGACCGACCGAGGAAGGACAAGTCCGATCCCAAGGTCGCATTGGGAGGGCGATCCATTGGGCTCTTGATCTGGTATCGCGTGGTCCAATTGGTCAGCGGCTTGTTCTTCCTGATCTTCTGGGGTGGGCTCCGCTTCAGCGGTCGGCGGACGTTCCCCAAGCGTGGTGGGGTTCTGCTGGTCTCCAACCACCTGAGCCACTTCGATGTCTTTGTCTTGGGGATCCCGCTGCCCCGGCCACTAAACTATGTGGCGCGGGCGACTTTGTTCCGGCCCCCCTTGGGGACCTTGATCCACTCAGTTGGTGGATTCCCGATCGACCGCGAAGGAGCGGGGACCGAGGGGCTCAAGGAGGCGCTTCGACGGATGCGCGCCGGAGGAATCGTCACCTTCTTTCCCGAAGGAACTCGGAGCGTCGACGGGCAACTCGGCCCATTCCGGCCCGGCATGGCCGCGTTGATCAGTCGGTCCCGCGTCCCGGTCGTCCCGGTCGGCATCGCCGGTACCTTCGAATCATGGTCCCGGAGCCGGAAACTGCCACGACCGTATCCGATCCGACTTCACTACGGCCCGCCAATCCCACCCGAAGCGTTTCGCGGATTGCCCCCCGAGCAGGTCATCAATCTAGTCCGGCTTCGAGTTCTCGAAGCCGTCCAGATCGCGCGTCGAGGGCTCCAGCGCGACGGTGACCACCGCCCTTCCTGACAGAACCCCATCTCGGGTTGTCGGATCACCGCGATCGGCTAGGTTTCCGAGGTCAACGTCTCGGTACGATCCCCAAGGAGCCCGCGCGGCCGAGCGGGGGGTCATGGCGTCGGGATCAAACCCGATCCGGCCATCAATCCGGTCCCGAGTCTCGGGTGAGGTCAGGAGGAATTCCCATGGCCACAGAATCAAAGCGAAACCGCGTTGAGCCGGGAGGGCGTCGAGACCT
>CAZSSM010000164.1:0-7348 GCA_964609385.1 uncultured Planctomycetia bacterium
GGGCCAACATCAGCGCCTACACCTTCGGCATGATGGGCTACCGCACGCCCAACATCGATCGGGTCGCCCAAGGCGGAATGATGTTCACCGATTACTACGCCGAGCAGCGCTGCACGGCGGGCCGCTCAACGCTCCTGACCGGCCAGGCAACGGTTCGGACCGGAATGAGCAAGGTCGGTCTCCCGGCGGCCGACCTGGGCCTGCAGAAGGAAGACCCAACGCTGGCCGAGTTGCTCAAGCCGCACGGCTACGCTACCGGCCAGTTCGGCAAAAACCACCTGGGCGACCGCAACGAGTTCCTCCCCACCGTCCACGGCTTCGACGAGTTCTACGGCAACCTCTACCACCTCAACGCCGAAGAGGAGCCGGAGAACGAGGACTATCCCAAGGATCCGGCCTTCCGCGAGCGGTTCGGCCCGCGCGGCGTGCTCCATAGCTTCGCCACCGACGAGGATGATCCGACGGTCGATCCCCGTTGGGGCCGCGTCGGCAAGCAGCGGATCGAGGATACCGGCCCGCTGACCAAAAAGCGGATGGAGACCGTCGACGAGGAGACCCTGGAGGCGGCCATCGATTTCATCGAGCGCAATGAAGATTCTGACATGCCTTGGTTCTGCTGGTGGAACGCCACGCGGATGCACTTCCGGACCCACGTCAAGGACGAGAACCAGGGCGTGACCGGCCTTGGCGAGTACTCTGACGGCATGGTCGAGCACGACGGTCACGTCGGCCAGTTGCTCGATACCCTCGACGAACTGGGCGTGACCGAGAACACGATCGTTATCTATACGACCGACAACGGCGTCCACATGAACACGTGGCCGGACTCGGGCATGACCCCGTTCCGCAACGAGAAGAACTCCAACTGGGAGGGCGCCTTCCGCGTCCCCGCCTTCATCCGCTGGCCGGGCCAAATCGAGGCCGGGGCCGTCTCCAACGAGATCGTCTCGGGCCTCGACTGGGTCCCCACCCTGATGGCCGCCGTCGGCGAAGACGACGTCAAGGCGAAGCTCCTGGAAGGCCACCAGGTCGGCGAGATGACCTACAAGGTCCACCTCGATGGCTACAACCTGCTGCCTTACCTGACCGGCGAGGCCGAGGAATCGCCGCGCAAGGAGTTTCTATACTTCAACGATGACGGCCAGTTGGTCGGCCTCCGCTACGCCCGCTGGAAGTTCGTCTTCCTGGAGCAGCGAGCCCCCGGCACCCTCCTGATCTGGGCCAACCCGTTCACCTCGTTGCGAATTCCGAAGATCTTCGACCTCCGGACCGATCCCTATGAACGCGCTGATATCACCTCAAACACTTATTACGATTGGCTCCTCGACCGTGCCTTCCTGCTCGTGCCGGCGCAGACCTATGTGGCCCAGTTCGTCGAGACCTTCCGCGAGTATCCGCCGCGCCAGAAGCCGTCTAGCTTCAGCGTCGACCAGATCCTCGAAGCGCTCCAGGAGAACCCCGCCGGCAGCCGTTGATCGGGGGACGGATCGAGAATCGACACGTCCACAATGGATCGGGACCAGGGCCGAATCCTGATCCGCCCCGAGCCCATCGATCGGATCGAATCGGGCCGCGCCTGGCACGAGCCGGGCGCATCACTCGTGACGCGAATGCCCGCTTCAGTCCTTGGCGAATACGCGGAAGACATCGCCGATGACCTCGTCGGCCAGCGCATCGAGGGCCTGGTAGATCTCCTGCTCGGCCTCGGGGGCCAAGGGCGACATCTCAGGTTCGTATCCGCCGTACTGGTATGCCTCGGCGGTGGCAATGTATCCAATCGAGCCATTCGTGTAGCCGAGGACGATCGGCACGGCGCGATCGGCGATGATCCGCTCGATCTCAAAGCCCATCTCGACCATCGGTTCGCCGGGCATGGTCAGGAACAAGTAGGGGCCGACCTTGAGTGCCATCAGTTCAGCCTGAACCGGCTCTCCGTCCTTGCCGGTCAGTGGGATGGTCCGCCGTGCGCAGCGGATCCGGTAGAAGTCAGCGCGCTCGTCGAGGGACTCGCGGGTGGCCGCCCCAGCGGCGGCGCGAACGACGGCGCCCCCGAGGTCGCGGCCGGCCCACTGGATGTCCGCCTCGTCTGCGCAACGGTACGGCTCGCCGGGCAGGTTCGGCCGGATGTCGCCGGCACAGCCTTGCAGGAACATCGAGACGGTCCGACCGCTGTAGACCGATTCGACGAAGTGCTGGGCTTCGCCTGGGAAGTCAGCGCTGAGCTTCGGGTAGCCGTCCGGATAGGGCGGCGTGGCATCGTCACCCCAGGTGAAGAAACAGGGGTGGCAGACCGCATGCATCAGCAGAGCTACAGGTGTCAACGACCGACCGTCGTCGAATCGGAGGACCTTGACGCGCGGATCGTTGGGGCCGTCCGGGTTGAGCCGGACGACGGCCTTGCCGTTGATGACCTTACGGCGGTTGATTCCGAACCGGATCACGTCCTCGGCGTAGCCGATCGAGACGGGACGCATGGCGCCGGCCGCCTCGACGGCAGCGCGGCCGACCCGTTCGGCCAAGGCATTCCGCCACTCGGCGCGGCCCTCGAAGTCAGGCCCCGAGTGATTGTGCGAGGCCGTCACCAGGATCTGCTCCGGGGGCACCTCGGCGCCCTCGGAGACAGCCTGCCGCACCGCCTCGACAACCGAATCGAACGCCGCCAAGATGTCGAGGGTCACGATCGCCGCCCGAGTCTGCCCGTCGTCCAACACGAGCACCGCAGCGCGGATCGGGTCGCGGACCCCGGAGACCGGACGCGTGTGCCCCGACGCCTCGGTCACCCCCTCGGGCGTTACGTCGATCTTCGATGCGCCGACGTTCAGATTCGACGACACCGCGAACGTGCCGTCCTGGCCGAATGCCACCCGGCCCGGAGCAACGGACAAGCCCGCGACGACAAGCCACACAAGCATGCCTGTCTTATGACGTTTCTCTGCTGTTGGAAAAGACATCGATGTTGAGCACATGGCGAACTCCGATGAGGTTGATTAGGGGTCACGGTTCGATGCCCGACCGGCACGACGATGGAGCGGGCCCGACGTCCCGATTCGCGGGATCGTACCGGATCACCGTTCCCCTGTCGACGTCTCACCGCCGATCGGCGAGGCGAACCCCAGTTCGTATTATCTTATATGAAATTCATTATTTTTGCCAAAATAGACATGAACTGAATCAGGATTCGTTGCCGCACACGCTGGCACCTTCGCCTTGGTCCGCCGAGGCGAAGAAGGATGAGGCGCGGCGGTCGATCTCTTCGGGCGTCAGATCTTCGATGCGACTGGCCATCGACCAGACGTGGCCGAACGGGTCGCGGAGCTTGCCGTAGCGATCGCCCCAGAAGGTGTCCATCAGCGGCATCACGACCTCTGCTCCCGCCTCGACGGCCCGGGCGAAGGAGGCGTCGACGTCCTCGACATACATGTGGATGGAGACTGCGGACGAACCGCCCTCCTGCGGTCCCAACGCGCCCCACTCGGGGAACTCGTCGACCAGGAACAGCCGCGAATCTCCGACCTCCAGAGCACAGTGCAACACCTTGCCGGTGCCGGCCATCATTTGCCGCCCCAACTCGACCGCCCCGAAGGCCGACTCATAGAACCGGACCGCCTCGGCGGACGAGCGCACGATCAGGTGCGGGGTCAGTGTGTGGTGGCCGACTGGAATCGGCGAAACGACTTGGCTCATGAATCAAAGCCTCCGAGGTCTTCAGGCGATCGATCCGATGGGACGAGACACTGAAATCCCGTCCACCTCCCGGCGGGATCGGAGATAATATCGGCCTGAATCGTCGGGGGCTTGACACCGAGCCGGACGAAAAACGGGCCCCGCGATACCGCGGAGCCCGTCGGACGATCTGGATCGGCTGTCCTGCGCGGGATCGGGAGATCCCGCGAGGTCGGGGCCAGGCCTTAGGCGATGGGCAGGCCCGAGCCGAGGTTGCCCGGCAGGATGGTCCGGAAGTCGCCGCCGGGCCGCGTATCGAAGTTGCCGTCCAGGGCGACGCCTCGGATGTCGCGGACGAGATCGGTGACGATCAGTTCCAGGGAGACGAACGGCGAGGTCTCGAACAGGGTCAGGAGGCGGACCTGATTGGCCGGACCCGACGGATCGAACGCGATCTCAAGGATCGGGTTGATGAAGTCGTCGTCGGTCCCAAAGATCAGGTCACTCCCCGGGTTGATCAGGACGTAGTGGCTCTGATTGCGCACCGAATCGGAGTTCATCGGGTTACTGAAGACGACGTCGACGAACCGGGTCCCGATACGCTGGGCATCGACGACCAGAGGCGCCAGGGTCACGTCCAGCCCGCTGGAAATCTCCGAGGTGAACTGGGTCGTGAACGGTCCGGAGCCGCCGGGGACCTGGAGCGTTGCGGTGGCCGTGATGACTTCGGTCACGTTCAGGGGGCCGACTTCTAGAGAGAACGCGGCGAAGCCCGAGCTATTCGTCACAATCGTGACGGCCCCTTGGAACGTCTTGGCCTCAGGGGCGATGACCGCTCCGTTGCTGAACACCTCGATCCGGTACTGCTCGTTGGCCAAGCCCTGGAAGGTCCCGCTGATCGCGGTCCCGTTGATCGTGGCCACCGCCGAGATCAACGTGGGAGCCGGCGGACCGCCCTCGGTGTCGATGCCCAACGCACCGTTGTCGAAGATCGCGTTGGACAGGAACGCATTGGCCAAAGGACCGGTCCGGATCCCGGTCCCGCCGTTGAAGGCGATCACGTTGCCCGAGCCGGGAACCACGCCGCCGATCGTGTTGCCGGTGCTCAGATCCCCGATCTCCACACCGTTGCCGATGTTGCCCAGGGGGAGCGTTCCGGTGATGTCGGTCCCGATGAAATTGCCCAGCACCTGATTGCTCTGTGCGTCGGCCAGCAAGATCCCCGTGCCGTTGCTCGAGATCACGTTCCGCGCCCCGGGAGTCGTTCCCCCCACGATGTTGCCCATCGCACCCTGACCGATCCCAATCCCTTCATCCGCGTTGGCCAAGGCCAGCGTCCCGGTCACATCGGTCCCGACCAGGTTGCCCAAAATGCTGTTGTTGTTCCCGCCCACAAGAATGCCATCGCTGACATTCCCACTGACCAGGTTCCCCTCCCCTGTGCCGGTGCCACCGATCTGATTGTTCGACCCGAGCACGATCACTCCGGCGAAGCCGTTGCCCAAGGCCGAGGTGCCTTCCACATCGGTGCCGATCCGGTTCCCCACGACCGTGTTGGCGTCCGACGTGACGAAGACCCCGCTGTTGCCATTGCCCGAGATCAGGTTGGTTGCGCCCGACGCCGAGCCGCCGATCACGTTGCCAGTTCCCGGCCCCACAGCGACCCCAAAGATGCCGTTGGCCAAGGCGGTCATCCCATCGGCGGTCGTTCCGATGACGTTACCCTGGACCAGGTTACTGGAGCCTTCGATGTCGATCCCGTCATCGACGTTGCCCGAGATCACGTTGCCGGCGCCGACATCGCCGATGATATTGCCGGTGCTCAAAGCATCGATGAGGATCCCGTCGACGGCGTTCCCCAAGGGGGCCATCCCATTGATGTCGGTTCCGATGAAGTTGCCCTGGATCTGCGTGCCGGTCGCCTCGGACAAGAAAATCCCCTGATCCCCGTTGCCCGAGATCACGTTCCGCGCTCCGGGATCCGAGCCGCCGATGAGGTTATCCGAGGCGCCGCCGACAGCGATCCCGTCGTCGATGTTGCCCAAGGCGAGCGTTCCGGTCACATCGGTCCCGACCAAGTTCCCCAACACGATGTTGTCGTCACCACCGATCTGAATGCCGTCCTCGCCGTTGCCCGAGATCACGTTGGACTCACCCGAGTCGGCACCACCGATCCGATTCATCGCGCCCCCGAGGATGACCCCCGAGGTGGCGTTGCCCAAAGCCAACGTCCCGGTCGTGTCGGTCCCGATCCGGTTGCCGATCACCGTGTTGCCATCGGCCAGCAGCAGGACGCCGAACCCGCCGTTGCCCGAGATCAGGTTCATCGTCCCGGCTGCCGAGCCGCCGATCGTGTTGCCGGTGCCGGCGTCGACGAAGACGCCGCCCAACATGTTGCCCAGGGTCGCCGTCCCGTCGGTGTCGGTCCCGATCCGATTGCCCAGCACCTGGTTGTCGCCCGTGCTGATCGAGACGCCGAAAACGTCATTGCCCGAGATCAGGTTGCCGGCGCCCATGACCGAGCCGCCGATCGTGTTGCCGGTGCCGGCGTTGACGGCGACCCCATTGAAGGCGTTGCCCAGATCCGCCGTCCCGTTGAGGTCGGTCCCGATCAGGTTCCCCTGAACTGTGTTCTCGGATCCGTCGACCTCGATCCCATTGGCGCCGTTGCCGGAAATGACGTTGCCGGAGTTCGCACTGATCCCGCCGATGGTATTGCCCGTCGCATTGTCATCGATCAAGATCCCCTCAGCGCCGTTGCCCAGGGCCGAGAGGCCGTCGGCGGTCGTGCCGATACGGTTGCCGGCGATGACGCTGCTCGACCCGTCGATCTCGATGCCATCGCCGAGGTTGCCCGAGATCAGATTGCCAGCACCCGGAGACGTCCCCCCGATGGTGGTGTCGGCGCTCAAGGCATCGACGACGATCCCGTCGCCGATGTTGCCCAGGGCGAGCATGCCCGTCACATCCGTACCGATGAAATTGCCCAGAATTTGTGTGCTTTGAGCGTCCGAGAGCAGGATCCCCGTGCCGTTGCCGGAGATCAGATTGCGGGAGCCGACCGTTGTCCCACCCACGATGTTGCCCGTGGCGCCCTGGCCGATCGCGAGTCCCTCATCGACGTTGCCGAGGGCCAGCGTCCCCGTCGCGTCGGTCCCGATCAGGTTCCCCTGAATCGTGTTGTCGTCGCCGCCGATCAGCACGCCGTCGATGAGGTTGCCCGAGACCAGGTTCCCCGACCCGACCATATCGCCGCCGATCTGGTTCATGGCCCCGAGGACCACGATGCCGGCGAAGCCGTTGCCCAGCGCCGAGGTCCCGTTGAGGTCCGTGCCGATCCGATTGCCCTCGACCAGGTTGCTGTCAGACAACAAGAGCACACCTGTGTTGCCGTTGCCCGAGATCACGTTGGTCGCGCCGGCGACCGATCCGCCGATCGTGTTGCTCGTGCCGAACTCGATGGCGACGCCGTGGAACCCGTTGGCCAGCACCGTCATCCCGCTGACATCGGTGCCGATCAAGTTGCCCTGAACGATGTTCGATAACCCTTCGATGTCGATCCCGTCGTCGACGTTGCCCGAGATCACGTTCGCCGCGTCGGCCGAGGTCCCACCAATCAAGTTGTACGAGCCCAGGGGACCGATCTCGAACCCATAGTTCAAATTAGCCGCGGCGCGCCTGCCGG
>CAZSSM010000165.1:0-6667 GCA_964609385.1 uncultured Planctomycetia bacterium
CGACGACCCTGGCCGATCGCTTCGCCGCGGCGGCAGTTGCGTCCGCCCGAGTCGCCCAGGTGACCGACTTCGGCTTGTTGTCCTTAAGCTTGCGAACCACCTCATCGACGATCCCGTATTCCTTGGCCTGAACGGCAGTCAGGTAGCGGTCGCGCTCGGTATCCTGGGCGATCTGTTCCAGCGGTTGTTTGGTGTGCTTGGCCAGGATCTCGTTGATCATCGCCTTGTCCTGGAGCATCTCCTTGGCCTGGATCTCAATGTCCGAGACCTGGCCACCGACCTGGCCGGAGGGCTGGTGCACCATCACCTTCGAATGCGGCAGGGCGAACCGCTTACCGTCGGTACCGCCGGCCAGCAAGATCGCTGCGCCCGAGGCGGCCAAGCCGATGCAATAGGTCGCGATCGGGCACTCGATGAATTGCATCGTGTCATAGATCGCCAGGGTCGCCGTCACACTGCCGCCGGGGCTATTGATGTAGAAGCTGATCCCCTGCGTCCGGTTCTCGAATTGCAGGTAGAGCAACTGACGGACGACGTGGTTGGCCATCGCGTCGTAGATCGGGCCTTCCAGGAAGACGATCCGATTTTCCAGCAGCAGGTCGGCCAGGGTCATCTGCCGCTGTCGAGCGTAGTCGAGATTCCGCTGGTTCAACGGCATCAAAGCGTCTGGTCGGACGTTGTCCGAAACCATGGCATCGTACATCGAAGCGCTCCTCTGAGAACGAGAAACCACGAGGTGCTGTGCGTCGTCGGCACCCTAGGCTCTCGTTTCCCAGACCTCGTGCAAATCGAGGTCGTGGCAATGCGGAGCCCGGCCGGCGTTGAAATCATCCTAGAGGCCGGTTGTCGAACGGCCAGCGCCCAAGTGTCGAATCCCGGACAGGCTGCCGGTTTTCTTTTCGATCAAGCGTCCCAACGGATGTCGAAGGGAACGAGCCGTCAAGCACGGATGTATGTCCGCGACAGATTCGGAAGACGACCCATTCGCTGATCGGAGAGCGAACAGACTTCGAGGCCGAGTCACCACCCAGAGTGGATCTACCCGTCTGCGATCACTCGCCTGGCTGCCATGGTCACGACGAGGCGTCCGTCTTCTCCGCCTCCGCCTCAGCCGGTGGTGCCTCGCCAGCGACGGTATGGTCGAGAGCTTCGACGGCCCGCTCGCTGGAGCGGCCCGCGACATCATTGAAGGTGACATGGTCCAGAATAAGATCGAGCGCCCGACGCTCCAGGACTTGCATGACCAATTGCTCTCTGAGGTTCTGCTTCTCGATCCGAGACCGGACGCGACGAACGCTCTCATCGGTCCGTTCGGAAATCAGAGCGATCTCCTCGTCCAGATCGGAGTCACTGACCTCGATCCCTTCGGCGTCGGCGATCTGCGAGAGCAGGAAGTGTTCCTTGAGGCTCCGGAGCGTTTCCTCATGCGCATTGGAACGAATCTCGATTTCGCGGGCACGGATCTGATCTTCGCTGAAGCCGGCGTCTCTTAGTTCGTTGACTCGCCGACTCAAGGTCGATTGTTCCTGACGACTAACGAGATCCTCAGGCAGCTCGATGGGTGTGCGATCCAGGAGTTGGTCGAGAACATTCCTGCGGACGTGGCGATCTTGCTCGTAGGCCAACTGCCGTTGAAGCTCACCGCGGATTCGGGTGTTGAGCCCCTCAACACTGTCGACGTTGAAGGAGGCGAGCAACTCGGCATCCAGATCGGGGAGGGCTTCCGTCTCGATCTGATGGACGGTGACCTCGATTGTGATCGGCTGGCCACGCATCGCGGGGTTGGCTGCTCGGGGACCGATCACCGCATCAACGTTCCGCGCCTCACCGGGCATGATCCCCGCGAGTCGCTCATCGACGCCATCAGCCCGTCCGTCCTGGAAGATCAGTTCCGGTTGGAGACGGAAGGAAACACCGGTCGACTCGGCGAGCGTCTGGCCTTCGTGAACAAACCGGAGATCGGCCGTGAGCCGGTCGCCGACCTCGGCACCGGTCGTCTTAGCGACGAAGCCGACTTTGTTGGTCAGTAATCGCTTACGGTGCGCCTCCACCATTTCGTCGGTGACAGTGAAAACCGGGCGATCGACGGTCAGACCCTTGTATTCCGGCAGATCAAACTCGGGTTCGACCTCGACGGTGAACTCAAAGTCCATCGGCCCAGATTCCGGCAGGCTGATTGCGTCGAAATCAAGGTCGGGCTGAGAGATCAGATTGAGCTTATTGTCCTTTTCGATCTGCTGGATTGCCGCATAGAGCAAATTTGCTTTGACCTGACCGGCAACCTCGCGACGGAACCAGCGCTCCACAAGCCGCTTGGGCGCTTTTCCAGGGCGGAAGCCTGGAACAACTGCCTCCTCACTCATCTCGCCGAGCGAACGCTCGAACTGACCGTCGATGTCCTCGCGTGGGATGACGACCTTGATCTGTTTCTGACAAGCACCCGACGATTCGATCTCGACATCGAGATTAAGCGGTGGAACCTCGGGGAGGAGACCCTCAGGGACCATGCCCAATGCGCTTTCGTCGCCCGTTTCCTCAAGGGAAGGGTCGTCGCTGCTCATCAAAGTCATCCACGAGTGCGATAGGAGATGAGGAGGAAAATGGAGCGGGAGATGGGATTTGAACCCACGACACCCACGTTGGCAACGTGGTGCTCTACCACTGAGCTACTCCCGCCCGAACAGCCTTCGCTCACCGATCAAGTGAAACTTGACCGAATTCCCTGCGAAGTCTGGATAAGAGGGATCGGGTCCCCCGTTTTCGTGCTCTTTATCCTAGGCCTGGGTTTCGGTCGAGGCAAGCATTTTCTTCGGGGCTACCCGCATTCTCCAGCGAGTGTGCGAAGATTTAGCGTGTGGAACGATTCAAGGCGCAATGACCACACCGACCAGGAGACGACTGCGGGCCGCTCAGAAAACCAAACCGATCTCAGGGTTGGTCGTCACATTGCGGCGTCGGCGGGATCCCGGTAGCGTACAGACTGAAAAGGATTGGACTCGACCGACGCTGTGAACGTTCTCGACACTCTCGAAAACACCCTCCGATCTCATCCGAAGCTGGCATGAATCCGATGGATTACCAACTCCGAACCATCCGTGGCTCCAAGGCCTCAGCTACGATCCGACTCGTCGGTCACACCATGTTGATCGGTCGTCACGACTCCTGCCCGATCCGGATCCACTCGCCACAGGTGAGCCGGCAGCACTGCGAGTTGGTTCGTCGTGAGGACGACTGGGTGATCCGCGAATTGGGCAGTTCCAACGGAACCATGATCAACGGTAAACGCCTCGGGGAAGAGCATGTGCTGCAAAACGGCGATGTGATCCAGGTCGGGCCGGTGGCTATGAAGGTCGAGCCCTTAACCGACCTGCTGAGTGAAACCGGGATCACTGTCTCGGAGAACTCACCGGAGACCGAAGCGGCCCCCGTGGCTTCAGAGGCCGACGCGGTCATCGCTAACGAAGAGGACTTCGCCGTCGACGCCCTCACCGACTTTGAGGAGTCGTTCGAATTGGACGAGGTCACCGAACTCGAGCCGGCTCCACCGGTTGGGGGCGACGATCCGACCACAGTGACCTCCGCCCAAGAGAACGCCACTCCCTCGGCCACCGAACCGGTCCCGTTGGCCGATGGCGACGATGCGGTAGCCGACTTCCTCGCCAGCATCGATGATTTGGACGATGACGATTCCAAGACGAAGTAAGCACACGATCTCTTCGTGAGCCCACAGTCACCGTGGAGCCGAAACATCTCGATCTTGAAGGCCTTGCCGCGTCTCGGCACCTCGATGGACTCAATGTCCACACTTCTGGTTGCATGTCTGCAACGATCGGCCAAAAAAATCGGGGCGAGCGGCATCTGGGCGCCGCGATCGCGTTTAAACCACCGAGGGGTTCGGCGAGTCACTTGCGCGAATCACTCGTGAGAGTTGGCGAGATCCAGCCGTGATCGACCGGGGATCGATGCTCCGAGGGGAGGCGCATCGGTCCGCGTCCGACGTCGGACCTGCCACCGTGGGAACGTGTTGGATCTCTTCGCCGTGTCCCCCAACAATCCGAGTCGTTGTGATGGCACGCCGGAAGAATCCTCCCGAAGCGGTGCGGATGAAGTCGGTCCTCGCTGACCGCTTGCGAACCACACGCGTAGAAATTTTTGGTGAACGCGGTGGACCCGAATTGGCGAGACGGCTCCGTTTGCCGATCCGGACCTGGTACAACTACGAAGCCGGCGTCACGATCCCGGGTGAGGTCCTCTTGCGTTTTATTGAACAGACCAACGTTAACCCGATGTGGTTGCTCTACGGCGCCGGACCCCAATTCCTAATCCCGATCGAAACAGCAGAAGACGATGAGGGGCGTGCAGGATACCGCTCCTACGTCCGCTCCTTGCTCGAAGCCGCGCTTCGTCAGTTGAGCCAGCAACGCAACGAGATGCTACCGGTTGTCGATGAGACACCACCCTGGAATGGGATCCACGACCCGGCCGATCCGCTCAACAGTGCCGGTGCCGACCGACCCTTTTCTGGAGCCCCGCCGAACCATAGTGGATCCCACGCCATACGGGTCGAGAACGAGGAGGAATCGGAGCGGGGCTACTTGGTCGTCGAAGATGGTTCGATGGACCCCATCGTCCCCCCAGGCTCGCTCGTCGCCTACATCAATCGGCCTGAATCGAGTGCGGCACTCGATGGTGCGCTGGTGGTCATCTGGAACGACGAAGACGTCCCTGTCATTCGTTGGTATCAGCACGCCGACCAGTTCGCCCTGCTCCGGGTCGAGTCGTCTTGGAACGACTCGGAGCACACGCCCGAGCCGATCCGGCTTTCCGAGGATCAGCGACGGAGCCGGATCCGCCGAGTCCTCTGGATCACCGCCCGTCATTGAGCCGAACCTGGTTCCCCTCGGACCTGGTCTTGATCATCATTCGTCATGATGACCAGATCGGGGTCCGGATGTGGATTGGAGTCCGGGTCAGAGTCGAAGCATTCCAGTCTCAGGATCTTCCCATCGCCCATTCGACCGGTCCGTCCTTGAGCGACGATGGCTCGGACGACGCGGTCGACCTCCGACTCCGGGACGATCAGGCCGATTTGCACCTTCGGCAGAAATGAGTCCCGAAACTCGCTCCCCAGATAGAACGGCTGGTTCTGTTTCTGGCGGCCGAAGCCCATCACCTCGCGAGCCCAGCCTTCGTGGATCGTGAATCCCTGCAGCGCGTTGAGCACGGCCATCGCGCGAAACGGCTTGACGATCACCAATAGTTGGACCAGCTTCGCCATCCCTCGGCCCCCTCGCTCAGGTTGCGCGACCCGGCCGCGCGATGTCCCTTGCGTCGATGCTAGACACCTTCGACCGCCTGGGATACCCTCGAACACGACACTCTCGACACCTCCATTTCCCCAGTGCGCATCGCGCTGACCGCAAGGGATCCGCCCGTGACTCGACGCGACACCGTTTGCGTGACCCGACTCGTGTCGGCCCGCCTGATCTTGATCCTGGCCACCTTGATTCTGACCGGCTGCAGCCAGTCCTATGAGACACGGATGGATCGGACGATTCAGAACATCAAGTATAACGATCGGCTCGACCGGAACCTCAAGCCTCCGGCCCAGTCAGCCGGTTTGGCCGACAACAATATTTACCTCCGGCCGCCTCAACCGATGGACCTCCAATCGGGATTCGGACTGCCCGGGTTCCCAATCGATCAATTCGAGGCGGCCGCCCAGTACCAAGCGGAGAATGCCAACCTCTATGTCCTCGCTCGATACGATGCCGCGACCCGCGCCGCCGAGCAAGAACAGGGCGCCATGATCGAACGCGGCGACTTCCGTGAGAGCATCCTCAGCTACCTCCGGAATGCCTACGGCAACGCCAACGTCGACGTCGAGATCGCCGCTAGTTCCTTGGAACGGGTCGATTATCGTAGTGAAATTTACAATAAATCAATCACATATGACCAGTTGGTGTTTCTAGTATCCGGTTTTGAAATCGAAATCTACATCCATGAGCCTTCCGATAAGCCCGACTATCACGTTGCCTTGATCTTCGCGATGCCCGAGATCGACCGACCCGATTACGCTGAGAAGATCAGACTCTGCCTCCAGGAATTGGCCGTCGGATCGGACGCACAACAGAAGTTCCGCGGAGGGCTTGGTCCAATCGATTCGGGCGGGGGACCTGCTCCGCAAGCGTTTTGATATGGCGATTCACTCACGCGAAATCATGGATGGTGGTTCCCCTCAGCCGAGCGGCTTGGGTCGCTTGAGTCGATAGGGAATCATCCAGTTGAACCAAGGGCGATGGAGGTTGCTCGTCTCAAGGTGCTCGGTGATCCCCAGCCGGGTCGTCTCCGCTGGATCCGCGTCTTCCTCGACGAGGACCTCACGGCAACCGCTAGCGTCGAACGTCGAGAGCCAGCGAAGATAGAATGGGCCGGTATCGACGCAGTGAGTATGGGTTCGGACGAGTCCGTTGAGCCCCGACGCCTCCCCATCAAGCTCTTCGAAACGAATCTGATTACTGTAGCGAACACCGAAGTTGTTGCGGCGAAACATCGACTCGATGTGTTGGGCTGGCTCGATCACGCAAAGTTCGTGAGCCGAACCACACACTTGGATCCAAACCGAACGCGCGGATCCGAGTCGAGGCTTGGCATGATAATAGACCCC
>CAZSSM010000166.1:0-6479 GCA_964609385.1 uncultured Planctomycetia bacterium
AATGGCTGGGCTTGGAGCCGGGGTCGTTGGTCGCGTTCGAGGACGGCCTCCGACACACTGTTGAGGCCATGATAGCTGGAAGCGACCCTCGCTGAGGTGGCGAACCCGCCTCATCCCGTTCTTGAACCTTTCGGGATCGGACCTATCGATGCGGTTCTCGGTGGCCGCCTTGGGATACTACGTGGCGATCGTGGCGATCGGACCGTTAATCATGGCCGCGATCGTCGGGCGCTACTATTCTCAACGCGAGCGGCCCTGCGCGGCTTGGATCGGCAGCGGCCTGGCCTGGCTGGTCGGCGGGCTCCTGACGAGCCTTTGGGCCGAGTGGATCGTCGGTGGTCGTCGGCAGATCGATGCGGTGCCTCGGCTCTGGGTGGCTTGGGTTGGAATCCTGGCGAGCATCCCGCTGGTCATGGGGCTAGCTGCCCTCGATCGTCGGCTCAACCGGGTCCGACGCTCGGGGGCTGAGGATCCTGGTGGTCTCCGACGTGGAGGCGCCCGGTGGTCCGACCTGAGTGGGACCATCCGGATCGAAAGCGAACCGAGTTGTGGTGGTTGGGGAATCCGTCGGGGCCGGCGATTGCAATTCGTCCGGGACCGGATATCAATAGGGGCACGTGTCGACGAATCGCATCGGCGCGGGCGAAACGATAACGCGGCGGGAGTGGACCTTCGGGGCACGCTCCGGACCGGTCGTCGGTGGGGGAAGGAACGCGATCGGTCATGCTGTTCAACTCGGGCGTCTTCCTGTTCGCTTTCTTGCCCTTGGTCTTGTTGGGCTATGGGCTGATCGCCCGAACGCTCGGTCAACGCGCCGCGATGACCTGGCTGGTCCTCTCGTCGTTCTTCTATTACGCCTGGTGGGACGTCCGGTATCTGCCGCTGTTGTTGGGCTCGATCCTGTTCAATTTCCTGCTGGGGATCCGCCTGGCGCGTCTCGGTCCGGGGCTGGCGAAACAGGTGACCTTGGGGATCGGGGTGGCGGCGAACCTCGTCCTGTTGGGTTATTTCAAATATGCCAACTTCTTGGTCGACAACCTCGAGGCGCTGACGGGCCTGACGAGTCTCCGGCTGGACCCGATCACCCTGCCGATCGCCATCTCGTTCTTCACCTTCCAGCAGATCGCCTACCTGGTCGACGCGGCGCGAGCCGAGACCGAGGACTACGATCCGATCGACTACAGCCTGTTCATCAGCTTCTTCCCGCAGTTGATCGCCGGGCCGATCGTGCATCACAAGGAGATGATGCCGCAGTTCTACGAGCGGGGCGGGGACCGTTTGCGGGCACGCGACGTGTCGATCGGCTTGACGATCCTGGTCATCGGCCTGTTCAAAAAAGTGGTCATCGCCGACACGATGGCCCGGCACGCTAGCCCGGTCTTCGCCCTGGCCGACGGCGGCGCGCAGCCGTCGATGATCGCCGCTTGGCTCGGCCTGCTCAGCTACGCCATGCAGTTGTATTTCGACTTCTCCGGCTACTCGGACATGGCCATCGGCATCGCGCGGCTGTTCGGGATCCGGCTGCCGGCCAACTTCAACTCGCCGTACAAGGCCGACAGCATCGTCGATTTCTGGCGACGCTGGCACATCACCCTGAGCCGGTTCCTCCGCGACTACCTTTACATCGGTCTGGGCGGCAACCGGAAAGGGCGTGTCCGGCGCTACCTCAACCTGATGCTGACGATGCTGTTGGGGGGGCTCTGGCACGGCGCCGGCTGGACCTTCGTCGTTTGGGGCGGCCTGCACGGCTTCTACCTTTGCATCAACCATCTCTGGAGCGCGACGGTCCTGGCCGGCACCCGCGCCTCCGACCGGACCGGCCTGCTCTGGCGGATCCGCCGCCCGATCGCGGTCCTGTTGACCTTCGCGGCGGTCAACCTCTCCTGGATCTTCTTCCGCGCCCAGAGTTTCGGCGGCGCCTTGCGCTTGCTCCAAGGCTTGGTCGATCCGGGGGCTGGGACGACCCCGGCCGGCTTCGATCCCCGATGGCCGCTGCTCGAACTGGCCGTCTTGCTGCCGGTCGTCTGGTTCTGGCCCAACACCCAGGAAATCATGTGGCGTGATGCCCCCGTGCTGCCCGGTCAGGGGGCTCCAGCTCGCAGGACCCAACGCCTCTTCGGCCTTGTCCCAATCTGCTGGCGGCCGAACCTGATCTGGGCCCTGCTGATCGCCCTGATGTTTGTCGCCGCCGTGCTTTGCCTGTCCAGGCCCTCCGAGTTTATCTACTACCAGTTCTGATCCCTGATTCGAGCCGATCCGAACGGATCGAGGACCCGTCATGAGCGCGATCCACGGGCGCAAATCCGATGTTTCGACCCTGCGTCATCGCTACGTGATGGCCCTCGGGGCGTTCGTCACAGTCTTGCTCCTGGCCAGCGCGGGCCTCAACGCATGGGTCGACCCTTGGTTGGCCTACCTGGGGAGCCCCGAGGATCGTTTCGCCGCCCAGCGCCGTTATGGACTGGCCGGCAAGGCGGGCTTGGCCGAGCGGATCGACTCCCCAGTCATCCTCCTGGGCAGTTCCCGGACCGAGACCGGACTCGATCCCGAGCATCCCGCGCTTCTGGAGCATCACGGTCACCCTGGGATCAACCTCGGTTTGCCCGGTTGCAACATGCTCCAGACGCGCTTGGTTTTTGATCGGGCGCGACAGGTCGGTCGGCCGCGCGCGGTCTACCTCTGCATCGACTTCCATCAGTTCGTCGTCGAGCCGCACACCCTCGACGACCTCCGGGTGCCCGGCCGGGACCTCGCCGGCTGGATGGACTCCCCCTTCAACCCCGAGTACGCCGCCTTGGCTTTCCACGCTGGCAACCTTTTCTCCTTTGAACCGACCCTCCAGGTCCTGCAGTTGAACCTCCGAGGGCGTCGGAGCGAGATGACCCCGCGCGGACTTCTCCTCCGCAAGCAGTCGCGCGGCGCCCGTCAGAGCTTCGCCAGTCTCTTCGGCTCGAAACTCGTCCGGAGCCTCCGCGCTCAGCACCGAATCCAGACGTCCTTGGAAAGCGATTTTGCCCATATTCTTGAGGTTTGTGACCGCGACCAGATCTCGATAGTCGTCCTGATCCAGCCCGTCCATGCCCTCTACCTGGTGATGCTCGACCGTTACGACGCCTGGGACGAGTTCGAGGAGTGGAAGCGGCGGTTGGTGGGGGTTGTCGAATCGACAAAATCGACGGACGTACCGCTCTGGGATTTCACCGGATTCGACGAATATCAACGCGAAATGCTGCCAACAGATGATGCCGGAATGCAATATTTTTATGAGGCGAGCCACTATAAGCCTCGCCTCGGCGATCTCGTCCTCTGGAAGCTCCATGGTCGCGACGAGGTCGAGAGTCGGGACCTAAGCGGTTTCGGCGCCCGGCTCACCTCGTCGATGATCGAGGACCACCTCAACGCCCAGCGCGAAGACCTCCGACGCTTCGTCGAATCCCAGCCCGAACAGATCGACTGGCTCACCGAGATCCTCGAGTCGACGACGAACAACCTTCAACCGCAATCATGAACACGCCGAAGTATCCCGAATCTTTGGTGACCGACCGGCTAGTCCTTCGCCCTTGGCGCATCGAGGACCGCGCGGCGTTCGCAGCGATGAACCGCGACCCCCGGGTCACCCGGTTCCTGCCCACGCCGATCACCGAGGAGAAGAGCAACGCGCTGGTCGAACGGTTCGTCGCCTATCGCGAGGAGCACGGATACGGCCCGTGGGCGGTCGAGGTCCGCGGCGGTGCGCCGTTCATCGGGGTCCTGGATCTGATCGCCGTCGGCTTCGAGGCGCCCTTCACACCAGCCATCGAGATCGGCTGGAGGCTCAACGCTGACCATTGGAACCTCGGCTATGCCACCGAGGCCGCCCGCGCGGCCTTAGCCTTTGCTTTCGAGACGCTCGGGCTCGACGAGGTCGTCGCCTTCACCGTCCCGGCCAACCTTCCTTCCAGACGCGTGATGGAGAAGATTGGCATGGTCCGTGACATCGAAGGCGATTTCGAACATCCCGTCCTGCCCGTTGGCCATCCGCTCCGCCCCCACGTCCTCTATCGGATCGGTCATCAGTCGTGGAGCCGTGATTGAACAGATGAGTTCTCGGAGCGGAATTGTTGGTTTGAAGGGCAGAACCACCGATTTCGCCTCATGAGCCTCGACCATTGCATCAGGGATATCGATTGGAGGGCGGTCACTCGGTCCGTGCCCACTCTTCGGGGGAGAGGTCGCGGATGACCCGGTCGTCGGTCAGCCGGAGCGCGGTCAGTCGCTCGATCTCGCGGATGATCTGGTCGGCCTCGCCGGCGATCGGTCGGGGCAGGGCGAGCCTGACGAGGCGGAAGTCGCCGCCCCCGGAGACGAGCTCGGTCCCGTCGGGGTGGAACGCGATGGCCGTGGCTGGCACGAACGCGTGCGCGATCGGTGGGTGGACCGGATAGCCGGTCTCGGCGTCGAAGAGACGGACGAACTGATCGCGGCTGGCCGTGGCGACGAACCGCCCATCCGCGCTGAAGGCGACTTGGCTGAGTGCCCGTTGATGCTCCAACGGCCGAGTCCGGGCCTCACCGGTGACCGCGTCGCGGATCTGGGCCAGACCCTCCCGAGTCGCCGTCAGGATCCGCGACCCGTCCGGCGTGTGGGACACGGAGACGGCCGAGTCGACCGCGATCGAACCGACCTCGGACCAGCCCTCAACGGTCCGACGGTACCGGACGACCGATGTCGATTCGACTCGTCGATCGCGTGCGGTGATCAAGGCCACGAAGGAGCGGCCGTCGGGATGGACCGAGGCGTCCAGGATCCGCTGATCGACCCCGATCGGCTTGGCGATGGGCGTCCAGGCCTGGTCCGGGTCGGTCGGATCCCAGAGGCCGACGCCGCCGTCCAACTGGGCGATCAGGATCTGGTCGGTGCCGCCGAGGAACTGGACCTTCTGAACGTCCCTCGAGGTTCGGGGATCGCCGATCAGTCGTCGCGTGGCCAAGTCCCAGAGTCGGGCCGAGCCGTCGCGCGAACGGGTGATTAGTCGGCGTCCCTCCGTATCGAGGTCGAGAACGAACGGGAGCGACTCGTGCGGCATCGACGCACCGATTGGCCGGAGCGTCTCGGCATCGAGCAGGTGCACGGCCCGGTCGTCCAAGGCCACGACGAGCCGGTCGCCCTCGGGCGTGAAGGCCAGGGCCTCGACCCGCTCGGGCAGATAGGCTTCTTGGTTTGGCTCGGGGACGATTCGATAGGACCGCACCGCGCCGTCGATCCCGGCGGCCAGGATCCCGGCGCCACCTTCGAGGAACTGCGTGGCGCGGACTCCGCCCTGGTGCCGGATCGGGGCGCGTAAGGCCTCGCCGGTCCGTGCGTCGTTGACCCGGACCGTCCCGTCGCCGCTGCCGGTCAGGAGCCGATCGCCGGTCGCGTCGTAGTCGACCGAGCGGATCGAGCCGGCGTGGATCACGATTGGGCCCCAGGTCCGGAACCGCCAGCCGTCATCAACGGTTGGGACGACCTGCCACTGCCGGGCGCGTCGGTCCAGGCGCCCGGTGGCGAACCGGCTCCCATCAGGATGCCAGGCGAGGCAGCGGACCGACGCGTCGCGGTCGGGCGTCTCCGGCGTCCGGGCCAAAGGCCGACCGGTCTCCAGGTTCCAAAGCCGAATCACCGCGTTGTCGCTGGCCGAGAGCAACCAGGGCCGCTCGGCATGGAAGGCCAAGGCGTGCACGCTCAAGCCTGAGGTCGCCTCGCCTTCGGGATCCTCGTCATCGACCAGCCAGCGCAACGGGCCGTCGGCGTCGTCCCAGGCACGGAAGCCGATCCGACCGTCGGAACAGCCCACGACCAACTGGGTTCCGTCGGGCGAGAATCGGACCACCCGCGCCGAGGTGGGCAGCGGCCAATCCGAGCCGGCCTCGCGTCGGCGCACCAGGTCCCAGGTTCGGACCACGCCGTCTTCACTGGAGGTGGCCAGGAGCGGACGCTCGGGGTGCATCGCCAGGGACCGGACGTTCTCCGGATGCGGGATCGTCCAAGGATCACCTTCCGTCCGGTGGTCGGACCGGGACCAGACCGCGACCAGGCCGGAGGCGTCGGGATTGTCCTGGACGCGCGAGCCGACGGCCAGCCAGCGGCCATCGTCACTTAATTCCAGACAATAGATGCTTGAGGAGATATCGAGGATGTCGACCAGCGGGTTGACCGTGTGTCGCCACCCTTCGAGGTTGAGCCGGACGACCCGCTCCAGGTCGGAGGCTTGGGGATGGTCCAGCCCCTCGATCTGCCGGAGCGCTTCGGCGTACCAGATCAGGCCGCGTCCCGACTCGCCGCGTTCACAAAGGTCTTGCGCCTGGGTGATCGTCAACTGCAACGAGGCGAACTGGGCCTCGCGACGTTCCGTCTCGGCCTTGTTGCGTTCTTCGGTCAATTCCAGGGTGAACCGACACCAGCCGACCAGCAGGGTGATAGCCAGTAGGTGCACGGCGGTCAAGGCCGAGGCGTCCAGG
>CAZSSM010000167.1:0-6209 GCA_964609385.1 uncultured Planctomycetia bacterium
GTGTCGCCCAGCATCGTCTCGGGCCGGGTGGTCGCCACGTGGAGTCGGGTTGCGGGGTCGTTGGTGACGGGGTAGGCCAGGGTCCAGAGCTTGCCCTGAACGTCCTCGTAGTAGACTTCGTCGTTGGCCACGGCGGTCTGGAGCTGGGTGTCCCAGTTGACCAGGCGCTTGCCGCGATAGATCAGGCCGGCGTGGAACATCCGGAAGAAGGCGGCGCGCACGGCGCGGGCGCAGGTGGCGTCGAGCGTGAACCGCGTCCGGCTCCAGTCGCACGAGCAGCCCATCCGCTTCAACTGGCTGAGGATCCGCGCCTCGTACTCGTCCTTCCAGGCCCAGATCCGTTGGACCAGCGCCTCGCGGCCGATGTCGTGGCGGGTCTTGCCCTCCTCCTGGCGGAGCCGCTTCTCCACGACGGCCTGCGTGGCGATGCCGGCGTGGTCGGTGCCCGGCATCCAGAGCACGTCGCGCCCCTGCATCCGTCGCCAGCGGATCAGGATGTCCTGGAGCGTGTTGTTCAGAGCGTGGCCTAAGTGCAAGGCCCCAGTGACGTTCGGCGGTGGGATGACGATCGTATACGGCGCGGTCCCGCGACCCGGCTTGGCTTGGAAATACCCCCGCTCGACCCAGAACGGGTACCAACGCTCCTGGGCCTCCTGCGGATCATACTGCTTGGGCAACTCGGCAAGGCTCATGATCTTCGGCTCGTCGACGGGCAAAGGGAGAGGGCGGGTCGTCCACGGTTCACGGTCGTCGCTCAGCTCGGGCCGGGGCCGGCATCGGTCGCAGGCTCGACATTATAGTCGATCCACGCCCAGGCCGGATCGCCCCGACACCAGGTTCGACTCAAAGCACCCGGTCCGCGTTCAGTTCCGATCTGGGCGATGGACAACCGTTCCATGGGCCTCGTCAACGCATCCCCCACCTGTCCGTCTCTAAATCGCATTGGGGATGAGATGGAGGCAAACCGACCCAGGAACTCGCCTTTTGCTGGTCGAATAACGAGAGGTCGGTTCAATGGCTCGATAAAATCTTACCAGGCCCTTTCAGTGTACGAGGCTAAGATAACCATTGTCGGCTTGTTCATGATCGAACGTTCCAGCTCATGCGATCATCCGGTGAATTCTTCCGATTCCAGATTCAAGAGGAAACGCATGAACAAGAAGATCGAGCGAGATGAATTCGACCATCGTTAGACTAAAGCTGGGTTGGCAGATCATCCATCCCCGACGGACCTTCCAGGAACAGAGAGCCCGACGAATCCGCGGTTCCGCCTCAACATCGCGCGGATGATGCTTGTTGTGGTGGTCGTGGCCATGATCGCCGGACTGTGTCGATGGAACTTCGGGGTCGTCCTCTTCGCCGCCTGGTTTCTGTCATACCCTGCATTGATTGTGGGGGCGATCGCTCTTCAGCATCGGCTTTTCCGCCTCAGCATCGCGTGGGTCATTTTCGTGATGGCGGTATTGATCGCGATCGCCGGACTGAGCCAATGGAACTCCGGGATCGTTCTGCTCGTCGGTTGGATCTTGGCTTATCTGGCATCGATCATGATTGTTGGCTTGATCGTTCGTCGACTCAATCGGCTTTACGACCAACAATATGGGGCGAGTGTGCTCATTCAGTCGATGTTTGTTCCGCTTGTGAGTGTTTTGGTTCCATTGCACATGCTAAAAACGTTGGCTATTTGCGATCAGCTTTTCGGTATCCTAGAAGGCATCGATTAACGTCGAGCGGTCGCCTCGATTTCTCCCGTATTGCATTGAACGACAAAGAGCGTCCGGCCTTGGCTTCGTGCACGATTCGCGGCAGCTAATTCAACGTCGATTATCGGTTCCCCGCTACGGAATCTGCGCCAGTTGACACCCAAGCGCTCGAATTCGGTGGCGGCGGTCAGGAAGTGGGCACTGATCCAATAGATATTCCAGGCTTCGGAGTCACTGCCGCGCATCCCTTCAACGGTCTCGGCGGGCTCGTATTGCTGGTAGTTGGTTTGGCAGAGCTGCTCGCCTTGAGGGCTTGGGCCTGCAAGAGCGGGTTTCGGCGATCGAGCCAACGGTGGGTCCGCAGGTTCCATCCGATCGCGAAGTCGGCCCCCATGGTTTGTCGACCGGACGTCCGAAGCGCAGTTACGAGGAAGTCGAGCGACTCGGCGGTTCGTTGACGCCAGGTCGTCGGATCGTCGACAAGCCCGTCCGTGATCTCAACGCGCGGATCAATCGTCTTGCCAGCCGGTCCCGATCGACCAGAGGCCCTCACGAGGCGCTTGGACCTCCGATGAGCCCGTCGACGACGACCCGATCCGGACCGGCCCCCGATCGTCGAGCGCGACTCATCTCGGACGCTGCCGAGGCCTTGGCGATCACTGAGACGCACAGAGACAGGGTGGCGCTCAGAACAATCGGGCGGATCGTCATGACCTGGTCCGGCCGTGGTCGATCGAGGGGGAATTGAGCCCGATTCTGGTCCGTCGCGTTCGCCTTGTCCAGAGTCTCCCGTAGTCCGATCCCCCTCATCCACGGACGTGGGTGTCGAACGACTTCGTTGTAGGGCGGTTTTCGCGACCGATCGATCCCGATTCAAAGCCGATCAGGGAAGACCAGCAGGATCACGATGTTGAACACCTGCGGCCGAGTATTTAAGACGGTTGACCATGAACTTGACGAGGCCGTCGATCAGATGCCTTGTGGTTGATCGGGCGCGACGAGGCGAACCGAGTTGGGAGAACGCATGCGTCGAACGAATGATAGGACATCAATCCAGATATCCCGCCTGATCGTCATCGTCATTGTGATCGGGGCGAGGTTCGGGACGGCTCGGGATCTGGTTCAGTATCCCACCTTGATCCTCCACCCGGCCGTGATCCCGCTCGTCTATTTCCCAGGACCGGTCTTCGCGGTCCTTGTGGGCCTGACCGTGCGTCCGCAACCGAAGATCTCTCCGCTGGGACTGATGCAGGGATGCATCTTCGTCTGCTGCAGCGTCAATTATGGCATGGAGATTGTCCGATCAACGCTTCCCGATAGCATTCGCATCATGATCGCCTTACTCTGGGTTGCACCCGCTTGGTTGACCCTCTGGATGTTGACCGGGCCGAGGGGGCGATGGTCCGAGGCGAAGCCGATCGACCCGAGGGTCCAAATGGTCTGGTGGATCTACTCGGCCTCGGCGATCACGATGTTCCTGACGGCAATCGGCTCATGGTCGTCGACCGTAAGGTCGGCCGTCATTAACATGTTTACTATTTGACATCGATGGTGCTTGGGTCTGACGCGAATCCGGATTCCGCCCTGACCTCGGCGATGGTCGAGGAAGTCTCCATCAACTAGGTCAACACCGTTCTCGACCAGGCATGTCGAGCGGTCGTTATGACGATGGACCAGGGCGCGGACCGGATCGTCCATCTCCAGCAGTTGGGCAATCGCCGAGCGACCGGTCTTGCCCGTCGCGCCGGTGATCAAAATCCGAGATTTGTTCATGATTTGCCCCGATCAAATTGCCTATGCAACATGTGGTGGAGCACATCGGTGGGTCGGCATCCAGGCCGACTGCGTCTCGGGACGATGGACCGGCCTGCGATCGAACGAGCGCCGCTGGAGTTGTCTATGCAACTTTGTGGTCGACGGAAAAATTACGTCTGAGCCCGCATCCTTTCCGGCGTGGACGCGGGACCGGGCTCAGGACACGGGTGGATCCATCCTCGAGACAACCGCCTCGCTGGTCCGTCGCAGCGCGTCCATGCCCGGCGCTCCGAGCAGGCGGCCGGCTTCGATCTGGGCTCGTCGCCAATGCGGGTGCGCCTCGGCGATCAGCATGCGGCCCTTCGGTGCGATCGATACGATCTGCGTATGGCCCGAGATGCCTGGCTCGATCCGGATCCAACCGTGCTCGCGCATCCGGGCCAGGTTCCGGCTCAGCGTCGATTTGTCCATCGTCAATCCGACCGCCAGTTCGCCCGGCGCGATCGGCCCACGCTTGGCCACTAAGACCAGCGTGTTCAACTGGCCGGCGGTGAGCCCCAGGGGGCGCAGAGCGTCGTCGTACAAGGCCGTGATCGCCCGGTTGAGCATTCGGACCCGACCGGCCAAGCAATCGGCAGCGATCTCATCGATGTCGAGGTCAGCGATTGGCAACGATGACTCTCCGCCCATGGACGGTCGTCCTTCCAAGTAGCTCGACCAGACCACTTGCCCTTGAGTCGTCTCGTTGTTGCCTATGCAACAATTGGGGTCAAGAGGACTGCGCCGAAGCTCCGACGTCTTTGGGGCTGGCTGCTCGCTCGGGAGAGGGCGACCTTGTGCTAGGCGATGTCTATTCGTTTCAGGCCCGCGAACGGACTCGACGGAACGACACGCCCAACCAAGAACCGACGCAGGAACAGAACAGGCTGATCAAGGTGATCTGGGAGATCTCCGCGAAGAACCCTTCTCGGTTGAGCAAGAGCAGGGCCACCATGACGAGTAGTGGGGCGAACGTGAGCTTCGTCAAGTTGCTCGCCAGCGTTGTCCAGAACTCGCCGGAACCGAACCCGATCGAGGCGACGAGCATCGGGACGACCACGAGCATGACCCAGAGGATCACGAGTTGCCCGCGCTGGGAACTGTTCAGGAGGGATTCCTCTTGTTCGAAGAGGATCCCGCTCATGTCGATATTCGAGATGCGCGCGCTGAGCCCCCGGTCGATGCGCGTGCTCGGCGCTGGCAGGACCAGCAATGACCAGGAGTTGGCGGTTGACCGAACCTCTCCGAATGACCGGGGGCTGGATCGGAATCGGGTTTCCGACTCGGCATATCCCTCGAGCCACAAACGGGGGGAGCCTCGGTCGTCGAGGAAAGCCAAGGCGAACGATTCGCTCGAGGCATCTGCGTCAGGTTCGGCCGAATCCAGATGCATGGCTTCCTTGAGCAGAAGCGCGATCCGAGCCCTCCGCTCTTGGAGCAGGTCATTGGTCTCGTTGAGGTCGGTGATCAACTTGCCAAGGCAGGGTGTCGGGCAGACGCAGACGGCTTGGAGCGAGAGGAGGGCGAGGACCGCGAAGCCGAACGGCCGGAGGTGATCGGTCTCCGGCTTCGATCGGGGGGCTCGCATTCGTGCGCCAGTTTGATCTTTGGCTTTCTTAAAGGATCTTTGAAGTGAGACCATGATTTTTCGACGTCGGCGTGTTTTCCGACGGGAAGTTCTCGAGGTGAATCCGAGGGATGATCCGCCTCGAGGGGGGCGTGGGGGGCTTTCGGGGAATGATTAGGCCGGTTCGAGCGTGCTTGCCCATCGCGCCTGTGCGGCGTGGAACCAGCGGACGAATTCGGCGATGCCGTCGGCGAACGGGGTGGCGGGCTCGTATCCCAGTTCAAGGCGTGCGCGGGAGGTGTCGGCCCACGTTCCGCGGACGTCGCCGGGCTGTTCCTCGACGTGCTCGAGGACGGGTCGGCACCCCATGGCATCGGCCAATTCTTCGATCATCCGACCGAGTTCGATCGGGCGCGTGCTTCCCAGATTATAGATGTGATATTGCTCGCAGTGTTCGGCGGCTTGGAGGAATCCGTCGACGATGTCACTGACGTAGGTGTAATCCCGGTAGGTGGTGCCATCGCCGTAGACCTGGATCGGCGTCCCCGAGGCGATCCGCTGGGCGAAGCGATACATGGCGAGGTCGGGCCGATTTCGAGGCCCGAAGGCCGTGAAGAGCCGGAGCCCGGTCACGGGGGTTCCATAGAGGCTGTGATAGGTGTGGGCGATCAGCTCGCAGGCCCGTTTGGTGGCGGCATAGGGGCTGATGGGCGTGTCGGCCGCGTCGGACTCACGGAACGGTCCTTCGCTGCGGTCACCATAGACGCTCGAACTCGAGGCGTAGACCACACGGACCTTCGGCACGAGGGGGCGAACCGCCTCGAGCAGGTGGATCGTGGTCGCGACGTTGGACTGTAGGTATTCGGCGGGCCGTTGGATGCTCCGACGGACGCCGGCCTGGGCGGCCAAGTGGAAGACGATGTCGGGGGCGACGTCGAGCACGAGTCTCCGGACGGCCTCCGCGTCGCGCAGATCGGCTTCGACGAGCCGAAACCCAGGGCGATCGCGGCTGTCCTCGAGGTTTCCCCGCTTGATCGCTGCGGGGTAGTTCGGCTCGAATTTATCGCTGACGACGACGTCGTGCCCACGATCGAGCAATCGGTCGACGAGGTCTGGGCCGCGACCCGCACCGCGCTGCGCCACTG
>CAZSSM010000168.1:0-5797 GCA_964609385.1 uncultured Planctomycetia bacterium
AGTCGGCGTACTGCAACGCCCGCAGCCTGGGCATCTGGGCCCGCCGCATCGCCTCCTGCGCCTATTTCGGGTAAGCGGTGACCCAGTCGGTCACGAGCATCGTGTCGGCGACGTAGGTCAGGCCGTGGTCGGCCGCGTGCTTGGCGACCTGCAGGAAGTAAAACGGCTCGTTGATCGGGCCGAGCTCGTCGTGGCCGAGGATCCCATCGAGCTTCTCGCGGATCGATCGGACCTGTTCGACGAGGGCCCGATGGTGCGGCAGCGACTCGAACGCCGGCAGGGCCGTGTCGAAGAAGTCGAGCACCTTGGCGGCGGAGGCGAGCGGGCCGAGCCCCAGGGTGAGGCCAAGCGTCGCGAGTATCGAGGCGAGGCGGAGTGACATCGGACGGGCTCCTGAACAGATATGCCACAAAAGTAACGGCTGAGCAACAGCCTAGGCGGTCGTGTCCGTCGCCGTCAAGCGACCGAGGCGCCTCAGGTCGCGAGGCGCCCCGATCCCCGCCCCATGTTGGTTTCGAGCAACATTCCATTCAGGATGCGCCGCGTCCGAACCGGGCCTCCGGATCCTCCTCATCGTCATTGACGTTCAGGAGCCAGCCGTCGGTCGGCCGGAGTTGCTCCAAGGCCAAGGCCAGCGCCCAGTCCTCCACCATCGATGAGCCGATCGCCGGCGCGACCGACGGGGTCGGAGTCGCCGTGACGATCGACTGCGAAGGAGCGACCTCCTGAAGCGACTCGGCGACCCGACGCAGAGAACGATCCGAGCGATCCGGGACCGGACCGACCTTCGACTCGGGCACGACAGGCTCGGCTGGTCGGGACGTTGGTGTGGGAACCGGCGTCCCGGGTTGGTTTGGACTTCGAGGATTCAACGGGGTTGTCGTCGAGGGCGTGGTTGTGACCGGGAGCGGTGCCGGCTCCGAATCGTCGACCGGGTCGGCGAAGGCGACCGCTTCCCAAGGGTCGCGCTCGAGGATCGCATCAAGGGCCCCTTCGATGTCGACCCGCGCGAAGCTCAGGCCGGTGTGTGGGACATTATCTCGCTCATCGTCGCCATCAATGACGATCTGACCAGTCTGTTCCAGCAAGGCGATCAGCTCGCTGGTCGAGAGGTGCTGACCGACCGACTCGGCGGCCTGGCGGATCAGTGGGACGGCACCGGCCACCAGCGGCGCGGCCATCGACGTGCCGCTCTTGACGGTCAGGCCGCCGCCCAGCCCCAGGTTGAGGATCGCTGCGCCGGGGGCGAGCAGATCCAGGCCCGCGTCGCGCTGGCTGAACGCGGCGATCCGGTCGGCCCCACTGAGGTAGTCGGTCGCTCCCGAACGCCAGGTCGATCCGCCGTTCTCGCCAGCCCAGACCGCACCCACGGCGACGACCGATTCGCTGGCACTCAAGCGGTTCAGGCCCGGCACGGAGCCCGGAGCATGGGAGTTGCCCGCGGCCACGCTGATCACGACCCCAGCGGCGGCCAACTCGCGATAGAGCGGTTCCAAGACAGCCTCGGCGGTCCCCTTGGGCACGCTGCCGGCGCCGAAGGAGAGGTTCACCGCCGCGATCTTGTGCGCCTCTTGATGATCGAGCACCCAGCGCAACGCCTGGGCGATCGTCTCAACGGAGGTCGATAGCGAGCCATCGCGCGTGATCTTCAAGGCGATCAGGTCGGCGCCTGGCGCGACACCCGGCGCGTGGCGGTTGGCGCTGCCGATCAGGCCGGCCACGTGTGTCCCGTGACCGACCGTATCGATCGGGTCGAGGTCGCCGTCGCCGAAGTCCGGGCCGAGCAGCACGCGCCCTTGGAGGTCCGGATGGTTGTAGTCGATCCCCGTGTCGATCACCGCCACCGCGAAGCCCGAACCGTCGACCCCTCCGAAGTCAGCGCGGGCCGCATCCAGGCCGATCAGCGTGGCGTAGTCGTCGAACTGGGCCAAGTCGACATCCAATAGATAGTTGGACTCGAAGTTGAAATCGCCGTTGACGACCGCCGAGGATTGCGGGTCGGCCAGGACCTGGAGGTAGTAGGTTCGGCCGGCGACCAGGGTGGCGTTGAGCGAGGTGACGGCCTCGGTGATCGGTCGGAGGGCGGCGTCGAACCCTTGGCCCACCAATTCGAAGAGCGAGAGGCCGGCTTCGACGAGGCTCGGGGCGTCGGTCGTGGCACGGACTTCCAACGATCCGCCCGCCGGCGCATCGAGTCGGAACCAGTCACGGTCGCTCAGGTCGCCGAGCCCGGCCACGAGCGTCTCGGTCCAGGACTGGACGGTCGCGCCGACGAGGCTCAGGTCGAGCGGCTCGGCCGAGACCGGACCGTCGGCGACGTCGCCGAACCGTTCGACCTGACGGAGCGCGTTCGATCCATGGGAACCCGCGTTGCTGGCCGATCCGAACGGCTCGGCCCCCTGCCCCATCGAGGGGGGCGTGATGCTCCGATCGTAGGGCAGGACGAGGAACCGGTCGGGCACGTCGACGCGGCCGCTCCGGTTCAGGTCGGCGTTCGGGTCCCAGTTGGAACTCGTGGGTGTGGACCACCAGGCCGAGTCGGGGCCGGCGATCAGCGCCATGTCGTCGGCGTCGGCCGTGAGGTCGCCGTTGGCATCGCCCCGGAGCCGATGGAACCCGAACTGGTAGAGACCGCCCTCGATCCCGTCGCCATCGCCATCGAAGAGGAACCCGTCGGCATCGGTCAGACCGTCGGGCCGGATCTGCCAGAGGTAGTAGCCGTCGTCCAACGAGTCGGTCCCGCCGGCGAACCCGTCCAGCGACCAGCTCAGGACCCAGGCATCCAGCGCGGTATCGAAGGTGTAGGTGAACTGGTCGATCGTCAACGTGACGGTCTGATCGTCGTCGTTGTCAGCATCGAGGCCGAGGTTGGTCAGCGAGATCGTCTCGTTCAGGCTGGCGTTGGAGGCGAGCATCGACTCCAGGTCGATGTCCTCGCTGAGGACGAAGGCGAAGGCGTCGACGTAGGACCGTTGGGTGAGCCCGTCTTGGACGACCGTCTCCTCGACCCGAGGCGCCTCGAGATTGCTCGGGGTCCGGGTCGTCGCGTCGGGCGTCGCGGGCGGGTCCTCGCGGTTGCCGACGTTGTCGAAGGCGACGCTGAAGAAGGCATAGCTGCGGCCCAACTCGCCGGGATACATCCCGGCCGTCGCGGTGGTCCCCTCCAACCAGAGGATGAACGGACCGCCGTCGATCGAGACGAACAGGTCGAACCCGGCCAGGCCCGAGCCGCCCGCCTCGTCCGACCCGCCCCAGGTGACCGGGATCATCGTCGATCGCGTCACCTCGGGCAGTGGGTCAACAGCGCTTGTTGGGGCGATCGCGTCAGCTTCCGCCTTGGTCCAGGTCACCGAGCCGCTGCCCAACCCCGAGTTGCCGGTCGGGTCGACGACCCCGCTCAGCGCGATGGTCAGCTCGTAAGACCCGTCGGCGGTCGTCAACGGGCTCAGGCCGCCGATCCGATAGCTCGAGCCGCCCAAGGCAGTCACCATCACGCCCTCGTCGATCAGGTTCGGCCCGCCGTTGAGGCTTAGGTTCAGGTCGTCGAGGTCGAGGGTGCTCAGATCGATCGGCTCGTTGAGGGTCACGTCGATCGAGTCGACCGGGGTCGACCGCGGGTTCGGTGTGATCGGAGCGATCGCGACGATGATCGGCGCGGTCAGGTCGACGAACAGGTTGAGCGTCGACGCCTCGGAGACGTTGCCGGCCCGGTCGATCACGCGGGCCTCGACCGGTCGGAGGCCCGGCCCTTGGAGCATCACGTCGATCTGGAAGCTCGATCCGCCCGGCCCGACCACGCCGGAGCCGAGCACGACCTCGGAGACCGGCTCGACCAGGACGATCGTGACGTCGCCTTCGCCGATCTCGCCGTTGATCGCCACGTCAATGGTATTGATCCGGCCATCGTTGCCCGAGGAGCCGGTATCCGGGATGACCGACAGGTTGGTCGGGGCCGTCGGCGCGGTCAGGTCGAGCGTCCAAGAGACCGGCAGCCTTCCCGAGGCCGGGTTACCCGCCAGGTCGAAGACCCCTTCGGAGATCAGGTCGAACTCGTAACGACCCTCGATCCCTTGGTACGCGCCGAGGCCGCCGATGGCGAACCGGGTCCGTTCGTCGTTGATCGGTCTGATCGTGATCGGGCGCGTGGCCGGGTCGATCAGGTTCGAGCCGCCGTCAAGGGTCAGGCTCAGGTCGTCGGCATCGAACGTTGACGGGTCGATGGCCTCGGAGAACGTGACGGTGATCGTCGGCACGACGGTGTTGCGCGGATCGTTGGCGATCGTCGACGTCGCGACCAGTTGTGGGGCGACCGCGTCGCGGGTCCAGGAGGCCGATGCCGAGCCGATCCCGGCCGTCCCTCCCGCCTCATTGATCCCCGAGGCGTTCACCGTGAGCAGGTACGCGCCATCGACGTTCGTGAACGCATCGAGACCACCGATCTGGAACGTCGACGCGTTGCCCGAGGTATCGTTGAAGGTCAGGCCGGCCAGCGGGACCTCCGCACCGTTGAGGGTCAGGCCCAGGTCCTCAACCCCGAAGCTGTCCGGATCGATCGCGCGGTTGAAGGCGATCGTGACGTCGTCGACGTCGAGGTTGGTTAGGTCGACCGGGACGCCGGTGATCGCGGTGATCGCCAAGGCGTCGGCAGCGCGGGTCCAGGACTCGGTCGCCGTCCCGGCCCCGGCGTTGGCGAAGCGATCGGTCACGCCCGAGGCGTCGACGGTCAAGGTGTAGGTTCCGTTGACGTCGGTCAACGCCCCCAGATTGCCGATCTCGAAGACCGTGTTGCTCGAATCCAAGGCGGTCAAGGTGACCGAGTCGTCGATCAGATTCGAGCCGCCGTCGCGGGTCAGGGCCAGGTCGGTCGGGTCGAACGTGGCCGGGTCGATCGCTTCGGAGAACGTCAAGGCAAGCGTCTGGATGGCCGCATCGATCGGGTCGGACGAGATCTGTTCGAGGTTGACGATCGTGGGCCCTTGTTGGTCGTTGGGCTCGAAGAAGAGGGTGTACTCGACGACGCCCTGATTGGCGTTGACGTCGAAGATGTGAACCAGGTCCTCCAGCCTCGGCCGTTCGCCGATCTCGAAGAAGGTGCGGTCGGTGGTCCAGGCGTTCGGCCCGACGGGGACCTCCGTGCCGTCGGCCCGGACGACGCGGGCCAACTGGAAGCCCTCCGGATTGGCCAACGGGTTATCAAATCGGACGTATCCGAACTCGGCCGGCATGTCGATGGAGACGGTGACGCTGTTGGCGACCGGCCCGGGGCCGTCGGCGCTCTGGAAGGTGCCGAGGCCGACCGGGGCGATGGTCCCGTCGGAGAGGTGGACCGTCTCGGGCAGGAAGTCGGGGTCCTCGACGTCGTTGGTGAGGAAGTCGGGCAGGTCGTCAGCGCCGGCCCGGACGTCCAGGACGGTGTGGATCAGCTCGTGGATCGTCAACGAGTCGATCAGCGAGGTCCGCTGGTTGGCCAACGAGGTCTGGTGCGTGAAGCTGGCCTCATACTCGGTGAAGAACCCGTCGAGGGTCGAGGTCAGGAGCCAACGGCCCACGCGGGTCTGACCCGGGTCGATGGTGCCGAAGGTGATCTCCAAAGACTCCTCGACCGGCTCGTTGTCGACCTGGGCGCCGATGATCTCGAAGTCGACCAGCAGGCCCTTCTCGTTCTCGATGATCTCCGGCTGAGCGGACTGGATCGACAGGTTGCGGGCCGCGCCCGCGCCTCGGTTGGTGATCTGGACGGCCAGGTCGAACGGGCCCGACGGCTCGATCAGGTCGGAGGTGAACGGGTCGTCGCCCC
>CAZSSM010000169.1:0-5702 GCA_964609385.1 uncultured Planctomycetia bacterium
GCCGCAGCGCTGACCACGGGCGTCGCGGCCGTGGCCGGCATCCCCGTGGCCAAGAGCCCTGCCGACATGGCGACCACGCTCCAGACGATCTACACGGGCTAATCGAAACGACCGTACCGGCCCACGACGACCGTCGCCCGAACCCTGGCTCGCCTCCTGAGGTCCCCGCGATGTCCGAGGCCGGTCCGCCCACGGATCCTTTTGCCAACCCCTGGACCCGGCTCGATCGTCGCGTCGTCTACGACAACCCGTGGATTCGCGTCTTCGAAGATCAGGTGATCCGCCCCGACGGGCAGCCAGGCATCTACGGCGTGGTCCACTATCACAACGACGCTGTCGGCGTCCTGCCCGTCGATGATCAAGGGCGGATCACGATGGTCGGGCAGTTTCGGTATCCGCAAGCGGCCTACTCCTGGGAGATCCCCGAGGGCGGAAGTCCTCGCGGTGAGTCGGTTGAGGAGACGGCGCGTCGCGAACTACTCGAGGAGACCGGCCTGACCGCCGAGCACTGGGAGCCCTTCGGCACGGCCTATCTGTCCAACTCCGTCTCCGACGAGTGCGCCTATCTGTTCCGCGCCACCGGCCTGACTTCAGGTCGGAACGACCCCGAAGGCACCGAGCGGCTGGTCATCCAAGTCTTCGACTGGGACGACCTCTGGGCGATGCTCCTTCGCCATGAAATCACCGACTCGCTGACCGTCATGGCCCTCTACCGCGAAGCCCTCCGACGCGCAGGCGTTCCGCTTCAGGCCCCCGACGCGAATCGCGAACGGTGAGTTGGAATTGGGATCTGGAAAGGGAAGAAGTCCATCGTGCCTGCTTGACGAAAGAGACAGAAGAGACTAATATCGAGTATCTTTTAGGAGGACTCTGATGATGTCTCATGCCACGAAGGTCGAGCGGCTGGGACGTGCATTTAGCCAATCGGCACGGAGCTTATCGGAGCAAAAGATCGATTTCCTGCTTGAAAACCCCTCTGCATTGCAGGCATTGATCTCAATTGTGGATCAGTTTGTTTTAGGGCCTGTGCTGATTCAAGGAAATGCCTCAACAGGGAGTAACACCGCTCCCATGCTGGCCAACAAATCACTCGACTCCGATGTTCGTAGGCGACCGACCATGTTGACTTCCGAGAAGACATCCCGTCGTCTTGAGCAATGGCCGGTCGAGCCATCGCCCTCGACCGAGGAGCTATTGACCACCGAGCAGGTCCAGCATTTGGTCGACCTCCGGAACCGTGAGTCGGTCCATCGTTGGCGTCGAAACGGCCGGATCCTCGGCTGGGAGGGCGCTAAGCGAGGCTACGTCTATCCCGCTGCCCAGTTCGACGAGCGGGGTTGTCCGCTGGAAGGACTCGATCAGGTTTGCCCACATTTCCCGGATCATTATGCCGTTTGGGACTGGATGACGATCCCCCTGGATTCCCTAGACGGCCAGACCCCTTTGGAGAAACTGCGCGAAGGAGAGATCGACACCGTCGTCGGAGCTGCTCTCGCCGATGGCACGGGCGGTTTCTC
The DNA here is from genome assembly GCA_964609385.1 of uncultured Planctomycetia bacterium. Classification (GTDB taxonomy): domain Bacteria; phylum Planctomycetota; class Planctomycetia; order Isosphaerales; family Isosphaeraceae; genus CAZSSM01. The sequence goes on from CAZSSM010000169.1 coordinate 1,518, forward strand.
GTGAGAAGATGAGGGCTTCGGATCGGCGTTCATGGCTCGAATTCGACTGTATGAAATCGAACGAACCAAGGGGAACATCGTCGACTTCCCGATCACGGGTTGGTCCCGAATTGCCCGCGGCGTTTTCCGAAGCGAACCACTTCGAGCATATCCAAAGGCTCGAACGCGGTTTTCCGATCCGAATGGGCAGTTTGGTGTGCTTTACGCTGCATCGAGCGTGACATGCTGCTTCATGGAGACCGTAATCCGGAACCGATTCACCAGGAAAGGCCGAAGACGACTTCCACGAACCGAGATTGGAGAACGCATCGTCATCACGATTTATCAGCTTTTGAAAGAGTTCGAAGTAGAAATCACCTCTCCAACGACTACCTGATCGAGTTGATGGCAATCGAAGTAGGTTTCGTAGTAAGCAAGAGGAACCTCATGATCGACTCCGATGGGGAGATCGGCAGAGTCGGCGAGTCTCCCGCGATTTCTCTGAGTCTGATCAGAGGTGCCTCCCATTGTTGAATGGCTGAACCATCAGAGAAGGCATTCACCGTTCTTCGCGGATCGGGACCCAAGATCGCTTGGCAGCTTCTCGGAGCTGGGTGGGTCGAGAGCGTCTGCGGCGGAACGAGGTTTCGTCGGTGTCGTCGCCGTCAAACGGTCCGCGTAGGCGGGGTTCGCGATCTTGGAGGAAGGGGGTTCCTCCGTCGGGGTCAGTCGAGTCGCCGGACTGGGGAAAACCCTCATCGAAGGCCGAGGGCGGGGGCGGCGAGAACTCGTCCTGCACCTCGGGGATGACGCCGTCCTGGTAGATCTCGACGCCCGAGAAGTCGTCGGCCTCTGAGGGGCTCACCGTGATCGTGCTTTGTTCGCCCGGGACCGAGTAGACCTGCGGGTAAGAGTAGACCGGCCTCAAGGTATATCGGCGTTTGCCGCAGCCGGTCAGCCCGATCACCAGTACGCCGACCACACACGTCCCGATCACCAGACGCGCGGGCACTTCAAACCGACGGGAGGCGATCGACCCGGTCCGATTCGTGGTCTCCATAGGTGCGCTTCCTTTCCTCGGAAAACGTCGAGTCTCAGAACGATCGCTCGTCCCTGAGCGCCGTCTCGGTGTGAGGCAAGGGGTGTGCCGAAGCGTCCCGACGCGACGTGGGTCGATCGAGACTTTGAAGATTTCGCTCAAGAATACCCGCGCCTTGGTCGAAGGCCGGTCCCGAGGCCCCTCGACTTTTCGCCGAGCTTGGCAGATTCGTTACAGCCGAACCCCGAGCGTTGTAAAAAGCTCGAAGTTTCGGGACATCCCTGGCGATTGGCGAACCGATCGAAAGGAAATCGCATCGATTGGCTCAGGAGACGACATCGTTGTTGCTCTTCGCCCCAATCCCACCAGCGCCGGGCCCGGGTGGCTGGGGACTGCGACGCGAAGCGGAGCAGGCACTAGGGCGGATTGCATCAGGATGTTGACCCGAAGGTCGTCTCGAGAGAACCACTCACTCAGGTGTCCCCGGGGTCTGCTCCGCAGTCCCCAGCCACCCGAGGACACCGAACGACCTGTACGAAGACCAGTCATCAGACGATTCCTTCCTTTAAAGGAACCCATACCCCGTCACGGTTCGGATATTGCGCTAGGCGCCGGGCTCGGGTGGCTGGGGACTGCGAAGCAACGCGGAGCAGACCCCGGTTCTCGTCTCTCGACTCGGCCAACCCTGCTCCACAACGGTTGGAACACTCAAACCAAGCGGACAACCCCGAGCCGCAACGGTCGGACCACTCACCCAGATCGGAACCGGGCTCTGGCCCCCAAGCGAGCCAGTCCCCAGCCACCCATCGCGCCCAACGACCGAAGGCAAGACGACGGATTGAATATGACATCCGTCTCTCTTATTCCCCCTTGGCCAACCGACCGGGTGGCTGGGGACTGCGACGCGCAGCGGAGCAGACCCCGGGACCAATAGCTCGAGTCGGCCAACCCCCGCCAGGACGGTCGGCCAACTCACCCAGGTCGGAACCGGGCTCTGGCCCCCAAGCGAGCCAGTCCACAGCCACCCCAACCAGTTCTTTGTCCGAGATCAGGGCAGAGTCACCGATTGCGCCCCATCCGCCGCGTCGATCTCACGCCCGGATCGTGTGCGTGGCGAGGACTTGGTAGGCCTCCTGGCAGGATTCCAGGACACCTTGGAGGTGATCGGGAACGGGTTCGTCCTTGGGGGTGTAGGGGGCGAAGCCGGTCGAGCGGAGGACGTTGCCGTACCAGTGTTTGGCCCAGACGCCGTCGGTGGAGCGCGGGCCGGCGGGCCATTGGAGCATGGCCTCTTGGAACGGGACGTCGAGTCGTCGACAGAGCGCGTCGAGCACGCCGCGCGGATCTTCCAGGACGTCGCGCGAATCGATGACCGGCGGGACGCGCTGGTCCTTCGCCTTGAGCCGTTCGAAGAGTTCGACCTGCTGAGGCAACCCCGTCTCCTCGACCGTCGGCGCCTCCAGGACCTTGGCCAGCGAGGTCAGCATCGCCGAGGGCTCGCGGATCAGGAAGACGTGGGTCAGGCCGTCCAGCCAGTCGCGGGGCACGTCGGGCGTCAGGTGATGCGCCATGTGCTTCTGATAGAAGACAGATCGTCCCTCGGGGATCGGTCCGGTCAGCCAGGCGACGACCGCCTCGAGGTCCGATTCGTGCTCGGCGATCACCTCGTCGCGACCGGGATGCTCCAGGTCGGTGACGCGGAGATAGTGGGCATAGAGCGGCTCGTCGCAGACGAACGTGTCGTCGCGGTTGCCCCACGAGCGCATTAATGCCGTCGAGATGTTCCGGGGGCCCGACCACATCGCGATCCGTCGGCCTTGGGACGAGTTCGGGGAACCGGAGCGGTTCGAGGGTGGTGGGCTCATGACTCGGGCGTCTCGTCCAGCGCGTCCTCGGCGGTCGCGACGGGGGTGGCGTCGTGGGTCGGGTCGAAGGCGACGACCTGCCGGGCCAGTGTCGCGCCGATCGCGACGGCCGTCAACGACAAGGCCACGCTCAGGGCCACATTGCCGACCGCCCGCAGCGACGCCCCGCGCTCCCAGAGGCTCAAGGTCTCCAACGAGAACGTCGAGAACGTCGTGAACCCGCCCAGCAGCCCGACCATCACGAACCCCTTGATCAGGTGCCCGGCCTGCCAACGCTCGACCAGGACGAACCCCGCGCCGATGGCCAACGAGCCCGTCGCGTTGATCAGGATCGTCGCCCATGGCATCCCCGTGCCCAACAGCCGGTTCAACCCCAACGTCGACCAGTACCGCGCGTTCGCCCCCAACGCCCCGCCCGCCGCAATCGCCAGGATCCGGACCGTCATCTCCATCAACACACCACCTTCTCAATTTTATTGATTACTCAAAGTTAATTGCTCTCAAATTGATAATATCAAAACTTAATCATCTTCTTCCCTATGCTCCGTTAATTCGGGGAGATCAGGGAAGAACTCCGGCGTTGGTTTGCCGACTCGCTCCATCTCGGAGATGTCATGGGCTCCTTCGGCCCAGAGAACGTCGCCGGTCTCGATGTTCCAGAGGACCGAGTGGCCACAGGTTCTCCAGTTCTCGTCGGTCCAGTCCGCGAACGGCGTGTGCCAGAGTTCGAAGTGGGGCATCAGGGCGTAAATCCGCGTGACCTTGAACAGTTTCTGAAGCAACGCGCTGTGCTTCGACCAGATCGAATGAAGTTCCGGGAAGAGGAACGGGGCCACTCCGAGCGGTCGGTAGCGTCGATCCTCGCGCCATTCCGGGCACGAGCGGCGCAACCCACCCAGAGGGATTGTGGTCATCGGGAAGGTGAGATCATATCCGCGCCGAACCAAGGGCTGGGGACGTTCCCCCTGGGGATCGCTGAACCGGAGGGTCCGCTGATCCGATTCGAGTTCGAAGTCGATCTGCGCGGGACTAGTCAAGCCCGCATTGCCGATCAATCCGGCCAGATGCCAACAACCAAGCAAAGGCCAGCTTCTCTCAAGATTCGGGAAAAAACCTTCTTGGATAATCGAGGCATAATAATTAATATTTATATTTTCACAAGAGATATAAAAAGCACTTCTATGGTCGTGGGCGAGGTCGCGGGCGAGGGCAAGGGCGCGGTCGAGGTCGCGGGCGCGGGCGCGAGCGAGGGCGCGGGCGCGAGCGAGGGCGCGAGCGAGGGCGCGGGCGAGGGCGCGGTCG
>CAZSSM010000170.1:0-5552 GCA_964609385.1 uncultured Planctomycetia bacterium
CGGTGGCTGTGACCCAAGGCCGAGTATGGTTCGGATGGCCGTCGGCCGAGGCCGAGGTGACCGCTGGCCCGGCGGCGGCCAGGACTGTCGAGTCGTCCGAGCCCGAGTCGAGTCCGTGATCTGCAGCCACGATGGCCACCGGGGTGCCAGCGACGAAGCAGCCGCCAGTCGGACCGTTCTCGACGTTCGGAGATCCGGTGCGACTGCTCGTCGATTCGACTCTGGTGATCCCGAATTCCTGAGTCTCGTCGGTCTGGTACCTGTAGCCGCCTGACCGTCCGGCACCAGAGGTGGAATCGGCGAGTTGACTGGCCCCCCTGGCCCCCTTGCGGAAATGTCTGGAGGTACTTCCGGACGGACCTTTCATTCCCAGCAAACCAAAAGCAGCTTCAACTGGATCCCCGTTTGCGACACCTCGTCCAACACCTGCCGCATTGCCCGCAGCATCCCATGCCCCCATACCGTAGCGGAGAGCTCTGGATGCATTGGTTACTCCCCCGGTCCCAAATCCGATCAGCACCTCCGAGCTGCTCTGGGCGAGCGAGCGCGAGAATTCATAGCCATTGGCCCGGTCTTGGTCCGTGACACCAAAGACTTGGGCGTTGTCGACGAAGCCCAAGGTGGCCGTTGAGGCCACAGCGCTGGCGAAGCCGTTGGCGACCGCCTTCGCCCCGGTCCCGAGACCGTTGAAGAAGCCGCCGACGGTGGCCATGAAGACACTCTCGAGCCCGAAGGGATCAGTGGCGTTGCTGGCGCTGTTACCGGCGTAGCGGTGCAGGTTGGTGTCGCCCCCGGCAAAGCCGATCGGGTCCTCGCTGACGAACCGACCGGTCCGCGGGTCGTAATAGCGGGCCCGGGCGTAGTATAGGCCGGTCGCCTCGTCAAGCTCGCGGCCGGTAAAGCCGAACCGGTCCGCCTCGGAACCGCCCGACTCGTTCTGCTTGGTACCGAAGGCGTCGTAGTCGGTCGAGTAGACCTCATTGCCGGCCTCGTCGACGATCTCCCGGACCGACCCGAGATGGTCGGTGAAGTACCAATCGGTCGTCTCATCGGAGGCGTTGATCCGGGCCAGCAGGAAGTCGACCACCGGGGCGTGGAGGAACCGCCTGGTGAGCGTCGTCGTGACGGTGCCACCCGACTTAGTCTCGACGAACTCGGCGTAGGGGTTGACCCCATCGTAGAAGGTCCAGGTCCGGGTCTCGCCGTTGTTGAAGGTGGTGTTGTTGTTGAGGCCGATATGAACCCCGATTCGCCGATCCAGCGGATCGTATTCGAAGTTGTGTCGGACCGTTGGGCCGCTGGAGGGGGTGAATCGGGCGAAGTTCAGCAGACCGCGATGATCGTTCTTGTAGTCCCAGCGATCGCCGTTGCTGAGTTCACGCCGTTTCAGTTCCCCGGTCTTCTCGTAGGTCCAGGTCTCGCCGGGCGTGGCCGAGTAGCGGTTGCCGGTGCCGACGTTGTAGCCGCCCCCGGTCCGATTGCCGTTGTCGTCGTAATTGAAGTTGTCCGTGCCGGCGGAGGTCTGGAACGCGGTGACCTGATCGCTCTTGTCGTAGCTGAAGGTGGCCACTCCCCGACCGCCGGCATCGGTCTCGGTCCGAAGGCGACCACCCAGATCGTAATCATAAGTGTACGTTGCAATCGACTCGTGGGTCATCGCCGTGATCCGATTGAAGCCGTCGTAGTCGAAAGTAGATTCGATCGCGGAACTGCCGTTGACCGAGCGCGTCATCGTCGTCAGGCGGTTCCCAGGATCGTAATCGAATTGGACATCGATGACGTCGCTGCCGCCGCCGGAAGTTGCGACGGTCCGCGTGATAGCCTCGAGCCGGTCCGCGTCGTCGTAGTCGTAGGTCGTGGTGGCCGGCAGGGAAAGATCATCGACGACCTGCCGCAACCGCCCCTCTTCGTCGTAGGAATAGTCGAGCGTGAGGCTCAGGTCCGGGTTGGGCGTGTGGTAGGTGCTGGTGGCTTGGGTAATCCGGCCCGCCAGGTCGTAAGCGTAATCGAGCGTCGCATCGTTGTCGGCGACCTGGGTGAGCCGATCGTCCTTGTCATAGACGTAGGTGATCGTGCGGAGCAGGGAGTCGGCGGCGGTGTAGAACCCCTCCGAGCGGAGCCGGCCGGCCTGGTCATACTCGCTACGCCGGGTGGTCCGGTTGACGCGATCGGTCATTTGGGTGATCTGTCCGACGAGGTCGTAATCGTACGTCGTGACATTTCCCAAAGGATCCTCGACCTGAGTCACCCAGCTCGCCCGATTGTAGGAATACGTTGTAACGTTATCATCGGGATCTGTCACAGAGATCAATCGGCTAGCGTCGTCGTAGGCATAGTGGGTCGATTTGCCGTTTGACTGGCTGGCTTCCTCGGGGAGGGTCATGGTAAGCAGCCGACCCAGGCTGTCGTAGGTCATTTCCGTGACTTGCCGGAACGTCGAGGACCCTTGAATCCCCGACTGAGAGATGAATTCGACCTGCCCGGTCGCGTCGTAGGTATAGAGGGTGCGTTGGGTCTCGGGGCCGTCGGTCTGGTCGATTCTCCGGACCCAGTTGCGTTGGGTATATGAGGGTCGTCTCAATATTATTGGGATCGGTCAGCGAGACGAGGTTACCGACGGCATCGTAGCCATAGGTGGTGGAGCGGCTCAGGGGCTCATTCACGACGGTGACCTGATCCTTGCCGTCATAGCTGAAGGTGGTGGTGTCCCCGCCCGGATCGATGATCTGGGTGAGCCGACGCCCGGGGTCATACTGGAACCGGACGCTCTCTCCTTCGGCATTGGTGGACGAGACCAGATTGCCGCGGGAGTCGAAGTCGAACGACGACTCCTGATTCTCCAGCGGCCCGCTGATTCTCTGGATCAGCCCGCGAGGATCATAGGAGAACGTGACCGTGGAGAGCTCGATCGGCCCACCATTCAGCCCGACGTTCCGCGTGACCGATTCGAGATCGCCGCGTGGACTGTAGGCCATGGTGACGACCCGGTTGAGCGGGTCGACCACCGAGACGAGACGACCGGCGTCGTCATAGACGTAGTTGGTAACGGCCTGGCGGGTCGAATCCAGGTCGACGGTGACGGTCGTAGGTTGATCGAGCTTGTCGTAGTCGTAGGCGACCTGCTGATTAAGGGGTCGCTGGACGAGCGTGACGTTGCCGTTGAGGTCGTAGGTAAAGGTGGTCGACCCGGAGGCGAGACCGCTCTCGGTGGGCTCATGGATGGCCCGGACCCGATCGAGTGGATCGTAATCGAAGTCGATAGTGACACCGCGCTCGTCGGTGATGGATTGGATGTTGCTGGCATCGACATAGGGTTGCGTGGTCGTACCACCGTATTCGTAGACGACAGAAGTGACCGCCGATGTATCGGGGTGTGTGATTTTTACCAGACGATCCACATTGTCGTAGTCGAAGGTCGTGACCCGGTTCTCAGCATCGGTGACGGTACGGAGCATCCCCGTTCCATTGTAGGTGAACGAAGTGATATCGGGGGACCCATCGCCGTCACCGTCGGGGGACTCGATGGTCTTGAGGAATTTCCCGAACCCGTTGGTACCGGAATGGTAGGTGAAGGTGATTTGGTTTCCGTTCTCGTCGGTGATTCCCGTCAGCCTCGTGCCCGTGCTGTCGTAGCTGAACTTGACCATCGAGAAATCGGGATTCACGACTTGGGTCAGCCGACCTTGGGCGTTGTACTGATAGCTGGAGAGGAAGCCGGACGGATCGGTGGAGGCAGAGGGGAGCCCCGTCCCTGGGGCTGATGAGCTGGATTGGTATCGACAGTCACCCATGTAGAACTGGGGTCCGGTACCGAACCCGTCCCAGTCTAGGGACTGAGCCATCGGTTGCCCGGTGGCCCCGGTGGCGATCCCGTAGGCCTGGGCCAGGAGCAAGGCCGAGGCTTGGCCGCTCCCGACGCCCAGGGTACGGACCTGATAGGATTCCAAGGTCGTCTCGATAAACCCGCTCCCGTCGGCCTTCATCTCGGGATAGGTCACCGTCGCGACCCGATCAGATTGGTCATAATGGTATGTAGTTGTATGACCTTCGGGATCGGTGATCCGATCGAGCAAGCCGTCGGCGTTGTAGCCATACTCCCAAAGGACATCGTCGACGGCCCCGGCCCCGCTGGGCAACTCGATGCTCTTTAGGACGCCACCGGAATAGCTCACGGTCAGGACGCGACCGGCGGGATCCTCGACTGTGGCCAGGCGCCGGTTGCTTCCCGAACCGGTGTAGGTGAAGGTCGTCAGAAAGATGAAGGAGTTGCTCGAGTTATTGGGGTCCTGGATCACATAGGGGTCCTGGATGGATCGCAGGACCCCGCCGGAATAGTGGAGCGTGGTGGTCCGACCGGCCGCATCGGTGGCTGAGGTCGGCAGGCCATCGCTGTTGAAGGAAGTCGTTTTGACCCCGTCGGAATCGACGTAGCGATACCCGCCTCCAGAGACATCTTCCAGAGTGCCGTAAGACATCGCGGGACTGGTGTAACCCCCACCGGGCTTGCTGGCGAACCACGAACTCCGGCCGTCGCCGTAATTCCAAATGACGCCCCCGGAGGCCGCGTGGAGGGTGGCGAAACCGCTGATCCACCAGCCCTCGGGCAGGCCGAAGGGATTGTCGCCGCCATCAATGACGGTGGTCGTCCCGGACACGGGTGAGCCGAACCCGTTCGAACCGCCTGGGCCGTCGGGATCGAAGTCCATGGTGTAGTCGTACCGCCCGGTCGGCTTGGCCGAGGCGTTGGCCTGGACCCCGAGCTGGGCGACGCTCCCCTGGATCATCTCAGAAGAATCGTATGTGTTGGTTGTGCTGGTGCCGTCGAAGGTGACCCGGGCAGAGACCTCGAGGGTCGTCGTCGCATAGGTGTGGCTCGAGGAGAAGATCGGTTTCGGGGCCGCGAGTTCGGAGTGATAGACCAGTGAGGTCGGACCGAGCTGAGGGTTGTAACTGGGCAGAGCTACTCCGGTCGAGAGGCCTCCGGTGATGAGGTCCAGCCCAGCGTTGTTGGCTGGAACTGTCGTGGTTCCCGGTCGCAGTGCGGCCGGGTCCAACGTCAAATCCGAGGGATTGTACGATCCCACGGGGGTATCGGAATCGAAGTCGAAATCATAATAGAACCAATAATCTTGAGTAATCGGATCGTGCCCGCCGCCCGAGGGGGTGATCGTCAATTGGACGAGTTGGTCGGCCGGACCACGGTTATTGGGGTCCGTGGGACCATCGGGTTTAGGATCCCATGCGATCGATAACGTATCGCCGTTTTCAGTGACGGTACCTCGGGTAATTCCACCGAAACTCCATTGATACGAGGCACCGGTGAGGCCGCCTCCATGGGCCTGGGCCATTAAGGTCGTCGAGGTTCCCGGCCTGGCTTGGCTGACCGAGTTGTGATGGAGGACCGTGCCGTCGCTCGAATTCAGCGAGCCACCAAAAAAGTCGCCGCCACAGCCACCACCCCCAGGGTCTCCAGGTCCCCCAGGACCGCCGCCCCCTGGAGGCGTTCCACCCGGAGGAGCTGGACCGATGGGTGGCTCGTAGTCGGGATCGTC
>CAZSSM010000171.1:0-4700 GCA_964609385.1 uncultured Planctomycetia bacterium
GTTGGGCGTCGGGTCCGTGGCAGGTGAAGCACTTGTCCGAGAGGATCGGACGAACGTCGCGCCGGAAGTCCAAAGGCCGTTCGATGAAGGGGACGTCCGGGTCGTTAGCCGAGGCCGTTGAGGCGATCGGTGTGACTAGTCCGACGAGCAGGGCCGTCAGGATCGGGCCGGAGGCGCTGCGCAACATCGCTGCGAAGTCCTTTCGCTCAGACTCATGGATCTCGCGGCGTGACCGGACGTCCGCGAAGACTCGGGGAAGGATTTCGGGGCGGGGCAGGAAGCGACCACCCGATGTTAAACATTCTACGACTCAGCCGCCATCGGAATGGTCCTCTTTCGGTCGTCCGACGCCGAGGTCTGAATCCCCAAGGATCTCGCTTTGGCCCCACGTCCTTTATCCATCGCATCATGCGAGATGATGTCGACCTCATCAGCGTTGGCTGGGATAGAAGGCCGACGAGCCAACTCGCATCGGGATCGATGTTCTTTTATGGTTGACGCGGGGCACCACCGGGCTGATCGCTGAGGGAGCGTCGGGCGGTGGGGCCGGTTTTTCGAACCAGGAGGCATCACCGATGCGTTGGCGTTTGGGTTTGCTAGTCATGCTCGCGATCGGATTGGGGGGCGCTCCGACGGGTTGGTCGCAGGAGCGTGAGGAGAAGGTGCTCGACGATCGCGAAGCGTTCCGCGACTCCGAGGACTGGATCTACAACGACTTGGAGGCAGGCATCCGCGCTGCTGAGACGTCGGGCAAGCCGCTCTTCGTCGTCTTCCGCTGCATCCCTTGCGAGGCCTGCCAGGAGTTCGACGACGATGTGGCTCGTCGCGACCCGGTCATCCGTGACCTGCTCGATCGATACATCTGTGTCCGGATCGTCCAGGCCAACGCGATCGACCTGACCCGGTTCCAGTACGACTTCGATCAATCCTTCGCCGCCGTGCTCATGCACCCGGACGGCACCATCTACGCCCGGTTCGGCACCCGCTCGGACCGACCCGAATACGAGGACATCTCGCTCCAAGGGTTGCGCGCCACGATGGAGGCCGTCCTCGCCCTGCATCGTGACGATGACTTCGATCGGACCGCCCTGGAAGGTAAGCAGGTCGGTCGGGTCCGATTTGCCAAGCCGACCGACTTCCCCAGCTTGGCCAAGTACGGGAGTGCGCTCGACTACGAAGGGCAGGTGGAACAAAGCTGCATCCACTGCCATCAGATCCGCGACGCTGAGCGCCTGGTGTATCGCGAGGCACGGCGAGCGATCCCCGACCCGGTGCTCTTCCCCTATCCCGATCCGGACGTGCTCGGACTCCGGATCGATCCCCAGTCGACGTCGACGATCCTGACCGTGGCGCCCGGTTCGCCGGCTGAGGTGGCCGGCCTCCAACCCGGCGACGCGATCCGATCGCTCGGCGGCCAGCCGATCTTCTCGACCGCCGACATCCAATGGGTGCTGCACAACGCGCCCGATCCGGCCGAGATCGCCGCTGAGATTCTCCGCGAGGGGAAGACCGAGTTGGTTCAGATCGCGTTGCCTTCGGGTTGGCGTCGCGGAGATATCTCGTGGCGGGTGACGACTTGGGAACTCCGACGGATGGGCTTAGGGGGACTCGTGGTCGGCGACATGGACGATGAGCGTCGACGCGCGGCTGGCCTCGATTCCGACCGGATGGCCCTTCGAGTCACGCACGTAGGCCAGTACGACGACCATGCCGTGGCGAAGCGCGCAGGGTTCCGCCGGGGAGACGTCATTGTCGATTTCGACGGCCTCGACGACCGGATGACCGAGTCGGAGCTGCTCGCCTACACCGTCCAGAGCAAGCGGTCCGGCGATCGGGTCGCTGTGACGGTCCTCCGCGACGGTCGGGAGATCCGCCTGACCCTCCCGCTCCAGTGATCGCGAACTCCGACGATTGGCCGGTGGAATTCCACGACGCGCCCCGTTATGTGACAGGGACGCGGGCGCGTCGATCGGCTCACGACTCACGACGGCGAACGCGGCGTCCGCTTGGTCTGCGCGGGGGTCGCCGGTGCGGTTGCCGTCTCGTGGACCGGTCGTTGAGCAGGTCACGGAGCGCCTCGGATTCCTCCGGGCTCAGGTCGCGCCAATCCCCGGGTTGGAGGTCGTTGAGGGTGATGGGGCCGATGGCGATCCGGACCAGTCGGAGCGTCGGGTGACCGATTGCGGCGGTCATCCGGCGGACTTGGCGGTTGCGCCCTTCGCGGATCGTCAGGCGGAGCCAAGCCGTCGGCACCGACTTACGGAACCGGATCGGCGGGTCGCGTGCGGGCAGTTCGGGTTCGACATCGAGACGTTCCACGGCGGCCGGCTTGGTCGGACCGTCCTTGAGTACGATTCCGTCGCGGAGCCGGCTCAGGGACTCATCGTCGGGCATATGTTCGACCTGCACGAGATAGGTCTTGGGGTGGTCGAAGCGGGGATCGGTCAGTCGATGGGCCAGGGGGCCGTCGTCGGTGAGCAGCAAGAGCCCTTCACTGTCACGATCGAGCCGGCCTGCCGCGTAGACTCCCGGCACCGGCACGGAGTCCTTCAACGTAGCGCGGCCTTCGAGGTCGGTGAACTGGCAGAGCACGCCGTACGGCTTGTACAGCTTCAGTGAACGCAACGAACGGCTCTCCTCAGGATGACCTACGCTGAGAACACGCGACACTCGGGGAAATTCGGCAATTCGGCTCCAGCCATGCGTAGCGATTGGTCGACATCTTTGGGAAACACGACCTTCTGTTGGGACCGGCTCGGGAGATTCGGATGACAACGACTCCGATGCCTGCGGCGACCACCTTTGCCATCCCCGGCGTCGATGCCTTGAAGTTGCATGCCCGCCATTATGCCCACCAGGTCTCGAACAATGTCGGCGCGCGCTCTCGAGGCCCTCGGGCCTGTCTCATCCTGGTGCATGGGTTCGGTGAGCACGGCGGTCGGTATGGCCATGTGATCGGCCCGCTCCAGCGTCGAGGGTACGAGGTGATGGCCTACGACCAGCGTGGATTCGGCCGGTCGCCGGGACGTCGGGGCCATATCGATTCCTGGTCCCAGTATCGCGGCGACCTCCGCGCCGTCATCGCGGCCATGCATGGCCGGCGCCCGGAGACCCCGTTGTTCCTCTACGGTCACAGCCTCGGCGCGTTGGTTGTGCTCGACCTAGCCCTCCGCGAGCCCGAGGGTCTGGCTGGGGTCATCGTCTCGGGCGCCCCGTTGTGGCCGGTCGGGGTGGCCAAGCCGCACCGGATCGCCCTGGCCCACGCCCTCTCCCGGATCTGGCCGACCTACTCGCTCCGGTTGGGGATTGACCCCCACGCCTTGACTCGCGACCCCAAGGCCCGTAGGGCTCGCGGGAACGACCCGTTGCTCGGTTGCAAGGCGACGGTCCGCTGGGGCACCGAGTCGCTCCGGATCATCCGACGCGTTCGTGAGCGGGCCGCACGGTTCGGTCGACCCCTGCTGATGCTCCACGGCGATGCCGATCGGGTCAACCATGTTGCTGGCGCCGAGCGGTTCTTCGCCGAGGCCGGAGCGCCCGAGAAGCAACTGATTGTTTATCCGGGCGGCTATCACGAACTCCACAACGACGAGGAACAGGATCGCGTCGTCGCCGATGTGGGCCGTTGGATCGACCAGCGACTCGACGCTTCCCAGACATCGGCTCACCGACCCGGTCGACCTCACCTCCGACCCCGCCGACGCGCCGCGACCCCCCACGCTCGGAGATCTGCCGCGATCCAGCCGAGACCGTTTCGACCCGCCACGCGTTGAGCCATTTCTCGATCGTGACCCATCTTATTCGCGACCGTAGGCGGTGACAAATCCGGCGATATGCTGATCCAACAAGGCGTGGATATCGAGTGGGTTGGTCTGCTGACCGTGGAGCCCGTGCTGGTGCATCAGGGCCAGTAGGACCGGTCCGAGCAAGCTGAGCGCAGCGAACCGCGGATCCACCTCCGCCATCTCACCGCGCTCGATATGTCGGGCGAACCGTGTCGCCACCGCATCGACGATCGGGTCGAGGATCGCACGGGTGTAGCGGCATCCCCAGATCGACGACTGTACGCCTAGCGCCAGGCCCGACTCGAGGATCGCCCCCACGCGATAGGGGACCCATGCGGCAGTCAAGTCGGCAAGGATTGACCGCACCGTTGACTCCAGCGAATCGGCGTCGTCCTCAACCATCGCCTGGAGATGTTCCGTACCCAGGTGGCCCAGCGCCTCCTCCACCAGACGATCCCCGTCACCGAAGTAGTGCCGCAACGTCGGCGCGCTGACTCCGGCGGACTCGGCCAGCTTCCGGAGGCTCGGCGGCCGACCGTGCTCCGCGACCAACTCCCAGCCGACCCGCTCCAACAAGGCGCGCCGTTGCTCCTCAAAGTCCCGGTTCCGCGAGCCCGGCGGGCGATTCATCGATTCGATCCCCAAAAAAGTTCCCGACCCTAGTTTTCTGTTCGGTGTGGAATAGGATACCCCCGGAGGCGTGGTGCGGACCACGTCAATCCTGCCGGATCTCACCTCTGGGAGAACGGTGATGTCGTCTTGTCGGATCGTGTTGGCTTCCGGGACCTTGTTGATGAGTATGATTACCACCGCCAGTTCCATGAACGGCTCGTGTCCGGAGAACGACGGCCGCGACCAGAATGCCGGGCGCCGGGACGGACCGCTAGTCTTCCCGACCTATCAGACGCAGGATCT
>CAZSSM010000172.1:0-1889 GCA_964609385.1 uncultured Planctomycetia bacterium
TTCATGTGGATCGGAGTTTCGTGGACGACGGCTCCGGCAGCACCTGGGCGATTTGGACGGCGAGGGCCGCCCCGGGGTCGCAAAGGGGGAGTCGAAGAGCCGGATCGCTTACCGCGATGTGCTGAGCACCTCCGACTTTGTCGTGATGGTCCAGACCCGCACTGTCCGATAGATGGACGACGTGATCGTCTGAACCGAGAGCCGTGCTGAGGCTTATCGCATAGCGGGCGACGCGGTGGGGTTTCTGCGTGACCGGCTCCGTCTCGAAGCCAAGGAGCCGATCCAAGTCAACCGGAGCGTCCGAGGCGTGAGCGTCTGTGGTTATCGGGTTTTCCTGCAGACGATCCGACTCTCCCAGCGCCGACGTCGACGGTACCTCGAGGTCCGTCGACGGGCCGAGCCGACTTATCGAGCCGGCCACCTGGACGCCTTGGGTTTGCAGCGGGCCCACGACGCGGCCTGGGCGATCATGGCCCACACCTCGACGCGGAACGGGTTGCGTCGTCGATCGGAGCGTCACCCTGGACCGGATTGGGCTGATGCCGTCTAATGCGCGTGGAGGGTGATTGTCAGCAGGCGTCCCGCGTGTGGTCCGTGGCGGGTCTTGGTACCACTACGCACGGAGGGTTCGCGCGGCCTACAGGGGCGGGTACGCATCGTCGGGCCAATACGACACCCTGGGCTTTCGCCTTGCCGAGTTCCGGCCGGGTCAAGTCCAAGAGGAGCCTAGCCGGTCTGGTCAAGCCGGAGAGCGGTCGTGAGCGTGAGTGGCGTTGGAACAAGAGCGGAGCCCTGTGGAGACCACCCCACAGCGAACAGAGCGAGCAAGGTGCCCCGGCCACCCGGGGCTGGCTCGACTGGTTCTTTTCCTCGGTCGCAATCGCCATCTGCGGCGCTGGGAACCCGCACTCCGAGTTGCACAAGCACGACTAACAGATCTAGGAAGCATCGTCTCGCCTGCTATTTGGCAGACTGCGGAAACTGCCCCAAACGGTGATAGACTCGGGCATGTGGCTCAGGGCGAATCGTCTGCACAGGAGATCGCCCCGATCTGAGGCCGCAAGACGCGGTGAACCCGGCTCCGAGCGGGACCGGCCCGACAGGTCAACGTCGCTGAGCGGCAGGTCAACGTTCCGGCCATGGCGACGACCTGAATCTGACCTCGGACAATCCGCACCAGAACGCAACGCCTCCGCTCACCGTCGTGCCGGTCTCCGCGGGGCTCCGCTCCCGCTGCGACGGCGACTCGACGTTCGCTCCGGCTGCCGGCTGGTTCTTGCTGTCGCTCGGCTACCGCACTCGCTGGCTTAGCTCACCTTGCCTGAACTCGACACAGCGAAAGCCCAGGGGGCCGATCCGGAGCGTCGGGTGCCCGCGGATCCGACAGGCGGCCCGCACGCTCCCAGCGTCGTTGCGCCACGACCCACCCCGGAGCACACGGTTGGCGGACGCGGCGTCGGAAGGCACCGGCTGATCGTAGCTCGACCGCCATGGATCCGCACACCACTCCCAGACGTTCCCCAGCATGTCGAACAGACCCCAGCGATTCGGCTTCTTCAGAGCAACAGGGTGCGTCCCCCCGGTCGTGAACTCATATTGCTTCTCCTTCCAGAGATCCTCATCGGTCGTGTCCCAGCCGTTCTCCAACTCGAAGTCGACTCCGCAATTGCCCCCGTACCAAGCGATCTCATCCAGAATCGGGGCATTATTTCGGCCCTTGATCTCCAAGTCGCCCGCGTAGGTCGCTGTCGTCGTCCCCGCCCAGCAGGCATACTCCCACTGCGCTTCGCTGGGCAACGCCAGTTCCAGGTGTCCACCCAGCCGATCGTTCAAGCCTGCGACGAATTGGTGACAGTCGTCCCAAGTCAAGTTTTCGACCGGACGTTCAT
>CAZSSM010000172.1:1899-4681 GCA_964609385.1 uncultured Planctomycetia bacterium
CGCTCTGAAAACGGCTCGGGTTCGCACCGTCCATCACCGCCTTCCAAAGGGCCTGGGTGCATGGCGTAGAGAACATCCAGAAGCCCTCATTGATCACGACTTCGTTTTGGGGGCCTTCGCGATCATCTCGAAATCTGCCTACTTCACCCTCCGGCGAGCCCATCGTAAACCGCCCTGGGGGGATCCAACGCAGCCGCTGGGTCGCCTTACCGATGGTGAAGGCGCACCAAGGAGCATGGCGGTCCTGACCCCACTCTGAGGCCCAACGCGGCGGAAAGCCCGAGGCCAACGGATGGACGATCCGGCGAGACCCTGGGGGGATGGTGCTGGCCATGGGGAAGATCCGAGCAAAGGGTCACCCGGCGAGCCGTCGCCGACGCATCCGCGGTCGGCTACCAACACACCGGGGACCATGGCGATTCGCCGACGCCCCAAGGAGCCGGACTGGTGGCTGATCTGTTCAGGAAGGGCCCTCCAGCCCCTCGTGAGCTCGACACAGCGAAAGCCCCGAGGCTCATGAGGCTGTTTTGGGTTGCTCTTGTCCCCAAGGCAAGCCCACCCAGCGCCGTGCCCGGGTGGCTGGGGACTGCGAACGCAGTGAGCAGACCCCGGGGATGCTGTTTCCAATCGTCCCACCCTCCGGCACGACGGTCGGCCGACTCACCCCGATTCGCCCCGGGGTCTGGCCCCCAAGCGGGCCAGTCCCCAGCCACCCCAACCCGCAGTCTACCCACTCGATCGACCACCGCAGCCATTACACGTCATCCCGACCATCCCGGCCAGCGCAATCCGAACGACCCACCGAAAGCCTGCTCGAGACCCCATCGGGTGGGTCGTCAGGGACTAGGGCTCAATCGCAAATCGTGGGTGCAGTCGGGCTCATCGGGCGTGGCCACGAACCCGAGTCGCTCATACGACCGGCCGGCCTCGCGATTCTCGGCCCGTAATCGGAGCAAGCGGAATTGCCCTTGGGCCGCATCGACGATCGCTTGAACCAAGCGGGTGCCGATCCCTCGGCCCCGATACGCTCGGAGCACGTACAGCCGACGCAGTCGACCGATACTCGAGTCTGAGACATATGGATCGGCGCTGAGGCCACCGACCCCGACGAAGACCCGGCCGCTCCGAGCGACGAATAACCCCTCCCCGGGCCGATCAAGCCGACAAAGACCGGCGCCCCATTCATCGGCCAAACCGCGGAGGAATCGATAACCCTCCTGCTCGCTCTCGACGACCAGCGGGTCGAGTTCCTCCATCGACAACGAGGTGACGCGTTCGACTTGCACGACCATTCCGGAAAAATCCTTGGCCTACTGGTCGTTACACCGCATCCCGCCAATCTGGGCCATCGCTGTGTGGGCGATGCGCCCGAAGCCAGTTGCGGACCTCGCCGTGGGCGATGACCGCCAAGGCCGCGTCATAGGCCCGTTGCAGTTGCAAGACGTTGATCCGACCGGCCAGGTAATCCGCTTCGCAAGCCCGACGGAGTTGGAGGGACCGCCGTCGACGACGCGCCGACGGTCGAATCGAGCCCGGACGGACCCGATAACCGCAGACGGTCACCCCAAGGGCACTACGGTTCACCTCATGCGTCGGCTTGATCTCCAAGGCCAAGTGCTCCGACGCGAAATGCCGGGACTCCTCAACCAACCGACGAGCCTCGGCACGACTCGACGTCCAGACCACAACGTCGTCCATGTACCGGATCATCCCATCGACCTTCTGGTTCTCCAGCAGGAAGCGGTCCAGTGGACCAAGATAGGCGTTGGCAAAGCACTGCGAAGTCAACGTCCCGATCGGCAAGCCCCGGCCCGGCTCTGCGCTGGGGGACGCTTCGAGGATCCGACCGATCAAGGACAGGACCGGCTCGCCTTGGATCAGGCGTCTTAGACGGACCTCCAAGATCCGGTGATCGATCCGGGCGAAATAGCTGCGGACGTCGAACTTGGCGTACCAGGGCGAGCGCCGGCCATGGTGCTGGGCCCGTTGGACAGCCGCCAAGGTCCCCTTGCCGACCCGACAGGCGTAGGTGTCGTCCACCAGCGAACGTTCCAGGACCGGGCCAACGTACCGCATCAGGGCATGATGCAGGACCCGTTCGGGGAAATCGGGCGCATGGATCGACCGCGGCTTAGGGTCACGGATCTCAAACCGGACCCCCGTGCCGACCGCGACGGTCCCCTCGAGGATCGCTTCCCGAAGCGCGGCCAGATGGTCGTCGAGCCGGGCCAAGAACGCCCGGACCGGACCCCGCTGTCGTTTGTTCTGGGCCGCACGCATCGTGGCCTCGATCAGGTTCTCCCGATCGGCCACCTCCTCCAGCGTGACCCGGACCCGTCTCACGCCGGGGCCCCGTTCTCGGGCACAGGCGGCTCCACCTCGCCAACCGTCGGACCGACATTCTCGGAGTCGGCCGGCCCGAACGCCTCGGTCAGGATCTCCAGGAACGGCGGGCCGTACTTCTCGATCCGGCCCGTACCGACCCCCTCGATTCGTCCCAACGCCTTCAGCGACCGAGTGCGGGTCTGGACCATCGCAGCCAACTGGTCGTTGTTGAACAGCGCAAAGGCCGGAACCCCATTACGATCGGCGATCGCCTTGCGGAGATCCCGGAGCTTGCAGTAGACGACAAAGTCGGAGGTGCTCAGCACATCGCGGTAATCGATCCGGCTCTTCGACTCCCCCTTCGCGACCCCGGGGCGGCCCTCGCCATCCAAATAGCTCACACAAATCGCCCAGGTGCTGCCGGAGCCGTCGTCCACGAAACTCCGATCCACATGAA
>CAZSSM010000173.1:0-4671 GCA_964609385.1 uncultured Planctomycetia bacterium
CATCGCGATCGAGACTATTAGCGGTCGCGGTCGCGGTCGAGGTCGAGGTCGAGGGCGAAGTCTTGCAAAATCATAGCATATTTTAAAATTATATTTTCTCTATATATAAATAAATTATCTTTAACAAAAACTGATTCTTTGGTGTGTTTAATTAAATTTGTTTTAAACAAAGATTTCACATTACCACCGGGCAAAACGTCTCCCAATCGATCGTAAAAACTTTGAATATCCTGATTCCAACACTCCGTACTTTCAGGCACGAGCATCGTTTTCCGGTCGGCCGTGAGCCGTGGCGCCGCATCTCCACGAAGGTCCACCCAGAGACGGCTCCCAACCGAGGGCGCGATGGCGAGTTGCCTGAGAGCCACCGAAGTATCACCGACGCTCATCCCCCGAACCAAGACCGTGGCTCGAAGCGCTTCCTCGAGTTGGGGTTCAACGAAGGCGGACAACTCCGGCTGGCGGCAGAGCCCGGACCCCTCGGGTGGATCGACTGGCAGGTCGGGATGCTCCTCGTCCCGATGATTCCGAGGGAACCACAGGCGGATCCGACTCCCGGTCGCGTCGCGGTCCTCCCAATCCCAGATCCCCCACTCCGGATCTCCGATCGAAGACGGGCCGAAGTCCCATTCCGCCGCCTTCTTTCGCACGGCCTCGGGATCGATCGGCGCAAGAACCTCGACGTGAAAGCGATCGTCAAGGCGGATGGGCGGTTGATCAGGCCGTTCGATCACGATTGGATAACGCGGCCAAACGACATGACGGGCCGCAATGAACGCCGGATCGATGACCCCCGACTCGATCTTATACTTCTCTCCGTTCGGATACTCGAAATGCTTCTTTAACCCCGGGATCCAACGGTCGGGATCATGAGCGATGTGGAAGCGTGGTTTCAAATAGAGAGTGATCTCGGTCCCTTGCCGCTCCAGGGTACCCGGCTGCATCCAGAAAAGGCTGCCCGGCCCCGAGATCGTCACATCGTACGCAGCGCGGTCGCCATCGTTCGCCCCACCGGGCCGTGTGCGAACCCGAAGCCGATCGCCGATCATGAAACAGGACAGGATCCCGATCCCGAAGATCGAGATCGGCGAGGTCGCGATCCCCCCCGCCTTCAGCGTGGCCTTTTCCTGCGAATACTCGGGGCTCCGGTAGAAACTCTTGCCGACCTGTGTGAAGTATTCTGTGATGATCCGCTCGGTCATCCCCGTACCGTTGTCGGACACGCGGATGAACTCCTGATCCGACTCCTTGTCACGTCCCCAACTCAATCGCACCTGTAACTCTTCACGGGTACCGTTCACAACAGGAAGTGGATCGACCGGTTTGCTCAGGGTTTCCCCTCGTTCGCTCATCCGGAGCCGGAGATCCCGGAGTTCCAAAGCATCCAGAGCGTTCTGAAGCAATTCGCGAATGCAGAGGCCCGGATCGCCATAGAGCGTCTCGCCCATCAGCAGTTGTTGAATTTCATCCTGGTCGAGTTGAAACTGAAGATCGTGGTAGGTGTAGCAGGGGTTTTGCGGCCAACCCTTCGGATGGATATCGAGATGGACACCCCGCGGCAGGTGGATGTCGTATCGCTGACCACGGTCGGCCAAGACCCGGCGCTGCCAGTCCAACTCGCCACGAACCGCCCGGATCTCCGCTTCAATCCACCCCACGAAATCGCGGATGCTCTTCTCATAGACGGGGTGGTCACACTGAAGGGCAGCGTAGGTCAACTGGGGCTCATTGTTGGGAAGCGTCTCGAGAGCCCATCCAGTGATCGCCAAATGCTTCCTCCATTCCTGAAGGCTGACCTTGTTCTCAATCCCGGCGTGCTTGAATAGGATCCGCGGTGTTCGACTGGCGTCGAAGTCCATGATGTCCGCCAGCCGGAGCAGGAGCCCTGGAAAAGCCAGATTAATCAGCGAATTTCCTATCAGGACTTGGAATGCTCTCGGTGCCTCTTCCGTTGCAAATTGATTACGCAGCCAGGTCGCATCATATGCATGACTGGCACTGATCAGAACCAGCCACTGCTGGTAGTCGACTCCTGCATCGAAGAGCGAAGCGTTGTTGGCGACACCCTTGGCCTTCATCGCCTCGAGCCACTGATTGATACGGCTCCGATCAACATCCCCCTCACTGTGTGTCTTGCGGATATACTCGGCGAGGATATGCGCTTCAATATGCTCGGCCCGTGTCTTGTCACCGGCAGCTTCGCTCTTCTCCAGACGTTCGAGTTGCCGGACCTCCTCGGCGTAGCCATCGCGGAACCGGAGAAACGGCAATCGCCTGCGGTTCTCTTCGCCCAGCTCGTCCTTGAGGGCTCGATATTCCTCGTCTTGCAGGGCCATGCCGAGGTCGTGGGTGTACGCCGCGAGGATGCAGAGGGCACATTCCAGCGGCTCGAGCTTGTCCATGACCGCATCGGGCGTCAGGTTGTCCATCAAGCAGAGGACGTTGAGGATGTGCGTCTGATCGTGCAGCGTGTATTGGGGGAGGAACCGACAGATCTGTCGGAGAATGAAGTCCGAGTGCTCGACCACCTGAGCCACGTTCGCCTTCAAGGTCCGCAGTTTGGTCTTGTCCCCCGCATAAGTCTCGTCCTGCTCTAGCGCTTCGAGCCGCTGCCAGAATCGCGACTGTTCATAGTTCGTAATCTGCGACCACTTCTCGAGCTTCGATTTCTTCGTGGATTTCCGAGCCATCAGTCAAATCCCGTCGTCACTCGAACGGTCATCCTCGTCCGCCACACGATGCCATACAAGACGACATCGATTACAGCAAAGCTTGAGCGCCCAGGCCATTCCCTTCCAGCAAGATGTCTCTCAGGTCAGTCTGAATGGCGCAGAGGTCGGGTCGGCACGCCCTTTCGGAGCGGGCACCGGGCGGGTACAACCGAAGTCCCATTGTCGGAATCGGTGGACTCGGGAGCCTTGATTGTGTCCGAAGCGAATCAGGTCGAGGGAGATGGGGACGATTCGGCGGGCCCGTTCCGCTATGGCTGGTTCCGGAGCGGCGACTGGAACGCGTTCTTCGGCCTGATGCTGGACAACCTCGGCGGAATGATCCTGACGACCAGCCTCCTGGTCGGTCTGTTCCAGTTCCCCGCCGAGTTCGTGCTCCGCCAGATGATCCCGGGCACGGCCATCGGCGTGCTGGTCGGCGACCTGATCTACACGGGCATGGCCTTCCTGATGGCCCACCGTCAGCGCCGCGATGGTGTCACGGCGATGCCATTGGGCTTGGACACGCCGAGCATCTTCGGCACGACACTCTTGATCCTGGGTCCAAGCTTCGTCGCGCAGCGCGCGGCGGGGGTCGAGCCGATCGAGGCGGCGCGGCACGCCTGGTACATCGGGATCAGCGTCTTGGTCTTCTCGGGCGTCTTCAAGATCGCCGTCGCGCCGTTCTGCGGGGCGCTTCGGCGGATCATCCCGAGGGCCGGGCTGCTCGGCTCGTTGACGGCGATCGCGCTGGTCCTGATCTCGTTCCTACCGTCCTTGGAGATCTTCGCCGACCCGATCGTCGGCCTGGTCTCGGTGGTCCTGATCCTGGTGACCCTGACGGCGCGTTGGCAACTGCCCGGCGGCCTCCCAGGTGCGTTCGTGGCGGTCCTGGTCGGGTCGGCCTTGTTCTACCTCTTCGCCGGGTTGGGTCTGATGCCGGGCCTGGAGGCCGTTGACGAGTCCGCCTCAGGCCAAGGTCTCGAGCTAAAGATCATGACCTTCCCACCCCTCGGGGACCTGGCTGCCTGGCTCCCGGGGAACCTCGAGGAGGTCTTGCGGTACCTCCCGATCGCGATCCCGCTGGCCTTGGGTACGATCGTGGGCGGGATCGACTGCACCGAGAGCGCCGCGACGGCCGGCGACGACTACCCGACCTCGACGATCATCGGGGTCGAGGGGTTCAGTACGCTGGTGGCCGGCTTCTGCGGCGGGATCATCCAGACCACGCCCTACATCGGTCATCCGGCCTACAAGGCCATGGGCGCCCGGGCCGGCTACACCTTGATGACGGCCCTGTTCGTCGGGGCGGCCGGACTGTTCGGCTTCTTCGGCGTGCTCTTCGCGATCATCCCCAAGGCGGCGATCTTCCCGATCCTGATCTTCATCGGCTTGGAGATCACCGCGCAGTCGTTCCAGGCCACCGATCGGCGGCACTATACGGCGGTGGCCCTGGGCTGCGTGCCGGCCTTGGCGTTCCTGACGGTGACCTATCTGGACCAAGCGGTCTCCAACTCCGGCCAGGCCCTCGCCGGTCTGCCGACAGAGTTCGTCCACTCGGCGCAGACGCTCAAGACCTTGGCCAACGGGTTCATCGTGACGGGCCTGATCTGGTCGAGCTTGCTGGTCTTCCTGATCGAGAAGCGGGCGGTCTCGGCCTCATTGACGTTGCTGGTCGGCGCGTTGGGGTCGCTGATCGGGATCATCCACTCGCCGCTGCCCAACAGCCGCGTCGCGCTGCCTTGGGACGTCGTGGCCGAGTTGCAAGAGCTGGGGCTCTGGGAGGCCTCGAAGGGGCAGACGCCCTACCATTGGGCCCTGGGTTACGCCATCGCGGCGGTCCTGCTCTTGCTGGTCCCATCGAGGAGGGGCGGGGGGGGGGGGGGGGGGGGCGGGGCGGGGCGGGGGGGGGGGGGCGCGGGTGGGGGGGGGGGGGCGGGGGGGGGGGCGGGGGGGGGGGGGG
>CAZSSM010000174.1:0-4666 GCA_964609385.1 uncultured Planctomycetia bacterium
AGGATCTGGTTGAGCGTCTGTTCGCGCTCGTCGTGGCCGCCACCCAGGCCGGCGCCTCGGATCCGGCCGACTGCATCAATTTCGTCGATGAACAGGATGCAGGGGCTGTTCTCTTTGGCGTTCTTGAACATGTCGCGGACGCGGCTGGCCCCGACGCCGACGAACATCTGGATGAACTCGCTCCCGGAGATCGAGTAGAACGGCACGCCCGCCTCACCGGCGACAGCGCGGGCCAACAGGGTTTTGCCTGTCCCTGGCGGGCCGACGAGGAGCACACCCTTGGGGATTCGACCGCCGAGCCGCTGGAACTTCTCGGGGTTCTTGAGGAACTCGACGATCTCTTGGAGTTCGTTCTTGGCGTTCTCGAGACCGGCAACTTGGTCGAAGGTCGTGTGTTTGGTCTTGTCGGCGCGTTTGGCGGGGCTCCGCACGAAGTTGCCCAGAATCCCGCCGTCGAACTGGTCGCGGGCCCGCCGCATCATCACGTAGAGCAGGCCGAAGAAGAGCAGGGTCGGCAGCAGGACGACCAGCCAGAGCGTCACGTTGGCCCCGGCGGTCATGTCGATCGACTCGACCACGGGCGCCTGGCGGTTGGCAAGGTCGGCCTGTTCTTCGTTGATCTGGTCGATCCGTTGGAGGACGCGGTTGACCTCGTCGACGGTCGGCACGTGGACCCGAAACTCGCGGATCGTTTTCTCGGTCTGCGAGTCGGGCCGGGCATAGACGGTCTCTTCGCGGAACTCGCCGCTGATCTCGTTGCCCTTAACCTGGATCTTCTTGAGGTTGTCCTGTTCCAGTTGGGTCCAGAAGAACGGCTCGTACTCGACGGTCATGCTCCCGCGTTGGAGCAAGATGACGATCGTAGCGGCGACGGCCAACAGCAGCACGATCCAGAGGACTGGATGGACCGTCGAGGTGCCGGGTCCGGGACGGCCCTCGCCCCCACCCAGGGGGGTTCGGCGCTTCTCGAGGTCGGGTCCCTGGGGCCCTCGACGCGACTCGGGGGAATCGCCCGAGCCTTTGGGTGCATCGTGGGGGGCGCGGCTGTCCATGAGTTCTCGCTTCGTCGGGGTCGTAACGGATGCCGTACCGGCGACTGAGCCGGTCGCGCCGACCGTGCGTGGCGCGTGGGATGCGGTCGGGGCGCAATCAAACGATACTCCTATTCTATCCAAACGCCATCCAAAAGGGATCCGTCCCTACCGAACCACCGAACCGGCTCGAACGCCCTGGCCCGCGCTGCTTCGACGCCCCGTTGCCGAGACATGGTCGGATTCGTCGGCGGATCGGAGGCGCACCCGCTTGTCGCAAGCCGGTTCTTGGGCGAGGAGTGACCTATGGTGCTGGGAGAGCGCCGGTTGTGCGTTGCGACACCGACGACGTCGCGACGCGCCGGCCTGGCTCCGTTCGAATTCGCTCCCGGTGCACCGCGCGTCTCGGACCGGGACACCTCGTGACCGAGCCGCTGGCCCGATCGCCGGCCGTTCGCCGTGGCATACGCGCACTCAGGGGGCACCCCAACAATGTTGGTCCTGACCCGAAAGCTGATGGAAAAGCTCTACATCGGCGAGGACATCTGCGTGACCGTCGTCCGATTGGAGGGCGGGCAGGTCCGCTTGGGGATCGATGCGCCTCGGCATGTGGCGATCGTCCGCGGCGAGCTGCTCGCTGGAGAGCCTCCAGGAGCCCGTATCGAACCCCGGCGCTTCGCCTCTCACCCCGAGCTCGAGCCCGACCTCCCTGTGCAAGGGGAGCCCACGAACCCGGCCGTGGGCGGCGGCGAGGGGACCACCACGCGTCGGCGCGTCAGGCGTTCGCGTACCGCGGTTCGCGGAACCGGTAGCCCACGCCCCGGACCGTCTCGATAAGCTCCGAGGCATCGCCCAGCTTCTTCCGCAAGCTCTTGACGTGCACGTCGATGGTCCGCTCCAGGACCACCGCGTCCTCGCCGATGGCCGCGTCCATCAGTTCGTGACGCGTGAAGGCTCGACCCGCTTGACGGATCATCGACTCCAGGAGCCGGAACTCCGTCGGGGTCAGGCTCAGCTCGGCCCCTTGGTAGCTGGCCCGGTGCCGGTGTCGGTCGATGATCACCCCTTGGCACTCGAAGACCAGGCCGTCAGGGGTCGCTCCGGTCTCGGCGCCTCGCTGCTCGCGTCGACGCAACTCGCGCTTGATCCGCTGGATGAGCACCTTGACGCTATACGGCTTGGTCACGTAGTCGTCAGCCCCCAGGGCGAAGCCGACCAACTCGTCGCTCTCCTCGCTCTTGGCGGTCACCATGATCAGCGGGATCTCTTTGGTCCGCGCATCCGATTTCAGTTCGCGGCAGACCTCCTGGCCCGACTTGATCGGCAGCATCAGATCGAGCACGATCAGGTCCGGCATCTTCAGGTGGGCCTGACGCAGCCCGTCCTGGCCGTCGAAGGCGGCGAACACCTCGTAACCTTCCCGATCGAGGTTGTAGCTTAGGGCCTCGACCAGCGGTCGCTCATCTTCAATGACGAGGATCTTGGATTTCGGCATCGTCTGGCCCCAGGTCAGGGTCGCGGTCGGGTCCGACCGGACTCAGTGTGTACGGATGGGACAGGACCGGCGCGGAAAAAAACGCCTTGCTCAGTATGCCAGCAAGCCGCCCGTTCCGGAAGCAGTCTCAGCCACCAAGGGCCGGATTGATGTCCGACCCTCCCGATTCTCACGTCTCCGATGCACGATCGCACCGCCCGTGTTAAGCTCGGGTCATTCTTTCTGTACGAGACGAGCCCCCGCCTCAGTTTGGCCCTCAACGCCATTCGGAGGGCCAGAAGGGTCGGCTTGGCCGCCTCATCCACAAACGTTACCTGAAACTATGAGGATCGTTTCCATGCCATCGCTCGCCTTGTTCGGCTCGTTCTCGCCGACCCTCTTCTTCAGCATCATCGGCATCGGCCTGGTCGTCTTCGCCATCGCCTCGGTCGCCTGCTGGCTGCTCCAACCACGCACCTCGCACTGATCGACCGGGTCAGCGCAACGCGACAAGCTTATTGCTCGGTAATCTGCGGATCGACCACCAGGACGGTCGTTCCGCGCTTGCGGGCGAACGCGACGACGTCGGCGGTCCCGCCTTTGCCCCGCGCAGGCTGGCCGTCCCAGACCGCCACGAGGTAGTCGACCTGCCCGGCCAGGTAGGTCCCACATCGCAGATAGGCCTCGTCCGAGCGGTTCTTGAACGGGCGGGTGACCACCTCGTCGCAGAGGCCCAACAGCGTCTCGTATTCGTCGCGTTCGAGCCCTTCGGCGAAGTCCTCGCGGTAGTTGGCGAACGGGATGACGCCGATCAGCGAGCATCCGAGCCCCAGCGCAGCGCGGGCGAAGATCTGGTCGGCCCCGATCGCCAAGGCGCTGTGGGCGACGACCGACTTGCCCTGATAGCGCGCCACCACCCGGAGCGCCTGGAGAACCTCCACGATTTGCGCGTGGACCCGAAGCGGGGTCCGGGGGTCATCGCCCAGGCGTCGGTGCCCGGTGACGCCGACGCGCAACGTCGTCGTGGTCGTCGTCGAGGCGGCCGTGTTGGTCCGGGTGGGTTTCGCTTTGCTCATCGATCGGCTTTCGGTTGGAGGGTGACGGCGGCGAGGTCGTTGTCTCCGCTGACGTGGCCGAGCACCACACACCAGGCGCTCCGCTCGCGGGCGAGGACCTGCTCGACCTCATGGACGAATGTCCGGAAAGCGCCGTCTCCCGAGCCGTACGCCCCCGCGCTCCAGAGGGCGTCGAGCTGGTCGAGGCGATCGGCGGTCGCGCGATAGGTGACGGCCTGGTAGTCGCTGGCCGTCAACGTCGCGTAGGCCGTCAACGCGGCGGCCAGGTTGAGCACCACCAGAGCCCAGGGCGTCCAGCCGATCAACCCCAGCACGAACGCGCCTAGGTTGGCCAACGCCAACGCCGTGGCGAAGACTCGATGCCGACGTCGATGCGTCAGCGCCCGCTGGCGATACCACCGCGATTGGTCGAGCAACCGTTGCTGGCGGTACGTCTCGATATCGAGCGACGCCTCGGTCGGCGTCCATGGTTTGGTCATCAAGAATGATCCTTCAATTTAGAAACATTTTCATCCAAAAAGTCAGACGTCAACAGGCAACTGACAAGCAAAGCAAGGAGATTTATGCCTTGATCCAAATCGTCAGACATCAACGGGTGGCTGGGGACTGCGAAGCCAAGCGAGCAGACCCCGGGGACATCCCCAACGAAGTGGCCAAGTGGCGCGACTTCCAGGTAGACCACCGGAAAACCTCAGCACCGGGGTCTGCTTCGCAGTCCCCAGCCACCCGTTCCGTCGTCCAAGGGGGAACGAAACCCGCCGAACGGACATCGGCCATTTCAATTAGATGCCTTGATCCAAGTCATCATACGTCAACGGGTGGCTGGGGACTGCGAAGCCAAGCGAGCAGACCCCGGGACATCCCCATCGAGGCGGCCAAACGGAGCGACTTCCAGGTGAACCACCGGAAAACCTCAGCACCGGGGTCTGCTTCGCAGTCCCCAGCCACCCGTTCCGTCGTCCAAGGGGGAACGAAACCCGCCGAACGGACATCGGCCATTTCAATTAGATGCCTTGATCCAAGTCATCATACGTCAACGGGTGGCTGGGGACTGCGAAGCCAAGCGAGCAGACCCCGGGACATCC
>CAZSSM010000175.1:0-4617 GCA_964609385.1 uncultured Planctomycetia bacterium
GGGGTTTGGGGGCGGCGGCCGGGGTGGTGGCGGCTAGGGCGGTGGCGGCGGCTTCGGTGGTGGCGGCGGCTACGGTGGCGGCGGTTACGGCGGCGGCCAACGCTATTGATCTCTCGAGACCATTACGATCCCTCGTGCCTCTCAACCCTTGGCGCGAGGGATCATTACAGTTGTCGCACACTTATAGCTAAACCGTACTATAGGTCAGTTTACGATAACCCAATTCCAAATATTCCTTTTACCGAGACACGTCTATATTATATGGTTCTTTAGTGTCTGTGGGTAGATCACTGCGATCAGGCTTGGCGAGTTGTCTTTGCAGTTGCACGGCCTGTTCGGATGCAGGACTGTCGGGAAAATCTTTGATGATCCGACGATAGGCCTCATAAGCATCGTCCGGCCGATCGAGTCGCTGGTAGATCTTGCCGATCTCCAGAAGGGCGAGGGCTTCCCAGGTCGGGGCGTCATAGAAAATATCGACGTGGTAAAGTTCCTTCAGGGCGGCTTGATAATCCTCCTGATGGTAATGAACTTCGCCTCGCATCAATTGCGCACGCGCCGCCAGCATGCTGTGCGGCCAATACTCGGTGACCTGTCGATATGCTTCGAGAGCCTCCTCGAAACGGGCCTTCTGTTGCCAAGCCCGACCCCGAGCGAAGGCCAACTCGGCCAGCCATGGGTCTGGGGAGGATTCAGGACCACTGTCTTCTTCGGGATTAGGATTGGGTCGGTCGGTCGCTCGCCCTTTTCTCGGACCGCGTTGCCGGATGAGTTGGTCAGCGACCTCCAGGACGTCATCCCAGCGTTCTTGTTGGACCAGGGCCTGAACATAGCGGAGTTGTGCGGTGGCTCGCCAAGGCTCTTCCTGACTCACAGGGGGGTCATCCGGCATGTCGAACGCCAATTCTTGAAACTCTCGAGCGGCCTGCGCGGCATCGCCGGCTTGAAGCAGCGACTCGGCAATCCAGAAGGCGGCTTCACGTCGCAACGACAGCTCGGGGTTGGCCTCGATCAGCCTGGTTAGCCACTGCTGCGCATCGTCCCAACGGTGTTGGTCTAAGGCAACGCGCCCCAGCAGATAAAGCACACTCTGACGCAAAACCGGATCGAACTTAGGAGCCTCGACCAGATCGTCAGAGGAGACCTCGGCCTGCTCGAAGGGCATGAGCCAGCGGAGAACGCTTGGAAGATCAGTCCGATTATAAGCCGACTCGGCCAGGGCCAACCGAGCTTCCGGAACCAGAGGACTCTCCGGCATCTGCTCGACGAGCCGCTGGAAGAGCTGGTCGGCTTCGTTGTCGCGACCAGCATCGATCAAGGTCCAAGCCCAGTCGGCCAATAAACGGTCCAGGTCGCCCAGTTCGGCCGGACCGCGACGATCGGCTTCGACGGTCTCTGGATCGGGGTTGGCCAAGGGTGGTCCCTTGCCCCGCGCATCGAGGGCCTCGACGGCCTGGGCGAAGAGGGCGGCGGCCTCGTCGTAACGCCCCTCTTGAGCCAAAAGGCGGGCCCCGGCAATCCGGGACGGTTGGGCCCAGACCGAGTCGGTGAACTCATTACGAACGCGTAGCCAGTCCTGCTCGGCGCGCTCGGTCTGGCCGAGCCGTCTCCAAGCCAGACCGCGATAGTAGAGCCACTCGGGAGCCTGATCCGATGCGGACGCCATGTCAAGAACCGCAGCGAACTGCTCAGCCGCCCGATCAGGTTGGTCGGCATTAAGCAGCGCGTAGGCCAAGCCGACGCGGGCGCGGACGGCGAGCGATTCGCCGGACGCGTCGCGACGATCGTCATCGGCGATCGGGATCAACGCCTCTTCGAAAAGCGTGATGGCCCGGCCCGAGTTCCCGGCATCAAGGGCCGACTCGGCCAGGCGAATTCGGACCGTCGTCAAGGTCGGATCGTCGGGCTTACGGAGGGTCCAGTCATCCAGGATCTCCAAGCCTTCGTCCATACGCCCCAGTGATTCCAGGGCCAGCACGAGATAGGCACGGGCCTGTGAGGCCCACTCGGCATCGGGATCGGCCGCGATGGCATTGCCGAGCGGACCCACCGCCTCCTCGGGCGCACCGGCCTCGAACCGTTGCTTACCCAGCAGATACAGTGAAGGGGCCGCTAACGGTCCGGATTGCTGGGCGAGGCGATCCAACAACGCGGATGCCTCGGCGTCACGGCCGGCTTGACAGTAGGCCAAGGCCAGCTCAAAGCGGAGCTTAACGGCCAAGTCCGTGCTGAGGGCCGAATCGTTGGCATCGACCTCTTTGGCGTCCGGGGTCGTCGGATCGTTCTGGAGATCGAGTGATGCCAGTTCCGGCTCCAGGGCAGCGATGGCCTGATCAGGAACTTGTTTCGTGCGGGCAACGCGGGCAAGGATGAGTTTGGCCAGGACGTGTTGGGTGCGGTCGGCGGTCCGGTCGAGCAAACGACGGGCGATCCGTCCAGCTTGGTCGACCTGCTGCTGATCCCAGGCCAGTTCGGCGGCGCGGACCAGGGCATCGTTGGCCCAGGGATCCTCAGGCGCCTCGTCGACGAGCTGCTCGAACCGCTGGCGAGCCAGGTCGGACTGACCCAGTTGAGCGAGCGTCTCGGCGGTCCGGAACCGGAAGGCAGCGGTCCAGGTCGTGTCGGGGAAGCGCTGAAGGGTCCGGTCCCAGACGACTAAAGCCTCGTCGGGACGCCCTTGGCGTCGGAGCACTAGTCCCAGATGGTAGGCGGTGCGGACGGCCCAGGTCTCGGCCTCGGAGGCGGCCACCGGTCCCCAGATCGCGATCGCCTCCTCATCGCGACCGCGTTCGATCAGCATTTCCCCACGGAGAAACCGCGCTTCCGGGACCAATCGGTGATTGGGTGTGTCGCGTTCCAGGACTGCCAAGGTCTCGTCGGCCGCTTCGAGGCGGCCGGCCCGCCGATGGATCTTGCCGATCCGCAACCGCGCCTTAGCCGACCAATCGTCGTCGGTCCCCTCCAACCGTTCGAAGGCGCGCAAGGCCAGCGCATCTTCGTCCAAGGCCATCAAGGCGAGGCCCAAGCCGTACCGTGCACGCGGTGCGCTTGGGCCGCGGAGCCCGCGTCGCATGGCCTCTTCAAACGCCCGACGCGCTTCAGCCCACTTCCGATTCCGAAGTGCGATCTCTCCCAAGTATTCCCAGCCCACCCCAATCTGCGAGTGGTCCGGATACTCGCGGACAAACTGAGTTAATGCGGTCTGAGCCTCCTCCGGTTGGTCGAGCCGGAAGTCGGCCTCGCCCAGTTGAAAGAGGGCCGAGCCTCGATAGGGATGGTCAGTCGGGGACTCGCGGAGATACTGAGCGAACTGCTCACGCGCCCGTGCA
Organism: uncultured Planctomycetia bacterium; assembly: GCA_964609385.1. Classification (GTDB taxonomy): domain Bacteria; phylum Planctomycetota; class Planctomycetia; order Isosphaerales; family Isosphaeraceae; genus CAZSSM01. The sequence goes on from CAZSSM010000175.1 coordinate 3,330, forward strand.
GGCTGGCCCAAACTCCGACGCGTGAAGCCGAGGAAGTATCGCGCCTCCCAGGCTGAAGGACCCGAAGGTTGCTGCTCCAGAAACTGAGTGTACTGGTCAGCGGCTAGCAGGTAACGGCCACGCTGGAGCAGTCCATGAGCCAGTTTCAACGTCTCGGCGGCGGTCGAGTTGCGACCAGAGGTCGAGACTTGGGCACTCGTCGGGATCGTTGCGAAGATCCAGACGCCTCCAATCGACCAGACCAGAAGGCATTGAATCAGCCGGACTCTGGAGCACATTCCGGAAATGCAAGCGAGCCAGCTCGACTCCGACGGACACGATCGAACGGGCTTGGGCATCCCTCTCCCCCCAGAACTGCATCGTCGAACGCCCCAACCGTCTGGCTACAACACCCGGCGCGTCCCTGCCAAGAACCTCAACATTGAACCTCAGACTGCCCGGAAACGCCAGAGCGACCGCTCAGCGAGAGGTCGAGAGCCCGGCACCTGAAACGATGCGCTCGCGTGGAAGTGCGCCGGAGTGCATCGTGCCTCTCGAGATCGTTGAGGACACGTGTACGCTTGCTAAACACGAACAAAACAGATTCAACGTGCCCGAAAACGGTGGAGTGGCCGCGTGTCGGATCACAATGAACTATCACCCCAACAAACCGCGCACGCAAGCGGACCGAGCCAATCAGGAACCTTTCCACGCTCACCCAGGCCACCCCAAACACGATGTTTACTCCAACCAAACCAGCTTGACGCGATACCCGTCCGATCCGAAACCTTCGATGGCCCACACTCAACCCGAATAATCGACAGAGGAAGACTTTGAAGAAATAACATCAGCCTTTGATCCGCCCTCGGTATTTCGCGTTCTCTAAATCTCCTTTAGTTTCCAAGCGTTGTATTTTTTCCATGTTATATTGGACGTGGAGTGGTTGAAGGCAGTCGGATCCGACACGTCTTTTGACGTGTTGAGATATGCCTTCTTCGCCTGATTTTGTGCCCACCGCAACGATCGTGGAGGTATTCCGTCAATGATCGCTCGCGTTTCTGTTTTGACTCTCATCGCACTGTTCGCAGTCGCTTCGACCACGTTGGCTCAGTCAGCCCAACTCCCCGGCAAGGCTCTGCCTATGCCTCAGGCCCCCAGCAAGGTCGCCCCGGCTCCTCAAGCCAGCGTGATCCCCGCCCCGGCTAAGGCCCTGCCTGCCCCCCAAGCTGGCATGATCTCCGCGCCTAGCAAGGTCGCCCCGACTCCTCAAGCCAGCGTGATCCCCGCCCCGGCTAAGGCCCTGCCTGCC
>CAZSSM010000176.1:0-4592 GCA_964609385.1 uncultured Planctomycetia bacterium
GGAGCCGACCCCAAAAGCCGAACCGCTGGATTTCCCAGACCGCCCTGGCCATCGCCACGCTCTACCTGGCCACCCTCGCCAACACCGCCGTCGCCCAGGACCTCCCCAAGGCCGAGACTATCTTGGATAAGTATGTTGAGGTCACCGGTGGCAAAGAGGCCTACATGGCCTTGAAGAACCGGAAGTCGACCGGCACCCTGTCGATCCCCGCCCAGGGCATCGCTGGGAGCATCACCGTCTACGAGGCCCCCGAGAACAAGCAACTGGCCGTCATTGAGATCGAAGGCATCGGCGCGGAGCGCCGAGGGACCAACGGCCAGGTCGCCTGGTCGGTCTCCGATATCCAAGGGGCCGTCCTCCAGAGCGGTGAGGAGAAGGAGCAAACCATCCGTGACGCCACGTTCTATGGCGATCTGAACTGGCGCGACCTCTACAACAAGGTCGAGACCGTCGGCCGCGAGGAGGTCGACGGCGTCGACTGCTACAAGGTCGCGCTGACCGCCGGCGACAACACCCGAACCGCCTTCTATGGCGTCGAGGACGGCCTGATCTACCGGGTCGAGTCGGTCGCCAAGATCAGCAACGTCGGCGAGTTCCCGGTCGTCTCCACGCCCGAGGACTATCGGAAGGTCGACGGCGTCCTCCGACCCTTCCGCGCCACTGAGGCCATCGAGGCCCTCGGCAACCAGGCGGTCATCGTCATCGAACTCGACAACGTCGAGCACAACGTCGAACTGCCCGAGGACATCTTCGAACTGCCCGACGAGATCAAGGAACTGGTCAAGGGCCAGATCGACTGAGTGATTGGGTCGCCCTTGTGCCCCTGCCCCCCCTAAGGTCATCGACGCCAAAGTGGGGTTAATGGATGAGCCGCGTGTTTTTTGATCAGAAATGACCGCGATCTCCTATCGACATCCCCGAACGACGGCTCGGCGCCATGACGCGCCGGGCCGTCCGATCGATCGTGCGGGGCCGACGCGCCGCGGGATCTCCCGATCGCCCGCGTCCCGGCCCCGAGGCGGAGTCCCGAGGTCGACCTGACCGAACCCGATTCCCCGACCATGAGATCGAGACCGATGTCCCGTGACGGCGAGGTGGCTGAGGCGCTCGGCCCGCTGGGCTTCACCGACCTGGAGGCCCGGATCTACGCCTTCCTGCTCGGCCAATCCCCGGCGACCGGCTACCGGGTCGCGCAGGAGATCGGCAAACCTGTGGCCAACACTTATAAAGCGATCGCCTCGCTCGAGACCAAGGGGGCCGTCCTGGTCGACGAGGGGGCCGGCTCCTCCAGCCGACAGTGTCGCGCTGTGCCCGTCGACGAACTCTTGGGCCGCTTGGAACGTGCCTTTCAGCGCCAGCGGATCAAGGCCGGGCGCGTCCTACACCGGATCGACAACGCCATCGAGGACGATCGGATCTACCGCTTGGGCAGCCGCGATCAGGTCCTCGAGTCGGCCCGACGGGTCCTGCAACGTGCCGAGCAGGTCGTCCTGGCCTGTCTGTTCCCCGGACCCCTCGACGAACTGGCCGACGACCTCCGCGCGACGGCCCGGCGCGGCGTCGATCTGGTCGTCAAGGTTTATCAACCCGTGGAGATCCCGGGCGCCCAGGTCCTGCTCAGCAACCAGGCCCGCCAGGTCGTCGACCACTGGCCCGGCCAAGAACTCCACCTGATCGCCGACGGCCGCGAGGTCGTTCTGGCCTGGCTGGACCGCGATCCCGAGGGGCTCATCCAAGCCATCCAGAGCCGGAGCCGGTTCCTGGCCCTGACCATGCACAACGGCTTGGCCTGCGAGTTCGCCCTGACAGCGCTCTCGGCCGAGATCCAACGACGGCCCGCCCACCAACCGCTCTGGCAGACGCTCCAACGGGCCATGCGTCATCCGATGCAGACCCCCGGATTCGTCGATGTCCAGGATCGGTTCCCCCGCGCGCTGGGTCCATCCCACGAACCGCCAACCGACGAGCCCGTCCATGACTGATCCCGATGCCGGTCCCGGACCCAGCCCGAACCCCAACGCGCCCCGATTGCTGGTCACCGGCGCCACCGGCCTGTTGGGCAACAACGTCGTCCGCCTGGCCCTGGCTCGAGGCTGGCGTGTTCGGGCGCTGGTGCGCTCGCCCCAGAAGGCGATCCGGATCCTCGGCGAACCGTCCGGCCTGGAGCGTGCCGTCGGCGACCTCGAGGACGTCCGCGCCCTGACCCACGCCCTGGACGGCGTCGACGCGATGGTCCATGCCGCCGCCTACTTCCGCGAGAGCTACAAAGGTGGTGACCACCGCAGGACCCTGGAGCGGATCAACGTCGATGCCACGCTCGAACTGATCGACCGCGCCCGTCGACGGGGCGTTCGGCGGATCGTCCATGTCAGCTCCGTGGCCGCCATCGTGCCCCGACCCGACGGCCGTCCCTCAACCGAGGACGATCTCCGGAAGCCCGGCGACGCCCCCGACGACTACTACCGCTCCAAGATCCTGGCCGACCTCGCCGTCGCCGACTACGCCCGTGCGCACCCCGAGACCGCCATCCGCCTGATCCTGCCCGGTTGGATGTTCGGGCCCGGGGACGCCGGCCCCACCTCCGCCGGCCAGATCGTCCTGGACTTCCTCCGACAACAGTTGCCCGGCACCTTCGAGAGCCGTTGGAGCCTCGTCGATGCCCGCGACGTCGCCCTGGCCATCCTTAACGCCTTGGATCGGACCGAGGACGGCGTCCCCAACGGCCGACGCTATCTGGTCGCCGGTCGCCCGTTGAGCCTCGACGACCTGGCCCGGACCCTCCAGGACGTCTCGGGGATCCCAGCGCCCAAGCTCCGGGTCCCCTGGGCGTTGGCCCTGATGCTCGCCGCCGTGCAGGAGGGCTATGCCCGGCTGACCGGCAAGCCGGTCCTGCTGAGTTGGGACGCCGCCCGGACCCTCTACCGTGAGCGCCGAGGGAACCTCTACGACAATGCGCGGGCCGCCGACGAACTCGGGGTCACCTTCCGACCCGTCCACCAGACCATCAACGACACCATCGCCTGGTACCTCGACAACGGATACCTCGACGGCGTTACGCTTCCCAATGACGTCCGAGCAGCAACGGACGCCCCAGCGCCCGGCGAAGCGACACCCGTCGAGCCGAACAGGGCGTAAAGCTAATCAGCGGTCCGGACCACCAGAGGAGCCTCGGAAGCCGATAACGTTCTAGATCGGCTGCGTGGAATAAGGAACGGTGTTTTATCTTTGTTGCGGTGGTTCGTCGTCTTGGGGTGACTGGGGACTGGTCCGCTTTGGGATCAGACCCCGGTGCCATCCTTGGTGGGTTCGCCTCGGGTCCTGGCCTTCGGTTAGCCATCCTGATGAGATCACCCCCGGGGTCTGCCCGGCTTCGCTCGCGGTCCCCAACCACCCGCACCCGGCGCCGAGTGAGGGTGAGGGCTCTGGGAACAACGCCTTCGAATGGGCCTTGGAAGCCTCAAACGATTTTTCCCCGAAGAATCGCGACGCCGCGACGAAGAGCCTATCCCTCGCCTCTCATATGCGAACCGGTGTGCACGGGTCTTCATGGTTCGCTATGATAGTCATGACATCCAAGTCATCGATCCGACCGTGATTCTGGGAGCCCAAGTCGATGCCCACGACTGCCGGCCCGAGCCCGTTCTTCAGCTTCGTCAAGCGGTATGGCGCCGGTGCCAAGTTCGCCGCCGAGACCATGCTGCCGTTCCTGGGCGTGCCGCCGCAGACCGTCAACCTCTGCCTGCGTCTGCTGAATCTGGCCCACGAGTCGGCCCGCGATGAGTTCGATCTCCAGGAGGCCCGGTCGAATAACGTTGAGGTTACGCCGGCCGACTTCGCGCGGCTCGAAGGGGTCCTGAACGTCGTCAACGACCGCATGGAGACCCTGACCCTGAGCATTGCGCGGCTCGAAGGGGTGCCCGAGGTGGCTCAGCAGATCCTGGAGACGCACTTGGAGTCGGACGCCCGCTGTCTGGAGGCGCTCCGGGAGATCCACACGATCACCGCTGGCGGCTTCGAGCAGGTCGAGACGCGGCACCGCGAGATCCTCGGCGGGATCGGGCTGTCCTTGGAGATGCAGGGGGACATGCTCCTGCTCTTGAAGCGGGTCGAGAGCATCGTGCCGTTCATCGAGGACCTCCGCGACGCCCAGATCGGCAACGGGACCTTCGGTGAGCGTTTGCGTCAATTCCAGGGCGCGGCCGAGGCGTTGCTGGTCGACGGCGATGCCGACGCGGCCCGCGACGGCTTCGCGCGGCTGGTCACGGCACAGCCAGACTCGTCGGCCGCGCACGTCGGTTTGGGAGCTTCACAGGCGGTCAAGCAGCGTTGGGGCGAGGTTGATGCCGAGCTGAACCGTGCCGTGAGCCTGCGGCCCGACGACGCCGAATTGGCTCAGCTCCACGACCGCGTCACCCGAGCCACGCGGATCTTGAGCCGAGGTCCTTCGACCCGCTCCGAGTTTGCGCTGGAGGTGGGTCAGGTCGTCGGCCGGGTCTGGACCCTGGAGGAGCTGCTGGGTCGAGGCGGGATGGGCCAGGTCTGGCGGGCGCGGGGGGACAACGGCGAGGTCGTTGCCTTGAAGGTGATCCATC
>CAZSSM010000177.1:0-4529 GCA_964609385.1 uncultured Planctomycetia bacterium
CCTTCGATGTCGATCCCGTCGTCGACGTTGCCCGAGATCACGTTCGCCGAGTCGGCCGTGGTCCCACCAATGACGTTGTTCGTGCCCAGGGGACCGATCTGGATCCCATCGTTCATATTTGCCACGGCGAGCGTGCCGGTAATGTCGGTGCCGATCAAGTTGCCCTGAATCACGTTGGCGGAGCGAACGACCACGATCCCATTGGAAGCGTTGCCCGAGATCACGTTGCCAGCACCGGCGTCGACCCCACCCACCGTGTGGGCGTCACCCAGCAACTCGATGCCGACGGTCGTATTCCCCAGCGCCGAGGCTCCGCCAGCGGTCGTGCCGATCAGGTTCCCCTGGATCGTGGTATCGGTCGCGACGGCCGACACCCGAAGGCCGCTCAGGGTGTTGCCCGAGATCACGTTGCCGGCGTTGGGCGACGTCCCGCCGATCGTGTTCGCCATCCCTCGAACGATGAGGCCCGAATTCCCGTTGCCCTGAGCGCTCGAGCCCGCCGGATCGGTGCCGATCAGGTTCCCTTGAACGGTATTCGAACCGCCGACCAGTCGAACCCCGGCCAGGGTGCTGGCCGAGACCAGGTTCCGGTCGGCCAAATCTGTCCCCCCGATGGTGTTGGAGTCGGAAGCGACGTTGATCCCGATCCCTCCGTTGCCCAGGGCGAAGCCGGCCGCGTTGACCCCCACGAAGTTCCCGGCGATCGTGTTCCCATCGGAGCCGGCGGCGATGTTGATGGCCGTGCCGCCGAAATTGACCAGGGCCAGTCCGCCGATCGAGCTGCCGTCGGCGCCGTCGGCCAGCACCAGGCCCTGTGCGGTCGCGCCCGCGCTGGTCCCGTCGATCGTGACCACGACGTTCGCATTGGTCCCGACAGCCGACGTGTTGGCCGATGCCAACGGTTGGCTGTAGCCGTCGATCGCGACGACGTCGGTCAAGCTCGGCAACGCTGAGCCCAATTCGATCGTGAAGTCGGGGCCGGGGAGATTGAACTCGATCTGGTCAATGGTCGGTCCCGCCTCACCCGCCGGGGCGTCACCGACGGCCGTGTTGGTGTTGGCCGCGAGGATTGCCTCGCGAAGCGTCACAACCCCGTCGTTGGCCACCGTATCATCGGGGCTCGTAACGGTAATCGTCGTCAGAAGCGTCCGGTGCTCCAGTGGCTCGACCATTGCAAGTTGTTTGACTCGAATATCTCTGGACACACGGTTGCCGACTCGACCCTTCGATCGCTTCAAGGGGTTCCACATCGTGTGATCTGCCTTCGACGAGCCTGAGGGATGGGAAAGGAGGGGTCGCGACGGATCGTGAGCCGCCCGGGACTCATCCCCGATCAGTGATCGGTCGGCCCCGCGCGATCCCGCATCGCTTCCGTCACGATACCCCGCCAAATCCACTCAATCCACCCAGATACCCAAATAACCCGAAACCGCACGAAACCACCGAGTCCACCGAGAATGCCCGGATCGACTCCGATTGGCCTTAAGTCTCCTGGTCGGAGGCTTCTCGTTGAGCTTCATTGTCTCGTCCTTCGGAGATGCGATCGTTCGGCGTGTCTGAACCTGATTTCCTGCCGGTATGATCGCCGACTGAGGAGGATCCAATGGTTCGCGACCGTCGTCCTCATCGACCGGAAAGTCATTCGCACCAGCATGGAGACGCCCCTTTGTTCCCCGAGACATTCGACCGCCATCGTTTGGAACAGGCCTTGGAAACGGTCTATGCCGCCATGCCCCCGACGCCACAATACGCTTGGCCGTTGCTGGAGCGTCGACTGGGATTGGAGGTTTGGATCAAGCACGAGAACCATACGCCGGTGGGGGCGTTCAAGGTCCGCGGCGGCCTGGTCCTGATGGAGACGTGGTCGGCCGAGGGTCGAGGCGCGCGGGGGATCATCACGGCGACGCGCGGCAACCACGGCCAGAGCATTCCGTTCGCGGCGCGTCGGTACGGGATCCCGGTGACCGTGGTGGTCCCCGAGACCAACGCGTCGGAGAAGAACCGGGCGATGGAGGCCCTGGGAGCCCGCTTGATCGTGCATGGGGACGACTTCGAGGCATCGAGGCAGCACGCGTCGCGACTCGCCGAGTCCGAGTCCCTGGAGTTCCTGGGGCCGTTCCACCCGGAGTTGGTCCATGGGGTGGCCACGTATGCGCATGAACTGCTTAGGCACGTTTCGGAGATCGACACCGTTTACGTGCCGATCGGGATGGGTTCGGGGATCTGCGGGACGATCGGCGTCCGCGACCTGCTGGGCCTGTCGACGGAGGTCGTCGGTGTCGTCGCCGAGGGAGCGCCGGCCTACGCGCGTTCGCTGGAGGCGGGTCGGGTCGTGACGACCGATCGGGCGCGCACGTTCGCCGACGGGATCGCCTGCCGCGCGCCGTCGGCCGAGGCCTTCGAGGTGATTCGCCGGGGTGCCGCGCGGATCGTCGCCGTGAGTGACCAGGAGATCGCCGAGGCGATCCGGATCCTCTTCCAAGACACGCACAACGTCGCCGAGGGCGCTGGCGCTGCGGCCCTGGCCGGCCTGATCCGCGATCGACGCCAACATCCCGCGACGCGAGACCAGCGGCGCGTTGCGGTCATCCTCTGTGGCGGCAACGTCGACTCGACCGTGTTCGCCCAGGTCCTCAACGGCCGAACCCCCGAGCCCAATTGATCCCCGACAACCCGAACCATCGGCCCACAACCGCCTCGGAGCCAACCTGGGTCGACATCGCTTGACAGCCGGACGAGGCTAGTCGTAGCTTGAGCCACTACTGAGGGTGGGTCCACCCGCACGACACGTTCGCACGGTTCGCTACATACCCACCCTCCACACCACGGACCCGCATCGTTGAGGAGATTCGATGACCACTCCCAAGACCGCGAACCGCCGTCGAGGCGATCGCCGCGCGCTGTTGGGCGGCCCGTTCGGGATCGGACCGATCCTGTGGGCGATCGTGATGGGCCTCCTGATCGTCGACCACGAGCAGGCCGTTGCCCAGGAACCGCCGACCGAGGAGGCGCCCGCTCCAGACGTCGATGACGCTGAAACCCCCTCGACGCTCCGTGATACCGATCGCCAGGCGAACCTCGATTCGTTCGACCAGGTCTGGGAGACGATCCGCGACCAGCACTGGGAGCCGGAGTACCTCGAGCAGATCGGTTGGGAGGCTGCTCGCGAGGAACTCCGCCCGCGAGTCGAGGCGGCCACATCGATGTCCGAGGTGCGTTCGATCCTTGGCGATCTCTTGAAGCGGCTGGACCAGTCACACTTCGGCATCGTCCCCCAAGACGCCTACAACGACCTTGAGGGTGATCAGGGCGGGAGCGGCCAGGGTCAGTCGGGACTGAGCCTGACGACGATCGACGATCGGATCCTGATCACGAAGGTCGCCCCCGAGAGCCCCGCCGACCGCGCTGGGCTCAAGCCCGGCTTGGAGATCCTGGCCGTCGACGACCAAGAGATCGGCGATCGGATGCAGCGGATCCGCGAGGCGCTCGACGAGCAGGACCAACTGCGGTACTTGGAAGCGCGTCAGACCCGCGCGGTGCTCGGCCGAATCCGCGGCGACGTCGGCCAAGAACGGACCCTGACCGTCACCGAAGGCCCCGACGCCGAGCCGACTCAGGTGAGCCTGACCCTCGACGAGCCCCAGGGCAAGCCGGCCCGGTTCGCCAACCTGCCGACCTTCTACGTCGAGTCCGAGACCCAATTGCTCACGCCCGAACAGACCGACGGCCGGCCGGTGGCCTACTTCCGGCTCAACGCCTTCTTCGACCCGGCCTCGGTCATGTCGACGTTCCGCGAGGCGATCGCCGCCAACGACGAAGCCGTCGGACTGATCATCGACCTGCGCGGCAACCCGGGAGGCATCGGCTTCATGGCCGTCGGCATGGGCGGCTACCTGATCGATGAGGCGAACCTGAGGCTGGGCATCATGCAGATGCGGACCAGCGAGTTCCGATTCGCCTTGAACCCGCAGCCCCGACGGTTCAATGGCCCGGTGGCCGTGCTGGTCGACGGCAGCTCGATGTCGACTTCCGAAATCCTCTCCGGTGGGCTCCAGGACATCGGCCGCGCCCGGATCTTCGGCACACCGACCCCGGGCGCCTGCCTCCCCTCGCAGTTCCTCAAGCTGCCCAACGGCGACCGGTTCCAGGTCGCCATGGCCAACTACGTCTCGGCCGACGGCGAGGAGCTGGAGGGCCAAGGTGTCCAGCCCGACGAGGTCGTCGTGCCCACCCAAGCGGCCCTGCTCGACGGGCGTGACCCCGCCCTGGAAGCCGCCCTCCAATGGATCGCCGACCAACAGGAATCGACCGACGTCGAACCGACCGATCCGTCCTGATGCTCGATCGGGTGCTTGAGCCGCCCGGCTTCGAACGTCCCTGTTCCCCCCACCTCTCTCGTCCCCTTTCCTGAGGAGCCGACCCCAAATGACGAACCGCTGGATTTCCCAGACCGCCCTGGCCATCGCCACGCTGTTCCTGGCCACCCTCGCCAACACCGCCGTCGCCCAGGACCTCCCCAAGGCCGAGAC
>CAZSSM010000178.1:0-4455 GCA_964609385.1 uncultured Planctomycetia bacterium
GCGGGGCATCGATTTGAGCGTGAGGCGTGGGGAACGGGTCGCGCTGGTTGGCCCCAATGGCGCCGGCAAGAGTACGCTGCTCTGGCACCTCAACGGGCTCCTGCCGGGCCATGAGGGGCGCGGCGCTGGCCTCCACAGTCACGCCCCCGACGCGGAGCAACGCAACGAGTCGGGGCCGACCGTCTGGATCCAAGGCCAACCGATTCACAAACGACACTTGAGTCGAATCCGCCGCATCGTGGGCCTCCTGTTCCAGGATCCCGACGACCAACTCTTCCGGCCCTCCGTCTTGGAGGACGTCGCCTTCGGCCCGCTCAACCTCGGGATGGACCGGCCGTCGGCGCGGGTGCGGGCCTTGGAGTCCCTCCGACGAGTCGGGTTGGAGGCGGAGGCCGGCCGTGCCCCGCATCACCTGAGCTTCGGCGAGCGGAAGCGAGTCGCCTTGGCCGGCGTGCTGGCTTGCCAACCCGACGTGTTGGCCCTGGACGAACCGACGGCCAACCTGGATCCCCGCGCCCGCCGGCAACTGATCGCCCTGATCGCCGACCTGGAGATCACCCTGATCGTGGCCACCCACGACCTGGAAATGGTCCGCGAACTGTGTCCGCGCACCGTCCTGCTGGACCGTGGGCAGATCATCGCCGACCGACCGACCGACACGCTCTTCGAGGACGTCGAGCTTCTGGAGACCCACGGGCTCGAGCAGCCGTTGAGCGTCCGTTGGGGGCAGGTCGACCGCGACCATCCTCGAGCCGATCAGGGCGAGCAGAGATCCTGATGCAGGTCGCCACACGGGTCGAAAGGACGGATCCGTCCACCTTCGAGCCATGCGGTCTGCCGGATCAATGGCGCTGCGAACAGCCAACAGACCAAGGCGATCGTCAACACCATGCGAGCCGGACGGTTCCGAACCCCGTCCAGGAGCCGGCCGATCCCCTCGGCCATGACCATCAGCAGGCCAGGGGCGAGTACCAGGATCAAGCGGCCATGATACGGGTAGAGCCGGGCCATCGAGGCGATCGCCAGAGGGACCATCGGCGCCAGCAGGATCGCAGCGGTCGCCGCGCGCCGGCGGGCGATCAGCGAACCCGCGCCGACGATCGTCAACACCAAGCCGAAACCCGCGCTGGCCGCTAAGCCCGCCGGTGTGTCGAGCAGCCGCGGGTTGACGAAAACGTTCAGCAGACGCACTGCGAACGCGCCAGCCGCCTCGGTCGACTCCCAAGGCCGGCTTAAAAAGCAGCCGTCCCAGAACTCCCACATCGCCTCGGAACCGTCGAGGTTGGCCATGGCGATCACGCGGACCGCCGCGAAGCTGCCCAGCCACGCCAGGCCGATCCCCGTCAACGCGATCGCTCCGCGCAGGTCGCGAACCGTCAATGCCCGCGCCCACGACCACAATCCGACAACCGCCATCACGAAGATCGTGGGGAATGAGAACCAGACGATCGAAACCCCACGGACCAGCCAATCGGCGATCGCTCGCGGCGACCTGGGCGCTTCCGGATGGTCCACGACCAGCCCGAGGACTAGCAATGTTCCCAACACATCAAAAATATACGGTTTGACTTCGTTACTGAAGTAGATCATCTCGTCGCAGAGCGCGAACAGGCCGATCGCCCAGACCGCCGCCCAGGGTGTGAGGATCGTTCGGGCCAAGCCAGCGAAGAGGAACAGGGCCGACACGCCGGCGACCATCGGGAAGAGCCGGAGCGCCCACGGTTCGGCTCCCAAGGTCGCGGCGACGATCCGCTCGACGATCAGGAACCCGGGCGGGGCCAGTTGCGTCCCCCCTAACGGCGACATCACGTCCCAAGGCGAACGTCCCTGGATGTTGCCGACTAAGGAATCCTCGTCGAGCCAATAGGGACGCTCGTCCCAATAGGTGGTGACTCGGATCACCAATCCGAGGATCACCAAGGCGATCGACGCCCTGCCCGGCTCTGCCAGGAATGCCCCCAGACGTCGGAATGCTCGACCGACATCGACTTGTTTGTTCAATCCGCTCGATCGACTCGCGTGTTCGGATGTCTCGGTCGTCACGGGCGATTCAGTCATCGTGATCTGCTCCGCCCGTTGTCGGGTCGTCGGAGGGCTCGGCCTTCACCTTCCTGGAAGGTGATTGTCGGGGACGCGGGCAGTTCCTCAGCGCTCCAGACCTCGGAACGTCCCGAAGGCCAGTCGACCCGGACTTCCAGGAGCCGCTCATCGGATCGGAGGCCGGCGTAGATCGTCCCGTCGGAGGCCGACAGGTAGCTGCCGCCGGCGACGAGCTGATCGTAACGGGTCCGTTGGTCGGTGACGATCTCGACGCGGGCACCGACGGGCATCGCGGCGGCCGGCGGGCGGCCTCGGAGCCGGATCGCCAACGGCCGCCCGATCGGGCTGACGTTGCGGAGCAGGGCCATCGGAGCATCGATCGCGCGGACGGCCACGTCGGGCCGCGCATCGCCGTCGAGGTCGCCGACGGCCAGGCCACGCCCGAGGATCGGCCGGGACAACCAGGGGCCGGCCGACCGGGTCACATCCACGAGTCGCTGCCCGTCGCCGGCCAGGACGGTCGTCGGCATCGCCCACGGCTCACCCAATCGTTCGCGGCTCAGGACGTGTCCGTTGGCCTGGATCAGGTCGCGGTGCCCGTCGCCGTCGAAGTCGACCAGCGCGACGCCGAAGCCGAGCACCTTGGCGGTGGTCACTCGGAGCCGGGTCGGCCCCGAGGCGTCGAGGAAAGCGCCTCGACGGACCTGGCGAAACAGGACCGTGCCGCGCCGGAGGAAGTTGGTCACGGCCAGTTCGAGCAGGCCATCCCCGTCGACGTCGCCGGCGCCGATGCCCATGCCTGAGAGCATCTGCCCGTCAGCGTCGACGGCCACGCCCGCCTCCAAGCCGTGCTCGACGAACCGGAGGCTGCCCCGATTCTCCAGGAGCCGACAGGCCATGCCGTCGTGCGCGAAGTAGAGGTCCGGGCGCCGATCGCCGACGCAATCGGCCACCACCACACCCAGGCCAGGACCGAGATAGAGGTCGAGCCCTGAACCCTCGGTCACATCGTTGAAGGTGCCGTCGCCCTCGTTCCGGTAGAGTCGGTCGAACTGGGCGCGGAAGTCGGTCGGCCCGCAGTAGTCGCGTCGACCGTCGGGCGCGACGCAGTAGGGGACCTCGCGCGGGTCGTAGTCGACGTAGCAGGCGACGACCAAGTCGAGGTCGCCATCACCATCGAGATCGGCCAGGGCCGCCGAACTGCCCCAGTGGTCGGCGACCAGCCCGGCCTTCTCGGTGACGTCCTCGAAGCGGAGCCCGCCGCGATTGAGATAGAGCCGTTGATCGCGCCAGCCCGTGACGAACAGGTCTGCGCGTCCGTCGCCATCGACGTCGCCGACGGCCACACCCATCGCATAGCTCGGCCCCGGAGCGCCGGCCTCAGCGGTGACCTCCTCGAAAGTGCCGTCTCCCCGATTCCGGAACATCCGACAGGGGGTCTCGTCGCGGTCCGGCACGCTCGGATCCTCAGCCATCGCCGCGATCGACCCGCCGTCCAGGACGTAAAGGTCGACCAACCCATCGCCGTCGAGGTCGTGAAAGGCTAGGCCGCCGCCCATGATCTCGGGTAGGTCGAACCGACCGCGCGACCCGTTGTGGAACGGCACGGCGACCCCCGATCGCTTGGCCACCTCCTCGAACCGGATCCCAGTCGCCGGGGCGTCCTCGCGGGCCGATCCGATCGCGACCGCTTGGATCGGCCACAAGCCCAGGTCGAAGCACGCAAAGGCACAGACGACGAGGCAACCCACCACGATCAGGCTCGGGACGACGTTCATCTCGGGGAATCCGTCTGGGGGCTGGGCGAGCGATCAGCGAAGGTTCGGCCGGTCGTCATCGCGACCGAGGATGACCTCGACCTCGACGAGGCGCCCGTCGCGGAGCACGGTGACCTCGGCTCGTTCGCCGGGCTGATGGGCCTCCACGGCGCCGAGCAGGTCGTCGACGGTCCGGACCGGCTCGCCATCGATGGTGACGAGGACGTCGGCCGATTCGGGGACCGATTGATAGTAGACGATCCCGCCTCGACGGTAGACGCGAACCTCGACCGGGCGGATCCCGGCCTGGGCCGCTGGGCCGTCCTCGACCAACTCCATAACACGGAGCCCCTCAGAGGTCCGGAAGACCTGGGTGACGCCCAGGTCCGCGCGGACCACGCGCCCGTACTCGATCAGGGCCGGCAAGATCCGGCGGATCGTGTTGATCGGCACGGCGAAGCCGATCCCGGCCGACTCGCCGACCCGACTGACGATCGCCGTGTTCATGCCGATGACCCGACCCAGCGCGTCGAGCAGCGGGCCGCCCGAGTTGCCCGGGTTGATCGAGGCGTCGGTCTGGATGACGTCCTCGATCGTGGTGCCCGCCACCGACTGCATCTCCCGTCCCAGGGCGCTGATCACCCCGCCGGTCAGGGTG
>CAZSSM010000179.1:0-4206 GCA_964609385.1 uncultured Planctomycetia bacterium
CCAGCTCGTCTACGCCGGCTGAAGAGCGATTATGACCGGAGTCCGAGGAAATCTCGTACGTGGCAGCGGCTTGAGCGGGATCAACGTGACGGGATCGGAGGTCGACTCGCCTGCCCTGACCCTGTTCAGCAACCAGGTCTTCGCGAGTGGGGACTCGGGCGTGTCGATCGTCAACGCCAATGATGTTGTCGTCGATGAAATCCTGATCCAAGACAGCGATGGAGCCGGGCTGTTCGTGATTGGATCCGAAAGGATCGATTTCATCAACAATAGCGCGACCGATGATGTCAATCGGATCGTCGGTAGCGTGACCGACGGGATCGCAATCTCCAACTCAGACGTCGTCACGGTCCGCGATGCCGAGATCCTCGAGAGCGGAGGAACCGGCGCGTTCTTCCTGGACGTCGATGGCTTGATGATCGAGACGTTGAATATTGGCAGTAGCGATCAGGATGGCTTGTCGGTATCCAACTCGATGGATGTCGTTGTAACTGAGGTGGTTGTTGACTCCAGTGGAAATCCGGCGATGCTCCCGGATCAACCCGCAATGCCCGGGGTGGGTGCATTCTTCCTGAACGTTACCGATGGCAACGACGTGGACACCAACGGCTTGACGGTGAGCGGCCTGACAACAGGCAACAGCGTTGCCGATGGCTTCTCGGTGTCGGGTTCGTCTGGAGTCTCGATCGAGGACCTTTTGGTCTCCTCGAGCGGTCGAACGGGTGTGTTCCTCCAGAGCAACACGAGCCTGCGGATGGTCGGTGCCACGGTGACCAACAGCGACTCCGACGGTCTGGCTGCCGCGAATTCCTCCGGTCTCGATTTCGAACAAGTGGATGTCTTCAACAGCGGTCTGATCGGGGCGTTGTTTCGAAATATTCGAGAGGACAACAACCCGGATCTGGATCAAGACGGCTTGAGGTTCGTCGACGGATCGATCGCCAACAGCGGTGCCGAAGGGCTCTTCGTATCGGATTCCGATTCGGCGTTTGTTGAGAACATCTCGATCGTCGACAGCGGCCGAGTTGGTGCGAGCTTCTTGGATACGGAGGAAGTAACCTTCTCGAGCAGTCGAATCGACGGGAGCGCGGGCGACGGGTTGGAGGTCGACGGCGAGTTCAGCCGCGAGTCGACGACCTCGACGCTTGCCGATCATGCCCCCAACGTGAACTTGTTGGGCAACACGATTACGGCTAGCGGGGGGATGGGCATCGAGTTGGTGAGCGTGATCAATGCCCGGGTCGAGACCAACCGGGTTACTGGAAGTGTCGACGATGGAATTGCGTCCCGTGACTCACGGAACGTCGATGTGGTCAACAACGTGATCCTCAACAACGGGACCACGACCGGTTCCAGCGGTCTGGCATTCCGTAGTACGGATCAGGGTTCTATCGCGGGCAACGTTATCGGCAACAGCGGCGGAATCGGCATCGAGATCTCGGGCCTGGGCGCTAGCGGGAACGTGCTGACCAACAACACGATCGGCCTGGACGATCAGGGCCGGATGGCGACGAACACGACTGGGATTCTGATCGATAATACTAGTAGTAATGTGATCGGTGGTCAATCATTGGCGGAAGCCAACGTGATCGTCGGTAGCGATCTGGGACGAAACAACTTGCTCGACGGCGACCTAACCGACCTGACGACGGGGATCCAGATCCTGGGCCTCAACGCGTTCAACAATGTGGTTCGGTTTAACTTCATTGGGACGACACCTAATGGCCGTAAAGACGTGGGCAACTCGGTCGGGGTATTCGTCAACGAAGGGCGGTTCAACCGGATCGAGAACAACGTAATCGCCGAGAATGCCGAGGCGGGCGTACTCCTGGTTGGCGCCTTCAGCTTCGACCCTGTCACCGGTGAGCCGACCTCTCAGACGGAGGTCAACAACGTCGTTGAGGGTAACCGGATCGCCGCCAACGAGTTGGGGGTTTTGATCTTGGACGGTGGCAACAATCGGGTCATTGATCATCGCGAGGCGATTGTGATCGGCGATGGAATCACCGCGGGGATCGTCGGTAACACGCTCCTGGGCGTGCAGGTCAATGGGCGGTCGTCGACCAATAATGTGATCCAAGGCAATGCGATCGAGTCGAATGGTCAGGGAGGGATCTTCATCAACAACGCGCCCAACACAATCATCGGCGGGACCGGTGATCAAAGCAACCGGATCGTCAACAATTGGGTGGGAGTTGATTCTTCGGTGGGGATCCAAGTGCTCGGGACGTTCGCCCGTGAAGCGTTCGCCTCCTTTGACGGCCCGGGCGAGAGCTTCTTGGGAACGTCGTTGCCGGACAACGATGGGGAGCCAGGGACTTCGCTGGACGAGCGGACTACGTTCCTGGATCGCGGTGCCCTGATTCAGGGGAACCTGATCGCCGGCAGCGGCAACGGTGTCTTCCTCAACGCGACCTCGAACAATACCGTCGGGAGTCGCAGCGAGCTACCGTTGGAGTTCCGCCAGGCGGCGGCCAACCAGATCGAGAACAATACGTCGGTTGGTGTCTACATTTTCGGTGGCGGTTCAGAGGCCGACGGCGGGGCGCTGCCGATGTTGTCGGTGAACAACCGGGTCGACGGCAACTTCCTGACCAATAACGGTGGCGATAACGGTTACGGGATCCTCCTATTTAACGCATCTCGGATGGAGAACATCGTGGTGATCGATGCGTCACCAGCCAACCGCGTGGTCGGCAGTACCTTCCCGCTCCGTGAGTTCAACGGGCAGATCATCGATCGGGTCGACCCGGACACCGGCGAGCCTCGAGAGACCAATGAGGACGGGTTCGCCGGCCACATCACAGCGCAGGAGCGGTTGGCCCGTCAACGCGCCGAGCGGCAGGCCGCTATGCAGGAGCGGATGGCACAGCAACGGGCCGCGCTCCAAGCGCGCTTGGAAGCCCAGCGGGAGCGATTCGCGAGAGGGCCGTCTCGGGCGCCCTTCGCGTTCGCCGGCCAAGGCCAATCCGCCTCGTCGCCGAGGCCGTTCGCGAACCGTCCCAACGGTCTACCTGGATCCATCGCGACCGGCTCGGGCCCGTTCCAGGCCAATCGCGCTGCGATGATCCTCGCCTTCCAGCAGCAGGCGGGCTCGGTGCCTGGTCAACCCGTGTCGCCGCTCGAATCGTGATATTCTCAGGTTGAGGTAGAGCGATAAACTGACAAACCCAAAGCTCTCGGAAACCAAACGGGATGGTTTTCGAGAGCCTTGGTCATTGCCAGACGCGTGGCCCGCTCTTGGGATGAGAGATGAAGGGTCGCTCTCCAGATCAGAGTCCTCCGAACGGGGCACGATTGGCGAAGGGCAACTCAGCGGTTCGGCCGAAGAGCCAGTTGACCTGGAGGAAGGCTTCGATGTCGAACGGTTCGGTTGCAGTGACGGGGACGACGACGCCTCCGCTGAGCACGATCTGGCCGTAGAACTCGACGTTGAGGCCGGTAGTCAGGTTGACGATGTCGGGCGTACCGGCGATGAGCGACGGGTCGAACTCGTCGCGTCGGTTCAGTGGTGTATTCACGTGCACTTCGAACTGAGGCGCCAACGCGGTGATCATCGAACTCCGATTTTGATCGCGATAGACGACATATCCGACGGCCACATCGTTGTACATCATCGTCACGTCGGTGGGGTCGACCGGGAACTCGAAGGCCGAGAACCCTTGGAGGTAGAATCGGTCGCGGACCAGCGAATAGCCGAAGAACGGCTGGATGCGGAGCGTATTGAGGCTGGCCAGGAACGGGGCATCGGCGATCTGATCGGGTCCGGTCGGGATGTCCAGGGACAATCCGCCTGAGACGAGGCTTCCGGTCTCCGGATCCTGCGCGAAGATGTGTTTGCCGTAGACGTTAAGGTTACCCAGCGAAGTGAAGGTGCCGCCGAATCCGGCGAAGCGGCTGGAGCTGCTCAGCGTGTAGAGCGGGAGCCGGATACCGAGCGAGCCGTTGCCGTCGTTGAAAGTTTTTTCAAGATTCCAAATGTACCGGTACAGTTGGATCGCATCGATAGGAACGAAGAGCCGACGGTTGAGGTCGTCGTTCACGTTATTAAAGTAGTTGAAACTGAAGAGGAGCCGGTCCTGAGGTCTTGGGTTTTGGTTTTCGGTGACCTTGAGGCTCCGCAGGGCGGTGGCGAAGAGGGCGGGTTGTCGCGGGGCGGGCGGGAGCGGCGGACCGTCGTCGACGCCCGGCGGGAGCGGCGGGACG
>CAZSSM010000180.1:0-3905 GCA_964609385.1 uncultured Planctomycetia bacterium
GGGGCTTATGCTCGCCTGGTCGAACGGCTCCTCGACTCGCCCCACTACGGCGAGCGCTGGGGTCGGCACTGGCTCGACGCGGCGCGGTATGCGGACAGCGACGGCTACGAGAAGGACAAGCCGAGGACCGTCTGGTTCTACCGCGACTGGGTTGTCGACGCCTTCAACCGCGACCTCCCCTATGACCAGTTTGTCATCGAGCAACTGGCCGGCGATCTGCTGCAAAACCCGACACAGGACCAGCTCGTGGCCACCGGGTTCTTGCGGAACTCGATGATCAACGAGGAGGGCGGCGTTCACCCCGAGCAGTTTCGGATGGAGGCGATGTTCGACCGGATGGACGCCGTCGGCAAGGGAATCCTCGGCCTGACGATCCAGTGCGCCCAGTGCCACGATCACAAATATGACCCGATCTCGCAGACCGACTACTACCGGATGTTTGCCTTCCTGAACAACTCCCATGAGGGCAGCGCGGTCGTCTACACGCCCGACCAGCAGAGGCGTCGGGCTCAGCTCTTCGAGCGGATCGAAGCGATCGAGTCAGACCTCCAGCACCGCCACCCCGACTGGCGCGAGCGGATGGCGGCTTGGGAATCGGGACTCGATCCACAGCCGGCTTGGGAATCGGTCCTGCCGGTGGTCGACGACAACTCGGCCGGCGGTCAGAAATTCCTTCCGCAACCGGACAACTCGTTGCTGGCCCAAGGCTATTCGCCGACCAAGAACCGGACCAAGCTGACGCTCCGGACCGACGCCGAGCGGATCACGGCGATCCGCCTAGAGTACTTGACCCATCCCAGCCTGCCCTGCGGTGGGCCGGGCCGCTCGATCTACGGGACGGCCGCGTTGACCGAGTTTGAGGTCCAAATCGCGCCGGCCTCGGACCCCAATGACCTCCGGAAGATCGAGTTCGTTCGGGCCACCGCCGACGTCAATCCGCCGAAGACCCCTCTAGCGCCGATCTTCGACGACAACTCGAACAAGGAACGGGTGACTGGGCCGATCGCCTACGCACTCGACGGTGACCCCCTGACGGCCTGGGGCATCGACGTCGGGCCAGGCCGCCGCAACGTCGCGCGTGAAGCGGTCTTCATCCCCAAGGAGCCGATCGTCTCGCCCGGTGGCGCGGTGGTCGTCGTCACTTTGTCCCAGCAGCACGGCGGTTGGAACAACAACGAGAACCAGAACCACAACGCCGGCCGAATCCGGATCTCAATGACCGGCGACGATCCCAACGAAGCGTCCTGGGAAGCCGATCTGATCCCCGACGCGGTCCGCGCGATCCTGGCGATCCCTGCGCCGCGTCGGACCCCAGCCCAGACCCGCGCTGTCTTCTCGGTCTGGCGGCGGACCGTCGACGATCCGGAATGGGTCGCCGCCAACGCGCAGATCGAAGCGCTCTGGGCCGAGCATCCCGAAGGCTCGACGCAACTGGTCCTGGACGAGCGGACCACCGATCCGCGAATGACCCACCGGCTGGATCGCGGCGACTTCCTCAAGCCCGCCGAGCCGGTCGAGCCGGGCGTGCCGGGGTTTCTGAACCCGTTGGACGAGGACGCGCCACGCAACCGTCTGGGCTTCGCCCGCTGGCTGGTCGATCGCCGCGCGCCGACGACCGCCCGGGCGCTGGTCAACCGGGTCTGGCAAGCCTACTTCGGCACCGGCCTGGTCGAGACCAGCGAGGACCTAGGTTCGCAGGCCAGCCCGCCGACCCACCCCGAACTGCTCGACTGGTTGGCCGTCGAGTTCATGGACGGCGGTTGGAGCCTCAAGAACCTGCACCGGCTCATCGTCCATAGCGCCACCTATCGCCAAGCCACCACGGTTCGGCCTGAACTGGCCGAGATCGACCCCTACAACAAGCTGTTGGCGCGCGGCCCCCGGTTCCGGGTCGAGGCCGAGGTGGTCCGCGACATCGCCCTGCGCGCCAGCGGCCTGCTCAACCCGACCCTGGGTGGCCCGAGCGTTTATCCGCCGGCGCCCGAGTTCCTCTTCCTGCCGCCGACCAGCTACGGGACCAAGACCTGGAACGTCGCTCAAGGGCCCGAACGCTACCGACGCGCCCTCTACACATTTCGGTTCCGCTCGGTCCCCTATCCGATGCTCGACGCCTTCGACGCGCCCAACGGCGACGCTGCCTGCGTCCGACGGAGCCGGTCCAACACGCCGTTGCAGGCCCTCGTGACGCTCAACGAGCCGCTCTTCCAAGAATGCGCCCGCGCCTTGGCGTTGCGGACCTTGAACGAGCCGGGGCGACTCGACGACCGTCAGCGCCTGGAGTTCGCCTTCCGTTGCTGCCTGGCCCGGCGTCCCAGCTCCCGCGAGTTGGACGTGCTCGAAACGCTCTTGGACCGCCAGACGGAGCGGTTCGCCTCAGGAGCGGCCGATCCCTGGAGCCTCGCTGCCGACGATCCAGCCGAACCGCCGACGCTGCCCGAGGGGGTCACCCCGGCCTGCGCCGCCGCCTGGACCGCCGTCGCCCGTGTCCTGCTCAACCTCGACGAGACGATCACCAAAGAATAACCAATCCCCTACACAACCCGACCCGCCAACGACCCCGAAGTTGAGAGTTGAGGTGTCGACCATGTCCCACGAGGCCCCAACCGTCACCAACCCGCTCGCCCGTCGCTGGTTCCTCCGCGACTGCGGCGTCGGCCTGGGCGCGATCGCCCTGCAATCGCTGTTACACGATTCCTCGGCCCAGGCCGCCGATCGGTCGGCCCCCGGTGCCTCGGCCCAACCCCGGGCGCCGTTGGCTCCCCAAACACCCCATTACCCTGCGCGGGCCAAGAACGTCATCTTCCTGTTCATGGCCGGGGCGCCCAGTCACCTGGAACTCTTCGATTACAAGCCCGAGCTGGCCAAGTACCATGGTACGCTCCCACCAGCCGAGTTGCTGGAGGGCTATCGCGCCGCGTTCATTAACCCGAATTCGAAGCTGCTCGGGCCCAAGTTTCGGTTCGCCAAGCACGGCCAGTGCGGCGCGGAGATTAGCGAGCTACTTCCACACACCGCCGCGATCGCCGACGACCTGACGATCGTCCGATCGATGAAGACCGACGCGTTCAACCACGCGCCGGCACAGATCCTGATGAACACCGGCTCGCAGCAGTTCGGCCGCCCCAGCTTGGGCGCCTGGTCGCTCTACGGCCTGGGCAGCGAGAACCAGGACCTGCCAGGCTACGTCGTCTTCAGCTCGGGGACCAAAGGACCCAGCGGGGGCAACTCGAACTGGGGCTCCGGCTTCTTGCCAACGGTCTACCAGGGTGTCCCGTTCCGCAACGGGGCTGAGCCGGTGCTCTATCTAGCCAACCCTCGTGGTGTCGACCGGGCCCTCCAGCGCGACTCGCTCGACGCCCTGGAGCAGCTCAACCGGCTCCGGCGCCAGGAGGTCGGCGATCCCGAGATCGCCACCCGGATCAACGCCTTCGAGATGGCCTATCGGATGCAGGCCAGCGCGCCCGAAGTGATGGATCTAACCGACGAATCGCCCTCGACCCTGGCGATGTACGGCGCCGAGCCGGGCAAGGCCTCCTTCGCCAACAACTGCCTGCTGGCCCGACGGCTCGTCGAGCGCGGCGTCCGCTTCGTCCAGCTCTTCCATGAAGCCTGGGACCAGCACGGCAACCTCGTCAACGGCCTCAAGACTAACTGCCGGGTCACCGATCAGGCCTGTGCGGCCCTGGTCCAGGACCTCAAGCAGCGCGGCCTGCTCGACGAAACGCTGGTCGTCTGGGGCGGCGAGTTCGGACGCACGCCGATGACCCAGGGCGGCGGCATGGACGGACGCGACCACCACCCCAACGCCTTCACCATGTGGCTGGCCGGCGGCGGCATCAAGCCGGGCGTCACCCACGGCGCCTCCGACGAACTCGGCTTCGACGTCGCCCACGACGAGGTCCACG
>CAZSSM010000181.1:0-3560 GCA_964609385.1 uncultured Planctomycetia bacterium
GGCGTAGGCTAAGCCCAGGGTACCGAGAGCGCGACCGACCCGGGATGGGTCCATCGCCGCCTGAACGCTGGTGTCACTGAAGGGGAGCAGGAGACGAAGCCCCTCCCGGACACGGCCGCGGTTCCGAAGAAAGTTGGAGGATGCCACGAGCAGCTCACAGGCTCGATCGTACTGGCCGGCTTCGAAGAGGTGATGGCCGGCCTCGATGTCCACTTCGATCCATCGCGATTGCTTCGCCTCGGCTTCCAGGTGGGTCCCGATCCGGCCATGGGCCTTGCGGCGGAACGCCTCGTCGAGGGGAAATCGCTCGGTCACGTAGTGGGACGTGGCTGGGTGGAGCGTGTAAAGCTGGCCCCCCTGGGGATCGTGGACCGCCTCCAGCAGCGAAGACTGGCGGAGCCGGTCCACAAGGTCCTCGACCTCGGGTTCGGCGGCCTCGGGATCGCCCAGGTGGAGCATCAGGTCGCGGTCCCAGGGCCTCCGCAGGAGGGTCATCCGGGCCAGCATCCGGTGCGCTGGCGGGTCGAGCACGTGGTCCCAAAGCGCCCCGAAGAGCAGGTCGGCCCGCAGCTTGGTCTCGACCTCCGGCAAGGCCGGTTCGACCAGCGTCGACCACTCCCGGTCGTAATCCTCCTCGGTGGCCTCGGCACCGAGCCGTTGCCAAGGACCGTGGCGGCGGGCGTGCCGCTTGAGGGTTGCCTTGATCAGGTCGTGGGCGAACTCGACGGCCCGGGGGTGACCGTCGAGCCGATCGACCAGCTTGGCCCGACTGGCCAAGGACAGCTCGCGGAGCGCCGGGAACCAGCCCATCATCCGGTAGAGGTCGGCCGCCGGCATTTTGGTGACCGCCAGCATCCCGGCGTCGAAGTCGTCGTGCACATAGCGGCAACTGGCCAGCACGCGGAGGGTCTCCCCACCCGATTCGGCCCGCGCGGTCAGGCCCTCCCAGATCCGACCCAACGCCTCGCTCCGCCACGACGCGAACGTCGAGGCGTCGCCCGCCTCGGGCCCGACCATCAGCGATTCCAGGTTGTCCAGGTAAATCGTCACTCGCTCGACATGTTCCAGCAGCACCGACAGGTAGGTCAGGAACCGGTCGGCCGAGTCATCGCCGACTTGCGTGTCCACCGCGGTGGTGACGTTCTGCCAGGCCGGTCCGAACCGTTCGCGGCAGAATCCCAGCAGTTGACCGACGAGGTCCTCGGCGATCGGATCGGCCCCCTCGATGGCCTGCTCGGCCCGAGCACACCAGAGGTAGACCCGGTGGGCCGGGTCGGGCTCGAGCAGCTTGAGCGTCTGGTGGCAGAGCGTCGACTTGCCCAGGCCCCCAAGCCCCTGAAGCACGAGCACCCGATGCCCCGCCTTGATCATCCTCCGGATCGCGTGCCGCTCGGTCCGCCGCCCGATGAACCCCTTCTCCAGCAGCTTGCCCCCGGCGATCCGCACGTCCTCCCGAACCGGAGGCGCCTCCAACTCGGCCGAGCCGACGCCGGTGCCGGTGCCGGCCACGCTCAAGGGGCGGTCCGGCCCATGGTGGTAGATCACCAACTGGGCCCAGGCGAACGGAGCCGGGTCCTTGGCGCGGTCGAGGATGGGCCCCGAGGGCTCCTGACGGGTCACCAGCCGCTCCTGGAGTTCGGCCAGCGGCCGGGCCAGCTCGCGACGCGCCTGGCGGACCGCAAAGAGGGTCGACTGCCCCCGCGCGATGGCGTGGTACAAGGCCTGCTCGGCGAAGGTCGATTTGACGTCGAGGATCGGCCCGCTGTAGCCCAGCACTTGGCAGACCCCCAAGCGATGCAGCCCCGAGGCGACCGCCTCGAAGGTCGTCGCCTGGCCGTCATCCCCTTCGAGGCTCCCCGACTCCTGCCCATAGCAGTTGGCCAGGTAGAAGAACGGCGGCAGACCTCCCGGCACCCGCTGGATCAAGGCGTCGACGAGCCGCTCGACGGTCACCGCATCGGTGCCGCCGGTGTTGTCCTCGAAGATCAAATGTCCCGGCATCCCGTGCCCCGAGAAGTGCACGCCCACCGGTCGGGTCTGGTCGCTGTCGAGGGTCGAGGCGGTCTGCTCGGTCCGGGCGATGGTGAGCTTCTCGACGAGGTCGTCGAGGGTACCCAGGTCGGTGGCCACCATCGGGCACTGCCGGGTCAAGGCCCGCGCGATCCGATAGCTCTCCCCCTCGTAATCCAGGTGGCTCTCATCCGGCGCCGCCACGTGGACGACGAGCTTGAAGGGCTCGTGGGCCTGGGGCAGGATCGGCCGCCCCTGGGATGCGTCCTCGCGGATCGAGCGGACGATATCGAGTCGGCCCTCCTTGACCAGGAACCTCTCGTCGCAGCGGAGCAGTTCCCAAGGCAGACCGAGCAACTCATCGGCGTCCTCGGGCCCGACCCGGATGGTGACCAAGGGCCGCTCGGTTCGACTGGGGTGCACCGCGCGATCGAAGCGCTGACGCTGCTCGTCATCGGGCACCAGCAGTGCGAAGAAGGCATCGCCCAAGATCGCGGCCCGCCGCGCCAGGTCGTCCAAGACGGCCGGATCCCAATGGGGTCGCTTGATCTCGCGTCGATAGGCCAAGAGGGCGTTGGCGACGCTCGGGTCGGCCAACCAGGGGGCCTCGACGACCCGCTCGCGTCCGAGCAGGTCGAGGATCCGCAACCGCCTGGGGTCGTCCTTGGTCCAGGCGATGTCGAGGACCAGGTCCTGCGCGAAGGTCAAGGAGCGGGTGTCGCCGTCCTGAAGTTCGTCGCGTCGCTGGATGAAATCGCGGAGCGATCGGGCCACCTTGGCGGCGTCGCCATCATGGGCGTTGAGTCGCTGATAGGGGAACAGGATGGTCGGGACCGCATCGAAGGGGATCGGCTCCAGTTCGACGACGAAGACCCGGCCGCGCGGTCCGTGTTTGGCGAGGAAGGTCTGCCACTCGTGGGTGACCCAGTCGCGCGAAAGCGCCGAGTTGCTCAGGATCAGGACGAGATAGCGACTGCCGCCGAGCCCGTGATCGAGCCGCTCGACCCAGTTGTGGCCCGGCTGGATGGCCGGTTCGTCGTGGAAGGCCCGCAGTCCCAGGTCGTTGAGGGCGTCGTTGAGGGTGCGGACGAACGCCTCATCGGGTGTGCCGTGAGAGAGGAAGACGTCGTAGATCGCTTCGTTCGTGGTCATGCTCGAATTGCCCCCACCGCGCATCACACTCGATGATTCGACACACTCATGGTACGCGAGGCCGATCCCGGTGTCACGCGCGAGATGATCCGGATCGCGTGAATATCGGTCTCTCCACGTGTGTTCGCCCGTCGTCGAGGATTATTCGACAGGGACGTGGGATCCACGGTCTTCGTCTCGGTCTGTCGGCCAAGGGGAAATAAGACAAATAAATGTCATATTCAATCGGTCGTATTGCCTTCGATCGTCAGTCGCCATGGGTGGCTGGGGACTGCGAGCATCGCGAGCAGACCCCGGTGCCAATCGTTTTGAGTGGTCCGACCGTTGTGGAGCACGGTTGTCTGAGTCGAGACCTCAATCCCGGGGTCTGCTCCGCTTCGCGTCTCAGTCCCCAGCCA
>CAZSSM010000182.1:0-3541 GCA_964609385.1 uncultured Planctomycetia bacterium
GGAACAGGGCGTCCCCCCCGAAAAGCTCTCCGGCACGGTCCAAAACGATATCCTGAAAGAGTTTATGGTTCGGAATACGTATATTTATCCGCCCGAACCCTCGATGCGGATCATCGCCGACATCTTCTCCTACACCGCTGAGAAGATGCCGATGTTTAACAGCATCAGCATCTCGGGGTATCACATGCAGGAGGCAGGCGCGACGGCCGAGCTCGAACTGGCCTTCACCTTGGCCGACGGCCTCGAGTATATCCGGACCGGGCTCAAAGGCGGTCTGGGGATCGATCAGTTCGCGCCTCGGCTCTCGTTCTTTTGGGCGATCGGCATGAACCTTTTCATGGAGATCGCCAAGCTCCGCGCCGCTCGGCTGCTCTGGGCGACGCTCATCAAGGGGTTCGAGCCGTCCAATCCTAAGTCGATGTCGCTGCGGACCCACAGCCAGACTTCGGGTTGGAGCTTAACGGCTCAAGACGTTTTCAACAACGTGATCCGGACGTGCATCGAGGCGATGGGCGCGACACAGGGCCATACCCAGTCGCTGCACACCAACTCGCTCGACGAGGCCTTGGCGCTGCCGACCGACTTCAGTGCTCGGATCGCGCGGAATACCCAACTCTTCCTCCAGGAAGAGTCGGGCACCTGCAACGTCGTCGACCCATGGGCGGGCAGTTACTACGTCGAGCGACTTACGCACGACCTAGCCCATCGCGCATGGAAGCACCTCCAGGAAATCGATCAACTCGGCGGGATGGCCCAGGCGATCGCCTCCGGAATCCCCAAGATGCGGATCGAGGAGGCCGCTGCGCGGACCCAGGCACGAATCGACAGCGGACGACAGACTGTTGTCGGAGTCAATAAGTATCGGCTCGCTCAGGAAGAGCAATATAAGGTGCTCAAGGTCGACAACTCAGCGGTCCGCGAGGCACAAGTGGCCCGGTTGGCCGAACTCCGACGCGACCGAGATCAGGAAGCGGTCCAACGAACTCTGACCGCCTTGTCCGATGCGGCTCGTTCCGGTCAGGGGAATTTGCTCGCCTTAGCCGTCGATGCAGCCCGCGCCCGTGCGACCGTCGGCGAGATCAGTCAGGCCTTGGAAGAGATCTATGATCGGCATCAGGCCGACGCATCGACCGTCACCGGTGTCTATAGCCGCGAGATCGGTGAGGACGCCGACCCGATCAGTAAGGTCCGTCATCGCGTCCGTCTTTTCGAGGAACGCGAAGGGCGCCGACCCCGGATCCTGATCGCCAAGATCGGCCAGGACGGGCACGATCGCGGGCAGAAGGTGGTCTCGACAGCATTCGCCGACCTCGGCTTCGACGTCGATGTCGGCCCTCTGTTCCAGACACCTGAGGAGACCGCGCGTCAGGCCGCTGAGAACGACGTTCATATTGCTGGCGTCAGTACTCTGGCCGCCGGCCACCTCACGCTCGTCCCGCAGCTCCGTCAGGAACTGGCCAAGCTCGGTCGCGATGACATCCTGATCGTCGCCGGCGGCGTCATCCCGCCCGAGGACTACGACCCGCTCTACCAAGCCGGCGCTTCGGCGATCTTCGGACCGGGTACAGTTATCACGAAAGCCGCCGGCCTCCTGCTCGACAAGCTCGAACTCCAGGACAACGGCGAGGCCCTTGCCCCCGCCTGAGCTAGGCCGATCCGGCTCTCGCCGATGCCCGGTTCACGACTGATGCGCGAGTCGATCGTCAACACGTCCATCGTCAACCGTCCGAGGCCGACCGGCCGTTCTTTGAGCCGGTCGGCCTTTTCGTTCGCATTCGAAATCGAAACCGAGGGATCTCGGGAGGTCCGAATCGTGCCGCGTCGCCTCGACACAGGGACTCTGGTCGACGGGGTGCTGGCCTGCGATCGCGCCATGCTCGGCCGCGCCATCACGCTGTTGGAGAGCCGCAACCGCCGGATGCAGGAGCAAGCCCAGGAACTCCTCACGCGATTGCTACCCTCGACGGGACGTTCGCAACGGATCGGGATCACCGGCGTTCCAGGAGCGGGCAAGAGCACGTTCATCGAGGCCTTAGGGACGCGGTTGACGTCGCGTGGGCATCGCGTCGCCGTTCTGGCCGTCGACCCATCGAGTCGGCTCTCCGGCGGGAGCATCCTAGGCGATAAAACACGGATGAACCGGTTAGCCATCGACCCCAACGCGTTCGTCCGTCCCACGCCCAGCGGCCTGACCTTCGGCGGCGTGGCGCGGACGACCCGCGAAACGTTGCTCGTATGCGAGGCCGCTGGGTTCGATATCGTAATGGTCGAGACCGTCGGCGTCGGCCAATCCGAATCGACCGTCGCCGACATGGTCGATACCTTCCTGATCCTGATGATCGCGGGTGCCGGCGACGAACTTCAAGGGATCAAGCGTGGGGTCTTGGAACTCGTCGACCTATTGGCGATCAACAAGGCCGACGGTGAGAATACGCTGGCCGCTCAGCGTGACGCAGTCCGCTACCGATCTGCCTTGCGGATGCTCCGACCGCCCAGCAAGCATTGGAAACCACCGGTACTCACCTGCAGCGCCAAGACCGGCGATGGCCTCGACGAACTCTGGGCGACCGTCCAGGAACACCGACGGGTCTTGACCGAAGCTGGGGAACTCGACCAAAAGCGAAAACGGCAGCTCCTACACTGGACCTGGGGCCTCGTTGAGCACGAGTTGATCACCTCTTTCCATGCCCGCGAAGACGTCCAAGCCCGCAAGCCCGAACTCGAACAGGCCGTTGTTGAAGGACAGATCACGCCCACCGAGGCGGCCCAACAGCTCCTGGTAATAGGATCGCCGAATCACACTCCATCTCCGAAGTAACAGTGTGTTTTGAATAATTCACGTCGTTAATTTCAATTTTAGCGAACTTCACTTAACTGTCTTGACCACGATTGGCGAGGAATTCGTCGCGGATAGCAGCGAGGTCTTCGGCGATCTCGTTCAGGTCATCACGATCGATGTTGGAAGCGTCAACGATCGCGACCGTTGCATCGACAAGCGTCTGGAACTCTACGAGGTCGATGTTCGCGCTGTCGAGGACCGTCTGGAATTCGTCGACGATCGCCAAGCGCTCGGTGAATTCGATCGTCCCGTCCTCCCGAGCGTCTTTGACCGTCGTGACAAGGGCTTGGACGGTCTCTGGGGCAGGTCGCTGGGTGTCGTCGAAGACCGACGAGATGGCGTCGACGAGGGTCTGAACTTGGTCCTCGGTTACTTCCGACTCGGAGCGGATCCGCTGGAGTTCGTCGACGAGTTTACGGATATTGACGATCTGTTGATCGCTGATTCGATTGCCCAGCTCCCAGTCGATCCGATCACCAAATCTGGGATCGCCAGCGGAGAGGAGAGTCCGCGACACCAAGGCGTCAAGGATTGGGGAACTTCCGTAGAGGGAACGAGGGATCGTTCGATTCATGACAACATGTCATATGCATGAATCCCAAATAAAATTGATACCGTCAAGATTATCGTCCGACGACGAGTTCGGCCGCGAAGCCTTGAGGATCGCGTCGGGCGACCTCTTGCGTCCGTCATTATGATTGC
>CAZSSM010000183.1:0-3499 GCA_964609385.1 uncultured Planctomycetia bacterium
CATCCTTTATCTAGGCGTTCGACCGGAGCGCCGAGTCGGTCGTGACTGCATCGAGCACCTCACCGTCCCCATCGAGCAGCTCGACCCGGATCTCGTAGAGCCAAGGCTCGTCGGGCGTCCAGAGCTTCGGGGCGGCGATCGGCAGCCGGATCGGTGTGTCGGGCGAACCAGTCGCCTCCGAGTCATCGACCTCCACCAACTCGCCCCGCAGCGAACGCTCCAGGAGCGTTGCGCGGACCGTCAAGGCCCCCGCATTGGTCGAACCGCCTTCGAGATCGACGGCGATCCGGAACCCGACGTCCTCATCCTCCGGGGTGACGGAGACCGGGTCGGCAGTGATGGACACGTCGGTGATCGCGAGGCCCGGGACCGGCTCCAGCCAGACCGTCTGCCAGATCCCGGTCACCGCCGTGTAGTAGATCCCGCCGGGATCGAGCGTCTGCTTGCCGCGAGGCTGGACGCCCTGGTTGGTCGGGTCCTCGACCCGAACGAGCAACGTCTGCTCATCGGCGTTGATCAAAGCGTCGGTGATGTCGAATGAAAAGGGCGTGTAGCCGCCCCAGTGCTCGCCGACTACTTGGCCGTTGACCGCGACCGTCGCGTGCCAGTCGACGGCACCGAAGTGCAACAGCAGGCGCTCGCCGTCATCGAGGTCGGGCGCCCGAAACGTCCGGCGATACCAGAGCTTCTGGCCCGGTTCGACCCGGCGTACCACGCCGCTGAGTTGCGACTCAACCGGGAACGGCACGACGATCGTCCCGTCGTACTCGACCGGCTCGGGTCGGTCGCCGCCTCGGATCGCGTACTGCCAAGATCCGTTGAGGTTGACCCAGCGCTCGTCGCGGACCAATCGGGGCCGGGGATGCTCGGGCAAGGGACGCTCCGGGTCGATCTCCGAGGCCCACCGCGTCTTCAGGGTTGGCACGACGGGCGCTTCGGCGGCCGGCTCAGGCACCACGAACGTCGAGGCGTCGACCAGGGCGACGTCGATGTATTGTCCCCCGCCGGTCTGTCGGCAATGGACGGCCAGCAGGTGCTCGCCGGCCGTCCTGGCCACGACGGGCAGATCGGGCAACGGGACGAGTTCGTAGGCGGTGAGGTACCCGCGGAACTCGGCGATCGGTCGGCCGTTCCAATAGACCTCGGCGTCCTCATCATGATGGATCCAGAGCGCGGGCTCCTTGAGATCGTTCGCGAGCGTGACCGACTTGCGGAGCCAGATCTCGGGAGTCGTCCAGGACGTCGACGGCTCACCGCCCGGCACACCGCGGCTCCCGAAACCGCCTGACCCGCGTTTCCACAACGCGTCGTCGAAGCCCGAGTTCGTCCAATCCGTCCCAGGATCCTCGGTCGTGTACCGCCAACGATCGGCTTGCGGATCCTCCGAACTGTGCGCCGGACCCGGTGAGACAAGGCTCATTACAAACAGAAGACCTGCGAAAACTGGGGTTGTTTTCATGATAGGAATACCTATTGGGGACCGATCGGTTCAGGGTGCTCGTCTGTGGGCTTAAGAGTTGGAGTGTCCCCTGCCATCCTCGCACCGGCCAACCCGCCATGCCACGGGAAAGTCTCGGGAAAACGGGGAAGAATCCGGGGCCTCAGCAGCATGATGGTCATCGAACGGCGACTAACCCTCCACCGACAAACCAGATGCGGGGCCGCCGGATGGCCAACCGATCGAATCATCACTTGGACGACCTAAAGCAACGCCCTGTGAACGCGAGTCGAACCCCCGACCTGTGACTGCTTGCTCTTCACGGTCTGCTCGCTGGGGGTTCGAGGAGACGCCGAGTTGCTTTGCGAGCTTCAACGACGCCGAAAGCGACTTGTCCAAGGCCCCCTTCGAGTCCTTAGTGGCCCGCCACGGACGGACCGCTGGTCTGGGACGCCTACCTCGGCATCCTCGGCGATCCCGAACGGGCGGCCGACGTCTTCCAGGCTACTTTCCTGGTCTTGGCCCGCAAGGCCGGATCCAGAGCCATTTGCACCGCGACCGCGCATTGCTCCGTGATCGCCTGGAGCGTCGGGGGATCACCCCGACGCTTATGATCGATCCATTGATTGGTCGGTTCTCCGAATCCCTCCCTGGTCGGACTGACCGTTCCGTTAGCGGTCCTGTGGCGGAGAGAATCGACGACCCAAACGAGACATCTGTAACGTCGGCACTCGAGGAAAGAAATGCACCCTCGGACGCACGGACTGATGCGATCATCTCCGAAGGCCATACTGACCTGAAAAGACGCATCGGCCCGGCTCGCGACGACCGAGGGTCCCGAACTCCGCAGGAGAGCCGATGAGGACGACACCATCTCGTATCTCGAACGCATGTTGGGTTTGGCTGAGTCGGCCCCCGAGACTCCCGTCGGCCGTGATGCGGCGATCCGGATCGTCCGGACTCACCACGTCTTCGGCATCTCCTTCGACCGACTCTTCGATCGGGCCGCAGCGATCCTCGTCGAACGTCATCCCAATGATTGCGAGGTAGTCCGCGTCGGCCTAGAACTAGAGCGCTTAACCTCGTAACGTCACCTCACCAAAAGACGATGTAGAGCCCGATGGTCGCCAGCACGAGTAGGACGCCGCCGACGTAGCCGATCCGGCTGGGTCGGAGGTCGAAGCCCTGCTGGACCGGCAAGACGCGCGGCTCGGCTAGGGGGGCCTTGAGATTGATCCAGGCCATCACCCCAATCAAGATCAGGAAGACGATCCCCATGTGGTAGAGGAACGAGAGTTCGGCGCAGAACCAATAAACGCCCGAGGCGAGCGAGTCGGGGGGCACCTCGACCTGCCCGGTCTCGGGATCGAAGTAGACGTTCTTGAGGATCCAGCCGGGGACGCGGAAGAGGGCGTAGAGCGTCGGACTGATCAACAG
This sequence comes from uncultured Planctomycetia bacterium, assembly GCA_964609385.1. Taxonomy (GTDB): domain Bacteria; phylum Planctomycetota; class Planctomycetia; order Isosphaerales; family Isosphaeraceae; genus CAZSSM01. Next base: position 2,876 of record CAZSSM010000183.1, read on the forward strand.
GGCCACCTTGGCCGCCAGGGCCGGCGTCCGCTTGGTTACTAAACCCATGAAGAAGACCGCCACCACCCCCGGCGAGACGAAGCCCCAGACCTCCTGGATGTAGGCGAAGACGCCCTCAAACAACCCGATCAAGGGCGCCCAGAGACACGCGAAGACCGCCACGCCGGCCGTCACGATCCGACCGACGCCGACCTGACCTTTGTCACTGGTCTGCGGTGCGATGTAGCGGACATAGATGTCGCGGACGAAGATCGTTGAGGTCGAGTTGAGGCCCGAATTGAACGTGCTCATCACCGCCCCGGCAAGCGCCGCCAGCATCGCACCGGTCATCCAAGGGGGCAGCAATTGCGTGATCATATACGGGTAGGCTGCGTCGCCCGATTTGCCCTGGGCGGCCATCTCCTCACCGAAGAGCTGGAAGGCCATGATCCCCGGGAAGACGATGATGAACGGGATCAGCAGCTTCAAGGACGCGCCGAAGATCACCCCGTTCTGGCCTGCCGCCAAGCTCCGTGCTCCCAAAGCACGTTGAGTAATGAACTGATTGAGACCCCAGTAGAAGAACTGCGGGATCCAGAGCCCCGTCAGGACGGCCAGGAACGGGACGTCGGGATCGTCGTCGAC
>CAZSSM010000184.1:0-3422 GCA_964609385.1 uncultured Planctomycetia bacterium
CGTCGCGAACCCGGTCGCGGACGATCCGCTCGATGGTCGACGCGTCGTGGAGGCGATGTTCGCGGAGGCCGAAGGCGACGTTATCGAAGATGTCCAGGCTGTCGAAGAGGGCGGCCATCTGGAAGACGAAGCCGAATCGGAGCCGGATCCTTCGGAGTTCTCGCGCCGAGACGACAGCCAGGTCACGGCCGTCGAACCGGATCGTCCCGTGCTGAGGACGCATTAGGCCGATCATCAGCTTGAGCAAGACCGTCTTGCCGCAGCCGCTCTCACCGATAATGCAGAGCGTCTGACCCTTGGGCACGTCGAAATCGATGGCGCGGAGCACCTCGTGATCGTCGAAGCCCATGTGGACCCCGTCGACCTCCAGAATCGGACCGTCCGACCGCATCGTCTCCATCGAGTTCCCCTCAGTTGTCCCAAGAGCCGTCGAGCGTTTCTCCGAGTCGCTGATGCGGTCCGTTGGGCGAGGCAAGCGATCCATTCGCGGCGCATCATCCAAGAGGTCTCGACTCCGGCAGCGCTCTGTTCGATCGTCTTCCAAAGCCAATCAATAGAGCCCCGCTCCGGTCCTTGGGAAGACGAGGTAGTAGAGGGCGTTCCAGAGGATACCGAGCAGGAAGTCGAGACCGAGAATGACGATGAAAGCCAACACGAACGCCTCGGTGGCGGCGCGACCGACCCCTTCGGCCCCTCCACGCGAGGCGAACCCGCGATGGCAACCGATCCAGGCGATTGCCGCGCCGAAGAACAGGCTCTTGAAGAGACCCGCAGCAATGTCCCAAGGCCCCACGAACCCCTGCGAGTGGTGCCAGTAATGATAGGAGCTGACGCCCATCAGCTCGATGCTGACCAAGGCCCCGCCGACGATCCCCATCACATCGGCCATCACCGTCAAGAGCGGGATTAGCACGACACAGGCGACCAGTCGCGGACCGACCAGGTGGCCGACCGGATCGGCTCCGAGGGCATCCAAGGCATCGATCTGCTCGGTCACTCGCATCGTGCCCAGTTCGGCGGCCATCGCCGAGCCGACCCGACCGGCCAGCATCGTCGCGGCCAGGACCGGCCCGAGTTCCTTGACCAGCGAGACATTGATCACCGAGCCCAGCCGGGTCTCCAGGCCCATCGTCGCGAAGGTCGAGTAGGACTGGATGGCCAAGACCATCCCAATAAACAGGCCGGTCACCCCCACCACCGGCACGCTCGCCACGCCCACTCGCGAGCAACTCGCCAGCATTGTCGATCCACGAGGCCATCGGACGACCAGTTGGATCAGGCTCCGGATCACGAACCGGGTGAAGTCGCCGAGCTGAAGCAGGATCGTCTCGGTCATCGCGCCGAGCTTCGTGATCAGGCTGGGCCCCTCATTGGCCCAAGTCACCTCACCCGGTTCTCGACGGCTGGATCGCGGAGATTTCGCGAGGTTCGGCATCGTCCACGGTCCGCTTACGGGGGTCGAAGGGGCCCGATCCGTCGGCCTTAGCGGTCCTCGAGGGCGGCCAAGACAGGGTCTGCGGCATTGGAGGGTTCTCGGCCCGTTTTGACAAGACCGACGCCCGGACATCGAGGGGGCAGTTCTCGTCCAAGGCGATGGAGTCGTAGGGTGTCGATGTGCAGCTCCATACCTAGACGGCCTGCAATGGTTGGCACCTTGCCGTCTTGCGAGTTCGCCATGCCTGCCTTCGCTTCGCACTCGATCTCCTTGATTCAGGCGAGAGACCATGCGCGTCGTTCGACTGATACAACTGCTGGTCACCCTGCAATCGGGCTCGTATCCTAATGCGCAGCGCCTGGCCGAGATGTGCGAGGTCAGTCGCCGGACGATCTACCGCGACTTGGCCACGCTGGAGCAAGCCGGCGTGCCGATCCGCTACGACGAACAGCGGCGCGGCTATTTCCTCGGCCTCTCGCCACAAGTCTCGGCGACCTCACAGCTCTCCGAGCAGGAGATGCTGGCCCTCGTCATCATGAGTCGGAGCGTCGGCGGTTGGCAGAGCTTCCATCTCGATGAGACGGCACGGGCCGGGGTCGAAAAGCTGCTCTACTGCTCCGAGGATCGCACCCGAGCCACTCTGATGGCCCTCGGCGAGCTGACCGGGTCGCGGCTCCCTTCGATCGCCGACTGGGAACGGCGGCGTGAGGTTTACGAAAACCTCCTGGATTCATTGGCCAAGCGCCGAGTCGCCCAGGTCCACTATTTCGAGCCGGATGATGTCCGGCCTGTCCTGACGACTTGCTGTCCGTATCGCTTGCTCTACGCTCAGCAGATGTGGAATGTCATCGGCCATTCGCAAAGCCACAATGACGTTCGGCTCTTCCGGATTCCTTGGATCCGTCGCGTTGAGTTGCTGGATCAGACCTACGAGATCCCCAAGGACTTTTCGCTCCCCCATTTCCTCGGTCTCGCTTGGGGGGTCGAACGAGGCTCGACCCGCCATCTGGTCCGGCTGGTCTTCTCGCGTAGGATTGCCCCGGCGATCGCCGAGGTTTCTTGGCATCCGACCCAACAGCTCCAGGAGTTGGAGGACGGCCAACTCACCCTGAGCGTGATCATCGACGGCCTCGACGAGATTCTCGGCTGGATCCTAAGCTTCGGTGATCAGGTCGAGGTCTTGGAACCGGTCGAACTCCGGCGCCGAGTGCACGACGCGGCGGCCAATCTGACCCGGCTTTACCGCAACCAACCCGCCAATGGGCTCCTCCATGAGCCGCAACCCCGGGCTTCGTCGAATCCCGATTCGGCTGGATCATTGACCTCCGCGCCGCTCGTGTTACCATAATCCTACCTGTCCTTCTCGGAACGGGCATGTAGCTCAGTTGGTTAGAGCGCACCCCTGATAAGGGTGAGGTCCGAGGTTCGAATCCTCGCATGCCCACTATTTATTGGTTGATATTGTCTCTACCCAACCGATATGGGTTAAATTCATCACGGGCTGTTCACACAGTAATGGAAGCAGCCCGTCTCCGTAAGGATTGATCACAAACGTGATCGATCAATCATCCTCATCATCATCCATCGGGGTGAAATCGTCTTCGGGTTCGAGGACCTCCTCTTCAATTTCGTCCTCTTCCGACTCCTCGTCCCCCTCAGATTCGGTAGGGGCTTTGGCGACTGGGAGGTCGTCGGCGACCTTCGGTAGCGTCGGCTCCTCAGATCGGGGGATCGATGCGCCCAGGCCGGGGGCGTCGTCGGGGATCTCCTCTTTGGTCCGTTGGATGAAGTGGGTTCCTTTACCCTTCTCGATCAACTCGGCGGCCTTCGCCTCGGCGGCGGCTTTCTCGGTGTAGGCGAAGGTTTGGACCGTCTTGAAGGCATCGTTAACGACGGCCCAAACCACACGCATCCGCGCTGAGGGCTTGGAAGACTTGGATTTCGAGCGCGACTTGGTCGTCTTGGCGTTCTTGTTGGTGGTCTTCTT
>CAZSSM010000185.1:0-3348 GCA_964609385.1 uncultured Planctomycetia bacterium
CGGTTGACCTCCGAAGATAGATGCCGAGCCTGTCAAGATAACCGAGCCACCCCCCAACTCACATGGACATCCGCTGCCCTCCCTGAAAAGCGTGACGAGTAGGATATTTTCGACGAGCTTCTTTGATGGAAAGAACAAAAACTCATCAGCGAAACCACTCGGAAATCCGAGGAAGATGCATTCCTTCGACGAGGACCAGCGACCTCGAGATATTGAGTTAGCGCGATCACCAACTCGCGCTTTGACTCATGGAGCCTCGGGATCATCTCGACGAATTCGACACCCTTCGGTGACTCCCGATCTGTCATCTCGGACTCTTCGGCCTTCGACCATGACGCTTGTGTCATGATCCATTCGCCTTCGTTCTCTTACTGCTGAATATCCGGCGTAGAATCTGGCCCGAGTTCCTCCTCCTGGCTGGTCAGTTCTGTTGCCCCTTCACTTGACCGAATGAACTCTGGAATCTCACTTAGTTCTCCACCCTCTCCCATTTGCAAACCGGGATCATGCGGACTGTTCCTACTTGTTTTATCCGACACGACTGATGACCTCCAGGGCCCGCTCGCGATCGAGTTCGGCGTAGATCTCGGTCACGACCGGACTGGAATGGCCCAGGATCGCACGCGCCGCGTCCAGGCCGAACTCCAAGCGGATCCGCGTCGCCGCGTTGTGACGCAACTGATGGGGACTCCACTGAGGAATTCCCGCTCGGTCGCATCCATAATGGATGGCTCGACGATAGCTTGCAACTGTGTAGTGGTCTCTGGGGACGCGTTTCAGCGATCGAACACTCCGATCGACCTGCGAGGGCGGCACCGGTGTCTTCCGTGCGGCTCGCATCTGGACGAACCGCGCTTCCCGCGCCTCAGAGGGGCTGAAGAGATAAACTCCGGGTTCGCGGTCCATCCAGGCCGTAAGAATTTCCTGGGCCCTCGGGCCCAGCAGGATCACCCGCTCGCGGCCATGATGCTCGGTCTTGTGTGTCTCGGGACGATAATCCCAAATCCCCACGGACCGACTGATGTGGCATGGCCGCATCAGGACGACTTCGCCGGGACGCATCCCGGTGAGCCACTGGAGCTGGACCATCGCCCAGACCTGGGGGGCCACCCGAGGCCTGATCGCCTCGATGTGAGGCTCGGGCACCGGTTGGATCTTCTCCGGCTCCCGAGCTTCACTCCGGCCCCGACGCAGGCCCGGGACGCACCGCAACGCCTCGACCACCGTGGGCAGGACCAGTTCGTTCTCCACGGCCCACTTGAAGAGGCGGAGGATCCGGCCCATCCGACGGTTGATCTCGGGACGACAGAGCCCCGCATCGATCATCGCCTGACGCACCGCCTTCCAAGCTGATGGTCCGAAGGCGATGGCTTGCGAATCGCCGTAGAGCTGTTGGAGGGGCCTCAGGGCGTAACGGAAGTTGTCGTACTCGCCGGTGGGCTGTCCGCCCTTGCGGTAGTAGGTCCGGGCGTGTTCCAGGAAGCGGACGATCAGTTCGTCCACGGAGAGACCATCAGGCTGAGGATCCCGCTCGGTCGGGAGTGTCCGTCCGTTGGTCAACCACTCGGCGATGAGTCGATCATACTCAGAGCGACTGGCCGGGGACCCGAATCGTCCGAGGTAGAAGTCCTTGCCATTGAGCCGGACAACAGCCTGTCCGGAGTGAGTATGGTACCTGTAGGCGGGCGTTCTCGAGCGTCGTTGCGGCATGAGGGATCGTCCTAAAGTCAGTAATTACTGACTTCCGACCATCCAGAGCCGCATCGCCAATCCGTTGACGAGTAGACGTAAGGAGCGTCTTCGGCAGGGTTTATGACTAGTGGGCGATACAGGACTTGAACCTGTGACCTCTAGTGTGTCATACTAGCGCTCTAGCCAGCTGAGCTAATCGCCCTTCTAGGATGTTGCATCTTAGCGGAATGCACCATTCTTGTCAACTGAGGCGAATCCTGAGATCAGGGCGAATCACTCGGTTAAGCTGCCCGTGTCGGTCGATAGCTCTTCGACTCACTCACTCGGTCGGCATGGCGTTGGAACGCCTGGCCAAATCCCTTGGTTTCGAAGCCAACTCATCGGCGCGTTATCTCGATCGAGTTTTAAACGGTCCTGCACTCGTTGGTGATCGGCCATACATGACCGTGGGCCGGGCTCTGCTGGTCGACGGCGATCAATCGGTCGATGACCGGTCAGCAGGTCTTGGCGATGTCATAGGACTCCTTGCCATTGGAAGCCGTCACTGCATGCCGAGGGCCTCATCACAAGGTGGGATCCGGGGAATCCGAGCCGAGACCATTTCTCCGCTCGATTTCATGGTGAAGAGTTGGCTCCGCAGAGCCAACGAGAATCGGATTTGCCCATGACGTGTGCCTGCAACCAGGCGGTCGTCCTCGCCCATTCAAATAACGTCGTTCGCCCCGTCAACCTGGACGCTTGGCTTAATCACGTCGCTTCGCCAACTGAGCGCTAAAGGGCGCGTCAAGCCTGGCAGCTCTAGACTAGCGTATCGCCTTGCGTGTTCGAGTGTGAACAGTTGGAGATCGGGTACGAACTCGTCATACTCGTCTTTTGAAAGGTTCTTCGCGTTCAAAATCTTCATTTAAACGCGCCCGGAGTAGTCACAAATTTTGAACTATCCGGAATTGAATTAATCATCATAGATTGCCTGATTCCGTTTGTCCTTCGAGGAGCTTGCGGACCATCGCCTGGCGACCCCGGCGCTCGTGAGTGAACCGAGTCCGCTCGTGGATGCCCTCGCTGCCGTCGCCGATGAAGCCGTGATCGGGATGAGGAGGAGCATCGAGATTTTTTATTCATCACCGACGGGGACCATCGGGTGGTCGGATGGATTCTGTTTCCGGGACACCCTCGATTCTGCGTCGATGCGCGCGGAGCTCACTGGCGAGACGTTCGGCGGTCTGCCGATATTCCGGCTGGTCAGCCACGTTCGACATTTCGATCGGATCGACGTTCAATTCGTATAATTCACGAAACATTTGACCCTCGCCAATTCGGGTCTCGACGTACTTCCAACGAGCGTCGCGGACCGCCCAGAGCGGCCTGCTGCCCAGTTGGGGCGTCGGAGCCTCGTAGAGGAAACTGGTCCGCCAATCGTCGGTCGAGACTTGATTGATCAAGGCCAACAGGCTGCGGCCGTGGACCGACTCGGGGATATCGAGGCCAGCCAGCTCGTAGATCGTGGCGGTGAGATCGATGTTGAGGACGAGATCCGCAGAGTGACGGGGCTTGGTCGAGGGGCCAGCAATGGCCATCGGGACCCTCAGCGACTCCTCGTATGGCAGGACTTTGCTGGTCATGCCGTGCTCTCCGAGCATCCATCCGTTGTCGCCC
>CAZSSM010000186.1:0-2994 GCA_964609385.1 uncultured Planctomycetia bacterium
TTGCAGTACTCGTTGATCAAGCCGTCGGTCGACCAGGTCAGGTTGTACTTCAGGACGTTGGAGGGATACAGCGGCAGGGCGCCGACGCGCATCCGGACCGAGTCGACGCGGTCCAGTGACTTGGTCAGGTGGTGGGCGACGATCGAGACGAAGCCCGGGGCCAATCCGCACTGCGGCATGAAGATCTGGCCCGGACGCGCTTTCGAAGCCGTGACTCGGACCTTGCGCGTCGTTTCGACGTCCTCGGTCAAGTCGAAGTAGCTGGCCCCGACGCCCAAGGCTGCCTCGGCGATGAGCGGGTCAAAGGCGAAGCTCAAGGCCGAGATAACCAGGTCGCGATCGGCCATTGCGGTGGTGAGGGCCTGGTAGTCGCTGGCGTCGACGACCTGGGTCTCGACGTTCAAGCCCTGGGCCAGTCGGTCGAGGGCGAGCCGATCGAGGTCACCGACGCGGACCTGATAGTCGCCGGTCTGGGCGAGGTACCGCGCGATCATCCGGCCGATCTTGCCGGCCCCCAGCAGGAGTACCCGAGTTGCCATGGACCGGTCGATCCTCCCCACCAACAGTTCACGATCACCCACGCACCCGGAATCCTCAAAGGTATCCGGGCGCTGAACCGAAGTCGAGGTCAGGCCGGGTCGATCCCGGACGATTGTCCAGTTCGTTTAGCCGGGTGTTTTTGGGAGGGCAAGGTTCGCTCGACTCCTTCGAAACGGACCTGCCGTTGACCATACCTGCCGAGACTCCTTGGGCGTTGGCGGTCGGATCATCGGTCCCCAGGATCGCTTCGACGTCCGTACCCCTCGACTGGAAAGCCGGCCTTAAGCTTTGCCGACCGATCCCGGTCGCGTTGCACTGCCTCACGGACGGCGACGAGTCCGGCGATCGTGAGTGTGGCGATGGCCATGACGGCGCCGATGACCGGGGTCGTGGTGCTGAGGCGGGCTTGGCCAGTGAGTCGGATCGCCCCGATCTCCGAGAGGTTGATCATCGAGGTGTAGGCGGTGAATTGTGAGCCCTCGACCGGCTTACGGCACAGGCTCATCGCCAACGGGATCGCCGAGGCGCTCAGCAGCGGGTAGAGCATCTTCCAGACGATCAAGGCCGTCGGGGCGACCAGCGGTGCGGACCAAACCTGTGAGCCCAGGCAGAAGACCAGCAGGATGCTGGCGATCGTCAACGCGCTGAGCAGCATCATCCGGAGGTGGCCGACCCGGTCTGAGATAAACCCGACGCCTAGTGCGACGGCCAAAGCTCCCAACGTTCCGTAGAGCCCAGTCAGTTGGGAGACTTCGGCGTTGTCCCAGCCCAGTTGCAGGATCATCATGTTGGAGAAGAGCCGTTCGAACGCGCGGAGCATGGCGAAGCCCGCCGCGATCGTGCCGAAGACCAGTATGCTTTCCAGGCGGAACAGCCCGCGCACCAGGGCTACCAGCAGGCGCATCATGGTTAGGTTGGACGGTTGATCGCGAGTCTGATCTGTGCCGACTGGGAGATCGTCAACGAATCCTACTGATCCAACGGCCTCGCTGGGTTCCGGATCGTTGACGGTGTTGTTGGGAACATCGACGAGCCTCGGCGACCACGGGAAAAGGGCGTCGCCAGGGCGTTCTCGGAACAGAGCAGTGGCGGCGGTCAATCCGAGCAGCAGGAGCGATTGGCCGATGGCGGCAGCTCGGAACCCCATGTGTTCGAGCACGACGGCGAGGCCCGCGGCGCCCAGGCCGAGCCCGACCTGGAAGCCGGCGCGCATCAGGGCGTTGGTTCGACCGCGTTCCGATTCGGGAGTCGTCGAGATCGCCATCGCGTCGACGCTGGCATCCTGTAGTGCGGCGCAGATGCTGTGGACCAGGAAGACCGACTGGAGCAGGAGCAACTGCGACTCCGGCCTCTCGACCAGCAGCAGGGGCGCGGTGGCGATCAGCGAGCAGCCCTGCGCAATGAGGACCCAGCGGCGTCGACGCCCCAGCCGCGAGCCCTGGAAGCGATCGATGAGCGGCCCCCAGAGGAACTTGACCGTCCAGGGGATGCCGATGATGAAGGCGAAGTTGGCCACTGCCTGTTCGGTCAGACCCCGATCGATGAGCAGGTTGGCTGTGGCGGTCAGGGCGAACCCCGAAGGAATTCCCTGCATGGTGTAGAGCAGGAAAAACACGAGATACCGCAGCCGACGGCTCCGGCTCAAGTCGGGCGCGGATCGGATCAACGGATGGGCCTCGTGGAGTTCCCGAGGAGATCAAGGCTGAATGGCGGATGGCTTATCAGATCAGACGAAGGCAGGCGTGTCTAGGGCCTGGCTGGTCGCATGGTTTCTCAATAATGTTAACAGATGAAAATTTTCTTGTAGTATAGCCAGTTGCGATGTATGTTTCGGCGTCATTTTTATTTATGTGTTCTTGGCTTGTTAAAAATAAAGTTGTGTTGTTGAGTGGAGGGGTGCTGGTGATCGTGCCGGGCCAGTTCGGCTCAATCGGCGGGCGCTGCCGGACGGAGCGGCTTGTACCGACCGGTCAGCGCTTGCTCGAGCTGCGAAGGCTGCTCCAGGCCGATCGTCCGGAGTGTGGAGAGCAGTTGGAGCGGACCGTCGAGGTTGTATTGATGCTTGGGGCCGGAGTGCCAACAGACATAGCAGTCGTTGTTGCGATAGTTCCGGTAGGCCAGTGCCAGGCTGTTGTCCTGATATATCCAGAGCGCCAGCAGGAGCTTCCGCGACCGAGAGCCGGAGCGGAGCGGCGGCATCAGCAGCTCGATCTGCTTGGTGCCCATGCCTTGGATGGCGACCTGGCTGGAGGAGCGGGCGCGGACGGCCGGGATAACGGCGATCCGGTACGGCCCGACGGCTTGGGAGCGTGCCTGGACGGCCGGTCCGTTGGGGTTCGAGGCCCGTTGCCGCATCGCTTGCACTGCGTCGGACCATAGGGCGTGCAATTGGGCGTAGGTCAGCCGGATTGGGTCGGGCTGTTTGAGTCGAACCAGACTGGTCTCGGCCTCGTC
>CAZSSM010000187.1:0-1712 GCA_964609385.1 uncultured Planctomycetia bacterium
CGGTTGGCGTCGTCGTGCTCCAGGAACGGGATCAGGCCCGCCGAGACGCCCACCATCTGCTTGGGCGAGACGTCGATGTACTGGACCTTCTCGGGCGAGACGTTGGAGAAGTCGCCTTCGTGCCGCGCGATGACCGGACCGACCAGCCGTCCGTTGGTGTCGCGAGGCGCGTCGGCCGGGGCGATGATGGCCTGAGTCTCCTCGTCGGCGCGGAGCCACTGCACGTCCTCATCGCTCTCGATGGGCGCGCCATCGACGACCTTGCGGTACGGTGTGACCAGGAACCCGTACTTGTCGACACTCCCGTAGATGCCCAACGAACTGATCAGGCCGATGTTGGTCCCTTCGGGCGTCTCGATCGGGCAGATCCGGCCATAGTGCGAGATGTGGACGTCGCGGACCTCGAAGCCGGCACGCTTCCGGTTCAGGCCGCCCGGCCCCAGCGCTGAGAGCCGACGCTCGTGGGTCAACTGCGAGAGCGGGTTGGTCTGGTCGACCACCTGTGACAACTCGCCACGACCGAAGAAGTATTCGATCGCCGCGCTGATGCTCTTGGGGTTGATCAGCGCGCGGGGCGAGAGTTCCTCGGAGTCTTTGAGGCTCATCCGCTCCTGGACGGTGCGCCGGAGCTTGAGGAAGCCCTTGCGCAGTTCGTCGGCGGCCAGTTCGTCGATGGTCCGTAGGCGACGGTTGCCCAAATGATCGATATCGTCGATCAAGTAGTGCATCCCCGTCGGCCGGCTCTCGTCCTGCTGCTCGGCGGGCTGCTCGCCGCGTCGGAGGCCGAGGATATACTTAATCGCGTTGACGTAGTCGGTCGGGTCCAGGGTCATCTGATCTTCGGGGATGTCCTGGTTGAATTTCCGATTGATTCGGAACCGACCGACCTTGCCGAGGCGATAGCGGTTGGTGTCGAAGAACTTCTCGTTGAACAGCTCTTTGGCCCGTTCCAACTGCGCGGGGTTGCCCGGCCGGAGCCGCTGGTAGATCTTCAGCAGAGCGTTCTCGTGGTCGCCGGTCTGATCCTCCTGCATCGACTGCAGGATCAGCGGGTCGCGGATCTGAGAAAGGACGTTGATCTCGGGCGGGCTCTGAGCATCGATCAGGATCTGGGCCTGGACCTGGGTGATCGTGTGGCCGCTCTCGATGAGCACCTCGCCGGTGTCCGGCTCGACCACGTCACCGCAGGCGACCTTGTTGGTCAGTTTGCGGAGGGCGTCTGGGTCGTCGATGGTGACGGTCTGGGTTGGATAGAAGGTCCTCAGGACCGCCTCGTCGTCGGTGAACTGCGGCGCCATGGCCCGGAGCAGCGTGATGGCCGAGAACTTACCCGACTGATCGATCCGGACGCCCAGGGTGTCTTTCTTGGTCACCTGCAGTTCGATCCAACTGCCGCGCTCGGGGATGACCCGGCAGGCGTGCAGCTTCTTGTCGCCGCTTTCGATCTCGACGACGAAGTCGACGCCCGGCGAGCGGTGCAACTGGCTGACCACGACCCGCTCGGCGCCGTTGATGATGAACTCGCCGCCACCGATCATGATCGGCATGTCGCCTAGGTAGACCCGCTCCTCGACCGAGTCTTCGCCCTTATCGAGCCGGAGCCAGACGTGCAGCGGTCGGCCGTAGGTCAAGCGCAGTTGCATACATTCGTCGGGTGTGTATCGTGGCTTCTCCAGTTCTTACTTCAGATATTCCAGCCGAAGGGTCTTGTC
>CAZSSM010000188.1:0-1533 GCA_964609385.1 uncultured Planctomycetia bacterium
GTCTGGGAGTGGTGCGCGGATCCTTGGCGTGATAGCTATGATAAACCAATTCCGACTGCCAGCGCGGCCGCCGACCGTGTCCGCCGGGGTGGGTCGTGGAGCTACGGCGCTAGGAACGTGCGGGCCGCCTGTCGGTCCCGCGGGCACCCGACGCCCCGGTACGTCTTCCGGGGCTTTCGCTGTGTCGAGTTCAGGAGCCCAGGCCCGTTGCCGGCGGAGCCGGAAGCCAGCCGGCCGGTGGCGTCCCGTGCGCAGCGAGACCGTCACGGATCGGAACGAGAAGCGGAGCCGAGTGGAGATCGTGTCGGTTTGAGCGGAGCGGGGTGTCTTGGCGTGACGCGTCGGGTTGGCGATTCGGTGGCCTTGCCGGCTTTGGGGCCGTTGGTGATCACCTCGGATCTCGAGCAGCTCGTGTTGGAACCGTTGACGATCCCGCCTTGGGCCAACGACTTCGGTCGCGATCGGTATGGGCTCTGGGCCGAGTTCATCATCGGTGATGTGACTCAGCGTCTGCGTTGGATTCCCCCCGGTCGGTTCTTGATGGGTTCCCCTGAGGGCGAGGTGGGACGTTGGGAGGATGAAGGGCCCCAGCATGAGGTGTCGATTGCGGAGGGGTTCTGGATGTTCGAGACTCCGTGCACTCAGGCCTTGTGGTTGGCCGTCTTGAGTAACGAAGAGAACCCGAGTCAGTTCCATTCCCCGACGCGTCCGGTGGAGCAGGTGAGTTGGGACGACTGCCGTCGGTTCGTCGAGCACCTCAACAGGCGACTCGATGGTTTGGTGCTGTCGTTGCCCAGCGAAGCGCAGTGGGAGTATGCCTGCCGTGCCGGGACGACGAGGGCGACCTACGTAGGAGATCTGAGCGATGAAGATCGCGATCCGATCCTCGATGCGATCGCTTGGTATGGGGGCAATTCGGACAAGGGCTTCGATCTGGAGGGGTCGGATCGTGGGACCCATCCGGTGGGATTGAAGCAGCCGAATGGTTGGGGCCTTTACGACATGCTGGGCAATGTCTGGGAGTGGTGCGCGGATCCTTGGCGTGTCAGCTATTCCGGACCGATTTCGACTGAAGATACAGCGTCCGCCGACCGTGTCCTCCGGGGTGGGTCGTGGAGCGACGTCGCTAGGGACGTGCGGGCCGCCTGTCGGGTCCACGGGCCCCCGTCGGCCCGGATCGTCAACCTGGGCTTTCGCTGTGTCGAGTTCAGGCAAGGTGAGCAGCCGTTCTAGCACGAGAAGCGAGGCGGATGCCGAGCACCCCGAGCGGTGCGCGCTTGTTTGCGAGCGTCGGGCCCCGTTTCAGCGGGAGCGGAGCCCCGCGGAGACGGCCCGGCGGCGAGCCTTTGCCAACGGGTTTGCGTGGGTCAATCGCAGGAAGGATCCTCCGATGAAACTGCGGTTTTTCACGATTCCGATGATCGGTGGCGAGCTGGCGTCGGAGGCGTTGAACCGATTTCTCAGTTGGCACCGAGTGGTTCATGTGGATCGGAGTTTCGTGGACGACGGCTCCGGCAGCACCTGGGCGATTTG